>CAJTGF010000050.1 GCA_910575585.1 Clostridiaceae bacterium
TACTGAATGACATAAACCTGGAGGAGCTGGCCAGGGCAGAGGTGGAAGTTATAGCGGAATTTTATGGCCTGAAAAAGTCGAAGAAATCCGGCTGGGTCCATGAGAACGGCGGAGAGAGATTTTATCTGGGGGATTCCGGACAGTATGTGGCTAATAACTGGTATAAGGACGGTGACAAATGGTACTGGTTTGATGGCAACGGCCATATGGTAGCGGACGTGTGGTACCAGTATAAGGGCTCTTGGTATTACTTAAGTCAAGATGGCTCTATGGCTAAGGGACTGCAGGCCGTGGATGGGAAGTGGTATTATCTGGATCAGGATGGACGGATGGCTACTGATCCGGTGTTGTTAGTGCCTGATAAGGACGGGGCATTGCAGTGGCCGGGGATGGTAGAATAGAAAGATGGACGGGATGCGGAGGATGTAAAAAGGGCGGTAGGTGTTATCCTGCCGCCCTTTTTCATTTCTATTTATAATTGAATCAGATCCAGCCCGTCCAAAATCAGAAGACAGTCCGCCATCCCTACCAGGTAAGCCAGGCTTACTTCACATTCCTCAATATCATCTAAGGCGTTCAGGAGACCATCTATGGCCGTCCTATCCTCCGGACGAAGTTCTATCTCTTCATACTGCTGTTCAAATTCCACAACCCTGTCCATAGCTTGCTCATATTCGGGATCGAATTTTTTGATATCTACCAGAGAATTTTCCCATCGGTTCCATGACAATTTTTTTAATGTTTTAAGCAGTTCATTCATTAATATATTTCCCCTCCAAAGTAAAGTATCACACGAAGTATCACACGATTCTCCAAAGGTCTGGTTTTATCGGCTATATTCACGGGTCCGAGTCCCGTCATCAGCTCTTTAAAAATGGTAGGAATCTGGGAGAATCCAGGTTCCTACTTTTTTGTGTCAAATTAATATGCTTAACAAGACGGCTGTTTCTTATTTTTCAGATTCAGAATCCTTAGCTTAATGCGTCCAGGCGCCCTTTCATTTTCCACTTTCCTTAAGAAAAAAAATATGGTATGATAGCCTAATATTGGGAATAGTACCATTATAGCAGCAAAAAACAGGAGGGAAGCGGCTGCGGCGGCAAAGCTCTCACGGCTGCTGTGGGGAGAAATTATGGATGGAGGAATATTTATGGAAGAGAACAAAGATGCTTTGGAAGTTTCCAGAAACTTTATAGAGCAGGAGATTGACAAGGATTTGGCGGAGGGAGTCTATGACCATGTGCAGACCCGTTTTCCGCCGGAGCCCAACGGCTATCTCCACATCGGACATGCCAAGTCCATTTTGCTGAACTACGGTCTGGCTCAAAAGTACGGCGGTAAGTTTAATATGCGGTTTGACGACACCAACCCCACTAAGGAGAAGGAGGAGTTTGTCCAGTCCATCATTGAGGATGTGAAATGGCTGGGGGCTGATTTTGAGGACAGGCTGTTTTTTGCGTCCAATTATTTTCAGCAGATGTACGAATGCGCCATCCTGCTGATCAAGAAGGGGAAAGCCTTTGTCTGCGATCTGAGCGCCGAGCAGATACGGGAGTACCGGGGCGACTTTAAGACTCCGGGAAAAGAGAGTCCTTACCGGGACCGCAGCGTTGAGGAGAACCTTAAGCTTTTTCAGGAGATGAAAGATGGCAAGTTCAAGGACGGGGAAAAGGTGCTGCGCGCCAAGATCGATATGGCTTCCGGCAACATCAATATGCGGGACCCGGTGATCTACAGAGTGGCCCGCATGAGCCATCACAATACGGGGGATCAGTGGTGCATTTATCCCATGTATGATTTTGCCCACCCCATCGAGGATGCCATTGAGCATATTACCCACTCCATCTGCACCCTGGAGTTTGAGGATCACAGGCCCCTTTACGACTGGGTAGTGCGGGAGTGCGAGTTTGAGAATCCCCCCAGGCAGATCGAGTTTGCCAAGCTTTACCTGACCAATGTGGTGACGGGAAAGCGGTATATCAAAAAGCTGGTGGAGGACGGCATCGTGGACGGCTGGGACGATCCGCGCCTTGTGTCCATCGCCGCCTTGCGCAGGAGAGGATACACGCCGGAATCCATCAAAAAGTTTGTGGATCTGGTGGGCGTGGCCAAGGGCAACAGCTCTGTGGATTACGCCATGCTGGAGTACTGCGTCAGAGAAGACTTAAAGCTGAAAAAACCCAGGATGATGGCTGTCCTTGATCCGGTGAAGCTGGTCATTGACAATTATCCCGAAGGGCAGACGGAGATGGTGTCCATCCCCAATAATCTGGAAAATGAGGCCCTGGGGGAGCGGCAGGTGCCATTTGGGAGAGAGCTTTACATTGAGCGGGAGGACTTTATGGAGAACCCGCCGAAGAAGTATTTCCGGCTTTACCCCGGCAATGAGGTGCGGCTTATGGGAGCTTACTTTGTGACCTGTACCGGATGTGAGAAGGACAGCGACGGCAACGTCACGGTGGTGCATGTGACCTATGACCCGGAGACAAGGAGCGGTTCGGGCTTTACGGGCAGAAAGGTAAAAGGAACCATTCATTGGGTGGCAAAGGATACGGCCAGGAAAGCGGAGTGCCGTCTGTATGAGAATATCGTGGATGAGGAGAAGGGGAAGTTAAACGAGGACGGAACCCTTAACTTAAATCCCAACTCCCTTACGGTTTTGAAGGACTGCTATGTGGAGCCGCAGCTGGCGGAGGCTAAGGCGTATGACAGCTTCCAGTTTATGCGCAGCGGGTATTTCTGCGTGGACGCCAAGGACAGCAGACCGGAGCATCTGGTATTTAACAGGATCGTGTCCCTGAAAAGTTCCTTTAAGCTGAATTCATAACCGCTGATGGAGCTGATGATCCCTCTCAAAGCCGGCAGTCACAAGGCTTTGTATGAGCAGATTTATGAATATTTGAAAAAAGAGATCCGGGGCGGCAGTATTAAGGAGGGGACCCGTCTTCCCTCCACGCGGGTCCTGGCAGAGAATTTAAAGGTAAGCCGCTCCACCACCCAGATGGCTTATGACCAGCTGGTGGCAGAAGGGTATGTAAAGGCCATGCCCCATCGTGGGTATTTTGTGCTTCGGATGGAAGAGATCGTGGAGGTGGAGGCGAGATCGCCGGGAGGGTTTATCCGGGATCAGGAGCCGGACAGCTGTGGGACGGTTATTGACTTTTCGCCAAGAGGCATTGATCTTACCCATTTTCCCTACAACATATGGAGAAAGGTCACAAAAAATACGCTGGTGGAGGACAATAAGGAGATGTTCCTCACCGGACCGCCTCAGGGAGAACCGGCCTTGCGGGAGGCCATAAGAGGATATCTCCACTCTGCCCGGGGCGTTAACTGCGGCGCCGACCAGATCATCATCGGAGCGGGAAATGAGTATCTTCTGATGCTTTTATGCCAGATCCTGGGACCGGGGCGGACCATTGCCATGGAAAACCCAACTTACCGGCAGGCGTGCCGGGTATTTGAGAGTCTGGGGTACTGCATCGCTCCGGTGGATATGGACGGTTCCGGGATGGACATAGAAGCCCTGAAAGCCGGTGAGGCAGATATTGCTTACGTCATGCCTTCCCACCAGTATCCCACAGGCGTTGTGATGCCCATTGCCAGAAGGCAGGAGCTTTTAAAGTGGGCAGGAGGAAAAAAAGGCCGTTTTCTCATTGAAGACGACTATGACAGTGAATTTCGCTACAGGGGAAAGCCGATCCCAGCCCTCCAGGGCCTTGACAAGGCGGGCAAAGTCATTTATATGGGGACCTTTTCCCAGTCCATCGCCCCGGCTATCCGCATCGGTTATATTGTGCTTCCCCAGCCCCTTTTGGAGATTTACCAGCAGCGGCTGGGGTTCTACGCATCCACGGTATCCAGGATTGACCAGAAGATCCTGTACCAGTTTTTGACCGAGGGGTATTATGAGCGGCATTTAAACCGCATGAGAGCCATTTACAGGGGAAAACATGATACGCTTTTGGGACAGCTGAAAAAGCTTGACAAAGACTTTGAAATCACCGGGGAGAACGCCGGACTCCATATCCTTCTGACCAGTAAAAAGGGCAGGCAGGAGGATTGGCTCATAGGAAAGGCAAAAGACAAGGGGGTAACGGTTTACGGGCTGTCCTCCTATTTTATCCGCCCCCGTAGCAGCGGCTTTTCCTCCACCGTAATGCTGGGATATGCCAGAGTGAGCGAGGAGCAGATCGCGAGAGGGGTACAGCTTCTGTGGGAAGCCTGGAGGGAAAAATAGACGAAAGATCCGAGGCGGCCGTCAGCGCCCGTGAGGATGTCAAAGACCAGACATCCCTGCGGGCTTATCACAACGTCGCCTGGGCGGTATCATCAAACAGAGGTATCTTCCTCAATGGTGGTGGAGGCTGTAGGTTTTTGTAATCCCTCCGGTTCTTTGGGAGTGTGTTCTTTAGCCGTTTGGGCCGCGTCATCCCCATCCTGGGAGGATGTTTCTTCTCCGGCCTGGGCTGCCTCTTTTGCGGAACTCTCATCTTTCTTCTCACCTAACGGCACATAGTTGCGCTTGGCCGTCTCTCCCTCGTGAGGAAGGGCGCCGTCAAAGTTCTCATCGTCCCCCTCAAAATCGTGAAAATCCTCGTCCAGCTCCGCATGGAAGGAACGATACTTTAAAAAATAGGAAACGCCGGCGGCGATCGCGGTGGAAATGGCTGTCAGAGCAAGGAATTTGCCCAAATTTTTCTTTGCCATGGTGGGATGCTCCTTTCTGATTCTCTTTCATCATAATAAATCTATTGTAATACCATTGTTCCAAAAAAGAAAGGTATATATTAAAAAAATTTTTATAAAATAGAAAATGAGTTTGGAAAAATTTGAAAAAAATTAGCACTCAACCCTTGACAGTGCTAACAAAGGGTGTTATAACATTGGTGTGAACAAAAGGAAATTATTCTTAAGGAGGAATTATATATGAAATTAGCGCCGTTATTTGACAGAGTTGTTTTAAAACAGCTGGTTGCAGAAGAGACTACAAAGTCCGGTATCGTGCTTCCGGGCCAGGCTAAGGAGAAACCGCAGCAGGCAGAGGTTGTTGCCGTAGGCCCAGGCGGTGTGGTAGAGGGCAAGGAAGTGACCATGCAGGTAAAGGTAGGCGACAAGGTGATCTTCTCCAAGTATTCTGGCACGGAAGTGGAAGTGGAAGACGAGAAGTACGTTATCGTAAAGCAGAATGACATTCTGGCTGTCATTGAATAGGCGGTAAGCAGAAGCGGGCATCCGGCGTCAGGCAAGAGGGCTTAGGAGCCGGGTGTGTACGTGTCCGGAGCAGATCCGGGCGGTCACAGGTAAACTGGAATAAAGAATAGAGACAAACTGGAGGAATGAAATCATGGCAAAGGAAATTAAGTATGGCGTAGACGCAAGAAAAGCCCTGGAGTCCGGTGTAAACCAGCTGGCAGACACGGTTCGGGTAACTCTGGGACCTAAGGGAAGGAACGTGGTCCTGGATAAGTCATTTGGCGCTCCCCTGATCACCAACGACGGTGTTACCATCGCAAAGGAGATCGAGCTGGAGGACGCGTTTGAGAATATGGGCGCTCAGCTGGTGAAAGAGGTTGCCACTAAGACCAACGACGTGGCCGGAGACGGTACGACCACCGCTACGGTTCTGGCGCAGGCTATGATCAACGAGGGCATGAAGAACCTGGCTGCAGGGGCTAACCCCATTGTCCTGAGAAAAGGAATGAAGAAAGCTACCGATGTGGCTGTGGAAGCGATCGCTAACATGAGCCAGCCCATCAACGGCAAGGATCAGATCGCCAGAGTGGCCGCAATCTCCGCGTCCAGCGACGAAGTGGGCGAGATGGTGGCAGACGCGATGGAGAAGGTTTCCAAGGACGGTGTTATCACCATCGAGGAATCCAAGACCATGAAGACAGAGCTTGATCTGGTAGAGGGCATGCAGTTTGACAGAGGCTACGTATCCGCTTATATGTGTACCGATATGGATAAGATGGAAGCCAATCTGGACAGCCCGTACATCCTGATCACGGACAAGAAGATCTCCAATATTCAGGAGATCCTGCCTCTGCTGGAGCAGATCGTACAGTCCGGCGCAAGACTTCTGATCATTGCGGAAGATGTTGAGGGCGAGGCTCTGACCACTCTGATCGTTAATAAGTTAAGAGGAACTTTCAATGTTGTTGCCGTTAAGGCTCCTGGCTACGGCGACAGAAGAAAAGAGATGCTTCAGGATATCGCGACCCTGACAGGCGGCACGGTGATCTCCAGCGACCTTGGACTGGAGCTTAAGGATGTGACCATGGACCAGATGGGACGGGCAAAATCCGTTAAGGTTCAGAAAGAGAACACCGTTATCGTGGACGGCGAGGGCAACAAGGCGGATATCGACGCCAGGATCGCTCAGATCAGGATGCAGATTGAGGAGACGACCTCTGACTTTGACAGAGAGAAACTGCAGGAGAGACTTGCCAAGCTGGCAGGCGGCGTAGCAGTGATCCGCGTAGGCGCGGCTACAGAGACCGAGATGAAAGAGGCGAAGCTCCGCATGGAGGATGCTCTGGCAGCCACTAAGGCAGCCGTTGAGGAGGGCATTATCGCAGGCGGCGGATCCGCGTATGTTCACGCTATCGCGGAAGTGGAGAAGATCCTGTCTGATCTGGAAGGCGATGAGAAGACCGGCGCGAAGATCATTTTGAAGGCTCTTGAGTCTCCGCTGTATCATATCGTGGCAAACGCAGGTCTGGAAGGCGCTGTGATCATCAACAAAGTAAAGGAATCTCCGGTAGGGACCGGATTTGACGCATACAAGGAAGAGTATGTGAACATGATCGAGGCCGGGATTCTGGATCCTGCCAAAGTGACCAGAAGCGCGCTGCAGAACGCTACCAGCGTGGCGTCAACCCTGTTGACAACAGAGTCCGTTGTTGCTAATATTAAGGAAGAGACTCCAGCTATGCCGGCAGGCGGCGGTATGGGTGGAATGATGTAAGCCAACGCGTAGCGAAGTAGGGAAGGTGGACTGTGGGAGAGTGCCATGCTTGCATGAGCATTGTCCCACGGCCCGCCTTTCCTGTTTGGCGCGGCAGGCAATGCCCCAAGATAAAAGGCGACACCAACAAGCCGCCGTCTTTAAAAGAAAGGACTACACGCACCATGAATGATTCCTACACAGAATGGCTGGTAAAGCGGAAAGCCCCGGCCAGCAGCATGATCATCAAAGCAGCTCTCGCAGCCCTCTGCGCTGTCAGTGTTTTTCTGGCTCTGACCACCATGTTCGGCATCATCATCATGACGGTGGCAGGCGCAGCCACCTATTTTATGTTCCAGAATCTGAACCTGGAATTTGAATACCTGATCGTCAACGACCAGATCACCATTGACAAGATCATGGGCAAGGCCAGAAGAAAGAAAGCGTGGGAGGGAACCTTAGGCGAGGTGCAGATCGTGGCCCCCATAGATTCCTATCTGTTAAAGGACTATGAAAAGCCAGGTCTTAAGACCCTGGACTTTGCCTCCCATGAGCCTGGCGCCAGAGTGTACGGCATGATCCATCAGGGCGATGGGGGACAGGTGACAAAGATCGTCTTTGAACCTAATGATAAGATCCTGCAGCATATCAGGCAGCGGGCTCCCAGAAAGGTGGTTTTGTAAATAGAGACGCGGTCCAAAGCGCGGTGGGCCGCGTTTTTTTGCGGGTATCGGCAGACCGAATGGGGAGAATTTGGCCCTGGAAAAATGTATTTGACAACCTGTCTTAAATTTGATATATTAGGTTACTAATAACACAAATCCATACAGGAAAGAGAGGAAAATTTCATGGGTACGATTATCGGTGAAGGCATTACTTTTGATGATGTATTGTTGGTTCCTGCTTATTCGGAAGTGATCCCTAATCAGGTAGATTTGACTACGCATCTGACAGCTAAGATTAAGCTTAATATCCCGCTTATGAGCGCCGGCATGGACACGGTGACAGAGTACCGCATGGCGATTGCCATGGCAAGACAAGGCGGTATCGGCATTATCCATAAAAATATGTCCATTGAGGCTCAGGCAGAAGAGGTTGACAAAGTAAAGCGTTCAGAAAACGGCGTGATCACGGACCCATTTTATCTCTCACCGGAACATACATTGAAGGACGCGGACGAACTTATGGGGAAGTTCCGCATTTCCGGCGTGCCGATCACAGAGGGCAGGAAGCTGGTGGGGATCATCACCAACCGGGATCTGAAATTCGAGGAGGATTTTACAAAGAAGATCAAGGAGTGCATGACCAGCGAGAACCTGGTGACTGCCAGAGAGGGCATTACCATGCTGGAGGCCAAGCGGATCCTTGCCAAGGCCAGGGTGGAGAAGCTTCCCATCGTTGACAATGATTTCAATTTAAAGGGGCTTATTACCATCAAGGATATTGAAAAGCAGATCAAGTATCCCAATTCGGCCAAGGATTCTCAGGGAAGGCTTCTGTGCGGCGCGGCTGTGGGGATCACGGCCAATGTGCTGGAGCGGGTGGAAGCCCTGATGAAGGCCCATGTGGATGTGGTGGTCCTGGACTCGGCTCACGGACATTCCGCCAATGTGGTCCACTGTGTAAAGATGATCAAGGAGGCGTATCCGGAGCTTCAGGTGATCGCAGGCAACGTGGCTACCGGCGAGGCTACCAAGGCGCTGATCGAGGCCGGAGTGGATGCGGTCAAGGTAGGCATCGGTCCCGGCTCCATCTGTACGACCCGTGTGGTGGCAGGCATCGGCGTTCCGCAGATCAGCGCGATTATGGACTGCTACGCAGTGGCTAAGGAGCACAATATCCCCATTATCGCTGACGGAGGGATCAAGTATTCGGGCGATATTACCAAAGCCATCGCGGCCGGCGGGAGCGTGTGCATGATGGGCAGCATGTTTGCGGGCTGCGACGAGAGCCCGGGTTCTTTTGAGCTGTATCAGGGAAGAAAGTATAAGGTGTACCGGGGGATGGGTTCGATCGCTGCCATGGAGAACGGGAGCAAGGACCGGTATTTCCAAAGCGACGCCAAGAAGCTGGTTCCGGAAGGCGTAGAGGGCCGGGTGGCTTACAAAGGTATGGTGGAGGATACGGTGTTCCAGATGCTGGGGGGACTGCGCTCCGGTATGGGATACTGCGGGGCGAAGGATATTGTTACATTGCAGGAGACCGGGAAATTTGTGAAGATCTCCGCGGCGTCCTTAAAGGAGAGCCATCCTCATGATATCCATATCACGAAGGAAGCTCCTAATTATAGTGTGGATGAGTAAATAATGGTTGCGTATTTGGGGTGGCGGTTGCAGCGCCGCCCTTTTTAGTCATCAGTGGGACTTCCGGAGGATATAGCACATGCCTAAAATAATGAAATTTATTACAGCTTTTTGTTTTATAACGGCGATTTTTACGACTATATTATATCGTTCTTTTAACAGTGAACGATATAAAACACTGGCTATTACTTTTGGCACAAGTACTTACCATTTGGGAATGCGATTGCTTGTTGGAGTGCTTTACAATATTGGAATGAAGAGGGCAAATTATAAAAAGAAATGGTATCAGATCCATTCATGGGAAAGCAGGCTGTATCAGTTTATAAAAGTGAAAAAGTGGAAAGCAAAGATGCCCACTTATGATCCAGATACGTTTTCAATCGAAAAACATACATGGGATGAAATTGCGCAAGCAATGTGTCAAGCTGAATTGATTCATGAAACAAACATTGTACTTAGCTTTGTTCCGCTTATAGCTTCAATACCATTTGGCTCGTTTAATGTGTTTTTCATAACATCTATATGCAGTGCAATATTTGATTTGTTGTTTGTTATTATACAGAGATACAACAGACCTCGTATAGTAAAACTGATTGTACGACAGAGATAGGATTTTGGCCAGTGAGCTGGCGGAAAAATTACAGACCAATTTTGATAAAATTTCCTTTTTCAATCCCAATGAAATCCGATATAATATGAGAGTCAGAGGCAGACAAGTGAGCACTCCTTATTTGGAGAATGCACACCTTTGGGACAGGCTTAATAAACTTAGGCTTGTGCCACAGGTGTGTAAACACCAGAGAAAGGAGGATGAGGTTGTGATTTTCCTTGAAATCCTTGGCCGTATTGTGAGTATCTTGGTAGGCATTGCTACATTAGCCGAAAAGTGTAAAGCTTACATACAGCACCAAAAGGGACGGACAGAAAAAGACCCATCAGCAAGCTTGGCGGCACCTGATGGGTCGAAAGACGATTGCATAAGCAATCGTTAATCGTCCAGGGTGGCAGCAATACCGCCACCCTTTTTACAACTTCATCTTAGCACGATAAAAAACCAAAGTCAAGGAAAAGTTAAACCGCATTTTCAACGTTCTCTAACATAGTTCCCAACTGCTCAACATAAGGAAGTAACCGATTAAGATACTGCTCTGAGGCCACTCAGAGGAGAGCTGTCCCGTCCGGGTTCAGATATGCCAGACATTCCGATGAGCCCAAAGCGGAAAACACTCGGGGTGAGGCCCTCCTGTTTTCCTGGTCTCATCTCCATGGCATAGATTCACCCTGCCGGGACAGCTCTCCTCTGCCTGGCAAAACCAGAATTCGCTGGCTAAGGTTTGCTCACTTAAGGTGGTTTCGGCAGGGGACGCTGCTTCGACTTTGCAGCGAAAAAACAGCTTCTTTTTACGGCCACAGGTATATTGTTGAGTAAGGTTAAGGTGGTGTTGCTGTGAATCTGATAGGATCTGCCGCCTTGCTATTGAAAGCAATAGCAAGATTCCGTTCTTCCGTGGATTCGAGTTTTTATGTTCCTATACACGCATGAATACTCCATACCTCGCTTTATAAAATACGGAAAATCCTAAAAAGACCATGTTTTCCGGTGTGTTTCCTCGTGTTATTAAAATATAAAGTTGGTCGGTAACTATATTAGCTGCCATATTTCAACCGTATGAAAAGATTATGTTTACGGCATTCGCGGACTCAAACAACATCATGTTTGACTAACATCCAAAACATAATAGGCAGGATCTGTTCCGATAAATCCTATGCACAAACCTTTCTGTCGACAAAACAGATATCGTTCCGCCACAACGTTGAAACAGCGTCCCCTATCAAAAACACCTTAAGCGGGCAAATCCCGGCCAGTCAATATCTGCTTTTGCCAGGGAGGGAAGGCAGGCTGTGTGCCGGCAGGGTGAATCTATGCCATGGAGATGAGACCAGGGAACCAGGAGGGCCTAACCCCTCCTGGTTCCCGTTTTGGGCTCATCGGAATGTCTGGCATATCTGAACCCGGACGGCACACAGCCTGCCTTCCCTCCCTGGCTCCGCGACTATCCCCGCCCATTGCTCACTCAACAATACACCAATTCCATTATTTTGCCATTTTGCGCAAGATATCGTTCTTAAGGGTCTAAGATGTCAAGCTGGTCTCGGTAGAAATGCCTTGGCATACCCAGAGTAAACCGTTTACAATCTCCATTTCTTTGAAGATAGCGGACCATATTTACACCAAAGGCATGATCATCTATAAGATTCCCATTCCTGTCCACGATTATCATGTTCTCATTTCCAGCAGGAATTGATTTTTTCTGCTCCCATCCTCAACTAAGAATTTTTCTAAATTATATATGTCTTTTTGACTATCTTTTTATATCTTCTTAAATGTCCGCAAAGCCTTAAGAGTGATACTAACCAGAAATCCTCCCTCCTGATTAGGAAGATTCGCCATATCTTAAAAACCCCTGCCCCCCCTTGAAATCGTTCTGGCCCAAATTCCGTCTAATCCGACAATCTGCCCATAAATCCATTCAGGCTGTAATGGTTTCCAATAAACCACAAACAGACAATAGTACTTTATAAAAATCCCCTATGCATCCCTCTTAAAATGAAAGCAGAGCGGAAGCGAATGAAAGCAGGCTGACAGATGCAGAGAAAAGATAGAAAAGCTCAATCCGATAAAAACAAAAAGGGGGTAGAAGAAGATGTATATATAACACACAATTTAATATGAAGTAAGAGAAAACACCAGAAAAACACGAAATAAAATCGAAATAGAACACAAAAAAACATCCGCTAACCAGCAGATGTTCCTTTTTAGTAGCGGAAGGGAGATTTGAACTCTCGACACTACGGGTATGAAGCGGTTTCGCCGGAATTATGAAAGCGCCCATTTTACCTATATAAAACCCCGTTTTCCCATATATGCTATTTTTTATTTGGAAGCGGACAGCTTGAAACTGTAAGCAGAAGTAATGGGAACTGAAGCAACAGCATCTCATTTTGAAGCAGAATTTTATGATCTGAAGCAGAACATTCTAAGACTAAATTTTCTTTAAGAACAATTTTGATAAAATTTCCCTTTTCAATCCCAACAGAATCCGATATAATAAGAGAGTCAGAGGCAGACAAGTGAGCACTCCTTATTTGGAAGATGCACACCTTTGGGACAGGCTTAATAAACTTAGGCTTGTGCCACAGGTGTGTAAACACCAGAGAAAGGAGGATGAGGTCATGATTTTCCTTGAAATCCTTGGCCGTATCGTGAGTATCTTGGTAGGCATTGCTACATTAGCCGAAAAGTGTAAAGCTTACATACAGCACGAAAAAGGACGAACAGAAAAAGACCCATCAGTAAGCTTGCCGGCGTCTGATGGGTCGAAAGACGATTGCATAAGCAATCGTTAATCGTCCAGGGTGGCAGCAATACCGCCACCCTTTTTACAACTTCATCTTAGCACGATAAAAAACCAAAGTCAAGGAAAAGTTAAACCGCATTTTCAGCATTTTCTAACATGGTTCCCAACTGCTCAATATAAGGAAGTAACCGTTTAAGATACTGCTCATTGACTTTATAGTGCCTTTCCGCTACGGTATCAATGACATGACCAACTGCCTTTTCCACATCATTGACATTGGCCCCTAAGATGTCAAGCTGGTCTTGGTAGAAATGCCTTGGCATACCCAGAGTAAACCTTTTACAATCTCCATTTCTTTGAAGATAGCGGACCATATTTACACCAAAGGCATGTTCATTTATGAGATTCCCATTCCTGTCCACGATTATCATGTTCTCATTTCCAGCAGGAATTGATTTTTTTCTACTTCCATCCTCTACTAAGAATTTTTCTAATTCATTGATGTAATGGAATACCCTTGCCGTTGCCGGGACTTTTCTGCGTGAACCTTTGTTCTTTGTTGTACCAATGTCAAAAGTCCTTTCGGCTCCCTTTGTCTTGTCCTGTTTGACAAGGGCCTGCCTGATAATGATATAGCCTTTATCCGGTATGAGGTCTTTCTTTTCCAGAGCAAAAAACTCTTGTGGACGCATACCTGTTAGTAACAAAATCAATGAAACCAGATAATATCGTCTGTTTGATTTTAGGATTTCCAAAACTTCTCTGACTTCTGTGCGTGTCAGGGCTTTTTGTTCCCTGACTTTTTCTTCGTGGTCATTGTCAGTGATGTAAGTAGGGATTTTTACATCAGTGATAATCAGTTCCAAGTCATCTGCGGAAATCCATTTTTTCTTCCTGCAATATTTCATGATCCGTTTAAATGAAATAATATGGCTTTGCACAGTTTTAGGAGCCGCCTGTTTCCCATTTTTTCCTTTGGATATCCTATTGACAAGATTTTGAAAATCATCAAAGGAGATATCCTTAAGCATCCTATCCCCCATAATACGTGTGATATTGTTAGTATTGGTCTTTTCCCCCAGAAAAGTCTGATGGGAGACAGTAGGTTCATACTGTTGAAGAAATGCCTCAACTGCGTCCTTTACTGTCACTGTGCAAATAGGAGAGGGTGGAGCAGTGGCAGTAGCCGCCACAATAGGAACAGCCTTTTCCATTGTTACCTGTTCTGACTGGTAAATGCCTGTCAGAAAAGCACGTCTTTTTTGTTCAAGCTCTTCTCTCTGTCCAGTGATAACTTTTCGGGTCTTTTTCCCGTCCATGTTATCGTAATAAAAGGCAATGCCATAAACGTCCTGCCCATTTTTGTTTGTTCTTCCTGTGAGATATACAGAACTTCCGTATTTCTCTAACTGCTCTTTTACTGTAACTGCCATTTCTTTTTTCTCCTTTTCTCTTAAAATTTGGGGGAGGATAACGCTGAACTTATGAAAAGTCAAGCGGTTTTCCATCCCTGGATATATATTTAAAAATATATTTTTATATCTAAATGCTTGTTTACAAGCAAGTGAATATCAAAAGAATTATCGTTAAAATTGGTATTTTGGTATTTGATTCAGGGACAGCCCCAAACCAGATACCAAACAAAATTTTATTCTTTAATATCCACTTCCTTCAGCTCAGGCAATATGTAATTCGTCCAGACATACTCTGTACGTTTGGGCTTTGGCTGTCCATCCTTTGTAGAAACAGCATGCGCATAGGTATCCATCATTTTATAACAATGGAATCCTGCCTTAGCCAGATGGCGGTCATAGAGGTAAGAAAAGTTTCCCCTGTATCCGCACAACATGACAGGCCCTTTATACTGGCTCAAACTTTTCGCCAGCCGTTCATGCTGGTTATTAGACAACATGCCCTTGTAATACACATTGTCCTTGACCGTATCGTTCATATAAGGAGGGTCAGCAAAACAGAAAACATTTTCATCCTCTTTATACGTTTTCACCAGTTCCAATGCATCACCACAGATAAACTCTATCTGTTTTTCCGTAGCCGCTTTCCGCATTGGATACAGGCATTTTTCCAAAGACCGCCTGTATTGCTCCGAAGTTTCATCACTTTGGACAAAACTCCTTCTGGCACTGCTATAACTCATAAAGCAGTCGGCAACCATATATTTGGCCCTGGTTAGTTCGGTCAAATATATGCAGCTATTTCTTAAAGCTTTATGAGCTTTTTTGAAATTCTCTTTCCCCCTTTTATAATTAAGAATTGTTTCCCAATTCTCATTTTCTCGAAGGACTTTGTACAGGTTAATAATATTTCTGTCAAAATCATTCGATATGATTTTATCCGCTGGTGTACTGAATGTGATCGTCCCACCGCCAGTAAATGGGTCAACCAGAGTTTGGATATTCTTTGGAAAAAAAGAAGAATATACTTTGAACTTTTCTTTCTTTCCCCCTATCCAAGGAAGTCCAACAGGTGCCAATTGGTTGGAGGTCTCCCCCATAAGGGGAAAACCATTGGTTATGTTATTGCTCATTGTTTTTCTCTCCTTTCTTTGCGCTCTCCGTGGCCTTTTCAATATCCTCTTTACTGAAAAAGCCCGTGGTCATTTTTATACGGATTGACCAGCCCTCATGTCTGCTGGGGCACTGGTAAAGGTTCCGATGGTTTTTATCCGTACCTTTCCAAAGAGCGCATAAATCCCCGGCTTTCTCTCTGAAATCTCTTTTTGTCCAGCCACTGTTGACTCCATCCAGAAGGTCTTGTATTTCATTCCATGGCAGGCAGAAATACGGTTCGCCATTATCATTGAACTTTATTTGTGCTTCTGTGCAGAGGTCTCCGTCTTTCAGATCCCCCTGCCAATGGCTTGACTTATAAACTTCAAACAGTGCCGAAATAAGCTGGTTGAAGCTCATTTTTGTATCCACATTGACACCTTTGGTTTTTAATCTTTTCCAGGCGCCATATATCTTTGTGGCATCTTCTTTGGAGAAAGAAAAGCGTGAATTGCTATTCATTATCTTTTCAATTTCTTTTATGCTTTTTCTCTCTTCCTGTATCAGCTTGGATTTTGGGATTATTATTTCTTCATCATAATCCGGGCCGAATTTTGGATTCACACTTAATCTGGGCTTTGCCCCATTGTTGTGTTTGAATATAGCTAATGCAGTTAACCCAGGCCGCTCCATCTCCAATACAATTTTTTCTTTTGATAAAATTATCATCTTTTTTTCTCCTGTCATAATTAGATTTTTGTAACGAGCTAAAGCAAGCTCTTTACACCTCTAATACAAAAGAGATCCGATACCACTTTTGAAATCATAGTCCGTATGGAACGTATGGGGGCTTCAAATAAATTTCTTTCAATTTTTCAAAAAAACTTTCATTCTGTTCTGTGAAATTACAAGCGGGCCAAAAACTTACCATTAAATTTTCGAGTTCTCTCCGCCCTCATTTGTTTTAACATCCGTTGCAATTTCTCGAAACTTAATCGCTTGGGTTAAGGCACCCTTGCTTTTGGGGCAGACATAGTAAAATGGGGGTAATGCGTCTATAAGAAACGGGATATCTTCTATTGGAAATGAGTACCTATACCCACAAAACCGATAAACACTCTCAAGGCACCCCAAAACATTCTGGCATTTTATCACCCTACACAATTAGAGGAAAAATGGAAATGTATCCGAAACAGCGGCCCTTTTTGTCCACCCTACTCAAATAGAGCGAAAATAGATTTGGATAGTCATTTTTTCCCTGTCCAAACCATCAAAAACTACTCAAAAACCTTATTTTGGCCAAAAAATAAGGCTATACCATAAAATGATACAACCTTATTGGTGCAGTAGAAGCTCCTATTTTTGACACAACAGGTTAATCCTGCCTTGGCCTGAAAGCTCCATAATCTTTTACTTTAGGATTTCTACCTATTTTATAACTGGTATTTTTGGTATTTTTCAACCGCTTGTTCATTGCCTTTAAGTAATCCTCAACAGCCGCCCCTATCTTGTTTTCAAGGGAGAGATTGTTGAGGGCGTCATTCCTATGGTACTCCTGTACCCTTGCCATAATACGGCCACCCTTTACCATGTGGACAGTTTTATGGACTGATGTAACGTTTACAATCGTTACCACCGTTAACGCCCTATGTGCCGCATTGACAGCGATAGAACGGTCAACCAGTTCCTCAATAAACTGTTCCACAGCCTCCGCCACACTGAAAATATAAGTGGTATTTTCCGTGTATGTGGCTCTTCGTGATAGCTCTATCATAGCAACACAAAAACCATCCACTTTATTATAAAACTGGATAACTGTCCCTGACTGCTGGACGTATACAAGATTTAATTGCTTACCCATATCTATTGAGTCCCCTTTCTAATAAATTGACTTTCACAGGCCAGATGGGAGAGTATCTCCACAACTGGTTTTAGGTTTTCTGGTGTTATGGTCTTTAAATCTCTGATTACCATAACATTGGAAACCACTTCTCCCCCTGAATCATTGTTAAGATTTTCAATTAATAAGCTAATAGCATACATAAACATATCCCCTTTCAAAAATCAATTTCTTCCTGCTTTTTACGTCGGTAGAACGTTGAGCGACTTATCTTTAATAGCTGGCAAGCCCGCTCTACAGACAATTTACCTTCAGCAACTTCCTTTGTAAGCTGCTCCCAGTCACTTAATTTTTTTAGTGGTCTGCCTTTATAGCGTCCCTCTCTTTTGGCAAGCTCAATTCCTTCTCGTTGTCTTTCATGGATAAACATTAATTCCATTTCAGACATAAGCGCCATGAAATTATAAAATAACTGCCCCATCTTGGAACTGGTATCAATCCCTTGATTGAGGGCAACTATATTCACCCCCATTTCTTTTAGTTTAGAGGACAGTTCCACCAGCTCTTTCAAATTGCGCCCTAATCGGTCAATGCTTATTACCATGACCGTATCGCCAGGGCGTAGTTGTTCCATCATCTTTTGGAACTCTGGCCGTTTCATGTTACGCCCGGACAGCTTGTCCTCAAAATAAACATTACATTTATCTTGAAGGGCTTCCTTTTGTCTGGCAGAGTTCTGCTCTTTGGTGGACACTCTGGCATACCCAAAAATCATCCCTTTTGGTTGTGTCAATATATCATTTGACTTACCAAAATTCGTGTCGTTATTCTGTGTCAATATTCCGTTATCTTGTCCCAATACTCCATAAGGTTCTGTCATAAAATGCTCCTTTCTCTTTTTGATAAAGAATGTACTTTTTCAACTGGATACCTATAAACTTATAAAATATTGAATCTCATTTAATTATACTTTTAGAGCAGTGTCATTTGAGTATATCAAAATACCTGGGGTCAATATTTGACATAACCCATTTACAGCAGTTTCATAAGCCTATATCAAAAATCAACCATTGTTGGCTTGGACTCATGAAATACTTGTTGACAGTGTTCCAATATTTCATAAATTTAATTTGACATACATTATGGAGCATTTTTATTAGATAAACATAAAAAATACAACATACACCTTATAAGCATATGTTGTATTTATGTATCTTTATATTTTAGTGTTTATTTTGAAAAACATAAACCTTTTAATTTCTTAATTTTAATTGATTGAAAATTATAATTAATTAAAAACCCGGAAGCATTGGTCCTTTTGCCATCTCATCTGCTAAGTCTAAAAATTCTTGTGATGGGTTGAAATCACTACCTTCATTATCATAATTATAGTAATCTGAAACGTAATAAGTTTGTCCACCAATATTAATCGTTTCAGGCGTCTTTTCTTTATTGCCTACTTTATGACTATTCTTAAAACTACTTGTATATACGCAGTTACTATTGTCTATATTTACCTGTGTTAAACCATAAATACCTTGAAGTCCAGTTACGCCTTCTTGATTCTTGATCTTAGCAAAACTTCCTCCATGGGATGATTCTAAGTCTAAATAAACTCCGTCATAGGCACCACTCTTGTATCTTAACATACCATAGTAGCCATTGTGTGAGGTTTCTAAGCTATAGATATTTCCTGTCTGGTCTTGTACCAGACCAGTACTCACCATGTTTCCAGTTGCATCAATTAAATACCAGATATTTTGACCGTTAGATTCTACTGCATCATCACATAACCAGGCGTTTTTCACTACATTACCATTGTTGTCCCTTACCTTCCAGTTTCCTTGGGAGTCTTGGAACCAATATTCGCTGAAGGTTGGTGTGTTTGCATATGCTGGCATACAAAACATATAAACAAATGATAGTGTTATGATTGATGTTTTTAGTAACTTGTTTAGTAGTTTTCTCATGTTTCTCTTTCTCCTTTTAAGTATCATACTTTAGACCTAAGCTGAAAATCAATTGAGTATATTAACTACTTTTAGTGCCAGTTCCATTCTTCCCCTGTGAGGTACCCCACTGGTCTACGTGTTGAATCATCCATGCTATCTAGTAATTTTTGCATTTCTTCTTGTTTCTTTCTTTCATAGTCCTGTTTCTCTTTTTCATAATCAGACATATTGCTAGAAGGTGTAGTATTATTCGTATTGTTCGACCCATTTACTGGGCTACTATTTCTAAAACTGCTTGTATATACACAATTACTGTTATCAATGTTTACTTGGGTTAATCCATAAATAGCTTGAAGCCCGTCTACACCTTCTTGATTCTTAATCTTAGCAAAGCTTCCTCCATGAGATGATTCTAAATCCAAGTAAACTCCGTCATAGGCGCCACTCTTGTATCTTAACATTCCGTAGTATCCGTTATGACTTGTCTCTAGACTGTAAATGTTTCCTGTTTGGTCTTGGACTAAGCCTGCACTTACCATATTTCCATTGGAGTCTATGAGATACCAAATGTCTTGACCATTCGATCCAACTGCATCATCACATAACCAAGCATTGGTAACCATATTACCATTTTGGTCTTGGATATGCCAATTACCTTGGTTATCTTGATACCAATATTCACTAAAAGTAGAAGCATAGGAGAGTAGTGACATGGATAAACTCATACCCATCGCCAGCCCTAAAACCTTTAAACCTTTCCTTCTCATTTCTTATATGTCCTCCTTGAACCATATTTTCCCTTTTGATGTAGAAAATTAAAAAGCAAGGTGCCAGGTTCCCTCCCCTCACACCTTGCCGACCTTTTAAGTACAACAAATAAACCCCTAGCCCTCAAATATCTCTTGTCTAAAACTCCAACATAGATTATAATGTAAGGGCATAGTAGTGGTAGCTGCCATTGTGAGAAGTGTTCGCCAAAACACTTTTCACACCTCTTTGAGTGCTGACACACTCTTAGAGGTGCTATGCTTTTCAATTTTCTATCCTTATCTTATCATGGAAAGCATTGTATTTCAAGATTTATCTTCCCATAAATGCTATTTTACAATCATATGTACCATCATCTCCCCTCTTTTCTATCTGCTCATATCTTAACGCTGTGGGTCTGGTCTGTCAGTAGGGGGATTCACCAGAAATAACCATAGGGATTTGGTGAGAGTGTAGAACAAAAGCTCTACTTTAACGAAATAAACAGTAACAGCATAATATATTCTAACTGTAATAGAATATATAACATAATAAAAACACAGTTTTTCTATCATGCTAGACCAATTCTTTCTATAATATAATGTCCCAAATTAACAGCTTTACATCTATCTTTGAAGGGGACAGTTCTTTATATCAATTCTTTATCTCGACCTCATGCTCATAATAGTGACCGGATTTCCTCTTGTGATTTTATGCAAATATCGTTTTTCAGAGGTAAACAGAATCTTTTTGATTTTTCCATAAAAAAACCATGCAGTCAAACATGGCTTTTCTATCTGAAATCATATCCGCATCGCAACGTCCATCTGCTTTTGAGCATCCACATTTCCGTAATCTATCTATAATCGAAAGCAGGTTCAAAATTGGTATTTTGGTATTTTATTAATCAGATCCCCATCGCAACGTCCATTTACCTTTGGGCATCCATTCTTTTCATAAAAATATCCCCAATCACAAGACATGTTCAAAGCCGGTTTATGTCTATTTTTACTCCATATCCCTCTATTATCCCATATCATGCCCCCTTAGTCCTATTCTTCCCTCTTTTCCCCATCCATTCCCTTGGGGGTGGTCTCTCTTCTCTAGTGGGGTGGGGGTGGTCGCTTCCTCTAGTGTGTTGTGGGGGGAGAGGTGATACCTTTAAGAAAGAAAAAAGCCAAAAAAAAGAAAGAACACTTTATTACAACACCACGCTCTTTGGATAGGCACCATTAGTAAACCTGGTTTTTAAGTTTTTTTACACTTTTTACTATATTTTTTCGATTTCTTTCTCATACCGTCACAATCTTACCCTTTTTTATAAATCTTCCTTTCCAGCCCGCCATGTATCCCCTGAAACCAATCCCCTTGGACAACCTCAAAAGTTCTCACTGTACCCTTATTTTTTGCTCATGCCAGCCACTTTTAAAAACCCTTTAAAATTGTCCGGCCCCACCACACATATTTTTTTTGAGCTGAAAACAGCCCCTCTGCACCCCATTTTTTCTGTCACTGTTCCTATAAAAATAGGACCAATGCTTACCCTGATTTTCTACGTAAAAATCCCTTATCTTTTTCGGCCATTTTGAAAATCCAACACCCCAGCCACCAAAGAAAATCATCCTCCATCATATTAAACGGATACCACATACAAATAAGCAGAGGGACCAGACCCTTGCCTGATGTCTTTTCCCTCTGCTTATTTTTGGTATTTTGGCATTTCTTAATCAGATATCAAGGTAAACCATTCCATTTTCTAACACACTTGGAATACTGGGAGTTAACTTCCCTTTTACCTGTGTTCTTAACAGGTCTCCATATCCAGCCCCTTCCAAAACCTCTTTCAGATAATGTACATATAAGTCAATCAGTTGCTCCACGTTCTTTACGTCCTGTATATTCTCTAAGGTTAAATCCGCCACGGTTTCATTATTCATAAGAAACCTTTTACTAATACTGATTGTCAGACTGTTACCATATTGATTCATAAGTTTCACCGTCTCCGCCACCTTTAACAGCCACTCCATAGAGGGCCTTCCGTCATCAAATGTCCAATGCATGTTTTTCTTATTGTCCAGCCCCACATAAGTACCGGTATTTGAAAAATCAAACAGGTCATTTTCATACATCGCATTGGTTAATTTTTCAAGCCCTTTCTCCGTATCTGCGTAAATATCAAATAAACCTGCATAAAGATATTTTCTGCCTGTCTCCCCTTCCCTGTTGATAGTCAGATCGCTTATCATTAATTCACCCTTCATTTTCTTATCCCCTTTTCACTCTGTTTATTTTTGGTATTTTTGATATGAGGAGGCCGCTTTATGCGACCTCCGCCTTGTTATTCTCTTTTTCTTTCTGCTCCTTTTTCTCCTTTTTACCGCCAGCCTCTTTTTTCTCATTTACAGGTTCTTTTTCTACTTCTTCCCCTCTGGCCTCTGGTGCCTGTTCCGTACCAGAAACTTCCCTTTCCTTTCCAAAATCCTCCAATTCCCAGATAGACGCCTCCAGGCTGTTGCTTATCTCATTTAACTTACTGATAAACTGTAAATCGTTTTCCTTTAATTGAAGGGCGTTTACCATGCACATTTTATCTAAATCCGTCTTAAACTTATGAAATAATGCCGTTACCCTTTCCTGCATGTTCTGGTCTTTTCCAGCAATCCCTTTCTTATATTTCCCCCTTGTCACTACCTCCATTTCGCCAGAAGCCGTCAGCATTTTGATTGCCCCCGCAATCACACCATCGGTCATTTCTTCCTTTCTCTCTGCCTTTTCCTTAATTTCGGCAACCAGTTCCTTTCTGTCGTACTCCCTGCCATTCTCCATGTAACCTCTGATAACGTCCTTTGCGATCTCACTTAATGATTTCATACACATACTGTTTTTCTCCTTTTTTATATTATTTCTTAACTCTATGCCTATATCATAACGCTGGGATTTCTTCCCGTCTGTGGTGTAATCGCCGGAAAAGGCATAGCTGAAATGTACGGATTAGACAGTATTTTCAGCTATGCCTTGTTTCCCTATTATAGAATCCTGTTTTTTAAATCATTGTCATAAGATTTTTTTCTCTGCTGTACAGATAAACATTGTCAGATAAAATATCCGTTTTTGAAACTTCCGTCCGGTTTATATGTTCCACCATTGCTTTCATTTCTTCTATATCATGTACCTTACTATTGGGAACCAGCAGAACCTCATGGATACTGGAGGGCAGGATTATAATATCTTCCTTTATCCGCTCCGCAAAATCTTTTAATATATCTTCATATAAGACAACCGCCGCTCCATAGACTCCACAGGTATTCCCCAATATATACAAAGAGGGATCCAGGCCACAGGAAAGAAAATCTTCCAAAATCCCCTTTACCTTTTTCTTTTTACTCCTTTCGTAATCTTTTATAATCTCTATCATAACTTCCTCCATAGTGCGTAGAGAAGCAGGAAACAGTCTTTTCGTATTTTCTCTGGCCAGCTCATAGAACTGATCCACACCCTTTTCCCATACCTTTGTATGTTCATGAAGGATTGGGCATGTTGACTGTCCCTTTTCATTTCTTTCTACCATCACATGAAACGTAATAGCTAAATCCAGATAGGGGATATGTGGGATATCTTTAAGCAGTTCCAGATTTTTTTCATAGTTCACCAGCTTATAAAATATCTTGTCTTTTGCCTGTTCCCAATCCCCCAGTCCATCCAAGGGGTAATTTGGATTTTCAAGCGTATTAAACATATCATAGATATCATCCGCCAACTGTTTCAATGGCATTCCCTCCCGATAGGCCATATAATAAGAATCCAAACCGATTGTTACCCACTCCTGGCTGTCTGGACGTCTCCCCTGTAAAGAAGTCATAAACACCCCATTATTTATCTTTACTTTCTCCACATTTACAGTAAGCCTTCCCTCAAACCGGCTCACCTGTTCTTTTTTCATATACGCTACAAATTGACGAAAACGAATCATACACTCACCCTTTCTCTTCTTCTTTTACCGCCAGCTCCGCAAAATAATTGATTTTATCAATCGTTGCTTTCGTAATCTCTTTCATGCACTTGACAACAAACACGGAACACAAGCAGTTAACCGCTATTATGACAACTGCTCCCATATCTTTTATGACCTCATACATAAAATTTTTTCCCTCCTTTCTACTTTAATGAGGTGCCATTGTAACGCTATAAAGTAAAAAAGAAAAGAGTGATACTAACCAGAAATCCTCCCTCCTGATTAGGAAGATTCGCCATATCTTAAAAACCCCTGAAATCCCCTTTAAACCCATTTCCCCCTCAAACCTAACATTTCCCCACCCAATCCAATAAAACCCCTTTAAATCCCCTTAAAGTCGTTCTGGCCCCAATTCCGTCTAATCCGACAATCTGCCCGTAAATCCATTCAGGCTGTAATGGTTTCCAATAAACCACGAACAGACTACAATACTTTATAAAAATCCCCTATGTATCCCTCTTAAAATGAAAGCAGAGCGGAAGCGAATGAAAGCAGGCTGACAGATGCAGAGAAAAGATACAAAAGCTCAATCCAATAAAAAACAAAAAAGGGGTAGAAGAAGATGTATATAGAACGCACACAATTCAACAAGAAGTAAGAGAAAACACCAGAAAAACACTAAATAAAATCGAAACAGCACACAAAAAAACATCTGCCAACCAGCAGATGTTCCTTTTTTAGTAGCGGAAGGGAGATTTGAACTCTCGACACTACGGGTATGAACCGTATGCTCTAGCCAACTGAGCTATTCCGCCATATGATATTTTGTGGTATGGGGCCTATAGGGCTCGAACCTATGACCCTCTGCTTGTAAGGCAGATGCTCTCCCAGCTGAGCTAAGACCCCGTATACCTTGTCTGCATCCGCCGTACTTGCGACTGCTTTGTTAGTATAAATGATATTGTGTTAATTGTCAACACTTTTTTGACATTTTTTTGAAGTTTTTTTGAAACTATTTTTCGTCTATTTTTGGGGTATAATTTCTTTTTTGTTTAAAGTATGGTATACTGTAGGATAATGAAAGAGAGGAGGCTGTCATGTACCATTTTATTGTAAATCCAAATGCCAGCGGCGGCCGAAGCAATAAGATATGGAAGCGGATGGAACGACAGCTGAATCATTTGGAGATTCCCTATGAGGTTTTTGTGACGGAGAAGCCTCTGGACGCCGCGGTTTTTGCGGCGGGACTGACGGAAGGATGCAGGGAACCCAGGGTGATCGTGGCTGTAGGAGGCGACGGGACTATGAACGAGGTGCTGGACGGGGTAGCGTTCTGCGGGCCGGTCACTTTGGGCTATATTCCCACGGGGGCGGGCAATGATCTGGCAAGGAGTTTACGGCTGCCCGGAAGACCGTCCAGATGTTTAAGAAAGATCCTCAATCCAAAGTATTATCAGCTTCTGGACTATGGGGTGATCTCTTATGGGGAGAAGATGGAGCACAGAAGATTTATGATCAGCGCCGGTATCGGGATGGACGGGGCGGTGTGCCACAATCTGGCCTGTTCCAGGATTAAGCAGACCTTAAACCGGCTTCATGCGGGAAAGCTAAGCTATTGGGTCATGGGGATCCGGCAGCTGGCTGCATCCTATCCTGTGAAGGGGTATCTTTTGCTGGACGGGACCCAGAGGGTGGAATTGAACCACATCTATTTTATATCGGCTCACATCCACGCCTACGAGGGAGGCGGATTTAAGTTTGCCCCGTCGGCGGATCCCTGTGACGGAAAATTGACTTTGTGCGTGGTCCATCACAGCGGTAAGCTGAAGCTTATCCCTTTTTTAGTCAGCTCTTTATTGGGACATCAGAAGAAATACCGGGGAGTCCGCAGCTATCAGTGCAGGGAGGTGGAGATCCATACGGAGCGCCCCATGCCGGTCCATGTGGACGGGGAGAGCTGCATGAACCAGAAAGACATCCATTTACGGTGTATTCAGGGTAAGGTGCGGATGATCGTATAGAAGATATCAAAGAGGATATTTGAGAGAGCAGGGACAGGAGGAGAACTATGAGGATAGGACAGGGATATGATGTGCATCGTTTGGCACAGGGAAGGAAACTGATCCTGGGCGGGGTGGAGATCCCTTATGAGAAAGGGCTTTTGGGTCACTCGGACGCGGACGTGTTGATCCATGCGGTGATGGACGCGCTTTTGGGAGCGGCGGCGCTGGGGGATATCGGGCAGCATTTTCCCGATACGGACCCAAAGTACGAGGGGATTTCCAGCATAGAGCTTTTGCGTCAGGTGGGAGGGCTTCTGGAGGAGAACGGGTATGTGATCGAGAATATTGACGCTACGATCATTGCCCAGAGACCTAAGCTGGCGGCTTACCGGCCGCTGATGGCAGAACGCATTGCCGCGGCCTTAAAGCTTGAGAAGGACCGGGTCAGCGTGAAAGCGACCACGGAGGAGGGGCTTGGTTTTACGGGGAGCGGGGAAGGGATATCCTGCCAGGCCATTACCTTATTGACAGCTGCGGCTGATTACTGTTATGATGACAGAATGGGAATAAGCGGGTGCGGAGCCTGCCCCGGATGCGGGCACAGGGGAGCGTCCCCGGAATCAGTCAAGGAGGAGTCTAATGAAGATCTTTAATACCTTAAGCGGCAGGAAAGAGGAGTTTGTTCCCCTGGAGCCGGGAAAAGTAAAGATGTATGTGTGCGGTCCTACAGTGTACAATTTTATCCACATCGGCAACGCGCGGCCGATGATCGTGTTTGACACGGTCCGCCGTTACCTGGAATATAAAGGGTATGACGTGAATTTTGTGTCTAATTTTACGGATGTGGATGACAAGATCATCAAGAAGGCCATAGAGGAAGGCGTAGATTCGGCAGTGATATCGGAGCGGTATATTGAGGAGTGTAAGAAGGATATGGCTGCCATGAACGTAAGGCCGGCCACAGTCCACCCGAAAGCGACCCAGGAGATCGGCGGGATGCTGGAATTGATCGAGACCCTGGTGGAGAAGGGCCATGGGTACAAGGCGGAGGACGGGACCGTGTATTTTCGGACTTCTTCTTTTCAAGAGTACGGCAAATTGTCCCACAAAAACCTGGATGATCTGCAGTCCGGGTTCCGGGAATTGAAGGTGACAGGGGAGGACGGCAAGGAGGACCCTACGGATTTTGTGCTGTGGAAGCCTAAAAAAGAGGGGGAGCCTTACTGGGAGTCTCCCTGGTGCAAGGGGCGTCCGGGGTGGCATATTGAGTGTTCGGCTATGTCCAGGAAGTATCTGGGGGAGCAGATCGATATCCACGGCGGCGGCGAGGATCTGATCTTCCCCCACCACGAGAATGAGATCGCCCAAAGCGAGGCGGCAAGCGGCAAGGAATTTGCCAAATACTGGATGCACAACGGATTTTTAAATATTGACAATAAAAAGATGTCTAAATCTTTGGGAAATTTTTTTACGGTGCGGGAGATCAGCGAGAAGTTCGATCTGCAGGTGCTGCGGTTTTTCATGCTCAGCGCCCACTACCGCAGTCCTTTAAATTTCAGCGAAGAGCTTATGGAAGCGTCGAAAAATGGTTTGGAGCGGATCTACAATGGTCTGGATAAGTTGCGTCAGCTGGAGTCTAAGGCAGCGGAGGAGGGACTTTTGGACCGCGAAAAGGCGCAGTGTCAGGAGGCCCGTCAGCTGGTGGCCAAGTTTGAGGCCGCTATGGAGGATGATTTTAACACGGCGGACGGGGTGTCGGCGGTGTTTGAGCTGGTAAAGCTGGGCAATTCCACCACAGATGGCGAAAGCAGCCGGGAGTATGTGGCTTTTCTGCGGACGACCGTGGAGACGCTCTGCGGTGTTTTGGGCATCAGGACAGAGCGCAAGGCGGAGGTTTTGGACCAGGAAGTGGAGGCCATGATTGCTGCCAGAGGGCAGGCCAGAAAGGAAAAGAATTTTGCCCTTGCGGATGAGATCCGTCAGAAGCTCCTTGATATGGGGATCGTTCTGGAGGACACAAGAGAAGGAGTTAAATGGAAGAGAGCGTAAAGGCTGCCGTGGGATTTACGGAGGCGTACCAGGAGGTACTTGGCATTGGGAAGACAGACCCGGCCATGTATTCTCCGCTGGCCCTGGCCTATGTGGGGGACGGGGTCTATGAACTGATGATCCGGGCCAAGGTCATCAGCCAGGGCAATAGGCAGGTAAATAAAATGCACAAAAAGAGTACGTCCCTGGTGAAGGCCCAGACGCAGGCCAGTATGATGCGGCTTCTGGAGCCGGAGCTGACAGAGGATGAGCGGGCGGTTTTTAAGCGGGGCAGGAACGCCAAGTCCATGACAGCGGCCAAGAATGCCACGATCATTGATTACCGCATGGCCACCGGGTTTGAGGCGCTGGTGGGGTATCTGTATCTGTCGGAGCGGTTTGAGCGGCTGGCGCAGCTTATCAGCCGCGGATTAGAGAAGATAGGAGAAGCTTAAAGGACCATGAACGAGGACAATTTACTGATAGAGGGCAGGAACGCGGTGCTGGAGGCGTTTCGGTCGGGAAGGACCATTGACAGGCTGTATGTGCTGGACGGGTGCAAGGACGGGCCGATACAGAGTATCGTCAGGGAGGCCAGGAAGCAGGATACCATCATCACCTTTGTGGCCAGGGAAAGGCTGGACCAGCTGTCACAGACCAGGAGCCATCAGGGAGTCATTGCCCAGGGAGCGGCCTACGGGTATGTGGAGGTGGAGGATATCCTTGAGCGGGCAAGGCAGAAGGGGGAGCCGCCTTTTGTCATCCTGCTGGACGGCATTGAGGACCCTCACAATCTGGGGGCTATCATCAGAACGGCAAACCTGGCAGGGGCTCATGGCGTCATCATCCCCAAGCGCAGAGCGGTAGGGCTGACGGCCACGGTGGCCAAGACGTCGGCGGGCGCGCTGAATTACACGGGCGTGGCCAAGGTTACGAACTTGTCGGCAACCATTGAACAGCTGAAAAAGGAAGGGCTTTGGTTTGTATGCGCGGATATGGGCGGCGAGTTGATGTACCGGCTGGATCTGAAGGGTCCCATAGGGCTTGTGGTGGGCAATGAAGGGGACGGAGTCGGCAAACTGGTGAGAGAAAAGTGTGATATGGCGGCGGCGATCCCTATGAAGGGGGAGATTGACTCTCTTAACGCGTCAGTGGCTGCCGGTGTGCTGGCCTATGAGATCGTGAGGCAGAGACTGCTGTAGGGCGGTCTCTGTTTTTGGTTTTGGGTTGTGTTGGGGAATTGGGGAATTTTTGTGGCAGGGGCCTTTTTTGCATAAGCAGATTGGCAGATTGGCAGATTGGTGGATTGGTTCAGCCGCTTGAAACCATGAAGGAATAAAAAAGCTAAGATATTCCGTGAGGAAAATCTTAGCCTTATGTTACAGATCAACAGGGGAAGAGGGGCTCGAACCCCCATCTACGGTTTTGGAGACCGCTGCTCTACCATTGAACTATTCCCCTTTATGAATAGCTTGCTGAACGCAAGAATTAATATATCATAGAAGCAGGGATATGTCAACTTATTTTTTGGATTTTTTATCGAATTTTCGGGGCTGCAGTAGGGCATCAGAGCAGGGAAACAGCGAATGCAGGAGGCAAAGGACAGTGAGTGAAGTGAAGAGATGGAAAGCATCTATCAGGAAGCAGATGCTGACAAGGCGTGCAGGTCTGGAGAAGGACTACTGCGTGCATGCCGATGGGGCTATTTTAGAGCGGATTTTGGAGATGGAGGCTTACAAGAGGGCCGGTGTGATCTTTACCTATGTAAGCATGATGGGGGAGGTGGACACCAGAGGGCTCATAAGACGCGCTTTGGCGGACGGAAAAATAGTGGCGGTTCCAAAGTGCGGGAAAAGGGGGAGTATGAGCGCCTATGGCATTGGAGGTTTGGAAGAGTTAGAGCCGGGGGCTTTTGGCATATTGGAGCCTGCAAAAGGGTGTGACCAGGTGCGGCCAGAGGCCATCGGGCTGGCGGTGGTTCCCTGTGTGTGCTGCGGTGAGTCGGGGGTGAGATTGGGATACGGAGGCGGTTATTATGATCGGTATCTGCCGGGAGTATGGGCTCCCAAAGCGGCGCTGTGCAGGGAGCCCATGATCGTTGGGGATATCCCAAAGGAAGAACACGACTGTGTTATGGATTTTGTGGTTACGGAGGAGCGGGTCATTGTGTGTGGTTGAACTGTCATATGGCGCGTCATAGGGGGATGGGAATGGATTATCAGACACACTTTACGATTCCGAAGATGGAAAAATGCGTACAGTAAAGGAATTTTTACCAAAATTGGAGAAATTCTTCTGCATTGTTCAGGGAAAACAGGCGGAGGCGGCCGGGAAATGCCCAAGGACCCGCAAACAGTTAAGCGTTTGTTTGCATAAAATATAGTGGAGATAAAATTTAGAAAGCGTTTTTTTGCACAAGAAATCGGGGGAAACTGCCAGAGAGGTAGAATTTGACAATTTGTGGGAAAAATGTTATAACGTGGATAACGGCAAAATGGTTTGCTGTACGTCATAGCCATAAGGAGATGAAGTTCATGAAACAGAAAAGAATATTTTTACCGACTATCGAAGATGCAAAGAAGTTTGTAGCGGCGGCTTCCCAGTGTGATTTTGAGATTGATATTTTTTATAATCGCATTATTATTGATGCGAAATCGATTCTGGGGGTGTTGAGCCTGGATCTGACCCGTGTTCTGACTGTGGAATATGACGGGGAGAATGAGGAGTTTGAGGCATTTTTAGAGGAGAAGTCCGCAACCAGGCCCTCTGCGGCTTAAGGGGCCGGAATGTATACAGGGTTGCTTTTTTGATCAGGAAAGAGACGAGAGACCGAGACGCCAGGGATGTGTTTCGGTCTCTTTTTGGTTAGGCGGAAATGCTAACCTTGCTATCTGGTATACCTGACTGCGTCATCGCCCCTCATCCCCCATCTCGAAACTGTCTCGGCGTCACCCCATACATCTTCTTAAAACTCCTGTTAAAATACGACAGGTTATCAAACCCTGTCTCCTGGGCGATGGTCAAAACGGAGCCGGAGGAGGACACTAAGAGCCTGGCGGCCTTTGTCAGGCGGTATTCTTTTAAATAGGAGACAAAGGAAGTGCCAAAAGAAGACTTAAAAAATTTCATAAAATGAGACTGGCTGAACCCGCAGGTTTCAGCCATTTCTTTTATGGTCAGGTTTTCCGCGTAGTGGTTCTCAATATACTGAAAGATCAGCTTTGCCTTGTGGATTGATCTGTTTTTCAACGGTGGAGCAGGCTTGGGGACTGGCGTACCGTGGGAAAACAGGATGTAAAAAAACTGGAAAAGCTGAGCCTTTACCGACAGCTCATAGGCAGGGGGGCGCAAACTGCACAGATTGTCGGCCTCATCCAGGCAGGCGGCGGCAGCTTCGTAAAATTCCAGGCCGCTGCAGAGAAATACGGGGATCTCCAGCTGGCGCTGCAAAAGAGGGAGGAAATACTCACTGACACACAAATCTTCCTGGCGGGGAAAGAGCATGTCCAGCTGGAAGATGATATTTTCGTATTCCATGGACAGATCCATCTGCTGTTCAATGGAATGGAGCTGGCCTGGGAGTATGACTACGATGTCCCCGGCGTTTACCTTGTAGGTGATAAAATCCACGGTGACAATGCCGTTTCCCTTTTTCACGTACACAAGCTCCATGTCGTCGTGCCAGTGCAGGGGGACTTTTGAGCGGTCCAAGGGGATGGAGCAGGGATAGGTGACATAAGGGAAGGAGGCAGTGGTGTGGATCCGTTTCTCTTGATAGTTTTCGTATTCATTAATTTTCATAGACACCTCATTTTTCTGGTAGTTTGGAGATGAAATCCTAATAAATTGATAGGATTGTACCATATTTTGCTATGATATGACAAGAAAAAAGCGTAAAATTAAGCGTATACTTAGCATACTATTACTAATCAAAGTATAAAAGGAGTTAGTTATGATTTCCGTAAAAGAATATGTGAAAAAATTATATAATAAGGATATAAGCCAGTGTACGGACCGTCAGCTTTACGACGCGCTTTTGGATATGACCCAGGAGGCGGCCAGGGAAAAGGAAAGCAGTCAGGGAAAGAAGAAGCTGTACTATATTTCGGCAGAGTTTTTGATCGGAAAATTATTGTCCAATAACCTGATCAACCTGGGGATGTATGATCAGGTTAAAAAGGAGCTGGAGGAGGCCGGAAAGCATCTGGAGAAGATCGAGGAGGCGGAGCCGGAGCCGTCTCTCGGAAACGGCGGCCTGGGGCGTCTGGCGGCCTGCTTTTTGGATTCCATCGCCACACTGGGGTTAAATGGGGACGGGATCGGCTTAAACTATCATCTGGGGCTTTTTAAGCAGGAGTTTGCGGATAACCTGCAAAAAGAAACAATAAATCCGTGGATGGAACAGCACAGCTGGCTGACCCGCAGGGACGTAAGCTATCCGGTGACGTTCGGCGGTCTGACGGTCCGTTCCTGTCTGTATGATATTGCGGTGACAGGTTACCGCAACCGAACCAACCAGCTGCATCTTTTTGACATTGACACTGTGGACGAGGGGATTGTGACAGAGGGGATCTCCTTTGACAAGGAGGATATTGAGAAAAATCTGACCCTGTTTTTGTACCCGGATGACAGCGACGAGAAAGGCCGCCTGCTGCGCATTTTCCAGCAGTATTTTATGGTCAGCAACGCGGCGCAGTATATCCTGGACGAGTGCGTATTTAAAGGGTGTGATCTCCATGACCTGCCGGAGTATGCGGTGATCCAGATCAATGACACCCATCCCACATTGGTGATCCCGGAACTGATCCGCCTTTTGACGGAAAAAGGCATTGACATGGACGAGGCCATAGAGATCGTGTCCAGGACCTGCGCCTATACAAACCATACGATCCTGGCGGAGGCTTTGGAGAAATGGCCGGTTTCCTATCTGAAAAAAGTGGTTCCCCAGCTGATGCCAATCATCGAGATCCTGGATGATCGGGCCAGGAGAAAGGTGGAAAGGTGGCAGCTGGATACCAACAGACCCGTTGATAACAGCCTTGCCGTCATTGACCCTTATGACAATGTTCACATGGCTCATATTGACATCCATTATGGATTCAGCGTCAACGGGGTGGCTTATCTGCACACGGAGATCTTGAAAAAGAATGAGCTGCACAAATTTTATGAGATTTACCCGGATAAGTTTAATAATAAGACCAATGGCATCACCTTCAGACGGTGGCTTTTGCACTGCAACCATCCCCTGGCTGACTGGATCACATCAAGGATCGGAAATGGCTACAAACTGGATGCGGCCGAATTGGAGAAACTGGGAGAACTGGTAGATGACGAGGAAGCTTTGAGGCAGGTTCAGGCCATCAAACATGAGAACAAGAAGATCTTAAAAGACTATCTTCTGCGGACCCAGGGCATTGAGATTGACGACCACTCGATCCTGGATATCCAGGTAAAACGGCTTCATGAGTATAAGAGGCAGCAGATGAACGCCCTGTATGTGATCCACAAGTATTTGGAGATCAAGGGCGGAAAACTGCCGAAGAGGCCCATCACCATTATGTTTGGGGCAAAGGCGGCTCCGGCCTATGTGATCGCCAAGGACATCATCCACCTGATCTTGTGCCTGCAGCAGCTGGTGAACAGCGACCCGGATGTAAGTCCTTACCTGAAAGTGGTCATGGTGGAGAATTACAATGTGACTTTGGCAGAGAAGCTGATCCCGGCCTGCGATATTTCCGAGCAGATCTCCTTAGCCTCCAAGGAGGCCAGTGGTACGGGCAACATGAAGTTTATGTTAAACGGAGCCGTGACTCTGGGCACCATGGACGGGGCCAATGTGGAGATCGCCCAACTGGTGGGCAAGGACAATATCTATATCTTCGGGGTTCACAGCGATACGGTGATTGAGCATTATAAGAAGTCGGATTACTGTTCCCGGGATTATTATGAGAAGAATGAGGATATTAAGGCAGCCGTGGACTTTATCACAGGGCCTCAGCTGATGGAGATTGGACAGAAAGAAAATCTGGAAAGACTGGCAGGGGAATTGCTCAATAAGGACTGGTTTATGACCCTTCTGGATTTTGAGGATTATGTGAAGGTGAAGGAGCAGGCTTACGCGGACTTTGAGGACCGGGATGCCTGGATGCGGAAAATGCTTGTGAATATCAGCAAGGCCGGATTTTTCTCCTCGGACAGGACCATTATGCAGTACAATGAGGACATCTGGAAACTGAAATAAACGGATAAAAAGAAAGCTGAACCGGACTAGCCGGGGCAGCTTTCTTTTAACGTTCTAGATAAGATATTCCACGGCATGGAGAAGGCCGTCCTGGTCAATGGGATCGGTGACAAAGTCAGCGGCCTCTTTCACCTTGGCGTTTCCGTTGCCCATGGCGATGCCCACTCCTGCGTAGCGGATCATGGGGATGTCGTTGAAGCCGTCCCCGATGGCGGCGATCTCCTCCCTGGAGCAGCCGTAATGGCGGATGACCTTTTCGATGCCCAGCCGTTTGCTGCCGCCTTTTGGCGTGATGTCATAAGCGCCGCCGTCGTGCCACTGGGTAATGTCGCACAGAGGCAGGCGGGAGGCCAATAAGTCGCGGGAAAGCCTGTCAGAATAGGGGATCATCTGGTAGACAGGCCGCGTCAGTCCCCGCTCCATGGAAGGCTCCACTGGAGGAAGGGAGGTGCCGATCTGGGCCTGTATCTTTTCTAACTGGGGGGTGATCCGGCTGACATACATGGCGTCTTTTTCCATGAAGATCAGGGCGAATCCCAATTCCCGCTCCAGGGTCAGCATAGCTTTTTTCTGGGACAGGGGAATAGGGTTTTCGTACAGTGCCCGGCCGCTGCTGTCCAGGCACAAGCTTCCATTAAGAAGGACGTATCCGTCAAAGGTAAGCTTGTCCAGAAGATTTTCTTCCTGGATCTCTAACAGATGCCTTCCGGTGGCGATAAAGCAAAGGATGCCATGTTTCCTGGCCAGTTCAATGGCTTTGTAGGTTCCGGGGCGGATGCCTTTTTCTGTAAAATCTCTTAAAGTTCCGTCGATATCGAAGAAGATAGCTTTTATCATGAAGATTCCTTTCCAACTATGGTGTAGTTTGGCTGTGGCGGTCTTGGTCCATAAGGAGCGCCTGTTTTCTGACCCGCTCCTTTATCTGATCAAGGAAGACCTTTGGTCCCAGGACCTTTACCACCGGGCCGAAGGACAGCACCTGGATCAGCAGTTCGGTTTCCCACCGCTTGTCGTAGTAAATGGTGCAGCGGTAGGTGTTGGAGTCCTTTAGCCGCTCCACTTTTTTCTGGTAGCAGGAGAAGTGGAGCATGGCCCGTTCCAGGGCATTGCGTTTGGTGGTGATATCAAGGACTAAAGGTTCCTGACAGAAGGCATTGTCTAAAAATCGGTCCACGTCAACGGGGAAGGGGAAATAGGAATTGGTCTTTTTTACGGACAGGATCCTTGCTGCATTGAGGATATCCATCCGCTGCCTGCCGGTTTTGGTCAGCGACATGGCGTAAAGACGGAATTTTCCGTCCCGCTGTCCGTACTCCAGGCGGCAGGGAAGGAAGGTCCGGGTCAGGATGCGGTCTTTGCGGGATAGGTAGTCTATGGATAGGAAACGCCTTTGGGGAAGCGCTTCCAGGATGGTATGCATGTGCTGGCGGTACATGACAGAGGAAAAGGGGTCGTGGTCCTTGTACTGGTCAAACAGACAGAAGTCTGACATGCGAAAGAGCGGGGCGGTATCCGACAGGTATCCCTCCAGTGTTGTCAGCTGCTCATCGGTGAAAAACAGGCGGATGCGGGGATCGGACAACAGGGCTTTCAGCCACGATCTCTGCAGGCGGGTCAGGGGCTGGGGGAAGAGAGGGTGTTTCAGGGCGCAGGCGTATGTGGGGGGAACGGTGTTTTTTCGGCACAGAAACGGCCACTCTCCTTCAATGAGCCGGGGAACGATAGAAAGGGCGCTTTCGCCGTAGCCGTGTTTCTGGGCCAGGTCTTCGATCTGGCGGCGGGTTAGTACCTGGCGGGAAGCCTCATCAAGGATCTTGGCCACTACCTGGTAGTAGCAGGTATAGAGTTCGGAAAACAGAGGAAGGTCGGTTGTATTCATGGCAATAAGTTCTCCTGTAGGGTGGCAGACGCGTTAGTCTTCCCGGGGATCCATATAATAAGCCTGCATCATCTTCATGTCATCCCAAAACCGATTTTTTACAGCGGCATTGGAGCAATGAAAGGCGCGGATCCTGCCGGTAAAGCTTTTGATCCAGGGAAGAAGCTCCATTGCGTCAAGGCAAAGGCATTGATATTCATAGACGCCGGGCTCCAGCCGTTTCAGCCAGCCGCCACGGCCTTCCCGCTCTAAGCGTGTCAGAATATAGTCCTCCTCGGTCTCGTCCAACAGGATCTCCATGGATACTTTTTCCGGTTCTTTCGTTTGAACGTTTCCCAACGAGACTCCCCATATATAGGGCGATGCGGCATCCAATGATTCCATGTGCTTGTCATAGGCTTCATCCGTTTGGAGAAGTTCCACATTCTGAATGGAGTCCAGGCGGACAGAGGAGATCCGGCAGTTTTTTTCCTGCGTGACACAGACGTACCGGCGGCCGGTCTGGGCGCTGGTAAGGATCTTGAGAGGGGTAACGGTCTGGGTCTGCGCCCGGCCTGTTTTGGTGCTCTTTACGGTGATGAGGATTTGGCGTTTCTGCTCTATGGCGGTCAGGATGGGAAGAAGAATCTCATCTTCCAGGGTATGGATCAGGTAATCGCTGCGGAAGCGGAAATACTTGTTTTTTTGATCCCAGAAATCCAGGATGGCGCTGCCGATGAATCCAAAGGGAGCGACGCCCTGGAAAAAGCTGACACCCAGGGTCAGCGCCGGAAAAAGGGAGGGGTGGGTAAAGGACACAGGGGAAGGCATGCGGTAGAGATACTGCTTTCCCTGTTTTTCCTTTGCAATCAATCCCTCTTTTTCATACAGAGCCAGCTTCCGCCGGATGGTCTGGGTGTCAAAAAGCTGCTTATAGTTTTCCTGGATCTGGTCGGCAATGGTCTCCAGGCTCCGTGGCTTTTGATCGGAGAGCAGGTCTGAAAGAAGGAAGCGCAGGGTGATGTCGTTGTCCGTAAATGTTTTTGACCGCCAGGCTTGGTACAGAGGATTAACGGCCATGCGGCTGGAATCCAGGGTGAGGAACACGGACTTTTTGTGGCCGTTTTGGTCACAGCGGATATAGTCCCCAAACCAGCTTTCCATGCGGCGGCGCTGATTGTCGTAGGTTCTGCCGCTTTTTTCCTGAAAGTCGCTGCGGGTCTTAAAGCCATAGATATAGAAGTCACGGACATAAGAGCGGATCTTATCAAACTGTTTGATGAGTTCTTTGTATTGAGACATAGGTTGTGGTTCCTTCTGCGGATAATAAAAATAAGGGTATGGTTTTAGGATAATCGAATCTTCGCCGGCTGTCAACAGGGCGGCTGCCACAACCTGGAAAACTTCGCAGAGTTTTTGAAATGATAAGCATTCTGGTGTGTGGTAGTATAAAGACACCGAAGAGGTGATGGTTCCGGCTTACAGTTAAGGCATTTTCGCCTGACGGTGCCGCTGCGATGCAGTACGGTATGCCGCCGGAGGCATGAAAAGACGTTCAGTTTGGGACTGAAAATGTCAAAGGCTTGATTTACGTGGGTTCGAATCCCACCGGTGAAAACCGTTGCTTAGTGGTAAAGCAATCAAAAGGCGCCTGTCACGCGTCCACAGGAAAGAGGAAGACGTGGAGACCGCCAGTTAAGTTTTCCTTTTGGCGAAAGGGGATGGATCAAGCGGGACATCTGCTTTCACACAAAAGGAGACAAAACAGCAGAAAATGTGCCAGCGCCGCCTAAAAGGGCAGAGAAAAAGGCATCCCATGTCCCATGGTGGGGAGAGAAAACGATCCACGGGAAGCCGGATGCCGGACGCCTGGCTGGAGGGATGGCCCGCAGCGTTTTTTGCGGCGGTTTCCAGGTTGGAATCGCAAAGAAAGAGCAGTCAGACCATTGATAGGAGAAGGCTCATGTGAAGGAGGGATATCATGAAATATCAGATCAACCAGAATCAGTGCGGATTTTTGATGAAGAACGGGCGTTTTGTGGGAACGCTTGCCAGCGGAACTTACCATTTTATGAAGGCTCTGGGCTACGAAGTGGCGGTGGAGGATATGGAGGGGACCGTGAAGTTTGGCGCAGCGCCTAAGGAGATTTTGCTGCGGGAAGATAAGGCATTTGCGGAGAAAGCGCTTCACGTCTTGATCCCTGAGGGGCATATCGGTATCTTGAAGGAGAACGGAGTGGTAAGAAAGGTCCTGACGGAAGCGGAGTATCTGTACTGGAATGTGTGGAACCGATACAGCGTGGAACTTCTGGACATGAGGGAGCCGGAGGCGGCGGGGAAAGTGAACAAAGCCTATCTGGCGCAGATTCCTTTGAAATATTATAAAAAAGTTGAGATACAGCCGGGGGAGCTGGGCATCCTGTACTACGACAACCAGGTGGTAAAGGAGCTGCAGACGGGAACATACTACTACTGGGTATACGCAAAGGATGTGGTGTGCAGGATTGTGGACTTGAAGATCCGGCCTTTGGAGATTTCCGGTCAGGAGATCTTGACGGCGGACAGAATCGGGGTGCGGGTGAACCTGATGTGTACATACAAGGTGGTAAAGCCGCGGATCATGATCGAGACCATCAAGAACCTGGAAAATCAGGTTTACGCCTGCGTGCAGCTGGCCATCCGGGAGTATATCGGGAGATACCGGCTGGATGAGCTTCTGGAGCAGAAGGAGGAGATCTCCCAGTTTATCTTTGGCAGGCTTAAGGAGGTCCAGGACGATTACTGCGTTGAGTTTTGCAGCGCAGGGATCAAGGACATCATTTTGCCGGGGGAGATCCGGGATATCATGAACACGGTGCTGGTGGCCGAGAGAAGAGCCCAGGCCAACGTGATCACCAGAAGGGAGGAGGTGGCTTCCACCAGGTCGCTTTTGAATACGGCGAAATTGATGGATGAGAATAAGACGCTGTATAAACTGAAGGAAATGGAGTACCTGGAGAGGATATGCGCCCAGGTGGGAAGCATCCAGGTAGGGGGCGGAGCGTTGTTGGAGCAGCTGCGGGAGTTGGTCAGGTGAAGGTGAAGGGGGTTTTTTGTGCAAAATAATTCAATTGGTGTATAGTTGAGGCGGCGTAGTGGCAGGCCGAAGAGAGAGGCGGTCCCGTCCGGGTTCAGATATGCCAAACATTGCGATGAGCCCAGTAAAGCAGAAAACACTCGGGGTTAGGCCCTCCTGTTTTCTATGGTCTCATCTCCATGGCATATATTCACCCGGACAGCAGACGGATTCTCCCGGGCTCACCACAACTTCGACTTAACAATACACCAATACACCACAATTTTTACTAAGTTTCGTACAACTATAAACCTTATAATCCCCTATCTAATCACAGTCATAATACTGAGCCTGTGCATGCCAAAGTTCATAGTATTTTCCCTCGTATAATAAGTGTATAGCCAGTAGAAATGATGGTTATGCACTTATTCTTTCTATAGATTTATAGATGATCTGAGACACCTGGGATAAACCCTT
>CAJTGF010000051.1 GCA_910575585.1 Clostridiaceae bacterium
CAGGAGGGCCTAACCCCTCCTGGTTCCCGTTTTGGGCTCATCGGAATGTCTGGCATATCTGAACCCGAACGGCACACAGCCTGCCTTCCCTCCCGGGCTCCGCGACAACCCCCGCCCTTTGCTCACTCAACTAAACAGCAATTCTATTATTTTGCCATTTTGCGCAAGAAATCGTTCTTAAGGGTCTAATACCAAACATTTTCCCAATCCCCACTTTTCTATTCTCCTCCATTGCAATTTCTGACAAAATATGCTACCCTCTTTCTATAAAAAAGCGAAGACGCATATGGAATATCATTCCCTAAACAACTTAAATGACAGTGACAAGTCTTCCCTGACTTCCGTTTTTCAGGGCATCCTTACAAGCCTTATTATCTGGTACGCCTTTCATCTGCTGAACTGGCAGACGGAAAACTGGATAAAGAACCTTCCCGCATTATCGTGACAGACATCACCACGATTGACAAAGCCCGGCTCGGCAGACGGATCGGCCGCTTAACGCCGGAATGCCTTGCCGCTGTTGAAAAACTGCTGAAAAACCACCTGGAACTGTAAATTTTCTTGACTTTCCTATTGGAAATGCTATAATTAAGACATAGACCAATAAGTTATCTAGTCCCGCGAGGGACATTGGCCGCAAGGCTTTTCTAAAAGACTCTCCTTAACCGGAGGGTCTTTACTTTTCAACTAAAAGCTCAAAATCCCCCTCTCATCATACACGCTCCCCGTGTTTCATTACATCGGTCGCCAAAACAAAGATTCCCCCACAAAAAAGCATCTGTCCCTCCACCCGGAACAGATGCCTTGCTCATGGATCGCCTTTCTTTATGGAAGAAATGTATAAGCCCCATTTAATCCTCCATTCACGCTGTCATGATATGTGGCGATCCTTCCATAATCATCAAAATAGATCCCTACATTCCCCGACTCACTCACATACTCCTGGTCATTGATATTATAAAGCTCCAGAGACCTCATATGCTGATGGCCGTCTTCATTAAAACTCACATAAGCCCGTCCTCCCTCCACATCCAGTTCCATACTCATACGGTTTTTATCTGACGTGTCGGAGTAATAGTGGTAAATCCCCGGAATCTGCGGGATCGCCTGAGAATCATTGATCGCCAGTCCCCTCTCCCTGTAACCCGTATCCGCCGCCACACGGGAAGGATCGTCTATGTACTTCTGGATAAATGTGATATTATCCTTCTCAATCTGGCTAAATACGCTTTCACTGAACGCCTCCGCTGGCACGCTGCCCTGATACCAGGATTTTGACTCAAAATACTCCTTCAAATCCTCCGATGTAAACATACGTCCATGTCTTGCGTAGATCTCATTCTTGGCGATCCGAAGCTCCTCTGGAGATAATCCGCTTACATCAGCATCCGTAAGCAGGCGGGTGTCACTGTCCGGCAGCAGGTATTCCTGACTGTTGCCAAAATCCTCGTAAGACGTGGAATCTTCCAAGTAAGCATAATCTTCCCATGACTGATCCCATTCCTCGTACACATCCTCCGGCTCATAGTAGGATTCTTCTTCCTGGGTCTGCATTGCCCGCTGCGCCTGGGCCGCCTGATCGCCAAACTTGCTTCTCGACCCTTCTGTAGTTTCCGCTGCTGCCATTTCCCCACTGCCCTCATCCTTGTCATCGTAGTAGCTGATATATTTTCCGCTGAACAGCCTTTTGTTCATATCTGATATGTAAAAGTCCGCAAACGCAGATAACCCGGCGCTTATGCCGTCGTCAAACATATTGGTTATATCCAGGTTGGAGCCATAAGTATCTTCAATCAGCGCCGAAAACTCCTCATCGCTTAACATAGTTCCATTTACCAGGCCGTAAAGCCTGCTGAACTGATAATAGTCATCCATGGTCTTTCGGGCGTCAAATACGATTTCCACATCCACCAGTTCTTTCCCGTTTACCATAGCTGCCTCCCGGTAGCACTGGCCGGTCATGATGATGTACTTGTGATTCTTCTCCTTTGATGCCGGATCCTTTACCTCCCACTCCAGCTTTCCGTAAAAATCACCGAATACATTGCCCACCGTATCTGTGGTTCCTGTAAATACGCAGCTTTTCAGCGTATCTATATAGGATTGGGTGGCCATGTGATCCACGCCTATATAGACAGCCCCTAAGACCACCGCCGCTGCAGACAGTTTCTCCAGGATCCATCCGATGGTTTTTGTCCGTTTGATCTTAGCGGGATCCGGATCATCCTTCACCATGATATTGGCGACCCTGCGTCCGATCGCGGCTATCGCATAGACAATCCCGGTTCCCAAGAACAGCAGTGTATACTTTTCCATACAGTTCCCCCTTTTCAGGCATATTTTTCATTTTCTCACTGTTCTATCATACTGCCTGGGGGGATAAGTTTGTAAATTTGACTTCTATCCAGCAGGTATCCGATGACATCACAAGGCCATGGCGCAGAACCTCATAGTCCCTGTCATACAGAAAACTATGCCCTTGATGTAGAGACTTGTCCCCACAGACTCCGCTATGGCGCAGACCATGGATACCACTGCCTGGATCGCCACCATGATTAAAGCCACCTCCGGCGACGCTACCACAGGCCCGATGATCGCTGTGGCCAGAGCCGCTATCCCGCCGAAGCCTGTAAGCAACGCGCCGCCAATGGCAGAACACACAGAACTTGTCCCCGAACAGATGGCGCTTCCCACCGAACTTATCGCCTCTGCCAAACCTCTAAAAAATCCCACACCCCTTTAACTCCTTACGGCAAATTCGCTCTTATATTCATTCTGGTAATGACTATGGCGGATTCCATCATAAGTACCAAAAAATTTATATAATAAAAATCATAACCATTTTTGCTGCTAATGGTTTCTTTCATATTTACGCGATAATATAATTGGTGTATATTTTTCCACTAGCCTTTGCGTTATTTCTTCACTTTTCTTAATCAACTCTGCCTGTTTAATCCCCCATTCAGCGGCAGCTTTGTTATCTTCTAATTTCTCGCTTAAGATAGCTTTCTCAGTCATATCAGTCCCTCCTTAACGATCTTCATATACAATATTTGCCTCATAGCAAATAGCAAGAAAATGGGATACAGCTTTCTGGTAATCATGTACATTACTTCCCTTATTATGCATACTAACTGCATTATTATATATTTCTATCGCTTTTTTGCGGTTATAGCTTTCCTTTTTTACAAGATATGAAATACTCCCTAAATTTGTAATTACCACCATCATTTTAACTGTACCATTACTAAGAAAAAACTTTACATCTTCCAATGAAAATTTGGATAATGATGGGTGGTTATGGAGTACAATAACAACACATTGAATAGATGTGGTTATCAAATGGTATGCCACTGTATTCATACATGGATCGACAGAATGTTCATCTCTTTATATTTGAAAAAACTTCCTATTTGAGAAAACAAATATTCTGTCGTCTCTTTCCTTTAATAGCAGCGCAAAAGCAGATCCATTTGCCCTCATTTCCCATTATATTTCCCCAGCTTTTCCGACGCGGACCTGCCCCTGCAGCAGCGTATTTGTTTCATTATATCATCTCTGCCCAAACTTTCATACCACCAAACGAGAAATTGTACAAAACTTGCGACAACTTGACAGACCACTCAAAAAAACATCTGCCCCTCCCCGGAGCAGATGCCCTGCGCGCTAATCACATTTCTTTACAGAAGAAACGTATAAACCCCAATGTATCCTCCATCTATGCTGTCCTGATACCAGGATTTTGACTCAAAATATGCTTTTAATTCTTCTTCCTGGGCTGTCTGACCGCCCAACCCGGATACTGACCCTTCTATAGATTCCGCTGCCACCATAAGTTTGTAAATTTAGCTTCTATACTAGAAAAAGCTCCCTATAGCCTCCTTAACCTCTTTGATCACTGTATCAAAATCTCTGTCCGCGTCAATGCATACGCTTCTCTCCCACAAATTAAGCTTAGTCAAACAGACATCTAAGCACCCGTCAATTTTCGTATAAAAATCAGCCGCCCAACCGGGATCATCCTTAAATGTTTTTGTACGGTTAAAAATGATCTCCCGGGATACGGACAGCCGGATTCCATACGCATTGGAAATCAAAGGAGAACGCATCATGCCAGAAACTAATTTGGGGACAGAATTTGGATTTCGCACCATAGCATAGGCGAGATTTCCCGGATGCCAGGATTCGATCCCGATCATCCCCCGCCTGTGGACATATGCGGCATCCCGTTCCAATTCTTTTTGGCTGACTTCCAATTCAAACGCTTCATCCTGTTTCGCGGTATCAAAGCCCCGTTGATAAAACAGCTCTTTGCCAATCTCATTTCCCCAGGCAGAAAAAATTCCTTCTTCATATAATTGAGTCAGTATACTACTTTTTCCGCTGCAGTGTGGTCCGCAGAAAAAAATGATCTTTGGTTCCTCCATCTAATTTCCCCGTCCCTTTTTAGCGTTTTCCCAGTCTTCATAAAATGCCGCGATCTTATACTCCACTTTTCCGCCTGGAGTAGAGAAGACAACGGTGTCATTTAAATGAAGTCCCACAATATTCTGGGCAACTAATGAATCATAATGAATCTTTCCGTTGTTCACATCAGCTTCCCCATGACCCACGATCTCGAAAATTTCATTTTCAATCTCTTCCAGATCAAGATAATTGCAGATACATTCTACAATAGAACCAATCTCAACCGTTTCCATATTGCGGCTGGCGCTGTCTACGATCTCCGCGTTTTTTAAAATCTCCTGAGCCTCATTGATCTTTGTGTTCAAAGCGCGCTCATCCTGTTCCAATTTGTTAAAATATGGATTGTCATGCCAGGTATCCCCTGTAAGATTATAGGCCACTACTTTTTCTTTCCGCAGCTGCTTTAATTCTTCCATCAATTCCTGTATGTTCTCTTCAATTTTCTGTTTTCCTTCTAATGTGATCTTGGTAGGCATTTTGTATCTTCCTTTCTTAAATTAGGTCTTTTTTTAATAACGGCATAATGATATCCAGCGCATCGCGGCACACGGCGTCTTCCTGCTGATCTCCATTTATGCTGTGCCACGTTGCGCCCCAAAGACGCCTGATCGCTGCCTTCTGCGATCGAAGCATATCATAGGCTTGTCTCATTTCTCTGGAACGCCTTTCTGTCTCATCAATATCCCGCGTCCCCCGTCCGGAAAGCCTCTGGCAAAGTACCGGGTGCGGAACATCCAGATAGATGATGTGATCAGGAGCCGGGATCTTGTATTCTAATCGGTCAACCAGAAATATCACAAAACGATTGCGCAGTGAAGAGCGGGTCCATCTGCAGATATAACTTGTGACCAAACTTCGATCGCCCAAAAGCAGATCTACATTCCAGTCAATGTGATCTGCTGCGTAATTAGAGCGGTACGCATATAAAAACATCCGCAAAACGCGATACCGATGCAGACAGGGATATCTGTGGAATATCTTTTCTATACCGCTGCATTGACAACCTGCCTTTGTTGGGCATACGCTCTGCGCTTTATATCCTTGTTGCTCTAACAGCGGGACGATCCGTTCCACTATGGTACTTTTTCCGGAACCATCCAGGCCCTCAAAGCAAATATACGGCGGTTTATTCACACGGACAGCACCACCCTTCGATTGTGGAAAACGCCTGCCTGATGGCCGCCTCATTCGGATCCGCAAGCAGGTGAGCGATGGGGATTCTATGCTTTAGACTTGCCATACAGGGGATCAATTCCCCATTGGCTGATACCCTCACAGGGAATATCCCCTCCCGACATTCTTTCCTATCTGCACAATCAGAACAAAAAACATAGGGTTTTCGATCTGCCAGTTCATCCATGCGAAGCAGGGCAACAGCGCCTGATTTCATCTGTATCAATCGCTTGCGTATCCCTTCCCGGTCAACGATCAATTCCTCTTTAGCAATCCCGTAAGACTGAAGCTTATAGTACAAAAAGTCAAGAGAATAAAAGGACTGTTTTGACAACACAGGAAGCACAACCAAGGTGCAGCCACATTCCCCTGAAAAATTAAGCAACTCCTTAAGATCCTTCTCACTGTCGTCGTCAAAATACACAAAATTCATTTTAATATTCTGAAACCCCACCCTCTTAGCCGCGGATATCCCCTCCAGGATCGCATCTACAGAAACCGCCCCGCTGCCCTGTATGGATTGAAACCGTTTCGGGTTTAAGGTGTTTAATGTAACATTAACTCTTCTAAGTCCTGCCTTCCACAGATCCGCCGCCTGATCAGCCAGTGTTGTTCCATTGGTGATCATGGACAGATCAGGAAGTCCCAGCGCTGCCAGCCTGGAGATGATCTCACAGATATCCCGGCGCATGGTAGGCTCTCCGCCTGTAAGCTTAAACTTTTCATATCCCATAGCGAGCCCTATGCGGCATAGGGTTTGTATCTCTTTGGGAGATAACATGTTTTGATCCAGGGAATGATTCCCTTCTTTATGACAATAAAAACAAGATAAATTGCATGTATTTGTCACGGATATCCGCAGGTATTTACTTTTTTTCAGCATCATCCTTCACCTTCGCTCATATTTTCATATGTTAAATGTGGTATTTTGAAATGGCGTAGTAAAAACATATCTGGATGCCGCGTCCGCCTGATCTGTAGGGATATACCCCAAACTTAAAAGAGTTTCCTCATATTGCTTCAAAATATCATATAATTCCTGGCCGGAAATATAATCATAAACCAGATTTTTGGGATCGCTGTAATAGTTTAGATTTTCAAAGGAAGTTTCCTTAGGCAGATGGATGCCGTACTGTTTTGCGTGATCCCAAAACTCGGAACCTGGCAAAGGCACAAACTGGTGAACCGCAACTTCATTGGGCATGGTCCGCTTAATGATATCCAGCGCCTTTAATTGTTCTTCTCTTCCACCGCCCGGCAGTCCTACCATCCACCACGTTTTACAGGATAGACCGGCTTTTACACAGATATCAATGGCTTTTTTAATCTGTGACGCGCGGATCCTCTTGTTGGCAGTCTCCAATAATCGGTCGGAACCGCTCTCCGCGCCTATGCACAGTTTCACGCACCCAACTGCCATCAGCTCCTTGATCAGTAGCTCTTCCACCAGATCCGCCCGCAGCTGTATGATAAATTTTATGGGAAGCTGCCTTTCCTTTAACTGCCTGCAAAAGGCCAGACGGGCCTCCCTCTCCCAGAAGAAAATCTCGTCTCCCCAGTAGATCGTCAAAGCGCCATATTGATCCACCAGCCATTCCAGCTCCTGTAAAATACGGTCAGAGGACATGATCCTTCCCCTCTTTCCTCTTGGAGCCCAGGAACAGCAGAAGCGGCATCCATAAGGGCAGCAACGGCTGGTTAAGATGGTATGATGGTCATAAAGACTTAGATCAAATAGATTGCGGTCCATGATGGGAAGCAGATCCAGATCTACCGATTGTTTTTGGGCCTTTGTCCGGCAGATCCCGCCAAAAGCATCCCGGTATACCAGGTTGGGGATCCCGGCAAGACAGTCATCTGCCAAAGAATCTGCCTTTGATCTCCTGTTCTCTATACAGCGCAAAAGAGGGACAATCGTTAATTCCCCTTCCCCCAGCATCACGATATCCGCGCCATAAGCCAATACAGCCTCCGGATAAAGGGTACTGTGAATCCCCCCTGCAATGATCGCTCCTTTAAAAGAAACCTTTAAACGCTGTATCACTTCTGCTGCCTTTTGCACAGAAGGAGATAAAAAGGACACGGCTATGACATCTGGCCGGATTTCTTTCACTGCGGTTAAATAGTCCCGGCTGTCTACTGCCATATCCAAAATATGGACATCATATCCCGCCTGCGCGGTCAGCGTTGCCAAGATCCCAAGCCCATATGGATACTCCCGGTAGGTTCTGCCCTCCCACTGCTTTGAGATATTCATAAAAAGTACGTTCATTTCTTACCCCTTCTCCCTTTTCCTATAACCGCAGAACTCGTATTGCAGCTAATCTACTCTTTATCTGTTATTCTGCCGGAAATCTCGTTCTTCAACTGCTTCCAATACTCCAATTCTTCTTCTAAACCTTGTCTGTGCTCAAGAAGTTCATCCCTCTTTCGTCTTATGATATCCAGATATTCTTCTAATCGCATCGACAAATAATGAGACGCAAATTCTTTTACACGCTCTGCGGAAAATTCTCTAAATCTGTCCTCTGTCTGCCTTAAACAGTTTTCAAAGATTAGACTGCTTGATCCATCAATATCTAATCCTGCAGAAACTTGCCCATCATTGCTACTAACATGTATCTCAACATCACTTACGCCCTCTGTTTCTTTTCGAATAGTAAGTCTTTTAAGAAAAACTTCATTTCCATAGCTTCGATTCCACGGTTCAATGATAGTTGAATTCGCAAACTCTACAAGCATTTCCGGCACGATCATACCTAGAAACGTCTTATATGTTTTTTCCAAGCTCTCCTCATACGTTCTCTCAATATCCGACAAACATCCTTTTCTAACTTTCAGATAATCTTTCCGCTTCTGAACCTCCTGCTCAATCAGACTAAATACTTTATCTCTTGAATAAACCAATCCGTCATATAAAACTCTCTCAAACCGCCTTCTTTCGTAAAGGTCTACAACCGTATGTTCTAATACATTCACATACTGTTTTAAAAACTGTCTGCTTTCAGACAAATCCAGCAAAGACATCATATTATCAAATCCTATATGGTCTTCTGAATGAATAATACAGCCCTCTAATGTCTCCAAAAATGAGAGCTGCTCATCCCTCTGCGGAATTTCTTTATTTTCTAATATAAAGGTTCTTTTCTCTACATCCCTATAAACCAGTTTTTCAATGGCTCTATACTGACGTTCTAATCTGGTAAAGAGATCTATATCCTCTGGCTGCCGCAATTCTCCTTTAGAACATATTCCTTTTAAAAATAGAAATCTCTTCTTCCTTTCATTGGCTGGAATACTGTCTCTTACAGTTCCTAACTCATTGATCCATTGCGTGTTAAGTTTGTTTTCATCAATAATCTCACACAACCTATCGATCTCAAACATAAGCTGTCTGTAAATAGCTCTCACTCCCTTTTAGAGGCAGCGTCTTGTCTTTTAATCACTGCCGCTAAATTTTTAATTCAACTTGTATGATTAGCTGGCCCTAAAAAAGTCCTCAACTAAATCATCATCTATCTCCAGCTTCTCATGCCCTGTCAGTTGATCCTTCTGTCTGAAATACGCTTCCTCTTTTAACTGTTTATAGACACTGACAATCTCTGCGCCTGATGGTCGGACAGGTCTCAGATCTTCGTTCTCTTCCTTTTCCCTGATGGCGTTCCTCTGCTCCCTCCTCTGACATCTTTCCAGCAGTTTATCATAAATAAATTCAACAAGATCTGTTCCCCTTAGATTTATCTTCCCATCATCCCTCATTAACTTCGCAAGCATTTCTTTTCCATCCTCTTCAGCTGGATTGTCCAATAACATATGCTCATCAATCCGCCCTTTTCGTATAACCGCTTCATCCAGAAATTCGTAATAATTCGTAGCGGCAATTAAAAGTACCTTGCTTTGAGAGGAACGAATTCCGGTTCTCTCTTTTCCATCCCCGGCCGCCAAATAATCTAACAAAGTACCTCTGACCACCTGATTTAAATTATGCACTCCGGCAAGAGCATCAAATTCATCAAAGAACAACAGGACTCCATCATATTTGCTGCACGTTCTTGACAATCTGAATGCCTGATCAAAGATCGCCTGAAGATTGTCCAGCTGCCTACTGACGGAATCGGACACGAAGTCTTTACTCAGAACTTTGATATAATAAAAATTATTTTCTTTTGCGACAGCCTCTGCAAGCACCGTCTTGGCATTCCCCGGAGGCCCATATAGCAACACTCCTCTGCTGATATCCAGCTTATATTTGTCTGCCTTAAGTTTTTCGGCCTCACTGCTTTTTATAAAAACTGCCTGTCTAGAAATCCGCTCTTTGATCTTGCCATATCCGATCACATCCGCATAAGTCCTTTTAAGTTCTCCCGGCTCCCTGACCTCCACTGGAATACTTCTCTGCAGATCTTCGATAAGCTTCTTCTCATTATCTTCCAATATTCTTACAAACTGGAATCTGCTTTTCTCATCATCTCCAAGGTTTTCTATAGAGCCAAACTCTGTATCCTTGATATTTTCCTTCAGCTTCTTCACAAAATTATCAATATCTCGTCCTGACATATTCACAGTTTTCGACTCAATTTCACTACGATAAAATTTGTTACTCAGAGTAAACTTGTATTTCTTAAGTTTGCTGTCAAAAATCCGTATTCTGTTCTCCGCGCTTGGCAAATCAATGAGGATGCGGTCAGACAATCTGCTTTGAACAGCCGCATCAATGATATTAGGTCTGTTGGTAGCAGCAATAACAAAAATTTTTTCCTTTCCTGATGTCATACCATCCACTTCCTGCAGAAACTGATTCACCATGTCAAGATTATAGCTATCGCTTCCAGCCATGCCAATATCCCGGCCAGGAAACACTGTATCTGCCTCATCAATAAACATAACCGTCGGCTCGTTGGCTCTAGCTTCGTCAAAGATCCTCTTTACCTTCCCACTGGACTGTCCCACATACTCACCCTTCAGATCCGATAAGGTTGGAGCCATAAAATAGCAATTCTTTTCATTGGCAATGGCTTTCACAATCTGGGTTTTTCCGGTTCCAGGCGGTCCTGTAAGTATGATTCCCTTTCGGTATTCCCTTGTGTCCCCATGCTCCATAAAAGCATCAATAGCGTTTAAGATTTTTCTCTTAGTTTCCTCTTCCAGAATGACATCCTCCAACAAAACCTTTTCCGCTGTTATCTTCTCAATAGCAATTTCAAAATCTGTCCGGTCAATATATTCTTTTCCTTTATCTATGACGATTGCCTCAAATACCTGAATCGCCTCCTGCAGATTCTTTTTGCTGGAGGCAACTCCATGAGCGATCTCATCTAGTTCATCTAGGAGATTCGGCTGGATAGCCCTCTGAAACTCCGTCTCTCTAAAAAACTTTCTTAAAAACGCTTCTTTCACTTCCTCGGCAGACGGATTTCCCACAACTATAATATTGCTTCCTTTAGACTCAAAATTATACTTTTTCAGAAGTTCCATATCCTCCAAGGCAACGATCACATAAGCATGCCGCAATTTAATAAAATCTTTTAAGATCTTGATATATTCCAGAGAATCATTATTGTTGGAGGAATACAATTGAGCTAACCATTCAAACCCATCAAAAAATACCGCGATTCTTTTCCTGGAATCCGTTATCCCATTGGCTCTGGATTTCACCATATTAATATGATTTATTACATCTGTCCCGTTTGCCTGCATATCTTCTCGAACCATCCTCGCCTGACGAGATTGCCCTGATCTTCCCTCGCTATCGTCAAAATCATCATCATCCATATCGTCCTCAACTTTGGCTGGTTCCAAAAACTCCGCAGTCACATCCACATGATCCCCGCCGCTGATACGGCGCACTGTCACTCCATCGGTCTTCGCCGTAACAAAGTACTCACAGTCCCCTCTCTCTGTAAAAAAAGCTTTTAGCGTTTCCTCCAACAGACAGGCCCCCTCAAACAGTCCTTCCATAAAGCAGTCGTTGATTCCTGCCCCGTATACAAAGAAAACTCGTTTTCCTTGGTCCAACCCCTTTGAAAGAGGAATCTTTATTCTATGTCTATACATACTTGTTTACCTTTCCCCAGGAATAGCCTTTATACAGTTTTTCAGTGCTGACAACGCATCCTGAAATACTGGATCCGAATCATTTCTGCTCAATGCCCCGGCAAGCTCATCCAGTTCCTTTTTCATTCGCTCTTTTTTTCCTTCCTGCTCCCTCTGCTTCTTTCTCCTGCTTTCTATCTCTAGTTTGAGAGATTCTATATCACCTTCCAGATTGCCTTGCTGATAATCCTCCATTCTCTTAATCTCACCCTCCAGGCGCGCCCGCTCTTCCAGCTTTTCCTTTAAACCACTCATAGATTCACCTAACTTCTTAAGGCTGTCCTCTAGCTGATTAATTTCTTCTGTTACCTTCTCAATTTCACGCTGATATTGATTGTACGCGCTGCTACTGGCATGGCTATTCTCCTTTATGTCCCTGATCGTCTCCCTGATTGACGCTAACAACTCCCGATCCTGGTCATATACGCGCAAAAAATCCACAGGCGCTTTCTCCCGCTTTATCACCAGATGCTTTACAATATCCTGTGACAGCGGATACAGTTTTACCAAAGAGGAAAATACTTTCTGTTTCTTTCCCACTTCCAGTTCCGATATTTCATTGTACAAAGTAGCAGCCTGTTCTCTGCGTAAAAAATACATAAGCTGCGCAACCTCCTCAGAGGCATCTCTGTTTCTCTGAAAAATAATCTCCAGAAAGTCCTCTTCCGCAAGACTTTCCATTAATTCCTTTATGTTAGGTTCTCTCATTGTACATCAACCGCCTTATCATAATCTTATCCTTTTTTAACTTGCCTTTAGTGAGAAGGAAGAGTCTGAAACTGCCCGCTCTCCTGGTGTCCTACGCGTTTCTTCTGCTCTCTTCTATTCAAAACATTGCTTCCGTTTTCCATATCCACTTTCTCGATATGAATCCCCACATCATCAAGAGCTTTACAGATATCTTCCCACTTTGATGGACAATTCCCCACTGTCTGATGGTCAATATCGATCTTCACGTCTCCATTGTCATTAATAAATACCTTTGTAAAATCTATCGTATCACCGCCTGGATTTTTTGCGCAAATCTTCCAGCCATTTTTTACACTTCCATCAATCTTAAATGCCCCTGTCTCAAATCCCATCTTCCGCATCACGCCTTTGATATCTCTTGCAACATAAAAATTCTCAATCAAATGTTCCTGCAGCACAGCAGCGTATTCCACAGCCTGATGTATCAGTTCATTATTTATCTGGACCTGCTTTTGTACCTCGCCGAACTGTTCCGCTTTTAGATGTTCTTCCGCCTGCCTGATGCCAGACCGTATTCTACCAACCAACTCTTGCTTGTCGCTGTAATCCTCCAGATATTCCAAAAGGCCTATCTTTCCTGCCTTCTCTTTGTTTTTAGCATAATCCACAGGCTCGTAGAAGAAATTATGCTCTGGATTTAAGATCTGCCGGCTGGCGTCCACTGCCGCGTCGGCCTTTTCTTTCTGTTCTAGAAACGTTTCATAGCAAATCTGTAACCTGTTTTCAAACAAACCGATCTGTTCGCTTAAGGCCGTTACGTTTCTGGTAACTTCTTCATCAGACAGTCCAAAAAAATCATCACACTTTTGTTTCAGTTCCTCATACTCTCCAGGAAGAAACTTTTCAACCAGCTGATGGTCTATAAGATTAAAAGCTTTCTTTATATAATCTTTTGCCTCTGATGCTTTTTTATGCAGCCTCACAATCTTCTCTGCTCTCTCTTCCAGCTGTTTGTGAGCCAAAAGGATCTGAGATATACGCTTCTCCAAATTTTGATATTGAATCAGTTCTTTATTGCTTATCTGAACTTTCTGATCAAGATCTCTTATAAGACGGCTTTTTTCGTTTCCAATCTGTCTGTATGTTTTTAACAATTTATCAGCGTCCTCATATTCATCATCACAGTACCAGTTTTTATTTCGGATCCGCTCCCGTATCCTATCGGCTTCCTTATCCGCCTTTTGTAGTTCCGTCTCAATTTTTTGACGCCTTTTTTGAAACGCCTCCAAGTCCTTTCCGTAATCAACTGGTTGGTTGGCTCGACGCAAAGAATCAAACTGCTCTTCAAGCTGCTTTGCTTCCTCCGGAAATTGATCCTTGCAGTCCTGGCCTATGATAAGGCGCTGTTCTCTTACGCGACGGCTGATTTCAGTTATTTTTTCCTGATTTGTTTTCACGTTTTTCTCTGCTGTCGAAATATGCTTTAGGTAATTTGCGTTTCCGGCGTTCCTGGCATCTTTCCCTCTTGCCAGAAGACCATTTACCTCTGTAGACTTTCTTCCGCTCATTTCTTATACCTCTCCTACTTTTTCTAAAAAATCCCTATAAAACCCTTTTGGCGGAATCCCTATCATGTATGTCTCGTTATCCGTTGTCACATAAAATTCAATCTGACGATTTTTTGCGCTGAAGATCTGTTCCTTAAATTCTCTGTACCGTTCCGTAAAGAAATAGAACTTTTGATTATCTGAACCGCGATACATCCCTCCCATATCCAGTTCCTCTTTATACTCTCCGTCTATAAAAATATCAATTTCCTGAAGAAATTCTCCTATCTCCTTGCATCCAAACCGCTTTTTAAGTTCCGCAAGAGTATATCCAGAATAAAGCATCAGATCAAGCTTTGTATTCTTCCGGATTTTTCCAGCCAATTCTTTCAACTGCTCAAACTGCAAAAAAGGTTCTCCACCACTTATGGTAACCCCCTGAATGTCTTTTTCCTTTGTAATCAGAGAACATAAATGTTCTACGGATATGAGACTTCCTCCATCCTCTCTTTGTCCATCAGGGTTGATGCAATTATGGCATCTCTTATGGCAACCCTGAAACCATATCACAAAACGTTTTCCCGGTCCCAGCACCTCGGTACTATTGACATAGTGGCTGATCCTCACCATAGAAGCCATACCTAAACTCCCCGCACAAGAGCCATTTTTAAATAGGTGGTCGCATCCCGCATGATAGCTGGTACATAGACTCCCTCCACAGTCCGAAACAGTTTGCCCCTGTTAAACATGTCAGACATGGTATTCTTATCAAATTTTTCATTCATTTCCGGAACTTGAATAAAATCAAACTCTACGCCAAAGGAATCCCGGTAATATTTATTTAAAGCATATATAAATTCCATCTCTTCTCTTGACAGATACGTTCTGTTCCTCTGCTTATATTTTTCCCAAAATTCATACAAAAACGGAAGAAAGGTATCACCTCTGCCCAACAATCCGATAAATTTCAAAACGCTATATACATCTCCGGCATCCTGTTCCCGTTCCATACCAAAAGCCTGAATCATCTGATCAAGAGAATCACATTTATATAAACATCTCATCAAATCCTGATAAATCTGAGTATCTTCATCCCAATCCGCAAAACGCTCTCTGTACGCTTCGTTTTCCTGCCTCCTCTCCTGGAGATCCTCGCTGGTTTCTCGAAGACTGTCTTGCACTCGATCATAGGCTTGGAAAAGTTCTTCCTTTTCTTTCTTCAAAATCTCATGTGCCGACTGTTCAGATTCTAATTGGGTGCCTATATCTTGCACCGTTTTCTTTGTATCGTCCAATTCCCGCGATAGAGATTCTTTGGCTTTCTTTTCGATCTCCAGTTCATCCTGAATATCCTTCAGCTGTTTCTTTAACTGGCTCTTTTCCTTATTCGTATCTGCAAGTTCGTTTAAACGCTTCTCCAATTCATCCTTAAAATCTGCTTTCTCTTTTTCCAGAGAGTCTATCTGATTCTTAAGTTTTTTGTTTTCACTCTCTAAATCCTCTGTGATCTTTTTTTGTTCTCTTCTATTTTCTTCTAATTTTTCCTTCTCATCTTGTATAGATGTAAGCTTTCTCTTCAGTGTATCAATCTCTTTATTTAAAGCATCCCTCTCATTCTGACTCTCTTTCAAACTTTGCCCGAGTGTTTCACATTCCTCACTTTTTTCTTTCAGTTCTAGCTCCTTGTCCTTCAGTCTGTTTTCCACATCTTTCTCTTCTTTTTCTAATACCCTTATATGTTCTTTTAGCTTTTCATTCTCATCTTTCAAATCTTCATAGTTCTGCTCTATGGATTGTAACCTTTTAATTTTTTCATCCATGTTAGCACATTTTTCATGAAGTATAGCTATTTGATTTGTCAGCGCACGAATTTTCTCTGATATCTGATCAATCTTTGATGAAGCATTAGCATCTGGAGCCTCCTTTCCAAAAAACTTTTTTTCCAAAAAGACAATCCTCTCCCAAATCGTTTCAATCTCTTTATCAACACCAAATCTCATATCAAATCCTCCATTTACACGTCTCTATCAATCTCTCTACAAATATACATTAAATGTCTGTGGCGCGTCATCTGGCGTCTCTCCTCGGGCGCAGACACAACAGCTGATCTCGTCCGCATCCTGTATCCTAACGTAAAGATATTTGTGTATATCATCCTCATCAATATCGTCGATCACCACAGATCTCAATTTCGTGTCATCCGCATCCTTAATAAGAGTCTCGCTATAGTAAACCCTTGTCTCCTCTGAATTGATTCTCCCGTATCTGACCCATCCCTTTTGTGGATTTACCTTGTCGATAAGCATCTCAAACGAATTATTTCCTCGGTTGATCACCCCGATATACCAGTTAAACGGCGCGTTGCTCTCCCCTTTCTGGATGTAAGAATCAATGACTTGATAATCGCTAAGTTTAAGCTGACCAAACGCAACCGCTGTTTTTGGGGTCAGTGCAACCTGTTTGGGACGACTCCCCAATATCTCCCCGTCTTTATTTGTCCAGCCACTCATAAACTCATCACTGGTTTCATCTACCAGCAATATCTCGTTCCCCTGAAACTCCTCCTCCATAATTTTCTCTAAAATTTTATTTCTGGAACTGTTGCCCGCTTTAAAAATATAGACATCCTCAAGTCGGAATTCCATGATTCCACATTCCTTAAGAGCCTCCCCTTTACTCTCAAAGGTTCTCTGCATGCTATCCTTAAAGTTCTTCACTGTATCGCATAGCAGCTCCCGCAATTTATTGTTAAGTTCCTTCTCATCAAACGAGACATCTCTGATAGTACACTCTTCCTCATCAAGATTCAGAAAAACAATGGATTCCATACCGGAACTTGATCCCATGGACGCCATTGTCCCTTTCGACTCAGCGGTCTTTCCTGTTGTAGTCTTTTTCCTGGCATCTTGAGGAATCATAAATGAAGACGCGTCTCCTAACAGTCCATTTGCCATCTGATCCATTCCGGCTGTCTCTCTGCACTCAAAGATTTTCCTGGTAATACGTTCATTCATCTTTTTCACATTGGATTTCGCACTGGCAGTCTGATTAAATAATTCCTCAGGACACTCATCAGGCAGGATCTCCCCCGACGGTTTTTCAAAGGGTATTCGATTATTAACAAACTGCTTTACATTCATACTTGATGTGTAAACCCAATACGACAGTTTCCGGATCAGCAATTCTCCCCCTATATCACTGTCTCCGTCCACACCCAATATATAGATATTGCTGCTGTTAGGATCTTCCGGATCCTGGGCAAAAATGCCAAATGAATAATCCAGAGTACCGCCTCCAAAATCATATACCGCAAACAATTTAGCCGGAGTATCTTTGTCAATGGTCAGATATTTTCCACACACAGAACCGATATAAGCTACTGGCTCCGCATATTTCGTTTCTATTCTAAAAAGAGGTCTCTCCTTTTTATCAACCGCATCCCTAAGCGGAAGGGGAAGCGCCCGTTTTAGGCCATATTCCAGAGAACTACACATCTTTTTTCTCACAACATTATTAAATTTTACAGGATAAGTAATCTGAAACTTTGTGTAGATCCGGTTCTTATCTACCCGGTTAATAGCTCTCCCCAAAATATAGCCATAAAAAGCTACAATATCCAGTTTTTCTTCATCTTGTCCCTCATAGGAATCCACAAGGCGTATGGTCTTCTTATCCTGATGGATCAGCGGCCGCACCGTTGGCTGAAGTCCCTCCGCCATCATCTTGGGAATCATCTTAATCTCTGTTAAGATCGCGTTTAACTCTCTGTCGCTAACCGCATCAAGACATGCCTTTACAGAATACCCAAAATCAAACTGAACCTCTTTTTCTTCCCTCTCTTCCTCATCCAGATCCCCCTTCAAAATAAAGGGGAAATAGTCTGTGTTCTCCTTTTTCCACTGCTTATAAATTTCCTTCCAGCGATAGATCATAACACAGGTCGGATTCTCATAAATATTAATATCGTCTCTCCCCGTTTCCGTCGCTGAAAGAGTCAGAAGCTCAATGCCGTTTTCTCCCTCCACAGCCACACAGGACGAAGAAGTGCCAAAGTCAATGGAAACTACCTTTTTTTGAAGTGGTGTGCATAATGTCTTTCGAGGGTCATAATTGGTATTATTAACCAAAAGCTCCACCGGAAAGCAATAAGTAATATGATTCATATCACTGCTATCACACACAAAGCTTATCTCCAAATAACCTGAAAAAAGTAATTTCTGCTTTTCTTGATCAAATTCTTTCCCCAGCTTGTTGGTATCCACAAATACATAGAGTTCGTATTCCCTGTCATCCTTTTCCACTGACCTTTTATTTTCTCTTATTTCCTCCATCCTGATATCAGGAATCTCATCATTATCCTTCCTATTGAAATATAAAACAGCGGTGATTTTCCTGTCATCATCTCGCTCTACCAGCTGGCTTAATGTAAACTTTAGCTTTCTCATTCCTTGGTATGCCCAAATCCCATTATCAGGAGAGGTCAAAACATTTTTAGATATCTCCGGAAATCCAAACATCTCGGATTCGGTCACATCTGTATATACTGCCTTTGGTATGGACTCGTCAAACTCGAACTCGATGCCGGTTCTCCGAATCTCTTCTTCCTGTTCTTTCTCCTGGTCTGATTCAATAGGAGCATTCTCTTTGATCTTTTTTAGCAGAGACGCTTCATACTCCCATGTCCTCTTCCCGCTGACATAGGAAACCGTTTTATACCCTTCCGGAATCTGATACGGCTGCATCTTCTTCCGATTTTTATAGACCACCTTACCGCCGTCCCCTGCTGTACATACAACCTCAACAATTCCTGTTTCTCTATATCCCATCTGTTTCCTTACCTCCTTATCATCCCCTGTTGTACTGAATATTCAAAATCGATGGTATCATAAATTTGGTCAGCAATTCCTACATTCGCAATCCGCGTTCTGATCTTTTCCATATTTTCATTAATATCATAGGAACCTTTTATAAATTTCCGCATCACTTCTATATATTTTCTCTTAAACTCCACATCCAACCCACATCGCTTCGAAAGCTCATCCGCGAACCTTGAGAGATCCTCTTTTAACGCTTCTCCGTCTGGCAGTAATTCAAACGCGATAACATCATGAAACAGAACATAATGATATTCACCTGATATCTCACTAACCTTTTTTATCAAAGTCTGCAAATATTTCTCATCCCTGCTAATCTGGCGAACCCTTAGAATCTCATTAACAGCATTTAAGACCGTCTGGGAAGATACTCCAAGCTGTCTGGCCAATATCTCTATGCGAACCACCTCATTTGCAGACAGATATTTATCAAAAAGGCAATCTCCCAAGAGAATCTCTAAATATGCCACCTTGGCTTTTAAAGGCTCTGCTCTCATAGGATGTCTGCAATTTATTGGTTTCACATCCTTTCCTAAAAGTTGCAGTTCATAAAACAAATTCTGAAATTCCGCTGAGAAATCATGGTCATCTGAGATCATAGCCCTATCAGCATCATAGATTCTATTGTCTTCTATACAAACCTTGTCAATATCCACCCGCAGATAATCTCCGTTATCATCCCGATATGTAGATAGCAGTTCATCTTTTGTCAATAAATAAACATCATATTCATCTTTATAACAGGCCAATACATCACCCATATTCAGATCTGGGAAAAGATCCCTTTGTATACTCTTCACCTCTTCTGCAATCTGTCTCTTTTTCATAAAATCAAAACAGATTACTAATGACTCTTCACCGAATCTGAAAAGACTTTTTAATCCCCTACTTTCACCTCCATACTTTTTCACCACAAGCTCCAATATGATATCTGAAGTCTTAAATCCAGGAGAAAAAAAATAGTGTATGCCTGACTGCGACAAGATTTCAACACTTGGCTCTATCTGGCGTTCTCTTCTTCCATCTATGGCCGGATAATAAACCATATTTTCTTCTGATGTATCGTTCACGTTCCTGTACCTCCATATATTTTCTGACATTATACATTAATCTGATATCATTCCATAAGTCTGAATGACCACCGTATCCTATCTGCCTTTTTCCCCATACGGCTCCACCTCCTTCATAAGGTTTGCATACAAGATCAGATCATATATCCTAGCATAACCTAATTTAAATACCTTTCTGTTTGGGTGAGGATGCTTTTTCGACCATTTCGGCCCATTTTCGTATATAGTATATCATCTTTTTGTGCATTTGCATACTAAAATAACGCAAAAAATCAGCATTATTTTGTTTAACGCAAATAATGCTGTGGTTAAAATAGTATATTGGAGGTATTCTGCCATGAAACCACAATACGAACTATTCTACAAGCAACTTGGACTCAATATTGCCTTTTACCGCAAACTCCGGGGGCTCACCCAGTTAGACCTGGCGGAATTTACGGATTTGAGCCGCACTCACATTTCCAATATAGAAGCTCCCAATGTAAAAACCCGGATCTCCCTGGATACCCTTTTTTCTATTGCGGAGGTACTGCAGATCTCCCCAAAAGACCTGCTTGATTTCCGCCTGCCGGAAAAAGGACGGGGCAGATCCATGGACTAGCACCAAGCCACCATCTACGCTTTTACCCAAGGGGGTATGATCTGTTCTGGTTGGCACAAGGCTCCTTTTTTCGGGGCTTTTGTGTCAGCCTGTTTCAATTTATTTTTTATTATACCGCCCTCATAATAAAGTTTGTAAAAATGACTGACACTCTGCCTTATTTGTTTTGGTTCCCCTAACCCGGATAAAGCGGAATTTTAAATTCGTTATGTTGCTGTTTCGTTAAGTGGGCAAAGGGCGGATTTAGTCGTGGGCCAGGGATGGAGATTTCTTCGGAGTGGGAATACGATCTGTCAGGGTATCCATACATAAAAATTCGAACATACCACTTTGCGGAACAACGGAATCCTCAACAATATATTTGAGACCATAAAAAACAGCTATTTTTCGCTGCAAAGTTGAGGCAGCGTCCCCTGCCGGAAACACCTTAAGTGAGCGAACCTTAGCCAGCGAATTCTGGTTTTGCCAGGCAGAGAAGGAGAGCTGTCCTGGCAGGGTGAATATATGCCATGGAGATGAGACCAGGAAAACAGGAGGGCCTCACCCCGAGTTTTTTCCGCTTTGGGCTCATCGGAATGTTTGGCATATCTGAACCCGGACGGGACAGCTCTCCTTCTCTGACTGGCTCCGCCACAACCGCCGACTCTGCGCACTTAACGAAACAGCAATTCCATTATTTTGCCATTTTGCGCAAGAAATCCTTCTTAAGGGTCTAACAGATGTTCGAAGCAAAAAACAAAAGCATCTGCCCCTCCCGGAACAGATGCTTCTCCATTTCAGTCGTCATTACTTCCAAAACGGCACCACCGCACAAAATTTTCGCAGTTATTGAAGAGAAGATGATACTCCTCCTCCTGATACCTTCCATACGCTCTCGCGATCACCTCGTCCGCGGAATACCGCATGGGACTCTGAATCTTATTCAGTTTCCTCACCACATTTCCCTCCGCAAATTCGCAAAAACTGACTTTGTGGATGCATATCCTGCCATATTCTTCCGCGTAATGCATCACCTGGCCATTGCCAAGATATAACCCGTGATGAGAATAAAACCCTCTGTCTATATAGATATGGTCTGCCTTATCAAGCTGCGGCCAACCTTCCACCACCTGCCCATGGTAGTTCTTCGCCGCGTTTGCCGCGGTCTCCAGCACATTCTCGCCCATGTCTCCCACGGCAAACCCCGATCTCACAAGCCCATTGACTACAGGAATCTCCTCTGTCTCTTCCTCAATATCCTTCCGAATATCGTCGCCGATCTCCCGAAATAAAGTCTCCACATCATTGGCGATGTCCTCCATGGTCTCGAAGGTCATATCAATCATGGCTCCAATGTCATCCAAGATATCAAAAAAATCCATAAACATCCTCCCCGCTTACTTAAAAGAAATCTTCTTCTCCCGGTATCGTTTCGCCAGTTCTTTGCACCTGATCCTCAGTTCTTCCCGCTCCTCATTTTCCCCGCACAGCCTGATAACATGGTCACACACACCCAGAATATCATCAATCTCCCTCTCCTCTATCCCAAGCTTTACTCTTTCAAAAAACACCTGGGACGCGCTTAATACATCTCCTCGCTCATACGCTGCCCCCAGTCCTAGAATCCCGCCTTCCAGCCGGCACACAATGGCGCTCTCCTTATCTCCTGCCTTCTCCAATATTTCCGCCATGCTGCGAAGCTGGCCCGAAAGTTCTCTTATTTTGTCATTCTCCAGATCCCGTGCCCATAACGCAAAGATTTCTTCCCGCCACCAAAGCAAAACCTCTCTGGCCTGCGCCTGATCTCCCCGTTCCAATTCCGCGTCAGACCAATTTTCCATCATGTGGGAAAGCTTGTAGAGACTGCCAAGCCTTTCCTCCCGTTTTATCTGACGCCACGCTTCCCTGGCCTGGGCGTAGCATCTTATGGACATAGAGATCCTTCGGGCTCTCTCCCCTGCTGTCTCGTCTCCTCCTTCGTTCCCGACACGAAATCCATTCCCAAACTTCCAAAAGTTCCTGCATAGATCTCCGCCGTCTTCCCACGCCTCCATCTGCTTCTTTAGCCGCTCATCTCTGTCCATATCCCCATTTTGTTCCAACTCCCTCACCTTTTTCCACGTCAGCAATTCATAATCACACCGGCTCCGACACCGCTCCTCCTGCTCATAAGATTCAATGGAAGCGTATCCATCTGCCAGATCATCCCAAAGTTCCATAAAAACCACGCTCTGATTCTGGCATCCCTTCTCCAAACCCTCCAAAATCTCCCGGGCCCTGTCATAATGCATCTTGGCCTGCTCCTCATCCTTATCCTCATATTCCACAGCGAATCTCCCGCGCAGATAAGAGGACTGGGCCTGAAACCATTGATCCCTGATCCTTTTTGCTGCCATCTCCAAAAGCCCTGCCATCTCTTCCCGGCAGTCATCCATGTAATTCTCCAGGCAGTTCTTTGCGGCATCCAAAAAAAGTTCCCCGGCCTTTTCAAACTCCTCCTGACCTCCTTCTCCGGCTTTATTTTCCGCCTCCTCCATTAACCGCCTTCCGTATGCGATCTGAAACCCGATTGCGTCTCTCTCCCCTTTTAAAGCCACCTTCTCCCCCTCATAATACGCCACGCCTTTGGCCCAAAATTCCCGCCCTTGCGCCCCTGGCATCTTAGCTCCTTCCAGATACCCTTCCAGTACCTTTGCCTTGCAATACGGTCCGCCCCCATCCTCGCTCTTCTTCCAGCACAGCTCGATTCCTTTTTCCAGCCACTGAAACGCCTTGTCTATCTCTCCCAGTTTCCCATATACTCTACCAAGATGCAGAGCCATTCTCCCCTCTTCCCGATCCTCAAACACCTTCTGAAAAAGATCCACAGCTTTTCCATACTCTCCAAGTGTCTCATACAAAAGCCCCAGTTTATCTTCAAAGAAAACAAAATCTTCCTCATCCGCAGCCATAGCCATCTCATAATACTTCACCGCTGCCTCCACATTCCCCTGTCTCTCGGCCTGCTCTGCCGCCTCGGTGTAAGAAAAGCTGTTGAGATCCATATATCCCTCCCAAAGACCAAGTTCCTGCCGTTTTCTTCCATAAAAAAGCCGCTTATCCAGATTTGCGAAATGTTCCGGCCGAATCATTACCAATGCCTCCGGGTCATAAAAATCCATCAGATCCTCATACATGGATGACAGGATCTTATCGTCCCGCCCCGGATCCTGCTCATAAAGCCTTACCCCTCTCTCCATCCAATCCTCACCGGCCCTGCATCCGACCAACACTGCCGGCTCGTTAACCATAAGATTTTCCATAGCTTTATAACAGATCTTTCCAATGGTAAATAAAAAACGCCCCTCCTTCTGATACCTTTCCCCTTTTCCAAACCACTCCACAGCGTTCTCTGCTGCCTGCCTCTGTAATTCCTCATCTAAAAAGCAGTCTATATCTGTCATTTCCTCTAAAGCCGCCTTCCCTTTAAGAACACAGACCCTCGCAAACCTTTCGCTATGACTCTCCGGATGCTTCCCCCACTCCTCAAGGCAGATATCCATCCACTGCTCATTGTTACGAATACACTCACAGTAAGACAGATAAAAGTCCAGGGCAGCCTCGTCTCTCCCCTGAAGCCGGTTGCCGAATATGGCGCATAGTTCATTTCTGATCTCCCTCTCCATCTGGTTCGCGAATTCCGATGACGCGTATTTTGCCAAAGCCCTGATCAAATTTCCGTTATTCTCCTCCTTCCCCCTGTAACTCTCCCCATAAACCAAATCCAGCACGATCTGGTGGAGGGAAACTTTTTTGTCCTCCCACTCCTCCACCCATCCCCGCAGCACAAGCCGTTCCAGATCCTCCGCGTCGCCGGGGTCGCCTCCCCGCCATTCCAGAAACATCTCCCGGTCCAGCCGCGCCCCGGCAAAGAGAGACAGATCCTCCAAAATCCGGACCTCCTCCCGCCCCAGGCTGCTGGTGTCAAACAAAACCCGCAGATGGCTCTGCACCGAGGTTTGAAGGCTTCTCTTTCCCTTCCGGTGGCGCACTTCCTCCCGGCTAAGCCCGATGATGCCAAGATCCCCCTCCATCCGCTTTTTCACCTCTCTTGGAGAAAGCCCGGACACCCGCAGATGTTTCGCTAAAAGCTCCGTCAGCATGGTGTGGTAATCCATATATTGGAGCATATCCCGCACCGCCTCCATTTCCTCCTCTTCATAGGAGACGGCATTGTAGGCCCGAAACAGCTCCATCACCTCCTCCTCGCCGTTCAGCTCATAGATCTCCATCTGCGGATAATTCCAGTCCCGAAAATCCTGCCGCGAGGTGATAACAATATGGCAGGGCAAAGACAGAACCTCCTCCAAAAAATCATCCTCCTCATCCAGATTGTCCAAAATCAGCAGATCCTCCCCTGTCAGGCAGGCCCGCAGCGCCTCCAGCTTCCGCGCCGCATACTCGTTTTGTTTTTCCCCTTCCTCCCTGGCAAATCCCCGAAGGCTTACCTCCTCCCTGCCCAGGCTCTCCATAAGCCCTTCCTCCACCCTCAAAAACAGGATGGTATCATATCTGTCCCGTTTTTTGTACCCGTAGCGGAGAGCCAGCTCCGTCTTCCCGATCCCCCCGATCCCATGAAGAAACAGGACATGCATGTTGTTAAGACGCCTTCCCATGTCCGCTAACTCCCTGTCTCTCCCGATAAAGCAGTTCTGGTGGTACACAAAATTGTCCAGGGCGTACACAGACGAAGGATCGCACAGTTTCATAAGCGTTTCCAGCTCCATGGCCGCCTCCCCCATGGTCCCAAAGCGGACTTCCCTGGCCGCTGCCAGAGTCCTGGAAAAAAACTGCCCAAGCCGCTTAAACACAAGGGGACGGCACAGAGGATTTTCTCTCTCGATCACGGCAAAGTCGTATCTGGCTCCCCTCTCCCGCTCCCTGCGCCCGGGACAAACACCCATTAGCTTATAGTAAAACAGAGCCCCCAGCCCGTACACATCCGTGGCCAGACCAATGTTCCTCACATCTCCCCTCACAATCTCCGGAGCCTCAAATCCTTCCGTACAGGCGATATCCTTTGCGCAAAGCCTGGGCAGCTCTTCCATCCTCACCACGGAATCGTGATCAAACAGGTACACCATGTCATCGCTTTCCCGGATAATCCAGATATTTTCCGGCTTAATGTCCAGGTATAGAAATCCTCTCTGGTGATACTGCTCCAGGGCCATGGCCACGGCCCGGATCCGCCGGATCACTTTCCCGATCTCCTCCTTCCCGATCTTCCCGTAATCCGTCCCCTCCGTGTAATCCATGACCGAATACAGGGTGTTGTTGCCATAATAGATCTGAAAGGCATGGAGGATCCGGTTGGACAGCCCTGCCTTTTTACTCAGCTCCACCTGCGTCCGGTAAGCGTCTACAAATCGGTCCTTCGCCTTTCCAAATCGTTCCATAACTGCCTGGAACATCTGCCGGATCTCCTCATCATCCGGCTGTTCCTCCGCCGCCCATCCCCTCTCCTCACCATTCCCTTTCGTGCCTGCCGGTGGTTCTTCTTCCCAGGCTGCCCGAACACAGATCCGACCGTCCTCATTCCGGCAAAGTCCCTCTTGGCGGGGATAGCACTCCTTCAGCCGCGCCAGATGCACCACGTCCACGCTGTCCCGGTACGACCCGTCATACACGATACAGCTCCTTCCCCTGTCTCTCTCCCCGCATATCTGAAATACCACGCCCTGTCCCTCTTCCCGGGGATCGGCATATAACATTAAAGTCTGGTCCGGCAAAAGCGGTGTTCTCCTGTCCATGGTCTCTCTCCTGCTTTCTCTTGATTTTTTTCATTTATTTTCATATTCCCTGTTTTTCACATATCCTGCGTCCCTCCCTGTCCCATCCCAATAATGGGCACAGCATCCCGGCGTTCTTACAGCCCATTGTACCACACAAATAAAATTTTTCGTAAATTTCCCTTCCTTTCCTTACCCAAAGGTGATACAATCCATACATCAAACATTATGAAAAATTACAGAGGACAATTTCCATGACAAACACAGATCCGATCCAGCCTTTTTATGTACCCCTGACAGAGATCCTGAAAGACCGCGGCTATACAGGAGATGACCATGACGTAAACGCCCGCGCCTCCTTTCTCGATACCATGTGCAAAAAAGCGCAGGTCTCTATCACCAGGAATACGTTAACAAACTGGTTTTGCGAAGACAGTCCCAAATTCCAACCGTTTACTCGCCGGAAAATGCACGAGCTCTGCTTTGTGCTGGAATTTAACTATGACCAAGCGCGGGATTTTTTTGACCGCATTTATCTCTGCCGCAGCTTTAACTGCCGCAATATCCGGGAAGCCGTATACTGCTTCTGCTTCTCAAAAGGCAAAAACTACACCCACGCCTCATCCCTCCTTAAACAGGCTAAAAAGATCCTGAAAGACGCCCACACAGACTCTAAAGCCAGCGCCCCCATCCGGTTTACCAATGCCATGGAGGAGGACATCATTCAGCTTTATTCAGACCGGGAATTTTTAAACTATGTGGCTGACAATTGGGAAAGCTTCTGTGAATACAATCAAACGATCATGCGAGAGCTGAACGTTCTGATAAATAAGATCAAGGGAACCAAACAGGATGATGCATTGATAAATCTCCATCGTAAAACCGGCGCGAACCTTTCGGACAGCGAATATGAAAAACTCCAAGGATTGGTGGTGCGGGAATATTTTCTTTACAATGGTCACCAGAAGTTCAAGGATCTCAAGAAGGATGATCTCAAGGGACGCAGATTGTCTTCTACGGACTTTATGCTATTCCAGATTTTAAATATCCATATGTCGGAATACTACAAATCCGAGCCACTCGTCCAATCTTTCGCCAAAAACGCCAGACTGCACGAGCTGGCCAAAAGAAACTTCCCATCAAAACATACGTTCTCTAATATCCTGAAAAAAACAGAAAAGACATCACAAAAAACAACCACATCCTTTGACGGGGTGCGGAAATTGTTTATTCTGCTGCATTTTTACGTGTATTTTGTGTCTGAAAAAGTGATGAAAGACAGAGCCCATGTCCCTCCGGCCACCTACGGCGGATATGTGGACGATGCCAATGACCAGCTGACCATATGCAACTACAATCCTCTGTCCGAGAGGAATCCCTATGACCTGCTCTTTCTGGAATCCGCCAAGACAGACCGGCCTTTAGATACCTTTCGGGAGATCATCTCGGATGCGGTGTATGGGGACGGGGAGTGATATAAACTCCCCGCTCCCCTCTTGGATCTCCCCATGAATAATCGTAATATTTTTTAGTCATGAATCATTAACCCCAAACCCTGGGCATCCGGACTGTAGCCATCGACCTGAATTGTTCGTTTTTTCACTTATTCCAACGCCTCCAATTCTTTGATGCTTTCTATAAAGTGATGTTCCACAGGAGATAACAGCTCATCCTGCTTTTTCCGATATTTTTCATACTCTGCGTGAGCCTTATCAATCGCCTGCTTATGTGTGATACGACCTTTTGTTGTTAAAATATCTCGTCTTGTCATTTTCAAATAAGCATCTATGGTTTCCAGCCAGTCTTTCATATACATCGGTTCGTGATCCAAAGCCCGAACCTCGGCAATATCCAGATAAGCCGATACAATTTTATTCAAAGCGTCCAATTCCTGTTGCGACAGATAATTTTTCGCTATCTCTGTATCAGAACGCTTAATGCGTTTTCTTTCCCATGAGGTCAGTCCCATATTTTCCTTCTCTGCATCAACCCGCTGGAACACAATTTCTGCCGCTGTATGCTGATGAGCTGCCCAGTGCATTTTGTTCTGCACTTGTTTTAAAAAAAGTACCGATGTTTCTGCCTTTGGATCATAACTTTTCTCCAAAATACCTTTTCTGAAGAACGAATATCTCTGATGCGAGCCAGCAGTTCATCAAAATAGTTGCCGCCGCCAAGCCTTTTCAGGCGGTCATCATCCAACGCAAAACCTTTTTTCATGTATTCTTTCAGAACAGAACTTGACCATATACGGAACTGCGTACCACGCAAAGATTTGACACGATATCCAACAGAAATAATCACATCTAAATTATAATATTCAATGTCTCTGGACACCTGACGAGCGCCCTCCATTTGAACTGTTGCAAATTTTGCAACAGTTGACTCCTGTTGCAGTTCTCCCTCGGAAAAAACGTTTTTGATATGGCGTGAAATCGTGGATTTATTTCTCTGAAATAATTCCGTCATCTGTTCCAATGACAGCCAGACCGTATCTTCTTCAAAGGTAACTTCAATTTTTGTTAAACCGTCCTCTGTTGTGTACATGATAATATTAGAATTATTCATATTCATCACTCTCCTTGCAAAAGTTTTCGTGCCGGATATAGTACTCCAGCAAACGCAGGACATATTTCGGAGCATGACGGTTATCCAATTCCCAATCTGTCACTGTTCGATAAGGAATACCGAAAAACCCGCAAAAAGTTTTTCTGTTCATTCCTGTACGTTCTCTTAGTTCTCTCATTTTATTTTTGTCATCCATATTATTTTCTCCGAAAGAAAAATACCGTATATGGCGTCATTCTGGAATCCAGACATATCCGTATCTTCCAGTTAGAACTCCACCCGCACCTTCTTGGACTCGATTTCTCCCCTGGAAAGCGACACCACCACCTCACAATTCCCAGTAAACGGAAACATATCAAACGCCCACGCCCCCAAAGCCTTATACCCTTTCTTTCCAAACACCTTCACATCCCTGGCCAGAGTTTCCGGATTGCAGGATATATACACCACCCGCTTTGCCCCCATAAAGGCCACAGCCTCAATAAATTCCTCCGTGCTCCCGCTTCTGGGAGGATCCATAAACACCACGTCGGCCCGCTCCCCGTCCCGCGCCATGGCGGTCATAAACTTCCCTGCGTCATTGTGATAAAACTGAATATTGTCAATGCGGTTTCTCCTGGCGTTTGCCACCGCGTCCCGGACCGCGTCCTGATTCAGTTCCACCCCGATCACCCGCCCGGCTTTCCCGCTGGCCGAAATCCCGATGGTCCCGATGCCGCAGTAAGCGTCGATCACCGTCTCTTTCCCCGTCAGCCCCGCCGCCTCAATGGCCCTTTTATACAGCTTCTCCGTCTGGACCGGATTCACCTGATAAAAGGACTTGCTGGAAATGCGGAACGTGTAACCGCACAGCACATCCTCAATATACCCTTTCCCGTACAGCACCTTCTCCTTATCCCCCAAAACCATACTGGTATTTCTGTCATTCAGGTTCTGGATGATGGTGGTGATCTCCGGGTGCTTCTCTCTCAAAACCCGGATAAAATTATTTCTGGAAGGGAACACCGGGGACGCGGTGACAAACACCGCCATGATCTCCCCTGTGACAAACCCCCGTTTCACCAGCACATGGCGCAGAAACCCAAATCCCGTATCCTCATCATAGGTGCGTATCTTAAAGGACTTTAACATGCCCCGGATGGTGCCGATAATCTCATCTGCCTTCTCATCCTCAATGAGGCACCGCTCCACCGGCACAAGTTGGTGGGTTCCCTCCCGGTATACCCCGCTGACCGCCTGCCCTTTGCGGTAGCCGAATACCGCGTGGACCTTGTCACGGTAATGAAAGGGCTGCTCCATTCCCTCTATGGAATGGACCCTGCACATTCCTTTAAGCAGGGTTTCCACCTGCTTTTGTTTGTCCTTAAGCTGTTTTTCATAAGGCACATCCAAAAACTGACAACCCCCGCACACGCCGAAAACAGGACACAACTGTTTTCCCGCATCCGGCTTTCTATCCTGTCCCGTCCTTATTTCTTCCGCATGTCTGCTGCCCGCAGGTGTCCCACTCTTCCTCTCCTGCCGCTTTCCTGCTCCTTTGCCCTCCTTGCTGCCAAACCTCTCCCTGCCATGCTTCCCGCTGCTTTTTACGTTTGCGCCGCCGCCTCCCTTCACCTGCCTGCCTTTTAGTTTCCCGCTGTCGTTCCCCCGGCCCGCTGCTTCTCTCCTGCCATTCCTGTCTTCCATCATCCTTTACCCTTTCCGTTTTCTCCGGCTCCCAGCCGCCAATCCGGCGCTGTCCCGCAACAATTCCGCAGAACCGCTCCAGCAGCCAAAAATACCGCCATCCTGCTTCCCCCTGACACATCACATCCCGCTCCAGACAAATCCATCCCCATAAAAGGAGCCCGGACATCTGCCTCGCATCCGGACTCCCTCCAGCAATCCTATCGCCGTCAAACTTCCCTGGTAGCCTCCCTAAGCCACTGTTTCTCCTCATCGGTCAGATAAGGGCTGATCTTCTCATACACTTGCCTGTGGTACGCATTCAGGTACTCCACATCCCGTTTCTCCATAAGCCCCACATCCAGAGCGTCCAGATCAATCGGCACAAAGGTCAGATACTCAAACTCCATAAACTGCCCATACTCATTTTTCTCGCCCTTTCTGCACACGATCAGATTCTCAGTCCGGATGCCGTGGCTCCCTTCAATATAAATCCCCGGCTCGTCCGAACAGATCATCCCCTCCTCCATAACGGCGCTGTCCATCCGCTCCGGCACCATCTTGTACCGGATGCCGTTGGGCCTCTCATGGACATTCAGAAGATACCCCACCCCATGGCCTGTGCCGTGGTTGTAATTCAGTCCACGCTCCCACATAGGCTGTCTGGCAATGTAATCCAGGGAAAGCCCCCGGCACCCGTAAAGGAATTTCGCGTGCCCCAGCCGCAGCATGCTCATGGCAACCAGGGTAAAATGCTCCCGCTCCTCATCTGTAACCGGCCCCAGAGCCACGGTCCTGGTAATATCCGTGGTCCCCTCATAGTACTGCCCGCCGGAATCAATGAGATACAGCCCTCTGGGTTCCAGAACCTTATTGCTCTCCGGCGTCGCCGAATAATGGCACATAGCCGCATTTTCCCCGTAGGCGGAAATGGTGTTAAAGCTTAATCCCAGATTCCCCTCCTGCTGCCTGCGCAGCTCCTCCAGATAAACAGACACGCTGATCTCCGTCATATCCATAGCGCCGATATTCTTTTTCAGCCAGAAGATAAATTTTGTCATGGCCACCCCGTCCTTGATGTGGGCGCGCCGCTCATTCTCGATCTCCACCGGATTCTTCACAGCCTTTGCCATGACCGTAGGGTTCATCCTGTCAATTATCCTGTTGGAACTGTCCAGACTGTTCTTAATGGAAAAATTCACTCTGGAGCTCTCTAACAGCACCCTCTGTCCCCGCAAAGATCTGACAAACTCATAAATCTCCTCATAGGGCTTCACCACCACATTAAGCCCCTTAAGATACTCCCTCACCTGTCCGTCCAGCGTCTTTTCGTTGATAAACAGGAAAAATTCCTTCTCCGTCACCGCCACATAAGACAGCACCACCGGATTAAAGGGAATATCATTGCCCCGGATATTTAAAAGCCACACAATATCATCCAAGGTGGTCAGCACATGGACCGTGGCCTTAGCCTTCTTCATCTCCTTACGAAGGCAGGCGATTTTCTCCGCGGCCGGCTGCCCCGCGTACTTCTCTTCCAAAATCCACACCGGCTCTGCCGACATCCCCGGCCTGTCAGACCAGATCTTCCCCACCAGGTCCTCCTGGAAGGAAAAGGTTACGTTCTTAGGCTCCAGTTCCTCCTTAATGGCCTCCCCCAGCTGGCTGTTGACCACCCGGCCGTCAAATCCCAAAACGCCGCCTTGGGGAATCACATCCGCCAGATATTCTTCCACCGTGGGAACGCCTTCCTCATCCATCTTTTGCAGCGTAAACCCGCTTCCCTCAAGCTCTTTTGCCGCCTGGACAAAATACCGCCCGTCCGTCCACAGCCCCGCCTCCTTTGCCGTCACCACAGCCGTGCCGGCGGACCCGGTAAAGCCTGTGATAAATCGGCGGCATTTAAAATACTCCCCCACATACTCGGACTCATGAAAATCCGAAGTAGGGATCAGGTAAGCGTCCATATGGCGCTCTTCCATCAGCCTGCGAAGCTGATCCAGTCTCTCATTCATGGCAATCTTTTCTCCCTGTTCTCATAATATTCGTCAATGGTCAGCCCGCATAGCGTCCTCGATAGCCATGCCGATCCCCTCGCTGTAGGTAGGGTGGGCCCGCATGGCCATCATAAGCTGGCCTGCCGTAAGCCCCGCCGCAATGGCCGTGGCCATCTCGCCGATCATATCCGTGGCCCTGGGACACACGATCTGGGCTCCTACCAGGATCTTGGAGTAGGCATCAAACACCAGATGGACAAATCCGCCTCTTTCATGGGAAATAATGGATTTGCCGTTGTCTCCCATGGAATACCTGCCGCACACCACCCGCATGCCCTTTGCCCTTGCCATCTCCTCCGTAAGGCCCACGGTAGCGATCTCCGGGTCTGTGTAAATACAGCTTGGCACCACCGGCAGTCTGGCGTACATTCCGTTGGGAACCACCGTCAGCTGAATGGTGTGAGGCCGCCCCGCAATGTTCTCCACCACAAAAGCGCCCTGGGCCGCGGCCACATGGGCCAGCTGGATGTCCGCCACCACGTCTCCGATGGCATAGACTCCCGGCACGCTGGTCATAAATCGGTCATTGACCACCAGCCGCCCCTGATCCATCTCAAACTCCACGTCCTCCCCAAACAGACCTTCCATATAAGGGGTGCGGCCAACCGCCATCAGCACCTGGCCGGCCGGTATCTCCTGCTCCTTTTTGTCCCGGACCACCCGGCACACAAGGCCGTCGCTGCGCTCTATGATCTCGGAAATGGCCGTATCACAGTAGATGGAGATCCCCTTCTCCTTCAGCTCCCTTTCCAGAGCCTTTGCCACATCCCGGTCCATTGGCCCCAGAAGCTGGCTTCCCTGCTCGATAATGGTCACTTTTGAGCACAGGGAATGAAAAATGGTGGCCATCTCCACGCCGATGACGCCGCCGCCCACAATGGCAATCCGGTCAAATTTCCAGCTGCTGGCAGCCAAAAGCCTGTCGCTGCTGTACACCCCCGCCAGATCAATGCCCGGTATCCGGGGTATTTTTGCCTGGGCGCCTGTGGCTATGATAATATGTTTGGCCTGCAGATATTCTTTTCCCGAATCCCCGTGGACCTCCACGTGGCAGTCCCGCCTGATAACGGCTTTTCCGTGTATCAGCTCAATGCCCAGCTTCTCAAACTGCTGCTCCACACTTTTGCGGTAAGACTTCACCGCCTTCTTTTTATACTGCTGCATTTTCTTAAAATCAAAAGCCATCCCCTCAACACTGACGCCGAATTCATCGCATTTCTGCATCATGGCAAACTGGCTGGACGCGTGAAGGAGGGCCTTGGTAGGGATGCACCCCCGATTCAGGCATGTTCCCCCCAGCTTATCCTTTTCCACAACCGCCGTCTTAAGCCCCAGCTCTGCCGCCTTTATCGCTGCCGTGTAACCTCCGGGTCCTGCTCCTATTACCAACAGATCATATATAGCTGCCATTTTTTACCCCTTTCTGTTCCCTTCCTGTATCAAACCCAATTCCACACACGCTCTGTAAATACCGTCCTCCCTGATGTGAGGGGCCACATAATCGGCCACCTCCTTTAACCTGGGGTCCCCATTGCCCATGGCAACCCCGACGCCTGCGGCCTGGATGATCTCGTAATCATTCATGCTGTCCCCAAAGGCATAAGCCTCCTTTATGGTGGTGCCGAAATACCGGCACAGCAGCAAAAGCCCGTTGGCCTTGGAGTTCTTTTTCTCGATCACATCCGCTCCCCGTTTCTCCGCGAACAAAGGGAACTTCAGATCCTCAAATGCCTTCTCCAGCAGCGCAGCCCCCTGTGGTTCGCCGATATAGCACATGGACGGCACATCCATGTTAAGCAGCTTCCATGGGTCGCGGTACCTTCTGCCGCACTCCCCCCACCGGTTCTTGTCAAATTCCGTCACCCGCTCCGGATGGATATAATAATCCTCATCCCCTATGGTCACGCCTACCGCCAGGCCATGGTCCTTTGCAAATGTCAAAAGCCGCTCCTTTAAATCCCGTTCCATAAAAGATTCATATATCACCTTATCCCCCACCGTGACTTTGGTGCCGTTGGTGTGAACAATGGCATCCGGCTTCACCAGGTCCCTGAACTTCCGGCTATAGTGCCCGTCCATGTCCCGCCCGGTGGCCACAACCACCACATACCGCTCTCTAAGCATATCAAGAGCCTTCATGGCGCTATCCGGAATCTCAAAGTTCTCATGATCCAGAAGCGTCATATCCATGTCAAAGCTTACGATCGGCCGCATCCCAAGCCTCCTTTCCCCCGCATTTTCCCTGCTTCTTACATAATCATAACGTATCTTAAAAATTTTTTCAAGAAAATGCTTTTCAAATCGCAAATCTTTTGCTATAATAAGGGAGTCGGCTGATGAAGGCCATAGAACAAAAGGAAAATACGGGGTATGGCGTAGTTTGGTAGCGCGCTCGGCTGGGGGCCGAGAGGTCGCAGGTTCAAATCCTGTTACCCCGACTGCATGAGAAAGTGCCGGAAGCTTGAGTACACAGGCTTTCCGGCATCTTTTTTATTCCCTTTCCCTGGCATTCTCATCATCCCTGTTTCAGATATATGAGGTTAATAATATGGAGATCATACATAGTGATAAGATAATAACCGTCATACGCCGCGGACTGAACCTGATTGATAAGCGGCTGACCGAACACGGCGTCAAAGTGATGCTGGTCCTTCAGGACATGCTGAACGCTGACGGCTGCCGGGACATGGAGCTTAAAAAGACATTAAGCCTTCTGGCTCTGCTTCACGATATAGGGGCCTACCGCACGGAGGAGATTGACGATCTGGTGAAATTTGAGATCGGAAACGTATGGCAGCATTCCATCTACGGATACCTGTTTTTAAGGGAATTTACGCCTCTGGGAGATTGGGCCGAAGTGGTGCTCTACCACCATGCGGACTGTTCCGTTGTGGCGCAAAGGCCAAAAGCCATCCGGCGTTATGCCCAGATGCTCCACGTTGCCGACCGGGCCGTTGTGTGGCACGACGAGGTAAAGGGGTCCGGCTCCCAGCTTGAGAATCATTTTCAGCGGAGGCTTGGGACCGCGTTTTCGCCGGATGCCCTTAGCCTCTGGCGCCGGTGCCAGCAGGCAGGGACCTTTGACAAGCTGGACGACCCGGCATACCTGGATGGCGCTTTAAGCTGCTGCTGCCTTAGTGACGAGGAAGCCAGAGATTACCTGGCCATGGTCATCCATGCCATTGATTTCAGAAGCCGGGACACGGTGACCCACACCATGGGGGTCATGGAGATCGGGCTGCGCCTGGCACAGCGCATGGGATTTGACGAAGCTATGTGCCAGAAGGTTTATTACGGAGCCATGCTCCACGACTTAGGAAAGATCGGCACCCCGGTCTCCGTCCTTGAAAAGCCCGGACGGCTGACACCGGAGGAGACAGCCGTGATGCAGCACCATGTGGTCTTAAGCGGCCAGATCATAGATGGCTGCGTAGAGGAAGCTGTCGCCCATATCGCCCTGCGGCACCACGAGAAACTGGACGGTTCCGGCTATCCCTTAGGTCTTACCGAGGAGGAACTGACCCTTCCGGAACGGCTGCTGACAACTGCCGATATTGTCAGCGCCCTGTGTATGAGCCGCAGTTATAAAGAAGCCTTTTCCAAAGAGCGGTGTCTTTCCATCCTCCATGATATGCTTGAAAGAGGACAGCTGGACAGCCGCGTGGTATCTGTCATGGAGACCTTCTTCGATGAGATCATGACTCAGGCAGATTTGATGTGCAGACCTTTGCGAGAAACCTATGAGCGCATCAGCGCTGAATATCAGACCATTTTAGAACAGTATACATAGCCGGGGAAGGAAATCCGCTTCACGGATTTCCTTCCCCAATCAACACCTCTTTTCCCCGAAATCCAAAACCATATCTGCGTATCCGCTCCCCGGGTATCCCTCTGGCAATCAATAAAGTCTCGTACCTCCGCTCCTCAATCTGCCTAAGAGCCGCTTCCACCGTATCCTCCAGCCCCTTCTCCTTCCTCGGCTGATACACCTTAAATTCCAAAAGGATCCCGTCGTCCCGCTCCGGACACAAGGGCTCCAGCATCACGTCATACCGGCCAAAACCGCTTTCTCTGTTGGACGTCATCACATACCTGTCCGACAGCTCCACCATCAGTCCCAGCACAAATCCATAGTAAAACCGCTCCGGCTCTGACACCGACGGCTTTGTCCCTGTGTCAAAACTGCTGAACGTGATCTCTGCCACACGGTTCATATACTCGTTCATAGCGTCCACATCGCCTAACAGCAGCGCTTTTACAAAATCATTATACACCGGCGCGGCTGTGGCAAACCATTTTCGCACCAGTTTCCGGAACATGGTCCACACCTCGAAGTTGGTCAGTTCCAGCCAGTACTCCTGTTTCCATTCCCCAAATTGTGACGTATGCGGACGAAAATCCCGTACCTTCAAATATCCGCCGGCAAGCAGAAGGCTCCAAACCGCCTGTTCGTCGTAATCCAACTGGTCGTAAACAATCTGCTCATCCATCTCCGTCACAAGGCTTTCTCCCCGCAGCAAACGCTCAAAAGAAGCCTTTAATTCCCTGCTCCCTTCCCGAAGCAACTTGCTCACCAGACTGTTAGAGCTGGAATTGGCCCAGTAAGGCGCAAACTGTCCTTTATCCAGGTAATTCAAAATAGACCAGGGATTGTAGATATCTCTCCTGTCTCCAAAGGTGAACCCGTCATACCACTCCTTCACCTCACTCTTTTTATCACCCAGACCATAGGCATCCAACGCTGAAAATACCTCTTCTTCCGTAAAACCAAAGCAGTCCGCGTACTTCCTGGACGTTGTGGTGATCACCTCCAGGTTATTCAAATCCGAAAACACCGATTCCTTGCTCACTCTCGTGATTCCTGTTAAGATCCCCCGCTCCAGATTGGAATTGGTCTTAAACGTTGCGTTGAACAAGCTTCTGGTAAAAGAAACCAACTCATTCCAGTATCCGTTTACATACGCCTCCTGCATAGGCGTATCGTATTCATCCAGAAGAATGATAACCCGCTTCCCATAATAGCGGAACAAATACTGGCATAATTCATGGATTGCCATAGTCGCTGCCACATCATCCATATCCACGGACACAGACCGGAAAAATGCCTCTTCCCGCTCATTTAAAATCCCCTGGTCCACAAGAAACTGATACCGAGAATACAAACTTGACACCATCTGGCAGATCTTCTTTCGCGCCAATTTGTACCTGGGCTCTTTGATGTTGGCAAAGGAAAGGTTTATCACCGGATAGCTCCCCTGCAATTTCCGAAATCCCTCGTCCTCCCATATCTTAAGCCCCAAAAACAGATCCCCTCGCCCGGCGTATCCCAGGGAAAAGAATTTTTCCACCATGCTCATATTCAGGGTCTTTCCAAATCTTCGGGGACGGGTGATCAGCGTTACCTGGTCCCCTCCCTCCCACCATTGCCTGATGAAAGAGGTTTTGTCTACGTAAAAATATCCGCCCTTTCGTATCACCTCAAAATCCTGGTTTCCTATCCCTACGATTTTCCCCATACGCCCGCCTTCTCGCCATCGCTCGTAACCGTTCAGTTAACCCTTGAACGGTTATCATCACTCCATTTTCCACACCAAATCAGCGTCTGCCGAATATCCGGATCTCATCTC
>CAJTGF010000052.1 GCA_910575585.1 Clostridiaceae bacterium
CAGCCAGAATTGCGTATAACACAAATAATTCGAGAGCAACAGGATACGTCAGGAATCTATTGGGATTCCCTGGCTTCTTAGTAGTGTAAACTTTTTACTCACAAGTAATTAAGTGAAAAGGAGAAAACGATTATGAAAAAACTAACTGCTATTTTATTGAGTGTATTACTTGTATTCAGCCTTGCGGCCTGTGGCAATAATCAGCAGGCAACGGATACCACGCCGGAACCTTCTTCGGAACCGGTAAGCGAGACTACGTCGGAGCCGGAAAAAGCGGAGCAGTCTTCTGAAACGTCCTCTGCCAGCCAGTCAGAAAACGAGGATAATACTGTCGATACGGATGTGGAAAGTACGGGCGGAAAAACGCTGATTGTTTACTATTCAGCTTCCGGGAATACGGAGGAGGTTGCAAATTATATTGCTTCTGCTACGGGCGGAGATTTGTTTGAGATCGTGCCCACGGAAATTTATACAAATGCTGACCTTGATTGGACGGATGATGACAGCCGCGTATCCAGAGAACATGACAATGAGGATGAAAGAGATGTCCCGCTTGTATCTGATACGGTGGATAATTGGGACGAGTACGATACAGTGTTTATCGGATACCCGATCTGGTGGGGGATTGCGGCATGGCCTGTAGACGGTTTCATAAAGGCGAATGACTTCACAGGAAAAACGGTGATACCTTTCTGCACTTCTTCAAGCTCCGGTTTGGGTGAAAGTGGCGAACTGCTTGAAGAAATGGCCGGAACCGGGGAATGGTTGGAAGGTGAGCGTTTCCGTTCAGGAGCTTCGGAAGAAACAGTCCGGTCATGGGTAGAAGGATTAGGTTTATAGAACAGGAGCCAGACTATGAGAAAAATAATAGCTGTTCTCGCAAGTGTGTTAATGATTGTTACACTGGCCACTTGTGGAAAAAGGGAAGAAAAACAATCCTTGCCGGAAGAAAGTATTGTATCAGACAGTACGGCTCCACCTGCAAAGGTGGAGCCGGGGAAAAATGAAAGTACAGGCTCCCGCGTTTTAATTGCTTACTTTTCTATGCCGGAGGATGCAGATACTTCCGGCGTGGATGCCATTGCCAGTGCAAGTATTGTGGTAAGGGATGGGGAACGGCAGGGAAATACAGAATTTGTCGCAAAAATTATACAGGAAACAGTGGGCGGCGATCTGTTCCGAATAGAAACCGTGCAGGATTATCCCTTAGACCATGATCCGTTAGTAGATCAGGCCGCAGATGAACAGGAGGAAAATCTGCGACCGGAGCTTGCGAGCCATATCGAAAATCTGGAACGATATGATACCATCATTTTAGGATACCCGAATTGGTGGGGAGATTTGCCTATGCCGGTATATTCGTTCTTGGAGGAATATGACTTCGGAGCTAAAACGATCATTCCTTTTGTAACACATGGCGGCAGTAGTTTTTCTGACACAAGGAATACGATTTCTGAATTGCAGCCCGACGCAGCTATAAGCGAAAATACGTTTTCTCTTTCCAGAAATGATGTGGCGGAAAGTGAAGCAGAAATCAGGCAATGGGCGGAAAGCCTCAATCTGAAATCGGATACAGATGGAATACCAGCGGGGGCAGAAAATATGCAGATAGAGGGAAACAAAACCGACCTAAGCGGGACTGTACCGGAGGAACTGGAATATATACCGGCTGAATATAAAAGTCCTTCGGAACATCCGGGAATGCTGGAAAAATTGACCTATCAGACGTGGGAATCCTTTTCCTATGAGGAACGGACGCAGGAACTGACAAAAGAGGCGTGGGTGTATCTGCCTTATGGCTATTCAGAAGATCAGAAATATAATGTATTCTATTTAAGTCATGGCGGATGGAGCAATGAAACAACGGTTATGGGAACAGACCAAAACCCGAACTCTTTTAAGTATGTGATCGACCATGCCATAGAAGATGGGAAGATACAGCCCCTTATTATCGTCCTACCGACCTATAATAATACAAGCGGCAAGGACAGCGGGGATTACAGCCTTGCGCTTCAGTTGACAGACCAGTTTCACAATGAGCTGGTAAATGACCTGATTCCGGCGGTGGAAAGTAAATACAGCACTTATGCGGAGAATACCTCGTTGGAAGGCATAAAAGCGTCCCGCGATCACAGAGGATTTGGCGGTTTTTCAATGGGTTCTGTCAATACATGGTGTACTTTCCGGTATGCGCTTGATTATTTCCGGTATTTTATGCCTATGAGCGGAAGCTACTCCACAGACGGTGAATACATGGCGGAACTGGTAAAAGAATCCGGTCATGATTCTGATGATTTTTTTATATTTGCTGCTTCTGGCACGGATGATTTCGCGTACAGTGCATTTAAGGCGCAAATTATGGCAATGGGGAGTGTTTCGGATGGCACATTCCGTTTTGCGGACAATGAGGCGGATGGAAATCTGTCCTTTTTGGAACGGGAGGGATATGTTCACGATGGGATAGCCAGTGATGAATATACCTACAATGGACTTAGGTTTTTTTGGAACAGGGAACAGTGATTTGCATGATAAAGGAGGAAGATCAAAATGAGCATTGTATTTATCAACGGCAGCCCGAATAAAAACGGCAATACAGCGGGGCTTGCAAAAGAATTGTTAAAGGGCAGGGATTATGAAACGCTGAATCTGACCGATTACCGGATCGGCAGCTACGGGCAGGACTTCCCGGATGATCAGCTCGGAGAGGTTATTGCAAAAATAAAGGAGTCGGAAGTGATCATGATTGGCTCCCCGCTGTATTGGCACAATATCTGCGGCTCTGTGCGCAATATGCTGGATCGCTTTTATGGTCTGGTAGAGGAAGGAGCTTTATCGGGAAAATCGTTGTATTTTCTCTTTCAGGGAGCAGCTCCGGAAAAGTGGATGATGGAGGCCGGGGAATATACTATGAAGCGTTTTGCAGGGCTTTATGGGATGGAGTATGCAGGAATGGCCACCAATCGCTCCGAGGCGGGCAGATTGTCGGAGAAATTATGAGAATATTTTCATCAATGTTATAGGAGGAAAACAGCATGGCGGTAAAACAAACAGCAGGAAGGACTGCACTTGGGGAATTTGCCCCTAAATTTGCAGAGCTGAATGATGATGTGCTTTTTGGGCAGGTATGGAGCCGGGAAGATAAAATGTCTCTCCGTGACCGTTCTCTTATCACGGTTGTATCGCTGCTTTCGCAGGGGCTTACCGATACCTCTTTTGTTCATCATCTTGAAGCGGCAAAAGCAAACGGCATAACGAAAACTGAAATTGCCGAGATCATTACACATGCGGCCTTTTATGCAGGGTGGCCAAAGGCGTGGGCGGCGTTCCGTCTGGCAAAGGAAATCTGGAATGATGAAACAAACGGAACAGATGAAAAGGCTCTGCATGAAAAGTCTATGATATTTCCAATCGGCCAGCCAAACGATGCGTTTGCACAGTATTTTTCAGGGCAGAGCTATCTGCTTCCGATTTCCAAAGAGCAGGTGGGTATTTTTAATGTGACCTTTGAGTCGGGCTGCCGGAACAACTGGCACATCCATCATGCTGACAAGGGCGGCGGACAGATTCTGGTTTGTGTGGCAGGCAGGGGCTTTTATCAGGAATGGGGAAAAGAACCGGTCTGCATGACAGCGGGAGATACCGTCAATATTCCGGCAGGCGTGAAGCATTGGCATGGAGCAGCGCCGGACAGTTGGTTCTCCCATCTGGCGGTAGAGGTGCCGGGGGAAAACGTGCGTACAGAATGGTGTGAACCGGTCAACAGTGAAGATTACAAAAAATAAAATAATGATTACAGGAGGGAAAGTCATGGAATATGTAACTTTGAACAATGGGATCAAGATGCCGGTGTTGGGATACGGTGTGTATCAGGTAAGCAATGAGGAATGTGAACGCTGTGTGCTGGATGCAATCAGTGTCGGCTACCGCTCCATTGATACGGCGCAGGCATACGGGAATGAAGAAGCTGTGGGCAATGCAATTAAAAAATGCGGCGTTCCCCGTGGAGAATTATTTATCACCACAAAAGTATGGATCAGCAACGGTGGCTATGAAAAAGCGAAGGCTTCTTTGAAGGAATCCCTGCGTAAGCTGCAGACGGAATATATTGATCTGGTGCTTATCCACCAGCCTTTCAATGACTATTATGGAACTTACCGGGCAATGGAAGAAGCATATAAGGAAAGCTGGATTCGCGCTATCGGTGTATCGAATTTCTACCCTGACCGTCTGATTGACCTGTGCAGTTTTGTGGAAGTGAAACCGGCGATCAATCAGGTGGAGACCCATGTGTTCCAGCAGCAGGCACAGGCACATGAATATATGGTGAAATATGGCGTACAGCATGAATCGTGGGGGCCTTTTGCGGAGGGGCGCAAAGATTTCTTTACCAATCCTGTTTTGACGAAGATTGGGGAGAAATATAACAAGAGTGCGGCGCAGACTGCTCTCCGCTTCCTGATCCAGAGCGGTGTTGTAGTAATCCCGAAGTCTACGCACAAGGAGCGCATGATTCAGAATATGGATGTGTTTGATTTTGTGCTGAATGATGAGGATATGGCGGCAATTCAGGCATTGGATGAAAAGGAAAGCCTGTTCTTTTCCCACTATGACCCGGCAACGGTAGAAATGCTGACGGGGCTTCACAGGTAAATCAGAGGCGAGGTGGCAGAGAATGAAAAACGGAACAATCTTGTTTGGTATATTAGCTGTGCTATTCCTGTTTACTGCATGTGGCGCAAAAGAAGATATTGATAATAATATATCGGCAGAAAACGCTGTGCAGATAGAAAACAGCTCTACGGAAGAATCCTCCGAAAGTGCAAATGAGACTGTTCCAACAATCTCTGCCACAGAAAAGAAGGAGGATTTATCAGTGGGAAGTACGCTCGTTGCGGAGCAAATATTAACCGGAGCGGACGGGGATATTCATTACAGCTATTATCTGCCGGAGGATTTTGACGAGAGTAAAAAATACCCTATGATGGTAGTCATGCCGGGATATGACATGATGTGGTTTGGAGAAGATTCCTCCGGCAGTAATCTGAATTGGAGCGGTTTTCTGGCATGGACGGAGCTTGACGAAGATATGATTGTTGTTTCGGCACAGCTTACCGACTGGCGGGAGAAATCCGCAAGGCAGGCGATAGAATTGACGGAGTATTTTCTTGATAATTTTCCCGTTGATGTAAAACGGGTATATGCTGCCGGATATTCCGCTGGCGGAGAAACTATGTCGCAGGCTGTATCCATGCGCCCGGACTTATATGCAGCTTATTTACACGGTGCTTCACAATGGGATGGAACCTTTGAGTCTATTGCAGAAAATGGCGTTGCTGTTTATATCTTTATGGCTGAAAATGACGAGTATTACGGTTCAGGGAAAGCAAGGGACGCTTATAACGGTTTGCATGAAGCCTATTTGGATACAGGCTTAACAGAAAGCCAGATAGAGGATGTACTATGTCTGGAGATCCCGGATAACGAATATTTTAACAGCCGTGGAATTTACAATTATCACGGCGGCGGGAATATTTTATTTCAGGATAAAAGTATTTTGAATTGGATTATAGAAAAAAGGAAATCTATCTGTTAGGGCGAAAGGAGACAGGCAGCATGAAACGGAAAACAATTTTGAAAATCGTGGTCGATATTGGGATGACGGTCATGCTGCTGCTTCTGATGACTTATGAGCTGATTGGCGAGGCGGCGCATGAGTGGATTGGGATAGGGATGTTTTGTCTTTTCCTTATCCATCATATTTTGAACCGAAAATGGTGCCATTGCGTTTTCAAAGGGAAATATACATTGTTTCGTATTTGGCAGACTGTTCTTGTTATTGGAATCCTGCTCACAATGGTCGGTTCCATGTATAGCGGAGTGATTCTTTCCGAACACGCATTGTCATTTCTTCCGATCAAGGGTGGGCGGGCTTTTGCCAGAGAGGTTCACATGCTTTCCGCTTATTGGGGATTTGTGTTGATGTCACTTCATCTTGGATTACATTGGAGCATAATGATGGGGATGGCAAAGCGGTTTGTAAAGAAACTTCCAACAGCAGGAAAATGGCTGCTTCGTGGGATTGCCGCCTTTATCGCCGGGTATGGCGTGTATGCTTTCATACAGAGGGAGATTGGACGGTATATGCTCTTGAAAAATCACTTTGCATTTTTTGATTTTGAGGAACCGTTGATTTTCTTTCTGGCAGATTATGTGGCAGTCATGGCTTTGTTTGTGTGGGTAAGCCATTATTTTTCTAAGGGGCTGAGATACATAATACAGATAAGAAAAACAAAATAAAATTTTCTTTACATCAAGGCAAGCATATCTTGCCCAAAAAGGTCAATCTGCCTTGTGTAGATTGGCCTTTTTAAGTTGCATTGTCGAAACTTGTCAATAAATGGCAGTAAATTTTTTTGAGAAATATTCAAAAATCTTTCCGGTTTGCCATGCCGAGATGTGTTCTGGTATTACGAGGAGGTGAAAAACCAGCCGCGCTCGAATCTGACAGAAGGGAGGAAGTGCCATGCTATCTCCTTCAAACGAAGACCGTATTTGCGCTATGTTCGATTCCTTCTGCAAAACGGTGTCGCGCAACTTTGTCAGAAATTTAGACCGGGCCGGGAACAACCGGGACAAGCATTTTGCTGACGAACCGGTAGACTATCTTCTGGAAACATTAGGCCGCAGGGATGAATACCCTTCCGAGTCTTTCGTGCTTTATGTGGGCGGATACTCCTGTGCGGTGGAGAGCGAAACTTTATATAAAGCACTGTTATCCCTGCCGGAGAGGCAGAGGAACGTCCTGCTCTTGGACTTTTGGGGCGACCTCTCCGACCGGGAAATCTCGGAAAGGATGGAGGTGACACCGCGCACTGTCTACAACCTGCGGCAGCGCGCATTTAGCAAAATCCGCGAGTATTATGAAAAGCGGGGACGAGATCCATGAATTAAACTATGAGCTGATCAAAAGAGCGGTTCACGGCGAGCCGGAGGCGTTGGAGGAAATTTTAAGGATATATGAGCCTTACCACGATTCCCTCGTGACTTCTGATGTTGCGGGGGCCGACGGCAGAATCCATAAGGTAATTGACGAGGACAAGAAGATTCAGGTACAGATGCACCTTGTGGACGTGATCCAGAAAAAATGGAGGGAACTGATATGAATTTACTGCCAGACCTGTTTTCCTTCGCCTATGTGCCGGGCTGGTACTGCCAGCTCGACGAGCTGGCGGGGCTGGCCTTACCGGAGCCGTGGAGGTTTCGGAATCCAGACTACTATACGAAAAATACAGATACTCCGATATTAGAGCGATATATCCACTCGATATTCAAAAAACAAGTCATTGATTTTAACGAAGAACGGAACCCGGAGAAGGCGGCGGGCTATCTCCATGTGGAGAACGAATTTGTCTGCTTCCATACCGGCCTGTATACACGCAGGTACAAGGCGATCTATGGCTGCTTTGACCGGAACAAGCGGCAGGCCAGTATGCTGGACTGGTATTTCCGGGGCTTTTCGGACGAGCTTTCACCGTGGCTCAAATATGTGAGCCCGCTCCCGAAAAAGCCCAGCTATGATATGGCGCAGTATGGCGTCAATTATAACCCGGAGTGGCCGATACGGGTAAACATAGACCACATTTTGGGCGACGGGGAGAACCTCTCCCGCCTGCCCGCCTCGATCCGCGACGCGCAGAACCTGCCCCTGCTACTGGAAACGGCAGTTGAGCTGGCGCGGCGGAAGGCAGTCATTGAGCCGGGCATTGTGGTGCCGCAGGGCTACCAAGGAAGGGTGCAGTATCTTCTGCCGATCTGTCTGACCGATATGGAGAACCCCGACCTTGCTATGACCCTCACCATCATGGACGGGTATTATTTAGGCAATACCTGCCTGACGTTAGAAATGGCGTACTTGAACGCCCGTCTATTGGCGAGGCCGGTTGCTCCGTGGCTGGCGGAGCTTGTCATGTAGGAAAAGCAATCATAGCAGGTCATATACTCTCCCGCGCCGGACAGCGGCGGCGACAGAAAGGGGCGTATATGAGATGCGCAGGAAGAAGGAGGCGCAGACCAATGGGCTAAGGACAACCCTGCGGCCTGTCTGCTGTCCGGTATGCGGGCGGCGGATCATGGACGCAGTATCAGGTACAAAGACGCAGATGATTACCCCGAGGAGGGGCCGGTATCCCGATTTCATTATAAAGTGCGGGCACTGCGGCTCCGAGGTCGGGGTAATGAAAACGGAATAGAAAACTTTGATCCGCTCCGAGCCAGCAGGCCGGGAGCTGACCGGAGATACCGCCACGGCAATACGGCACGGCCCGCAGGGAATGTATGCGGGCCGGGGAAACGGCTGGCTAAACCGGGACAGGGATCACTCGTTTGTTTGAGCATGATGCAGGGAGGGACGGTTTCATTCCGTAAACAAGGATCGGCCCTCCAATACGCCACTTTCATTTTAGAAAAGTGGATATGACATTGAGCCTGACAGGCGGCACTTTTGTGCTGCTTGTCAGGCTCTTTTTCTGTTTATGGCGGTCGATGTGCCGCCTGCCGGGCTCCGAAAGGAGAACGGCAAAAATGAAAATCCGGTATGAGTTTGTAAATGGAGAGGTTTCGGAGATCGAGGTGGACGATTCCTTAGGCGAGCTGCTGGTGGATTTTGACCGGCAGCAGTACAACAACGACCACAAGGAAACCCGCCGCCATGTTTCCCTTGACGGTATGGACTACGAGGGGGAGCTGTTTGCCTCGGCGGAGGATACGGAAGGGGAGCTTCTGCGCCGGGAGGATATGGCCCGGCTCTTGGAGGCAATGGAGGCCCTCTCCCCTTCCCAGCGGGAGCTGGTGTTAAAAGTTTATTTTAACGGACGCTCCTTAGTGAGCATTGCGGCAGAGGAAGGCGTGAGCCATGTGGCGATTGTCCGCCGCCTGAACCGCATTTATGGAAAGCTCAGAAAAAAATTGTAAAACAGACCGTTACATTTTGCCTTTCCCGTGGCCGTATATTGAGGGCCAACGATACGCGCCCTTAGAAAGAGGTGAAAGGCAACATGAAACATAACTTGAAAATCAGTCTTGCGCAGGGGCTGGATACGGGCGGCATTGTCCGCTGTAAGACGGTATCCCTGCGGGAGCGGGTGCTTCGGAGGCTGTTCGGCGATACCCGCCGGATCACCATCATTGTACCCGGCGACAGCGTGAAGGCGCTGTCCCTGCAGGAAGTGCCGGAGGTGGGCGGCCATGACTACGCATGAGGAAAGCAGGCCCTCCCTGCCTATGCCGGTCAAGGCCACGCCTTACCGCCACCAACAGGAAGCCTTTGGCTTCGTCTGCCGCGCCTTCGGCCTGCTGCCGGAACCGGAGGCTGGGCCGCCTGTCCTGAAAAGCAGCGGCTGTGCGCTCCTTATGGAAATGGGAACCGGAAAGACCATCACCAGCATAGCGATCACCGGCGCACTTGCAGAGGCCGGGAGGATTGGCCGGGTGCTGATCGTGGCCCCGCTCTCCATCCTCGGCGTATGGGAGGCGGAATTTGCCCGCTTTGCGGATTTCCCCTATTTCCTCGCGGTGCTTTCTGGAACCGGCGCAAAGAAGCTGGATACCCTGCGGCACATGAACGGGACGGCCCTGCAGGTGGCGGTGGTGAATTATGAGAGTGCATGGCGGATGGAAAAAGACCTGCTGGCATGGCGGCCCGGCCTCATTATCGCCGACGAGGGCCACAAGATCAAGACCCACAATATCGCCGCCAGCAAGGCCATGCACCGGCTGGGGCGGGCGGCCAGTTACCGGCTCCTGCTTACCGGCACCGTGATTAGCAACAAGGCCATTGATGTGTTCAGCCAGTACAAATTTACCAACCCGGCCATTTTCGGCCAGAGCTTTTACGCCTTCCGAAACCGCTACTTTGACATGGTGGGCTATGGGAACCATACGCCGGTCTTGAAGAAATCTATGGAGGCGGAGCTGGTGGAAAAAATGCACGCCATTGCTTACCGGGCCACAAAGGCGGAATGTCTGGATTTGCCGGAAACCACCGACATCCTGCGGCAGGTGGATTTGGAGCCTGCGGCCCTGCGAATATACCGGGGGCTGGTAAAGGAGAGCTATGCGGAACTATCCGGCGGCGAGGTGACAGCCCCGAACATTTTAACGAGGCTTCTGCGCCTTTCCCAGCTTACAGGCGGCTTTATCGGCAATGACGAAACCGCCGCCGTGGAGCAGGTGAGTGCGGCGAAGCTCTCCGCCTTGGAGGATATTCTGGACGGGGTCGTGGCCGAGGGGAAAAAGCTGGTCATCATTGCCCGCTTCCTCCCGGAAATCCGCGCGATATGCAGGCTGCTGGAAAAACGGGGCCTGCGCTATTCCTGCATTACCGGGGAGGTGAAGAACCGGGAGGAGCAGGTGGAGCAGTTTCAGAAGGAGCCGGAGGTCATGGCCTTCGTGGGCCAGATCGCCACGGCGGGGCTTGGCATTACCCTGACGGCGGCCTCCACAATGGTCTTTTACTCGCTGGACTATTCCATGAGCAACTTCGAGCAGACCAAAGCCCGGATTCACCGGGTGGGCCAGCGGATGCCCTGCACTTATTTATATCTGGTGGCGCGGGGAACCGTGGACGAGAAGGTGCTGCTGGCCCTGAAAAACAAGGCAGACCTTGCCAAGACGCTTGTTGACGATTACCGTAGCGGGAAGAACCCCTTCGCCGCTTAGATTGGAGGATTTATGGATACAGACAGAATGTTTACGCTGGCCGACCGGCTCCGGGCGCTCCGGGACGAGAAGGCCGAGGCCGACAAACGGCTCAAAGAAATCAAGGAGGAAATGGACGAGGTGGACTACCAGCTCTCGGAGGTGATGGCCGGGAGCGAAACGCAGAACTTTACCCGCGCTGGGATGATGTTCTGCCTTACCACCAAAACCCACGCCTCCGCTACCGCCGGGCGGAAGGAGGAACTGTTCGCGGCCCTTCGGGGCGAGGGCTTTGGTGACCTTGTGTATGAAACGGTCAACGCCAATTCCCTCTCCGCCTTTGTGAAGGAGCAGATTTCAGAAAATGGCGACGCGCTGCCCGCATGGCTGGACGGACTTGTAAATGTGTTTGAGAAAACCACCGTCGGCGTGCGCAAGGCCGCAAAATAATTTGAAGGAGGAACTATCTCATGAGTAACAAAAATAATGAAATGATCCCTGCAAATACCGGCTTTCTGGCCCTTGCCGATTTCAATATGAACGAGGGCATGGCGGAGGAGCTGGACGGGCTGGAAGGCGGCTTTGACCGGGTAAAAATCCCCGCTGGCGGGGCCACCATGTTCGAGCTGCCCGGCGACGAGGCAGACGAGCCGGAAACCGTGAAGGAGTTTTCCGCCGTGATCCTGTTCCATCATCCCATCCTGCAGTATTACAAGGAGAAATATACCGGAGGGAGCAACCCGCCTGACTGCGGCTCCTTTGACGGCGTAAACGGAGAAGGCGATCCGGGCGGGGCTTGCGCGAACTGTCCGCTGAACCAATTCGGCTCCGGGGAGAACAACAGCAAAGCCTGCAAGACAAGGCGCAGGGTATTCCTCCTGCGGGAGGGCGAGCTGTTTCCGTTGATCCTCTCCCTGCCCACCGGCTCCATGAAGGAATTTTCCCGCTATATTAAACGCCTGCTTTCCAAAGGGAAAAAGAGCAACATGGTCGTGACACGCTTCTCGCTGAAAAAGGCCACCAACAACAGCGGCATTGCCTACTCGCAGGCACAATTCCGCATTGACCGCCCGCTGACCGCCGAGGAGCAGATTCTGATTAGCAGGCTCTCGGAGCAGGTGAAGGGATACAGCCGCCGCGTGGGCTTTGACGTGGAGGAGCCTGCGGAGATGGACGCTCCCTTTGTAGACCCGGAAACCGGCGAGGTCGTGGAGCCCCTGCAGTAAATATACGCCCGGCGCGGGAGGGGCTTTGCGCCTTTCCCGCCCATCCGGGCAGATTGGAGGAAATATGAGTTATTCATGCGTGACGACGCTTAACAGGATCAAGGAATATCTGGCCGGGGCCGCCCTTGTGGCCTTCGATTTTGAAACCTCGCCTCTGGACGAATACCGCTCGGAGGAGCGGGCCGCTCTGGACGCGCATAAATCAAGCATTACCGGCGTGAGCTTCTCCGTATCCGAGGGCAGCGGAATCTATGTGCCGCTCCGGCACCGGATCGGGAAAAATGCGGCAAGGCCGGAGGCAGTCATGGGCTATCTGCAGAAGGCCCTGTTTGAAAATACGGCCATTGTCAAGGTGGCCCACAACCTTTCTTTCGAGGCCATGTTCCTTTATGCCCTCGGCATGGTGGTGCAGCCGCCCTGCTATGACACCATAGCGGCGGCCCAGCTTACCTTAAAGAGCAATACCCAGTTTCGAGGCCTCTCGGACAGCGGCCTGAAAACCCTTGTGCCGCAGCTTTTTGATACGGAGCTGCCGGATTTCGGGAGCGTGACCGGCGGGCGGTTTTTCGATGAGCTTTCCCCGCAGGATACGGAAACCGTGCGATATGCCTGCGCCGACAGCGACTATGCCCTGCGGCTCTATCACATTTTCAACGGCTGGTTTGACAAATACCTGCCGAAGCACCGCCGCATTGTGGAGCAGATTGAAAGCCCCACGGCGGTTTACTGCGGCCTTATGCGCTACAACGGCCTGCTCATGGATCGGGCGGCTATGGAGGAAAAGCAGGCCGAGGCCGAGGCGCGGATTACAAAAATCCGGGAGGAGATCGCCTTCATTACCGGGGACGTGGAGATTGGGGCCAACGCCTCTACTTCCGCGTTCAAAAGTTATCTTTACAATGACCTCGGCCTGCCGGTGGTAAAGACCACGGCCAAGTATCAGGAGGCGGCGGATGATGAAACCATGATTTTGCTTTCGGACTGGTGCCGGGAGCAGAAACCGGAGCTTGTGCCGCTGTTTGAGCTGGTGCAGGAATACCGGCGCTGGGGGAAGATCAAGGGGACATATTTAGACGGGTATCTGCGGCATATCAATAGCGCCACCGGGCGGATACATCCTGATCTTTTGCCGCTTGGGACGGAAACGGGCCGGTTCGCCGCCCGCAACCCCAACATGCAGAACTGCCCGCGCAAGGACAACGACCCGGTGGGTATCCGCTCCATGATTGTCGCCCCGGAGGGCTGTGTTCTGCTCTCTCTGGATTTTTCGCAGATTGAGCTGCGCGTCGGGGCCTTTTACTGCCGGGATGAAAAGATGCTGCAGACCTACCGGGACGGCGGCGACATCCATGCGCAGACCACCTCTGTCATTTATGGAATCCCCTTTGAGCAGGCGGCGGACAAGAACGCCGAGCATTACAAGGAGCGCCGGACGATTGCGAAAAACTGTAACTTTGGCGTATTCTTCGGCCTGTTCCCGCGTGGCCTGCAAAAGACGCTGAAATTCAAGGCCGGGCTGGATACGCCGCTTAGTGACTGCGAGCGGATCATTGCAAACCTGAAATCCGGCTATCCCCAGCTTTCGCTCTGGCAGGAGGTGGTAAAGCGGCAGGCCGCCGCTCGCCGGTACAGCGAAACATGGCTGGGCCGCAGGCGGTATCTGCCGAACATCACCTCCGAGGATTGGGGGAAAAAGAGCTTTGCGGAACGGTGCGCCATGAATACGCCTATACAGGGAACCGCCGCCGATATTTTGAAGCTGGCCCTTTCCCGGCTGATCGTGGGGCTCCGGGAGCGCCCGTGGCTGCGGCCCCTTTTGCAGATACACGATGAGCTGGTGTTTGAGCTTCCCGCTGATAAGGTGGAGGAAGCGGCGGCCTTTGTCCGCTCCTGCATGGAGGCCCAGCCGTTCCCGGAATTTGACGTGCCGATCATTGCCGAGGGGGCCTTCGGGCCGAGCTTTGGCAGTATGGCGGAAATGGAGTGAATTTATGAGCCATGTGAACAGATATAACGGGGAGGGATACGCCGACCCGACCACTTATGAAGCCCTTACCCGGATTGAGAGGGAGGCGAAGAAAACGGCATATAGGCCGCTGGTTTTCATTTCCTCGCCCTATGCCGGGGATACGGGGCGCAATGCCGAGCGGGCGCGGGGATACTGCCGCTTTGCGGTATCAAGGAACTGTATCCCCATAGCGCCGCACCTTCTCTATCCTCAATTCATGGACGAGGACGACCCGGCCCAGCGGGAGCTTGGGATTTTCTTCGGCATGGTGCTGATGGGGAAATGTCAGGAGGTCTGGGTATTCGGCAGCAGGATCACCCGCGGCATGGCCGTGGAGCTTGCGAAGGCGAAGGAGCGCGGCCAGAAAATCCGGTATTTCAATGACCGGTGCGTGGAGGTGCCTGCGCCATGAAAAAAGCCTTAAATATCCCGCTGGAAGAATTTCTGCGCCCCTTCTTTGAACCGGCGGAAAAGGTCTGCCTGCGGATATTCGACGACAGAAAGACCGGAACCTTCAAAGGGGCGAAGCTGGAAACGCCTGCCGGGCAGGTGGCGGCCATGACCGAAACCCTAAAGCGCCATAACGAGAAAAATCGCGGCATTTATTTTGTGGTGAATTTTGGCGGCCATGAGGACGCGGAGATTACCCGGATCAACGCGCAGTTTATGGAGTACGACGAACTATCCTTAGACGAGCAGCTTAAACAGATTGAAGCGTTCCCGCTGGAACCGTCGCTTATCGTAAAAACCCGCAAATCCCTGCATACCTACTGGCTCATAAAGGACGGCGACGTGGCGGCCTTCCGCCGGGTACAGAAGCGCCTTGCGGTTCAGTTTCACGGGGATAAGACCTGCGTAAATGAAAGCCGCGTCCTGCGGCTTCCGGGCTTCTATCATTGCAAGGAGGAGCCGGTCTTGGTGGAGTGCATCCATTTCCGCCCGGAGCTTCGCTATACGCAGGCGGAGTTGGAGCAGTATCTGCCGCAGGTGCCAGAGGAAGGGGCCGCCCCGGTGGCGGCAACGGTCAAAGGCTCCCGGAAGGGCCTTATGCTGGTGGAGCGCCGCTGTGATTTTATCCGGCATTGCAGGGACAATGCGGCGACCCTTTCGGAACACGACTGGTATGCCATGATAACAAACCTCGCTGTTTTTGAGGGCGGCGATCAGGCGGTGCATAAGCTGTCGGCGGCCTATCCCAAGTACAGGGCGGCAGAAACGCAGGATAAGATCAACCATTTCCTCGAATCCGGTACGAAGCCCATGACCTGTAAGACCATTGCGGAAAAGGGCTTTGTCTGCCCGAAGATTGCAGGCGGCGAATGTGGCTGCAAGGCCCCGGCGGCCCTGTGCTTTAAGGCGCTGGCCGTGGAGGAGCTTCGGGAAATGCTGGCCGCCCTGCCGGTGGGCGGCTCTGCGGTGGAGAATATGGCGGTGGCGCGGGATTTCGTCAAAGATTATCTTTACAATATCGAGCCGGTGGTGGCGGCCACGTTCATTGAATACGAGCTGCGGCAGCATTTTGACATGAAGGCAGCAGGCATAAAGCCGCTGGCGGCCTATCACCGGGAGCTGTACCGGGAATACCGGCAGCACAGGGAAACTAAGCGCGAGGCCGAAGGGGCTGACCTGCCGGACTGGTACGAGCCGACGGAGCGCGGCGGCCTCCGGTTCATTTCCGGCCTGCTGGCGAACCATCTGGCGGAGAACGTCCACGCCTTCTATGGCGCGGGCAGCTATTTCCGTTATGAGGGAGGCGTGTACCGGGACAGCAGCGATCTGTGGGCGACGGCAAAGGTGCGGGAGTTTATGCTTCCGCGCTATGCCTCCATGCAGGCCATTAACGACACAACGGGCCAGTGGAAAATGTTGATCCAGAAGTCGGTGCGGGAAATCAACAGCAACGCTTTTATCATCAATGTGCAGAACGGCCTTTACAATGTGCTGGACGACAGCTTCAAGGCCCATTCCCCGGACTATATCTCTACGGTGCAGATCGGGGCCAGCTATGAGCCGGGCGCGGCCTGCCCGCGTTTCATGGAATTTTTAAGGAGCATTATCCACGAGGAGGAAATCCCGCTCATGCAGGAGATATTCGGTTATCTGCTGATCCCGGTAAACAAGGCGCAGAAATCCTTTGTCTTTGTCGGTGCGCCCAACGCGGGCAAATCGACGCTGTTATCCGTGGCGCAGGAAATCCTGCTGGGCGCGGAAAATGTGTCAAACGTGCCGTGGCAGAGCCTCGGCGACCGCTTCAATAAGGCGGAGCTGTTTGGAAAGCTGGCAAATATCTTTGCCGACCTGCCAAGCCGGAGCATTGACGATAACGGCATGTTCAAGGCCCTTACCGGCGAGGATTTTATCACCGCCGAGCGGAAGAATAAAGACCCTTTTTCCTTCCGGCCTTATGCAAGGCTTTTATTTTCCTGCAATGAAATCCCGCGCAATTACGGCGACCGCTCGGACGGCTTTTACCGGCGCTTGCTGATCGTGCGTTTCGACCATTCCGTACCGAAGGAAAAGCGCGACCCGAACCTGCGGGAGAAGCTCTTTGTGGAGAAAAACGGCATTTTGATGTGGGCCGTGGAGGGCTTGAAGCGCCTGATCGCGGACGGCTATGAATTTACCGAAACGGACGCTACCCGCGCCGAGCTGCAGCGGTACAAGGTGGAAAGCAACAGCGCCCTTTTGTTCGTGGACGAGTGCTGTGTGCTGGATGCCGAGGCGGAATATCCCCGCGAGGACTTGTTTCAGTCTTACCGGGATTACTGCAACAAAAACGGCCTGAAACCTATGTCGCAGGCTAACTTCAATAAGGACGTGGAATCGGTGAGCGCGTCCATTACCCGAAAAACAGACCGCTTGGGGAAACGCCGGGTATGGCGCGGCCTGCGGTATCAGGACTGAGGCCGGACGGCTTTCGGGTATCTGCCCGTCAAAAATTGACGGACTGCCGCTTCGCCACTTGGCGCGGCGGGCATGGAGATTTGACAGGCGGCCCCGTTTTTGACCGGTATTTGACAGGGCTTTTGGCATCAGGAAGCCCCGCAATTTGGGGCGTTTTACACTTTTGACAGGCTTTTTGTATTTCTTGCATTGAACCAGAGAGGTAAAGGAATATAGGCAAAAAGGAAAGATATTTTTGTGAATATATAAAGAAGCAGGAAATTGTCGTCAAATCGGTCAAAGCCGTCCGGCGAAAAGAAAGGCGCAGATATGGAGAAAGACATTGTTGCCGCAATCCTGCGGTATCTGAAACAAAGCCCTTTGTGCTTCGCATGGAAAACCCACGGCGGGATGTACGGCACAGCGGGTATCCCGGACATTATCGCCTGCATAGGCGGAAAGTTTTATGCTTTCGAGGTGAAGCAGCCCGGCGGGCGGCTCTCCCGATTGCAGGAAGTAACTTTGAAAAAGATTGAGGCCGCTGGCGGCGTGGCTGTTATGGTGACTTCGGTGGATGAAGTCAAGAAGGCGCTGGCGGGGAAAGGAGAAACATTATGACGGCGAAGGAATATCTCGGCCAAGCGTACCGGATCGACCAGCGGATCAACAGCAAGCTGGAACAGGTGGCGAGCCTGCGGGCGCTGGCGACCAAAGCGACCTCCACCCTTTCCGATACCCCGCAAAGCGGGAGCCGGAACGTGCAGGCAACGGAGGCCACCATTGTAAAGATTGTGGACTTGGAGAATGAAATCAACGAGGACATAGATACCCTCGTGGACTTGAAGCGGGAAATCGTGGGCGTTATCAAGCACATACAAAACCCGGAATACCAGACGCTTTTGGAGCTTCGGTATCTTTGCTTCTACTCATGGGAGAAGGTGGCTGTGGAGATGGAGTATGACCTGCGGTATATGCACAAGCTCCACCGGAAGGCGCTGGAACAATGCTCGGCATTTATCCCGGCTGGGGAATAATGAAATATTGGGAAGGGACACTTTCAAATATGAATATATGTCCCTTCCCAATGATTAAACTTAGATTGTTTGTCGAGATATATAATCTTTCAAAAAGCGAATACATCCTTCAACAAAATAGAATACAAATTTTTCATAGTTTAGTGTGGTTTCAAAACGGTAAGTTATTGGTTTACCTTTACATTTCTGATAACAGCTTATCATTTGATCGTCTGTTGACATTGAGGTAAGCCAGATAGAATCACTATCATGGCTAAAAACCTGCATAGACCAAAAATCACCTTCATGAGCTGCCATGCAGCGAATCCTAAATAAAATCATGGAGAAATCGCTTATTGATAACGAATAATACTCTTTAGTATCAAATAGTAGTCGTGACTTTTCATCCATTTCATAATCAGGTTCAAGACCCATAAATCTAAAATGGCTCAGTATGTATTGCTGCCCGTCTTGACTGATATAATCATTATAAAAATTAACGATACTTTGTTGGTTATCGTTGAGAGCGTAAATGGCTTCAAGACCTGTTCTTAAAAATAGAACACGCAATGGATCACGCTTCGGTCGGATGATTTCTATATCGTTAGCAAGTGTTACAAAGTTATAAATTTGGTTCATCATTCGCCGAGGCGTTTTATCTATATCGTCATGTTTGAATACGGAAATAAAGAATGTATTCATATCTTCTTTTGTGCCGAAATAAGGTGAATAAAATTCTTCGTATTTAAGCTGGTATTCATAAGGGAATCCGGCTATCTCAAAAACATTTTCTGCCATAATATTACTCCTTTCTCGGAAATTTGTAATATAGCTTACCATATTTCAGAGTGATATTCAACCATAGAACTTATTTAAGAGGACACTAAAAGACATAGAAAGACACCCTGAAAATCTGGTAGTATTACAATAGCAACAAAAGCAGGAATACAGGACGGCCTTCGCAGGAGCAATCTGCGGGGGCTTTTCTTATGCCCGAAAGGAGGCGGCAGCTTATGCCATACAAACCCAAGCGCCCCTGTTCCTATCCCGGATGCCCGCGCCTTACGGACGGGCGCTATTGTGAGGAACACCAGAAAATTGTCACGGCGCATTATAACAAGTACGGGCGCGACCCGGCCAGTAAGCGGCGCTATGGCCGCGCATGGAAACGGATTCGTGACCGCTATATCAGCGAACACCCGCTCTGTGAGAAATGTAAGGAGGCCGGGAAGCTGACCCCTGCTGAGGAGGTTCACCATGTAACGCCATTGTCGCGCGGCGGCACCCATGACCGGAATAACCTCATGGCCTTATGTAAGAAATGCCACTCTGAAATTACTGCGCGGGAAGGCGGACGCTGGGAACGCCGACGGTAAGCAGGGGGGAAGAAAATCTCTACGCCGGGCCGGGCGGGCAGCGGGCGTGGGGTATCGCGTGAAAAATCGCGCTTTCAAGTTGGGTATATGCCCGCAGTTTCAAGGAAGGAGGTGGCGGCCTTATGGCAAACGGCCACGGTGGTGCGCGGATCGGCGCGGGCCAGAAGAAAAAAGCGTTGTCGGATAAAATCGTGGAAGGCAACCCCGGCAAGCGCAAGCTGACGGTCATGGAGTTTTCGGATACCGCCGACCTTCAAGGGGAGCAGATGCCGCCGCCCCGTGATTTTCTGGCGGCGCACCAAAAGAGCGGCAGGGAGCTTCTGGCCGTGGAGGTTTACGAGCGCACTTGGACGTGGCTCCATGAGCGGGCCTGCGACCACCTGATACCGGCGCAGATTTTGGAACAGTACGCTATGGCAATCTCCCGCTGGATACAGTGCGAGGAGGCGATCTCGGAGTTTGGCTTCCTTGCCAAGCACCCGACCACGGGGAACGCGATCCCGTCGCCCTATGTTTCCATGAGCCAGAGCTTTTCCAAGCAGGCCAACAACCTGTGGTTCCAGATTTACCAAGTCGTCCGGGAGAACTGCTCCGCCGAGTACAAAGGGGCAACCCCGCACGACGATATGATGGAGAAGCTCCTTTCCGCCCGGCGCGGCGGTTAAAAGATAAATTTAACGGAGGTTTAGCATGAATATATTACAGCTCCCTTTGGAGGAGGTACACCCTTACGAAAACAATCCGAGAAAGAACGATAATGCCGTGGACGCGGTGGCGGCCAGCATTAAGCAGTATGGTTTTCTTGTCCCTCTGGTGATCTCTGCCGAGTATGAGATCATTGCCGGACATACCCGGTACAAGGCGGCGGGGAGGCTTGGCCTTTCCACGGTTCCCTGCGTCATTGCTGACGAGCTGACCGAGGATCAGATAAAAGCCTTCCGGCTGGCGGACAACAAGGTGGGCGAGCTGGCACAGTGGGACGTGGATTTGCTCCCGTTGGAGCTGGCGGACATTGCGCAGGATATGACGGTGTTCGGTTTTGAGAGCATTTCCGAGGAGGAATTTGGCGAGGAATTTACGCTGGATTCCGGCGAGAAAAAGCCCTACCAGCAGATCAGCCTTACCCTGCACGACAAGCAGGCGGAGCTTATCATGGCCTGCATTGATTACGTCCACGCCCACGAGGAAGTCGGGGAAACCTTCGGCAATGAGAACCGGAAGGGCAACGGCGTGTATGAGGTGGTGCGGCAATGGGCAGAGCAAAAGAAATTAGTCTGAAAGTGATACCGGGGAAGGTGGCAAACCCATTCATGCGGCGGCACCATTACAGCGGTACGGTGGTAAACAATAGCTGCCTGCATTTTGGCGTATTCTTAGACGGGCGGCTTCATGGCGTTATGAGCTATGGGCCGAGCCTGAACAAATCCAAAATCCTGCCGCTGGTGGCCGGGACTGGCTGGAATGAGTATCTGGAATTAAATCGGATGGCCTTTGACTGCGTCCTTCCGCGCAATTCCGAGAGCCGGGCAATCTCCCTGAGCATTAAGCTGCTCAAAAAGTATGCGCCCCATGTCAAGTGGATCATCAGCTTTGCGGATGCCTGCTCCTGCGGCGACGGGGCAATCTACCGGGCCAGCAATTTTATCCTGACCGGCATTAAGGAAAATGAAGCGCTCTGCCTGCTGCCGGACGGCACGAAAATCCACAAGCTGACACTGGAAGCAAATCCGCTGGCCCCGCGCAAGGAGCTGGGCGGGCGTTCCTTCTTTGACGTGACCGACGGCAACTTTAGCTGGGGCCGGTACATGGAGGCAGCAGGCGGCACATTGCTTTCCGGCTACCAGCTCCGCTATATCTATTTCATAGACAAGGCGAAGCGGAAAGATTTGACCGTCCCGGAAATCCCCTATTCCCGCATTGACGAGATGGGGGCTGGGATGTATAAGGGCGAAAAAATGACACTGGCCGAGCGCCATGTGGGAAAGGAGGCGTAAGGATGGGCCGGGCAAAAGAGATTGTGATGAAAGTGATCCCCGCAAAGGTGGCGACCCCGTTTATGAAGGCCCACCATTACAGCGGCAAGGTGGTGAATAACAGCACGCTCCATTTTGGCGTGTTCTTGGACGGCCAGCTCCACGGCGTTATGAGCTACGGGCCGAGCCTCGACAAGTCAAAGATAATCGGGCTGGTGAAGGATACCGGCTGGAATGAATTTCTGGAACTGAACCGGATGGCCTTTGACAGCTACCTTCCCCGCAATTCCGAGAGCCGGGCGATCTCCATGAGCATTAAGCTCATAAAGAAATATGCGCCGCAGATCAAGTGGATCATCAGCTTTGCCGATGCCTGCTCCTGTGGGGACGGAACCATTTACCGGGCCAGCAACTTTGTCCTGACCGGCATTAAGGAAAACTTAAACCTTGCGGAGCTTCCTGACGGCTCCCACGTCCATAAGATGACGTTAGCCAGTAACCCCACTTCTCCCCGGAAGGAGCTGGGCGGCCTGACCTTTTTTGATGTGACGGGCGGCACCTATAATTTCAAGAAATATCTGGACTATGTGGGGGCCACACCGATCCCCGGCTATCAGCTCCGCTATATCTATTTCATAGATAAGAAAAAGCGGCAGGATTTGACGGTGCCGGAGGTTCCGTTCTCCATGATTGACGAGCTGGGGGCCGGGATGTATAAAGGCGAGAAGGTATCGCAGGCCGAGCGGCACAGCAAACTTACGCCGGAGTAACGCTCCGGCCATCATGCGCGGATAGGCTAAGGGCAGACCGCCCGCCAACCGGCGGGAAATGGCGGTTCGATTCCGCACTCCGCGCTCTAAATTTCCGCCCTTGCTTTCCACGGGCTTTCAGGGTAATCTGTCGTCACATTTTGAAAGCGAGGGATTTATTATGAGCGAGCAGTATTTGAAAATCGGGAGCTATACGCCGGAAAAGGACGGTAAAGAGGCGGTCATAGAACGGGACTATTTTCAGCAGGGCTGGATCGTAAAGGACGAGGAGGCCTTTCTGAAATTCCCGGATAAGGTCTGCTATGTGCCGGAGCTTTCCAACGAGGGCTATACCCGGCAGGATTTTCTGGATATGTGTAACGGGCAGGAGGAATTTGCCACCATGCTGTTTGAAATGGTGGACTGGCAGAGCCCGGAAACTTTGAAAAATGAGCTGTTCGATATGCGGGAGATTGACTTCTGCCCGGTATGCAAAAAGCTCTATTTCATGGCAGGGGAACAAAAGCCCTGCCCGATATGCGGGAGAAACCCGGAGGAGGTAGAACATGCAGATACAGAAAGTGAGCGCCGACCGTCTGAACCCGGCGGCCTATAACCCGCGCCGGGATTTGAAGCCCGGCGACAAGGACTATGAAAAACTGAAACGCTCCATTGAGGAGTTTGGATTTGTGGAGCCGGTGGTCTGGAATAAAGCCACCGGCTTTGTAGTGGGCGGCCACCAGCGGTTGAAGGTCTTGCTGGATATGGGCGAAACCGAGATCGACTGCGTTGTGGTGGACTTGGAGCCGGAAAAGGAAAAGGCGCTGAACCTTGCCCTCAACCGGATTCAGGGCGATTGGGACGAAGGGAAGCTGGCGGAGGTGCTGGCCGATCTGGACGCTTCCGCCTTCGACGTATCCTTTACCGGATTTGACGCGGAGGAGATCGACGCATTGATGAACAAATTTTACTCCGCCGAGGCGCAGGAGGATGATTTTGACCGGGAAAAAGCGGCGGCGGAAATGGAAGCCGCTGGCGGCACGTCCGCCCGGCCCGGCGACCTTTGGGAGCTGGGGGATCACCGCCTGCTGTGTGCAGACGGGGCCTGTGCGGAGGATATGGAGCGGCTCATGGAAAATGAGCGGGCCGCCTGCGCCATTACCGCGCCGCCCCTCGGCTCCCGGAAGGAATATGTGAAGGAAGGGCTGGCCCCGTGGCTCTCCCGCATGGGCGAGGCCGCACAAAACCTCTGCCGCCATGCGGAGATCATCTGCTGGAACATGGGCGACCTGTTCGCCACCGGGACGCAGTATGTGGAACCCACCGGCTTTTACAGCATGAAGCTGTTTTCCGACTGCAATTTCCGCCCGCTCTGGATACGGGTGTGGAAAAAGCAGGGGCAGCAGGCCCGCGCCGGTTCCACGCACCTAAACAGCGCAAAGCCCCAGCGCCAGTTTGAATATCTGGCTGCCTTTGCCGGGGAGCAGGCGGAGGAATACAACCTGCCGGAATATGCTTGGGTGTCCGCCTTTGCGGCCCACAATTACCACTTCGTGAAGCGCCTTACCAAAGAGGAGCGCCGCAAGTGGGGCTATGCCGGAGTATGGGAGATTTCCGCGCCAGCGCCCGATACGGACGGGACGCTCCCGGTTCCCGTGGAGCTGCCGTGGCGGTGCATGAAGATGCACTCCGATCCGGGCGGCCTGATCCTCGACCCCTTCGCCGGGGGCGGCTCCACGCTGATCGCCGCCGAGCAGAGCGGGCGGCGGTGTTTCTGTATGGAGAGCGACCCGGCCTCCTGCGAGCTTATCGTCATGCGCTGGGAGCAGTTTACCGGGGAAAAGGCGGTTAAAAAATATGTTTAAGAATTTTTGTTTTTGAGCTTGCCTTTTGAGGTGTTCCAGAGTAATCTCTGCTCACATCAAACGAAGGAGGTCATCCACATGACAATGATAGAAAGAGTAAGCAGCTTCAAGAACGAATATTTTAACGCCTTAATCGAGAAATACACCGACAGAAAGCAGGCTCCGGAAAGCCACGGCATGAACCGCGCCATCCGCGCCTATCTGGAAAGCAACGACGAGAACCTTTCCGAGCTTATGGTGAGCGATATGCCCTTTATGCAGGATATGGACGACTTCATGGGAACTATTGAAGCGGCGGGCATTACGGAATTTCTTCTCTGTGATACCTCCACGGCCCTTATGGAAACCCTGCACTACCTCATGGGGCATGGCTGGCAGATAACCGGAACCTGTGAATTTTCTACCAGCCCTTATACGAAACGGCAGGGGCTGCGCATGAAAAAGGCATAAAAAGAAAAGGCCCGGAAACGGGCTTTTTTCCGTCGTGAGCCTTGTCTTTCAGGCGGTCTAAGGGTAATCTGTGTCACACCAAAAAAGGAAGGAGGTTTGGTATGGCACAAAGAACAGATGAAGGAGGTACGCCTATGCTGAGTAAGGAGCAATACCGGGATGTGGTGGACGGTATCCGAAGGATACACCGGATCGCCCGCCACCTTGCCCGGATACCGGAGGAGAGGCTTTCGGTGGATATGGATACTGCGCTGGACGTGGACTATATCAACGAATGGCTTGACATTATCCTCTGCCGGATTTGCAGGCAGGAGGCGGTCAAAATGCCCGCGCTTCCCGAAAACCCCGGCCCGCAGGAGCTGTACCGGTACTGCATGAAAAAGGCAGAAAAACAGGCGGGGCGCATCCGCTTCGGGCTTTTTACCGACAGGATTGGCCGGGAGCTTCTCACGCAGAACGCATGGGAAGGAGTAGACAGCGCGGTATCCATGCTGGAAAGCGTGGCCGCGGAGCAAAGGAGGTAAATTTGATGGGATTCCCAAGAAAAGAGATTGTGGAGGCGGTACGCGCCCGGTATCCGAAGGGGACGCGGGTGGAGCTGGTTTCTATGGATGACCCTTACAGCAGGTTAAAGCCCGGCGACCGGGGAACCGTAAAATCTGTGGATGATACGGGGACGGTTCATGTAAGCTGGGACTGCGGCTCCGGCCTCGGTGTGGTTTACGGCGAGGACGAAATCCGTATCTTGGAGGGCGGTGATTTTGAATGAGCGGGATTTTCCATGAGGGCCGCTTCTATGAGAACACGGATATGGTCTGCCGCCGCTGCGGCCATCCGGTGTATGAATCCGATAACCCGGAGTACCGCTATCAGTGTTTTTACTGCGACGAGGATCTGTACCGCTTTGAGATAAGGGAGCAGGACGGCCTGTACCTGCCGCCGGTCATAGTGGCCCGCCCGGTGGACGGCATTACCTTGAATGAGGCGCTGGAATACCTGCTGGGCGAAAACGAAAAGCCCCGCATATTTTCAAACCAGCCGGAGGCGGAGTGCTTCCTGCTGGCACAGGGCATGGACGCGGAGGCTTTGGAGCATTTTTATTTTGTGGAGGTGACGGAGGATGAAGAATAAAGGGTGTGCTTTTGAACTGAAAGGCGACGGGAAATCCCGGTATTATTCCGCCCCGGAGGTTTCGGGGCTGGCGGATTTTGCCCGCTTTCTGTATGAGAACCGCGCCGGTGCAGCCGGTACTCCCCTGCCGCTTGGAGAGCGGATACCGCAGGCAGAGGAAATTTCCGAGACAGCATGGCAGAAAATAGCGGATCACAAAGCGGCGGGCTGCGCCTGCTACTTTATGCTGGATATACGCGAAAACCAGATGTGGGTAAACGAGGATACGGGCGCGGGGCTGGCGCTCTATCTATTCCCATTTACTGCGGTCATGGAGGAAGCGGCCACTGGCACCGGCGATATTTGGGAGCGGCTTCTTGCCCGCTTCCCCGGTGCAAAGCTGGGATAATACGCAAAAAAAAAAAGCTCGAAACCGGGCTTTTTTCGTCGGTGAGCCTTGTCTTATGGGGCGTTCCAGAGTAATCTGTGTCACACCAAAAACAAGGAGGAGCGAACCATGATAGATTTGAGGAATTATAAGGACTATATCCGGGAGCTGGTGGCAGAGCAGGATAAGAAGGATACGAACTGGCATTGGTCGGTGAAAAGTATCGGAAAGAGCCTCGTCCGTATCCGCTGGGGCTATCTGGACTACTTGGAGGAAAAGGAAAACTGCTTCCTGCTTTCTATGGACGAAGCCGCAGGCGACTGGCTGTGGGCCAAGAGGCCGGACGGCGGGCTGATCGAATGTTATCTGGTAGTGGAGGGCAGGCCGAACCCGCAGCTTGGCGCAGAGCAGACAATCAAAAGCGGCCTGCGGGACGCGGTTTGGGAGATCGCCTACACCGCCCACAACTGCTATTAAGAATACTCAAAAAGCCTGAATTTCCGGGCTTTTTTTGTTGTGAAGCCTTGTCTTTTCGGGTGTTCCAGAGTAATCTCTGTCCACATCAAAAAAAGGAGGTTTTTCAATGAAACAGACAGCAGAAATGAAGCAGGCGGCCTTCGTGGAACTTATGCACGACAACGGCTTTCAGTATCTCGGAGCGACTGCCCGCGACGGACAATTTATCTATGAGCGCACATGGCGGCATACCGTACCGGTGGCCTTCTATGGCGAGCAGGAGCGCACCTACCGGATCGCGGCGTATATCAGCTTCGGCGTACCCATCGTCCAGCTTTTCGAGGACGGGCGGCATACCAGCACCCGCGACTATTCCAGCCCCAAGCGGGCCATGAACGCAATCAAAGAAATTATCCGGTGCGCCGGGTATGCCATGTAAGGAGGGCGGCTATGAGCGATTTTAGAGAAGAATACGAGAAAAAATACAGCCCCATGCGGGCAGCGAGAAAGGACATATCCCCGGAGCTTCACGAAACGCTGGTGCAGCTTTGCCAGCGCAACTGCTGGGTAAAGCGCCACGGCATCCCCTTCCATGACGATCCCTGCTTGGAATTAGACAGCCCTTATACGTTCTGCGAGTATGAGGACATTGCCATGTTGAAGTTATTTTTTGAACATGGGAATTGGAGCATCCGGCAGGGCGTGGTATACAAAGACTTGTTCTTCTGCAATCAGGTAAACGGCGGCGACGAATGGTGGACGTGCCGGTACGACCATGAGGCCGGGGCCTACTTCCCCTTTGAGAGCGTAACCATGAAAGCGGTGATTGATAAGGGGGAATTTGAAACCCTGCTGGCGGATATGCTGGCGGCCACGGTGGAGCAATGCAAACATCTGGAATATGCGGGAAGGAGTAAAGAGCATGAATGATTTGTTTTCAAACTGGCTGGCCTCCGGCGACGCTGGCCCCTGCTGCTTTCAGGACGGCGGCCACGGCTATATCGTGGTGCGGATAGAGAAAAACGCGGACTTTGAATATCTGTTCTGCCAGCAGCTCTATCATAAGGAAAACCTGACGAGGAGCGGTACTTTCAAATATGCCGGAATCTACTGCAGGAAGGACGGCCTTTTGTATGACATACAGTATAGCTTTTCCGAGATTGCGGAAGGCCCGGAGGCCATAAAGGAGCGGTCTGCTGAAACGCTCCGGGAGAAGCTAAAGGCGGCTGTGCGGGAAAAGGTGGAGGCGGCTATCGGCAATGACCGGAGCAATCTGCAGGTTGCGGAAATTACGGACAGCGGGCTTTTGAGCCGTCTGGAATATACCCTCAATTATGACGCGAAGGAAACCGCCCGCAGGCGCTATCTGGATACGGTGGATTTTGAGCCGCAGGCATTTTCCTGCCACTACGACCCGGATCACTGGAAGGAGGATTCGCTTCTTTCCTATATCGCCGACCCGGAGGGCTATGCGCAGAAGCAGGCGGAGGATTTTATCGCGGAAAATCAGGAAAATATGCTGTTTGATTTTCTGTATAATGACGCGGTTTTGAAGGAATACCGGGCCATTCTGGCGGATACCAAAAACCCGGTACACCTCATTAAAAAAATCTCGGCGGCAATGGCTACGACCTCGGCAAAGACGGTCAATGTCACCATTTCCAAAAACGGCACGGAATTTACCTTCAAGACGGAGGCGTTCTCCCTGCGCGGGGACTGCGGGAGCCACTATAATTCATGGAGCATTGTGGCGGCAGACCGCAGGAAGTTTGAGGAGCTTTTTGGCCGGAGCGCGGACTATACGCCGGGGGAAATCCTTTGCATTACCTACGCCAGAAACGTATTGTATGAAGCCGGGAAATAGGCCCGGCCAGTAAAACTTAAAAATTATCTTTAAGGGGCTTCCTTCCGGGGAGGTTCCTTTTTTGTTCCCATTTTCGCAGAAAGGAGGCGTTTGCCGTTGCGAAAGTTAAAGACCTACAAGCCCACCCGCTTCATGGCGGACGGCTCCTCTTACAACCGGGAGCTGGCCGATCTGGCGGTGAATTTTATCGGCTGCCTGAAACATACAAAGGGCGAATGGTACGGACAGAATTTTGACCTCATTGACTGGCAGGAGCAGATCGTCCGCGACCTGTTCGGTATTGTGAAGTCTAACGGATACCGCCAGTTTAATACGGCCTATGTGGAGATTGCCAAGAAGCAGGGGAAATCGGAGCTGGCCGCTGCGGTGGCCCTCCTGCTTACCTGCGGCGACGGGGAATACGGCGGCGAGGTGTACGGCTGTGCCTCTGACAGACAGCAGGCTTCCATTGTATTTGACGTGGCCTGCGGCATGGTGGAGCAATGCCCGGCGCTCAAATCCCGCATTAAACCGGTGCTGTCTCAAAAGCGCCTGATCTATAAGCCGCTGGGCAGCTTTTATCAGGTATTGTCGGCAGAAGCCTACACCAAGCACGGCCTCAATGTCCATGCGGTGGTATTCGACGAACTTCATGCACAGCCGAATCGTCAGCTATACGACGTTATGACCCACGGCTCCGGCGACGCGCGGAAACAGCCCTTATATTTTCTCATTACCACGGCGGGCAATGATACCAACTCGATCTGCTATGAGGTACACCAGAAGGCGCAGGACATTCTGGACGGGCGCAAGGTGGATGCCACTTTTTACCCGGTGATCTACGGGGCGGACGAGGGCGACGACTGGACTTCCCCGAAGGTGTGGAAAAAGGCCAACCCCTCCCTCGGCATTACGGTGGATATAGAAAAGCTGGAAGCGGCCTGCGAGAGCGCAAGGCAGAACCCCGCCGAAGAAAACCTGTTCCGGCAGCTCCGGCTCTGCCAGTGGGTGAAACAGGCTGTCCGGTGGATGCCGATGGAGGCGTGGGATAAATGCGCCTATGCGGCGAACCCGGAGGCCCTGCGGGGCCGGGCCTGCTATGGCGGGCTGGATTTGTCCTCTACTACGGATATAACGGCCTTCGTGCTGGTATTCCCGCCGGAATACGAGGGCGACAAATATATCCTCCTGCCCTTCTTCTGGATACCGGAGGACAATCTGGAACTGCGGGTGCGCCGGGATCATGTCCCCTATGACGTGTGGGAAAAGCAGGGCTTCTTAAAAACCACCGAGGGAAATGTCGTCCACTATGGCTTTATCGAGGCTTTCATTGAAGAACTCGGCATGAAGTATAACATCCGGGAGATTGCCTTTGACCGCTGGGGCGCGACGCAGATGGTGCAGAACTTGGAGGGCCTCGGCTTTACGGTGGTTCCCTTCGGGCAGGGCTTCAAGGATATGTCCCCGCCCACAAAGGAGCTTATGCGCCTGACGCTGGACGAAAAGATCGCCCACGGCGGCCATCCAGTACTGCGCTGGATGATGGACAACATCCATGTGCGTACCGATCCGGCGGGCAATGTGAAGCCGGACAAGGAGAAATCCACAGAAAAGATTGACGGCGCGGTGGCTGCCATTATGGCGCTCGACCGGGCCATCCGGGGCGGCGGGGATACCGGCGCTTCTATTTATGACGGAAGGGGGCTTTTGATCCTATGAATATTTTTTCCCGTATGTTCAAGGCGAGGGATAAGCCGCAGGATTCGCTGGGCGGCAGCCAGTACAGCTTTTTCTTCGGGCGCACCACCAGCGGCAGGCCGGTGAATGAGCGGACGGCCATGCAGATGACGGCGGTCTATTCCTGCGTCCGTATCTTGTCCGAGGCGGTGGCCGGGCTTCCGCTCCACCTGTACCGCTATACCGAGGGCGGCAGTAAGGAAAAAGCACTGGATCATCCGCTTTACCGCCTGCTCCATGACGAACCCAACCCGGAGATGACCTCGTTCAATTTCCGGGAAACCCTGATGGGCCACCTGCTCTTATATGGCAATGCCTACGCGCAGATCATCCGAAACGCGCGGGGCGAGGTGGTGGGGCTGTATCCGCTTATGCCGAACAAAATGACGGTTGACCGGGACAGCGCGGGCCATCTCTATTACCTTTATACGCGCGGCTCCGACGATTCCCCGGTGGATACGGAAAACGGGCAGGTCTACCTGCCGCCGGAACAGGTGCTTCATATCCCCGGCCTCGGATATGACGGGATCGTGGGCTACTCGCCCCTTGCTATGGCAAAGAACGCGGTGGGGCTTGCTATCGCCACCGAGGAATACGGGGCGAAGTTTTTCGCCAACGGGGCCGCGCCGGGCGGCGTGCTGGAACATCCCGGCACCATCAAAGACCCGCAGAGGGTAAAGGATAGCTGGAACGCGGCCTATCAGGGAAGCGGCAATGCCCACCGGATCGCCGTCCTCGAAGAAGGGATGAAGTACCAGCCTATCGGCATTTCCCCGGAGCAGGCGCAATTCCTCGAAACGCGGAAATTCCAGATCAACGAGATTGCCCGCATTTACCGGGTGCCGCCCCACATGGTGGGCGATCTGGAAAAATCCAGTTTCAGCAATATCGAGCAGCAGAGCCTTGAATTTGTCAAATATACCCTCGACCCGTGGATATGCCGCTGGGAGCAGTCGCTGAAAAGGCGGCTTTTCACGGAGGAGGAAAAACGGGAGTATTTCATCAAATTCAATGTGGACGGCCTTTTGCGCGGGGACTACCAGAGCCGCATGAACGGTTATGCGGTGGCGCGGCAGAACGGCTGGATGAGTACCAACGATATAAGGGAGCTGGAAAACCTCGACCGTATCCCGGCGGAGGAAGGCGGCGACCTGTATCTAGTGAACGGCTCCATGACGAAGCTGGCGGACGCGGGGGCCTTTGCAGATCAAAAAGAAACGGAGGGACAGACAAGTGAATAAATTCTGGAACTGGGTGCGGAATGAGGATAACCGCACTCTTTATCTGAACGGCACCATTGCCGAGGAGAGCTGGTTTGACGACGACGTGACACCGGCGGCCTTCAAAGCGGAGCTTCTATCCGGCGAGGGCGACATTACCGTATGGATCAACAGTCCCGGCGGGGACTGTGTGGCCGCCTCTCAGATTTACAGTATGCTCATGGACTACAAGGGCGCGGTCACGGTGAAGATTGACGGCATTGCCGCCAGCGCGGCCAGCGTGATCGCAATGGCTGGCACCACCGTCCTGATGGCTCCCACAGCCTTGATGATGGTGCATAATCCGCTGACTGTGGCAATGGGCGATTCGGAGGAAATGAAGAAAGCCATTGCCCTTTTGGACGAAGTAAAGGAGTCGATCATCAATGCCTATGAGATCAAGACCGGGCTGTCGCGGGCGCGGCTCTCACACCTTATGGACGCGGAAACATGGCTGTCCGCCCACAAGGCCGTGGAGCTGGGCTTTGCCGACGACCTCTTATTTCAGGCGGCGGGCGATCCCGCCCCGCCCCAGCCGGAGAGCTTCGCGTTCTCGCGGCGGACGGTGACAAACCGCCTGTTAAACAAGCTGCCACGTGAGGCAGAGGAAACCGAACAGAAACAACCTGCAAAGCCGCTTTACGAGCGGCTTCATTTATTGAAATTTTAAGGAGGAACGAATTATGAGCATTATTTTGGAACTGCGCGCCAAGCGCGCAAAGGCGTGGGACGCGGCGAAGGCATTTCTGGATTCCAAGCGCGGGGCCGACGGCCTTTTGTCCGCCGAGGACGTGGCGACCTATGAAAAGATGGAGGCCGACGTGGTAAATCTCGGAAAAGAGATTGACCGCTTGGAACGCCAGCAGGCATTGGATGCGGAGCTGAACAGGGCTGTCAATACGCCGATCACCGGCAAGCCTGCGGCCCCTGCCGGGGAGGAAAAGACGGGTCGGGCCACGGCGGAATACCGGAAATCCTTCTGGAATGTGATGCGCAGCAAGATGCCCTCCCCGGAGGTGATGAACGCCCTGCAGGTGGGGACGGATTCTGAGGGCGGCTATCTGGTGCCAGATGAATTTGAGCGCACGCTGGTGGAGGCATTGGAGGAGCAGAACATTTTCCGCACGCTGGCCCATGTGATCCAGACCAGCTCCGGCGACCGGAAGATCCCCGTGGTGGCTTCCAAAGGGAGCGCCTCTTGGGTGGACGAGGAAGGGGCGATCCCGGAGAGCGACGACAGCTTCGGGCAGGTATCCATTGGGGCCTACAAGCTCGGCACCATGATTAAGGTATCCGAGGAACTTTTGAATGACAGCGTGTTTGACCTTGAAGCCTACATTTCCCGCGAATTTGCCCGCCGGATTGGCAACAAGGAGGAGGAAGCCTTCTTTACCGGCGACGGCACCGGAAAGCCGCTGGGCGTGCTGGCGGAAACGGGCGGCGCGGAGGTGGGAGTTACCGCTGCGGCGGCTGCGGCCTTTACGGCGGATGAAATCTTTGACCTGTTCTATTCCCTGAAAGCGCCTTACCGCCGGAGCGCCGTATTCGTGATGAATGACGCGAGCGTGAAGGCCCTGCGCAAGCTCAAAGACAACAACGGCCAGTATCTGTGGCAGCCCAGCCTTACCGCCGGAGCGCCGGATACCCTGTTAAACCGCCCGGTCTATACGTCCGCTTTCATGCCCGCCCTTGCGGCTGGAGCAAAATCTATTTTGTTCGGCGACCTGTCTTATTATTGGGTGGCCGACCGGCAGGGCCGCTCCTTCCGCCGCCTCGGCGAGCTGTATGCGCCGACCGGGCAGGTGGGCTTCCTTGCGACCCAGCGCGTGGACGGCAGGCTCATTCTGCCGGAGGCCGTGAAGGTCATGCAGCAGAAATCTGCGTAATGGGGGAACCCCGCAAAGCCGGATGGCTTTGTGGGGAGAGGAGGAGCAACGGAATGAGTGAGCTTTCGCACTTGTGCGGAAGTAAGCGATATGGAGTTTGTGACGACGAGAGGTGGCGGCATGGAGGAATTACTGCAGAAGGTAAAGGACAATCTGATCCTTTCCCATAACGAGGACGACGGGCTGCTTCGTGGCTATATCACGGCGGCCCTTTCCTATGCGGAGAGTTACCAGCATATCCCCACGGGCTACTATACCGACAATCCCATGCCGCCCACCACCGAGCAGGCCGTTATCATGCTGTCGTCCCATTTTTACGAAAGCCGGGACGGCAGCACCGGCGGCTTTTTTGCGGATAACATTCAGGCCGGGCAGCAGGTATGGAATACGGTCAACCTTCTTTTGCGCCTTGACCGGGATTGGAAGGTATAAGGGGAACCCCACAAAGCCGGAAGGCTTTGTGGGGAGAGGAGGAACAACGGATTGAGCGAGCTTTCGCATTTATGCGGAAGCGAGGGAAAAGGAGTTTGTGACGACGATATGAGCTTTGGAAAAATGCGCACGCCCATCCAGCTAATCCTTACCGAGAACGTGAAGGACAACGAGGGATTTAGCTCCCCGCAGGATACGGTGGTGGCGGAGGTTTGGGCCTACCATGAGGCCCGGCATGGAAGCGAACGCTGGGCCAACCGGGCGGCCTTTTCGGAGGCCACCGACCTGTTCCGGTTCCGTATCATCCCCGGCCTGCAGGTGACGACAAAGCTGTTCTTGCGCTGTGAGGGCTGCCGGTATGACATTACCAGCGTGGAGGATGTGAAGGGGCGCGGGATGTATGTGGAGATTTTAGCGAAAAAGGTGGTGGGCTCCGGGGCTCCCGCAAAGCCGGAAGGCTTTGTGGGGAAAGGAGGAGCAACGGATTGAGTGAGCTTTCGCATTTATGCGGAAGCGAGGGATAAGGAGTGTGTGACGACGTGGCTAAGGTGCAGGTAAAAATGCCGGAGGATTTTCTTCTGCGGCTCTCCCGGCTGGGGGATAAGACCGACGAGATCATCCCGAAGGTGCTGGAAGCGGGCGGCGAGGTCGTGGAGCAGAAAGTTAGGGCGAATTTGGGCGCGGTGATTGGCCGGGATACAAAGGAGGAATCCCGCTCCACCGGCGAACTGCTTTCCGCCCTCGGCGTATCCCCGGCCAAGATTGACCGGGACGGCAATTACAACGTGAAGGTGGGCTTTTCGGAGCCGCGCCCGGACGGTCGCAGCAATGCCATGATTGCCAACGTCCTCGAATACGGGAAAAGCGGGCAGCCTGCCAAGCCTTTTCTGAAACCGGCAAGATCGGCGGCCTGCGCCCCGTGTATCGAGGCCATGAAGGCCGCTTTTGAGAGGGAGGTGGAAAAGCTGTGAGCCTGCTGGAAGATTTGAACGGTACGCTCGGCCCTTTGGGTATCCCCATAGAAACCGGCGTGTTTCAGGATACGCCGCCGGAGGAATATCTGGTCGTCACGCCCCTTTCGGACAGCTTCGGCTTCCATGCTGACGACCTGCCGCAGTATGAGGTGCAGGAGGCCCGGCTTTCCTTCTTCAAAAAGGGCAGCTATACCAGACAGAAAAACCGGATCGTCCGCGCCCTTTTGGCGGCGGACTTTACCATTACAGACCGCCGGTATATCGGCCATGAGGACGACACCGGCTATCACCACTATGCCATAGACGTGGCAAAACATTATGAAATGGAGGTTTAGATCATGGCGACGATTGGACTTGACAAGCTGTTTTATGCCCCGATCACCGAGGGCGAGAATGGCGACGAAACCTACGGAACCCCGGTCATGCTGGCGAAGGCAATGACCGCCGAGCTTTCGATTGAATTAAACGAGGCCACGCTGTATGCCGACGACGGCGCGGCGGAGATCGTAAAGGAATTTAAGAGCGGAACCCTGTCGCTGGGCGTGGACGATATAGGCGTGTCCTCCGCCGAGGCACTGACCGGGGCGAAGGCGGATAAAAACGGCGTCCTCATTTCCGCCAGCGAGAACGATGGCGCACCGGTGGTCGTGGGCTTCCGCGCCCGCAAGGCAAACGGCACTTACCGTTATTTCTGGCTGTACCGGGTAAAATTTGCGGTTCCCGGCACGAACCTGCAGACGAAGGGGGATTCCATCACCTTCTCCACGCCCACCATTGAGGGGACGATCCTGCGCCGCAATAAGGTGGACGGGAAGAACGAGCATCCGTGGAAGGCGGAGGTCAACGAGGACGACAGCGGCGTGCAGGCCAGCACCATTTCCAGCTGGTATCAGGAAGTATACGAGCCGGTCTATGAAACGGAAGGAGGCGCGGCATGATGGTGGATCAGGACAGGGCCGCAACAATCACGATTGGCGGCGAGGAGTACCAGCTTATTTTAACCACAAGGGCCACAAAGGAGATCGCGGGCCGCTATGGCGGTCTGGAAAACCTCGGCACGAAGCTGATGAAATCGGAAAATTTCGAGATGGCGCTGGATGAGATTATCTGGCTGATCGTCCTGATGGCGAACCAGAGCCTTTTGATATACAACCTGCGCCATAAGGAGGAGCCGAGGCCCCTGCTCACGGCGGAGGAGGTGGAGCTTCTCACTTCCCCGTTGGAGCTGGCGGCATACAAGGACGCGATCATGGAGGCCATGTTCCGGGGAACCAAGCGCCACATAAAGAGCGAGGCAGACCCAAAAAACGTGCCGGTCGGGTAAGCGACGAAGAACTGTTTACCCGGCTGATTTATTATGCAACGGTGCCGCTTCGGCGTTCCGAGGAGGAGGCGTGGCTCATGCCTTTCGGGTATCTGCTGGATTTGTGGGAGTGCCACAAGCAGTTTACCGGCCTCGCCAAGCCGAAGCGGGAGCTGTTCATTGACGACATTATCCCTTACGGGATTTGAAGATAAGTTTTAATTTTTCCGGGAAGGAGGTGGCGGAATCATGGCGGACAATTTTGGCCTGCGGATCGGCGTGGAGGGCGAGAAGGAATTTAAGAAGGCCCTTGCGGAGATCAACCAGAGTTTTAAGGTGCTTGGCTCGGAGATGAACCTTGTGGCCTCGCAGTTTGATAAGCAGGATAAATCGGTGGAGGCGATCACGGCCCGCAACCGTGTCCTGAATAAAGAGATTGATACGCAGAAACAGAAAATCGGCACCTTAGAGCAGGCCCTACAAAACGCCACCGCTTCCTTCGGGGAAAATGACCGGCGCACGCAGCAATGGCAGATTCAGCTCAACAACGCCAGAGCGGCCTTAAACGATATGGAAAAGGAGCTGGACGAGAACAACCGGGCATTGGAGGAAGCCGGGGATCATCTGGACGAGGCGGGCGGCCAAGCCGACGATTTCGGCGATTCGCTGGAAGAAAGCGCCGACAAGGCAGAGGATGCCGGGAACCGGTTTGAAAAGCTGGGCGGCATTGCAAAGACGATTGGCGCGGTGGTGGCTGCTGCCGTCGTGGCTATCGGTGCCGCCGCCATATCCGCAGGCGTGGGGCTTGTGAAGCTGGGCGACGAGTACAATCAGGCGGTGAACCAGATTTCCGCCTCCACCGGGGCCACCGGCGCGGAATTGGAGGCGCTTGGTGAAACGGCCCGCCGGGTATATACAAACAATTTCGGCGACAGCTTGGAGGACGTGGCGGAAGGCATTTCCGCGGTGCAGAAAACAACCGGCCTTATGGACGAGGAGCTGCAGAAGGCCACGGAATCCGGATTCGCCCTGCGGGACACCTTCGGGTATGACCTGCAGGAATCCGCCCGGACGGCAAACGCCTTAATGAAAAACTTCGGCCTTTCCGCAGAGGAAGCCTATAACATCATTGCCGTGGGCGCACAGAACGGCGCGGATCAGAACGGCGACCTGTTAGACACTCTCAACGAATACTCGGCACAGTACGCTGCCCTCGGCCTCTCCGCAGACGAATTTGTGAGCGGTCTGATCAGCGGTTCCGAAGCCGGTGTCTTTTCGATTGACAAGGTGGGCGACGCGGTAAAGGAATTTAACCTGCGCGTGATCGACGGAAGCAATACCACCACCGAAGCCTTTCAGGCCCTCGGCATGGACGCGGACGCTATGGCGGCCCGGTTTGCCACTGGAGGGGATTCGGCAAGGGAGGCATTTTTCGAGGTCGTCAATGCGCTTGACAGTATGGACGATCCCATTGCCAAGAATACGGCGGCGGTCAACCTGTTCGGCACACAGTTTGAGGATTTGCAGGGAAGCGTCCTGCCGGTGCTTGCCAGCATGGAGGACGGCGCGGGCAAGACCTACGACGCGCTCTCGCAGATCAACCAGATAAAATACAATGACCTTGATTCCGCCATAGAGGGGACGAAGCGCTCCATTCAGGGCGTTTTCCTGCCGCTGGCAAGTGAAATGTCGGCGGGGATCACCGACGTTTTTTCCACACTCAGCAATGAAATCAACGCAGCCAACGGGGACTTTGAGCAGATCGGCGTGGCTATCGGAAACGCCATAGAGGGCGTTTCCAACGTGATCTTAGAGAAGATGCCCATGTTTCTGGAATTGGGCCTGAATATCGTGACGAGTATCGGCGGGGCCATTTTAGACAATCTGCCCGTGCTGATCGAATCGGCGACGAATATTGTCTTAACGCTCCTTAATGCGCTGGTTTCAGCCCTGCCCCAGCTTTCCGAGGGCGCGTTGCAGTTGGTGCTTACGCTGGCGCAGGGGATTTTAGACAACCTGCCGCAGATCGCCGAGGCCGCCATTCAGGTGATCGTCACGCTGGCGGCGGGGCTTGGCGAGGCGCTGCCGGAGCTGGTTCCGTCTATCGTGGAGGCCATTATTTTAATGAGAGCGGGTATAATTCCCCGCCCCTTGGGGCGTAACAAACTTTTCAGATAACTAGAAGGTGATATAATATAAGCGGAAAGGAGATGTGTAGATGAGTGAACATA
>CAJTGF010000053.1 GCA_910575585.1 Clostridiaceae bacterium
CAGCGTCCCCTACCGAAACCACCTTAAGTGAGCAAACCTTAGCCAGCGAATTCTGGTTTTGCCAGTCAGAGAAGGAGAGATGTCCCGGCAGGGTGAATATATGCCATGGAGATGAGACCAGGAAAACAGGAGGGCCTCACCCCGAGTGTTTTCCGCTTTGGGCTCATCGGAATGTTCGGCATATCTGAACCCGGACGGGACAGCTCTCCTCTGACTGGCCTCACGATACTCCCCGCCCATTGCTCACTCAACAATACAGCAACATAACGAATTTAAAGTTCCGGTTTATCCGGGTTAGGAGATCAGCAGATTGTAGATCCATGGAGGGACAGGGATATGAGATTATATTTGATCCGTCACGGTCAGACGGATTGGAACGTGGCGGGAAGGATCCAGGGAAGCACGGATATTCCCCTTAATGATACGGGGAGGCAGCAGGCGGCGTGTCTGGCAAAGGGCATGGCCAATAGGCCGGTGACCCAGGTTTTTTGCAGCACTCTTTCCAGGGCGTACGAGACGGCCGCCGCCATCGGGGAAAGCCAGGATGTGCCGGTATGCAGGCTTTCGGAGCTGGAGGAGGTAAACTACGGGAAATGGGAAGGGCTGACCATGGAGGAGATCCGGAAAAGATACCCCAAGGAGCTGGAGCAGTGGTATTTGAGCCCTGTGGAGGTGGCGCCGCCGGGGGGAGAGACCCAGACCCAGGTGTATGAGCGCTGTAAGCGGGCTGTGGCCAGGATCCTGGACCAGGCTAAGGGGGATGTGGCGGTGGTGTCCCACGGGGCTACGGTGGTCTTTCTTTTGGAATATATGCTGGAAGGCACAGGCCGCAGTGAGGAGGATGACATTATCGTGGGAAATGCCAGCATTTCCACAGTGGAGTATGACCGGGAGTCTAAAAGGTTTGCATTGCGGCAGTTAAATGACAGAGAGCATCTGAAGTGAGTGTTTTTGGACTACAGGACATGGCTTATGGGAAGAGATTGTGTATAATCCTCTTCCCATATTCCTTATCTTATGATATTCTTTATGTAACTGTTCACCAGGTCTTATGATCATCTGCTTTTTGTGATGCGGGGACCTGAAAAGAAACCATGCGAGGAAGGAGACACCATCCACATGAGTGTTAAGAGGATTTTCGTTGAGAAGAAGCCGGATTTTGCCGTGAAGGCCCGCGAACTGGCGGGGGAGATCGGGAGCTATCTGGGGATAGAGACCGTAACCGGGGTCCGTGTGTTGATTCGTTATGATATTGAGAACTTGTCCGGGGATACCTATGACAGAGCCCTGGGGACTATTTTTTCGGAGCCGCCTGTGGATTTTCTCTATGAGGAGGACTTTCCAAGGGACGAGACGGATCTGGTATTTTCCGTGGAATACCTGCCGGGGCAGTTTGACCAGAGGGCAGATTCCGCCCAGCAGTGCGTAAAGCTTTTGAAAGAGGACGAGGAGCCGGTAATCAAAACGGCTACCACCTACGTGATCTCCGGCGGGCTGACCGGGGAGCAGGCAGATTCCATTAAGTCTTTTTGCATCAACCCGGTGGATTCCAGGGAGGCGGGGATGGAAAAGCCGGATACCCTGGGGACTGTTTTTGAGACGCCGGAGGATGTAAAGATCTTTGAGGGATTTTGCGGGCTGGGGCAGGAGGATTTGAAGGAATTGTACGAATCTTTGAACCTTGCCATGACGTTAAAGGATTTCCAGCATATCCAAAATTATTTTGCGGGGGAAGAACACAGGGATCCTACCATGACGGAGATCCGGGTGCTGGACACTTACTGGTCCGATCATTGCCGCCACACCACGTTCCAGACAGAGCTTACGGATGTGACGTTTACGGACGGGGATTACAAGATGCCCATCCAGTCTGCCTATGAGCGGTATTTATCTGACCGGGATAAACTTTACGGCGGGAGAACGGACAAGTTTGTGTGTCTGATGGATCTGGCTCTTTTGGCCATGAAGAAGCTTCGCGCCGAAGGGAAGCTGGAGGATCTGGAGGTGTCGGACGAGATCAACGCGTGCAGCATCGTGGTGCCTGTGGAGATCGACGGCGTGGCGGAGGAGTGGCTGGTGAATTTTAAAAACGAGACCCACAACCATCCCACGGAGATCGAGCCCTTTGGCGGCGCGGCTACCTGTCTGGGCGGCGCGATCAGGGATCCGCTGTCCGGGCGGACTTATGTGTACCAGGCCATGAGGGTCACCGGCGCGGCGGACCCAAGGAAGTCTCTGGGAGAGACCCTTCACGGGAAGCTGCCCCAGAGGAAGCTGGTTACCGGCGCGGCTTTGGGGTATAGTTCTTACGGCAACCAGATCGGGCTGGCTACCGGGTATGTAAAGGAGATCTATCACCCGGACTATGTGGCCAAGCGCATGGAGATCGGCGCGGTCATGGGGGCAAGTCCCAGAAAGAGCGTGATGCGGGAGACTTCGGATCCGGGAAATATCATCATCCTTTTAGGCGGGCGCACAGGGCGCGACGGCTGCGGCGGAGCCACCGGATCCTCCAAAGTCCACACCGAAAGCTCCATCGAGACCTGCGGGGCCGAGGTGCAGAAGGGCAACGCGCCTACGGAAAGGAAGATCCAGCGTCTGTTTCGGCGGCCGGAGGTCAGCAGCATCATCCGCAAGTGCAACGATTTCGGCGCCGGCGGGGTGTCTGTGGCCATCGGCGAGCTGGCGGCAGGGCTTCGGATCGATCTGGACAAGGTGCCGAAAAAGTATGCGGGGCTTGACGGAACGGAGATCGCCATTTCCGAGTCCCAGGAGCGCATGGCGGTCGTGGTGGATGAAAAGGACGTTGACGCGTTTTTGACGTACGCGGGCCAGGAGAATCTGGAGGCCGTGGCCGTGGCTGTGGTGACCCGGGAGCCAAGGCTGGTTATGATTTGGCGGGGAAAGACTATTGTGGATATCAGCCGGGCTTTTCTGGACACCAACGGGGCGCGCCAGGAGGCGTCGGTTGTGGTGGAAGTTCCCAACCGGGAAGGCAATCCATTTGGGGACAGGCCGGATATCCCGGATGTAAGGGGGAAATGGCTGAACATGCTTGGCTCCCTTAATGTATGCTCCCAGAAAGGGCTTGTGGAGATGTTTGACGGGTCTATCGGCGCAGGTTCGGTATTTATGCCTTACGGCGGTCGCTATCAGCTGACGGAGACCCAGACCATGGTGGCAAAGCTGCCGGTACTCCAGGGAAAGACGGATACGGTGACCATGATGAGCTATGGATTTGACCCCTATGTGTCCAGCTGGAGCCCTTACCACGGCGCGGTGTACGCAGTGGTGTCTTCGGTGGCTAAGATTGTGGCATCCGGCGGTGATTTCAGGAAGATACGGTTTACGTTCCAGGAGTATTTCCGCAGGATGACCCAGGAGCCGTCCCGGTGGAGTCAGCCTTTTGCGGCTCTTCTGGGGGCTTATGAGGCTCAGCTGGGATTCGGGCTTCCCTCCATCGGGGGCAAGGACAGCATGTCCGGAACCTTCAATGATATAGACGTGCCGCCGACTTTGGTGTCCTTTGCCGTGGATGTGGCCAGCTTAAAGCATGTGATCACTCCGGAGTTTAAGCGGGCGGGCAGCAAGATCGTGGTGTTTAAGGCCCTGCGGGATGGGTACGACCTGCCAAGGTATGACCAGCTGATGGAAGGGTACGAAAAGATTCTGGAGGATATGAAAGCCGGCAGGATCATTTCTGCATATGCCGTGGAGCGGCACGGCATGGCGGAGGCGGTCAGCAAGATGGCTTTCGGCAATCAGATGGGCGTGAAGATCGAGCATAATGTTGACCCAAGGGATCTGTTTGAGGCCGGATTCGGCAGTATCGTGTGTGAAGTCCCTGACGGACAGGTAGGGAATCTGGCTATAACCTATACGGTGATCGGAGAGGTTACGGAAAAGGGTACACTGGAATACGGACCAATGACCATCTCCATGGAGGAGGCGCTGAACGCTTGGACCGGCACTTTGGAGCAGGTATTCCCCACCCGGACAGGGGCAAGTTATGAGACGGTTCCTGACAGGCTCTATGATGTGAAGGAGAAGGGGGAGAGCGTCCATATCTGCAGCCACAAGACGGCGAAGCCCCACGTGTTTATCCCCGTATTTCCAGGGACCAACTGCGAGTTTGACAGTGCCAGGGCCTTTTTGCGGGCCGGGGCTACGGTGACAGACCTGGTGTTTAAGAATATGAATGCCAATGATATCCGGGAGTCGGTAGAAGCCTTTAAAAAGGAGATCGCCAAGGCCCAGATCGTCATGTTCCCGGGAGGGTTCTCCGCAGGGGACGAGCCGGAAGGGTCTGCCAAGTTCTTTGCGGCAGTGTTCCGCAACCAGGTGATCAAAGAGGAGATCGAGAAGCTTCTATATGAGCGGGACGGGCTGATGTTAGGCATCTGCAACGGGTTCCAGGCGCTGATGAAACTGGGGCTTATTACCGAAGGAAGGATTGAGCCTCAGCACTCGGATTCCCCTACTTTGACCATGAATACCATTGGGCGCCATGTGTCCAAGATGGTGTACACAAAAGTTATGACCAACAAGTCTCCGTGGCTTATGGGAGCCCAGCTTGGAAAGGTGTACGTAAACCCTGCTTCCCACGGGGAGGGGCGGTTTGTGGCCAATGAGCAGTGGCTGAAAAAGCTGTTCGACAACGGACAGGTGTGTACCCAGTATGTGGATGAGCAGGGAAGGCCCACGATGGATGAGTTCTGGAATCCTAACGGGTCTTACATGGCCATTGAGGGGATCACCAGCCCTGACGGGAGGATCTTGGGCAAGATGGCCCACTCGGAGAGACGGGGCCAGGGAGTTGCCATGAATATTTACGGGGAGCAGGATCTGAAGCTGTTTGAGTCGGGGGTGGAGTATTTTAAGTAGGGAACAGATCAATGCTTGTTAAAGAAAAACTGCAAAACAGAGAGTATTTTTCGGATATTGACAGCCGCATAGCGGATTACATCCTGGACATGGAGGAGAGACTGCGGGACACCAGCGTGCGGAAGATGGCAAGGGAGCTGTATGTGGCTCCCTCCACCATCATCCGGTTCTGCCAGAAGGTGGGGTACGAGGGGTTCAATGACTTGAGAGAGGATTATCTGAAAGAAGTGGAGTATCTGTCCTCCCATTTTAAATCCCTGGACCCTAATTTCCCTTTTGACAAGGGGGACAAGGAGATAACCGCGGCTGGCAAGATCGAGGTACTCTATGAGGAGATCCTGCGGGACTGCAGATCCCTTCTGACGCCGGAGATCCTGAAAAAGGCCGTAGATGTCATTGACAGGGCCACGGAGATCTACGCGTTCACCCTGGGGCCTCAGATGGGGCTTGTGGAGATTTTCCAGGACAAGATGGCAAGGGTGGGGAAGATGGTCCACGCATGCAGCCGCATAGGGGAGGGCTATTATGAGGCCAGCTGCTGTCAGGGAACGGCGGCGTTTATTATCATTTCCTACACCGGGGAGACCGAGATTGGGTTAAAGATCACGAAGAAGGCAAAGGAGCGGGGGATCCCCACCATAGCCATTACTTCTTACGGAAATAATTCCCTGTCAAAGGTGTGCGACGTATGTCTGTATGTGTCTACCAGGGAGAAGCTTGTGAAGAATCTTGGGACCTTTGGTCTGAACGTGTCGGTGATGTATCTTTTGGACGTGCTGTACGCCGGGTATTTTAACCGGGATTACGACAAGCATTATCAGACGAAAGTGAAAGTGGCCAGGGAGTGCGACGGCAGACATTCGGACAATCCGATCCTGGAGGGATAGGACTGGAAGGGAACGTTGTTCACCATCCCAAAGAGAAAAGGGAAGGGAAATGAAAACACTGTACCAGATGGGGCCCAAGGCATTGACAAACAGGGGAAAATCCGTGAAAATAGAAGTACCAGAAAGGCGGGGCAGCCCGGAGGGGACAGGGTTTAGCGTTCAGGGGGCCTTGCCGGAATAGAAGGAGGATAATCAATCATGGAAAAGAAACCCGTAAAGATTGTGACTATCGGCGGCGGGAGCAGCTACACTCCGGAGCTTATGGAGGGCTTCATCAAGCGGTATGAGGAGCTTCCCATCAAGGAGATCTGGCTGGTTGACATTGAGGAAGGGAAGGAGAAGCTGGAGATCGTGGGCAAGATGGCTCAGCGCATGTGGGACGCTTCCCCCTACGACGTGAAAGTGCATCTGACCCTTGACAGGAGAGAGGCGCTGCCGGGAGCGGATTTCGTGACCACACAGTTCCGTGTGGGCCTTTTGAACGCCAGGATCAAGGACGAGCGGATCCCTCTGTCCTACGGCATGCTGGGACAGGAGACCAACGGGGCCGGCGGCATGTTCAAGGCGTTCCGCACCATCCCTGTGATCCTTAACATTGTGGAGGACATGAAGGAGTTGTGTCCCGACGCATGGCTGGTGAACTTTACCAACCCAAGCGGCATGGTAACCGAGGCGGTGATCCGTTACGGCAAGTGGGATAAGGTCATCGGTCTGTGCAATGTTCCGGTAGGGGCTATGTTAAGAGAGCCGGGGATGATCGGCAAGGAGCCGCAGGAGCTGATCTACAAGTTCGCGGGACTGAACCATTTCCACTGGCATAAGGTGTTTGACTTAAACGGAAAAGACGTGACCCAGGATATCATCGACAAGCTGTACGACCCGGCTGCGGATGCGGGAACCCCGGCGAATGTGTTTGATGTGAAGTACTTTAAGGAGCAGCTGGATCAGATGGGTATGATCCCATGCGCTTACCACAGATATTACTACAGGCAGGAGGAGATGCTCAACCATGCCCTGGAGGAGTACAATGATCCTGAGAAGGGTACAAGGGCTCAGCAGGTGAAGCAGACAGAAAAGGAGCTGTTTGAGCTTTACAAGAATCCGGAGCTGAATGAGAAGCCGGAGCAGCTGGCCAAAAGAGGCGGCGCCCACTACTCGGATGCGGCCTGTGAGACCATTGCTTCCATCTATGCCAACAAGAATACCCATATCGTGGTATCCACCAAGAACAACGGCGCCATTCCGGATCTTCCGGCGGACTGTGTGGTGGAAGTTTCCGCCCATGTGGGCGCTTGCGGGGCTCTTCCCATTGCCTTCGGGTCCCTCCGTCCGGCAGAGAGAGGCTGGCTGCAGGTGATGAAGAATATGGAATTGTGCGTGTGCGAGGCGGCTGTGACGGGAGATTACGGCATGGCGCTGCAGGCATTTATCCTGAATCCCCAGGTTCCCTCCGGCGAGACGGCTAAGAAGGTGCTGGATGAGCTTTTGATCGCCCACAAGAAGTATCTGCCCCAGTTTGCAAAGAAGATCGCCCAGCTTGAGAAAGAGGGCGTTACGGTGAAGGATGACGTGGCAAGAGAGCTGTCGGCTCAAGGGCTGTAAGGATTTTAATTTTATATAGAAAGAGGAGCTGCTTACATTTTGTTACGTAAGCAGCTCCTCTTTTAATGGGAGAAATTAAAAAGAACTTGTGTTCGACATATAAATATGTTATGATATAGCAAACAGACCGATGAAGTTAAGGAGTGGTTCTATGAAAAAGGCGGATAAACCAGCGATCAACATGGATGAGGTGATGAATCAGGTTTTTGAAGGTGATTGCCTTGAATATATGAATAAGATTCCGGATGGCAGTGTTGACATGATTCTTTGTGATCTGCCGTATGGAATGACACAGAATGAATGGGACTGCTATATATCTCTGGACGAATTATGGAAACAGTATAATCGAATTATTAAACCCAACGGGGCCATCGTATTAACTTCCAATGGGATTTTTACAGCAAAACTAATCTTAAGTCAGCCTCATATTTATAAATATAAGTGGGTCTGGGAAAAATCAAAGCCAACTAATTTTCTCAATGCCAAGAAGCAGCCCCTTCGCAAACATGAAGATGTGTGTGTCTTTTATAAGAAACAGCCTACCTATCATCCGCAGATGACCAAGGGTGACCCATACGATAAGGGGGTAAGAAAGGACCAGCTTTGCGGAAATTACGGTGACTTTGAGCCGGTTCATGTGGCCAGCAAGGGGGAGCGCTATCCGACGGATATCATATATGTGAAGACGGCTGAATGTGAAGGAGCCGTTTTACATCCCACCCAGAAGCCCATTGAGCTTGGAAGATACATGGTGCGGACCTATACCAATCCTGGGGACGTCGTATTGGACAATACATTTGGCAGCGGTTCCTTTCTGGTTGCCGCATTAATGGAAGGAAGGAACTTTATCGGCATTGAAAAAAATGAAAACGTTGCGTTGTTTAAAAGGGAAGATATCGATTATATTGATGTGGCCAAAAGAAGATTATTTTTGGCCTGGGAACAGCTGGACAAAAAGACGCGAAAATACATAAAGGAACAAAATCTTATTTCTGAATTTCAAGAAAGGTAAATGCGGATGGGGATTATTGTCAGGAAGAATGAGAGAAGCTGGGCAATCGTAATTATTTCAGAAATAAGAGTCATGCTGAAAGGCATGAATCTAAAGATTAAAAGTGCCGGGGGAGAAAGTACCCTATCGGTAAACAAGAAAAGCATGTTTCCGGATGTTTTGTTGTATGAGGATGAGGCGCAGAACCGGATTTTACAGGGATGGGAATTGAAGATGCCGGATGTCCCCATTACCGACCAGGAACTCATAGAGGATGCGGCCAGAAAGGCAGACGCTTTAAATTTAAACAGTTTTGTGATCTGGAACTTTACATATGGAAAGTTATATATAAAGAATCCATCCGGTGGTTTTCAGGAAGCCAAGGTGTGGAGCGGAACGAACCATATTAAGAGCCGTAAGGACGTAAACACCTATAAGGCAGAATGGTTACCGGTTATAAAAGATATCATAATAACCGTCAATGAATTTTTACTTCATGAAGCCATATGGGCATCGCCCATCGAATCTACCATATCCGACGGACTTATGACAGAGGTTATTCGGAGGAACAAGGATCTGGTTGCGGAAAATCTTAAATTAGAAACCGTCAGCAACATGGAGATGGAGCGTCGATTAAAAGTCTGGTGGAGCGCATTTAAGAAGGAATATGAAAAAGACGAGAATAATATGTATTCCGCATACGCAAAGTCGATTCTGCTGAACTGGCTCAACCGAATTATGTTTGCCAATACCATTAAAAAATATCACAACTGCGCTTATAGGATTGATGATATTGACAGTACGTCTACGCCGTCAGACGCAAATGCGGTTATGGAGGAGATTGTAAGACAGGGCGATTTTTACAATGTGTTTAACGGGTTGGAGTACAATGAGGTCATACCGGAAGACACATGGATTGATATTGTGGATTACAATCAGTTTCTGATTGAGAATAAGATCGAGAAGATTGATCAGACTGTGCTGCAGGAAGTTTTGGAAAAGACCGTTCATACGGCGAAACGAGAAATCAGAGGACAGTACGCCACTCCGTACGGTCTGGCAGATCTGCTGTGCCAGATTACGATTAATGATTGGAATGACCACTGCGCGGATCTGTGCGCGGGAACAGGTACTATTGCGAGAGCGATCATAAAGAACAAAACAGAAAGGCTTCGCAGTCCAAAGGCTGCGTTTAAAACCACATGGATAGCGGATAAATATGCCTACCCTTTACAAATTGCTAACATTGCAGTGACTAATATGGAGGCGTTGAATATACCGTTAAACATATTTCAGTCAGATGTCTTTGCTGTAAACACCAACCATAAGATAGAGATAAAAAGTCCGGTTGATGGCAGTGGGATCGAAAAAGCAATACCAAAGTTTGGGGCAATTGTTTCGAATCTGCCATTTGTTGAGTACAACAAAATAGGGGCTGACGAGATCGAGTATATTAGTCAGTACAGGCAGCAGATAAAGGATAATACGGGAATAGAGTTTACGTTAGGAAAGACAGATTTATATAATTACCTGCCCTTTAAGCTGCATGGGTTGTTGAAAGCAGGCGGACGTTTAGGGATCATTGTATCAAATTCATGGCTTGGCACGGAGATTGGCAGGAAATTTTTTGAGGCGCTACAGTTTTATTACCAGGTTCAGTCAGTGGTCATTAGCAACTGCAAACGCTGGTTTGAGAATGCGGATGTTGTGGCGACCTTACTTGTTCTACAAAGGAAAGAGGTATCTGCGCCGGATGAGCAGCTGCATATCAATTTTTGGATGATTCATAAGGATATCAAACAGATCGATGAAGATGAGAAAGAAACCATTATTAGCAGCATCGTACTTGGAGAGGAGACTGACAGGGCGGTAAATTCCTGTAAACGTTATTCCATTGAGGTAATCAGGAAAATTACAGACAAAGGGATCTCTCTCAATGCTTTATTCCATGATGTGTCATGGATTGATAAGTTAGGGGAGTGCCTGATACCTATTGAGAAGGTGTTTACGGTAAAGAGAGGGGAGCGCAGAGGCTGGAACGCTTTGTTTTATCCTGCGAAAAATCATGGAATTGAGGACGAATATATTAAGCCGGTGCTTAAAAATCCGGCATTATTAAAATCTTATACGGCACAAACGGATATTGCTGCGTTTTGCTGTCATAGATCCAAGGAGGAGCTGCGCAACCTGGGACATGGAGGCGCGTTAAATTGGATTGAAAAATTTGAGAATATTAAAAATGGGACAGGGAAATTGTTGCCGGAAGCTTTAAAGCGTCCCGGAAGTTTTTGGTATGAAATGGATGATGGGGCCAAGGCGGATTTTGTAACTGCCCTTAATCCTGACAGGCGGTTATTTGTATCCAAGTTTCTCGTAAGCACATTTGTTGATCAGCGTTTTACGAGGATGCTGATAAAGGATGACAGCATATCCAAAGAGCTGCTTCATGCATTGCTAAATTCGGTATTCGGCATGTTTGCCATGGAAGCCATTGGCTTTGGTCGGGGGCTGGGGGTTCTGGATGCAAGCAGCACAAAGCTTAAGAAGATGTACATGATAGATCCTGGAAGGATTTCCCGCGCAGATGAGGAAATGATTGTTAAGTTGTTTGACAGGATCAAAGACCGTAACGTAATGGATACAGAAGACGAACTTAATGACCCTGACAGGAAAGAATTTGATCATAAGGTTTTGCGCGCAATCGGCCATGAAGATTTATATGAGTCCATTGTAAAGTCTCTGTTATCGATGCAGTTTACGAGACATGCCGTAAAATAAAAGACTCTGTAGGAGACAGCCCGGGAATAAAACAACAGCGGCTGCGTCATACTAAGCGTACGACTATGAGGAAAGGAAGATAACAGATGACGGACAAGAACGCGGATGCGCAGCTTTTGAATTTTATTTACCAGAACTCCCAGATGGGGGCGGATTCCCTGGGGGAGATCTTGCCTATGGTGGAGGCAGGAACCTTTAAGGAGGGGCTGAGGGCTCAGCAGAAGGAATACCAGCAGATTCATGATCAGGCGGGAAGGAAGCTGAACGAGGCGGGGTATGACGAGAAAGGCATCAACACCATGCAGAAGATGATGACCTACCTGGTGATCGATATGAAATTGATGGTGGACTCTTCCCCGTCTCATGTGGCCAAGATGCTGATCCAGGGAAGCAACATGGGGATCATTGACGCCCAGAAGCGGATCCATGAATACGAATCTGTGGCTGACAAAGATGTGGTTAAACTGATGAAGCGCTTGCAGGAGTTTGAGGAGAAGAACGTAGAGAGGCTGAAAGCATATTTATAGAGATCATGGCCTGCAGTTATGGGCGCTGCAGGCCATGGTTTTTACATAAGATTTAGGCAGGGTCAGGCCAGAGAGCCCATGGGATCCCAGGGATTCAGCGCAATGGTCTCTGTGTTCAGGATATCCAGCTGTTCTTTGGTCAGATATTTTTTGTTTACCACCACCTGGTACATGTATTCGTTAAACCAGTCATCGCTCATGATAAAATATCCTTTTTGGCCCGGGTCTTCTCCCCAGCTGTTTTCCACCCTCCAGCGGGTGGGGGTCTCGTCTCCTGTCAAATTGACGCCCTGGAATACCATGGCGTGGGTCATAAGGCTCTGGCCGTAATCCAGCCGCTGTCCTTTGGTCATGGGAAGATCCAATTGAAAGAAATCACTCAGATCGTAAAGGGATGTGTCCATGATGCCTAAGTCCCGGTTGATGCAGGGTCCCATATCGCAGCCGAACCACACCGGTTCCCCGTCTTTTAGCTGGGCGATGGCCGCTTTTTTTAAGTCTTCAATGGGAAGATTGATGTAACAGATGGGATTGCCCTCTTTTACATTGCCCAGCATCCGCACCGTATACCGACGGTGAAACGGTTTGTCAGCAGTGGGGGCGTTAATGAGGCTTATGTAATCATTTAAGTCCATATCCACGTATTTTTTGAAAAATTCCCGGGGTGTAAGGCCAATCTCCTGGATAAAGTTTCCGTCTTTGTCCCTGGCTTCCATGTCCACGGTCTTTGGCGGCTCTCCAAGGCAGATGCAGAGCATGCGGTAGATGTCGTTTAACATGGCTGCCTTTTTCTCTTCCAGGGTCTGGCGGTGGGTCCCCTGTGACGCCAGATCACGCAGGATGCAGGCATCGTTGCGCAAAAGTTCGGTGAGAACGCGGTTCATCTCCCTGGTGCCGCTGGAGATGCTGGATTCCGGCATGGAGTATTTGGGAACAACGCCGTATTTATTTATCAGGTTTACCGCCATATCCCACTGGCCGCCGTCGCAGACAGGGTCTGTCAGCAGGTAGCTTACAAGACGTCCCTCCACCGGTTCTTCAAGGGTATCTAAGATGTTCTCCAAAAACCAGTTGGATTTCTCCAGTTTATCCCAGAAGAGCAGATAGCTCTGGGACAGTTCAAAATTTTCCAGGTTGCAGCTTTTGATGATGCGGAAACGCATTACGTTGGTGGCGGCAAATAGCCAGCAGCGGCCGCTCTGCTTTTGGTTGGTCATCTTGCCCTGCTTTAAGGACAGGGAAAATTCGTGGTTGGCGCGTCGTATGGCAGCGGGATTTTTGCAGCTGTTTAACAGGCCGCCGGACATGACGGCATCTCTGGCCACCCGGCTTGCGCGGTCCGCGTTGAAGTCGCTGCTGTATGTTCCCAGGTGGTCTGGGGTAATGGAATGATTCATTCGAAAAACCTCCTGTGTAAAATGGTTTGTTTGTAGGGTCGTGGGACCCGGCGCCGGTGGGCGCTTCCTATACTATAGCGCAAAAATAGGGTTTTGTCAGCGGAAATCATGATGAATTTTTTGGTTATTGTAAGGAGTTATTGTAAGGGAGACCGCAAAAGAGGTGGAAAACCGGGAGAAAGTGTGATAAAATAGAAAAGATATAGCGCTGTTTTCAGTGTGCGGGAGATAGTTTAGGGAGAGAGCACAGGGGGGCAGGAGGAAATATGAGTAAAAGCGAATCGTATGTATCCGCCTTGGAGGAAAAAGGGCTTTTTGTCAGTTCGGGTCATAAAACCCGTTTTAAGGAACTGGTGGACTGTTATGGAAGTTATCCGTTTTTTACCAAGGGTCTTTGCAAATGCATGTATTTGTCTGCCTGGGATGAGGAGCATTTTGCCATGATCTTGCAGGTACTGTCGGACCTGGCCATTGGCAGGGAGCGGAATACGGAGGAGATGCGGCTTCAGGGAGAGGCGCTGGCAGGCCAGCAAAAGGGCGGGGATTTTTATGTGTTTCAGCTTTCCAACGCGTTTTTGGACGGGGAAAGGTTTGTCCTTAAAGGGGATGAAGATATTTCCGAGCAGATCAGATACATTATCCGGCAGGCTTTGAGGGCGGAGCAGGTGATCGACTGCGTGGAGGGAGAAAAAGAGACGCGGTAGATATTTGCACATATTTGTAAGAAATATTCAGTTTTCTTTAATAGCTATTATCATTTGGATGGGATATAATGGCAATGCGTTTCAGATAGACGGAACGCTAAAATGAATCTGAAAATATGAGGAGAACAAGATTATGAGAAAGAGATATTTCGTATTGGCAATGAGCATTGCGGCTGCTATGATGGCAGGAGGATGTTCGAAAGGGGCTTCTGATACCAATCCTACTAATAATACAGAGACGGCCCAGACAGAGACAGGAGAGCAGCAGGAGAGCAGCTCCATGTCAGACAGTGAGAAAGCAAGCTATTACGCTTCGGAAAACTCCCAGGAGGAAGACCTGGCCCAAGGGCCTGTTAAAGTGGAGGGAACCATCACCCAGGTGGGAGAGGATTCCATCACCGTGGACAGCAATTCGGAGACGGGATATATAGGAGAGATGGTGCTGATGATCGACCCGGATAGCACCTTGGTGCTGGATGGCGTCAATGGGCTTCCGGTTCAGCTTTCGGATGTGCAGCTGGGGACCTTTGAGGCTTACCTTGGGCCGGCTATGACCATGTCTCTGCCGCCTCAGACTACACCGTATGCGGTCATCGTCAATATTCCGGAGGGACAGACCCCGCCCCAGTATGTGGTAGCGGCAGGAAAGGTGGATGATGTCCAGGGCCGCCAGACACTGACAGGTGTGGATGAGAGCCAGTATACTCTTGCCCGCAGCGTGGATGTGCAGCCGTTTCTGACAAAGAATATCGTCAAGCTGGAGGATATTGACACGGATTCCCGCTGTCTGGTGTGGATGAACGACGAGGGAGATGTGGACCGGATCGTGCTGTTTGGAGAATAAGAAGGAACGGGGCCTGGCCCCATATAGGGAGGTCATCACGGAATGGAGAAATCATTGGAACTGGAAGTGCAGGAGCTGGTATCGGATATCCTTGAGGATTACAAATCAAACCGGGATATTGACCGCATGGAGGATTTTTTTAATCAGCCGGATAAGGATGTGATCATTGACATTGTCAACAAGATGCTGCGCATCTTGTTTCCGGGATATTACAGGGATAAGTCTTACCGGGTGTACAATGCAGCCAGCCAGCTGTCCATGCAGATTGAGGATGTGATGTACTACTTGAGCAAGGAGATCGTAAAGGTTTTAAAGTACAGCTCAAGCTATGGCAGCGGAAGCGAGGAGGAGAACCGGAATACGGCCAGGAAGATCACCATCGCGTTTCTTAAGAAGATCCCGCAGATCAGGGAGTATTTAGAGACCGATCTGGAAGCGTTTTTTGACGGAGATCCGGCGGCGGAGAATAAGGATGAGATCATCCTGTCTTATCCGGGTATGTTTGCCATTACGGTATATCGGATCGCCCATGAGCTGCTGCTTTTGTCGGTTCCTTTGATCCCCAGGACGATGACCGAGTATGCCCACAGCGTTACCGGGATCGATATCCATCCCGGCGCTGCCATTGGGAAGTATTTCTTTATTGACCACGGCACCGGGATTGTGGTAGGTGAGACTACTGTAATCGGGGAGCATGTGAAAGTGTACCAGGGGGTGACGCTGGGGGCGCTGTCCACAAGCGGAGGACAGAAGTTAAAGCACACCAGAAGGCATCCCACCATTGAAGATCATGTGACCATTTACTCCGGCGCCTCTATTTTGGGAGGCGAGACGGTCATTGGCCGCGGGTCGGTGATCGGCGGCAACGCGTTTATCACCAGGTCTGTGGAGGCCGGAGGGAGAGTCAGTATTAAGGATAACTGAGAAGACGAAGCAGGATGGTCTAAAAGACGGCAGGGAGAAGGAGATATGGCTATGTTGGATGAGCGGTGGGTATTTTATAAGAACACGACGCCGAAGACGGTTGCAGAGGGTGTGGTGCGCCGGGTTCTGGCGTACGGGAAAGACTTGATGTGCGTGGAGAACCGGTTTGAAAAAGGGGCCGTAGGTTCCCTCCATCATCATCCCCACACCCAGATCACCTACGTGGTCAGCGGAGCGTTTGCGTTTGAGATCGACGGGGAGAAGAAGGTTGTGAGGGCAGGGGATACCATGCTTAAGACGGGCGGTGTGGAGCATGGGTGCGTCTGCCTGGAGGAAGGCGTTCTGCTGGATATCTTCAGCCCTATGAGGGAAGATTTTGTTGATTCTATGTGAATGTTAGGAAGCCGGGGAGACCCGGCGTTTTCTTTTTGCGGCAATGAGGCTCATAAGACAAAAAAGTGCTTGCGTAATCCAGTGGAATGAGGTAAACTGTACTAGTACGGTTAATACACATGGATTTTTTGATAATTTTTTGAAGAAATTGGAAAAGGTTGTTCGTTATAGTTAGGTGAAGAAATGTGATTACGGTGTGAAGGGGGATCAAAATGGACGAGAACAGAACTTTGGAGACCATAGAGATTGAGGGATCTGTGGCGCAGGAAGAAAAGCAGGCAGGGCAGGCGTATGTCGGTCAGGAAGGATCCCAGACTGCAGCGGCCGGGGAAGTGATGACCGAGGAGGAACGGCAGCTGATGGAAGAAGAGGAACAGCTGTCTAAGGAGGAGCAGCAGTTTGAGGCGGAGCTGGCAGAACTGATGAAGACAGAACCGGCGGATAAAAAGGGAAAAAAGAAGAAAAAGAAAAGGCCCAAAAAGGAGAAAGGATCCAGAAAGCCGTGGAATAAAAAGAAGAAGATCCTAGCAGCTGTGGCTGTCCTGGCAGCGGCCGTGGTGGTGTTTAAAGCCTGCGGCGGGAAGAAAGATCCCGGCCTGATGGTCAGCACCACGCCTCTGACAAAGGGGACCATACAGCAGGAACTGACCATAAGCGGGCCTGTCAGCGGTACGGACAGCGTGGATGTGGTGTCCAGTCTTCACGCGGAGGTGACGGATATTCAGGTAAAAGAGGGCGATCATGTGGAGCAGGGACAGCTTTTGGCCCTGATCGACAGCAGCGACGTGAAAAAGGAGCTGGATATGGCCCAGAATGCTTATGACCTGGCAGTGTCTACATACAATGAGCAGCAGATCCTGGCGGAGAACGGATACGCCAAGGCCATCCAGGAGAGGGATGCGGCCCAGAGGGATTTTGACAGAATAAGCGTTCTCTATCAAGCAGGCAGCGTGTCCCGGCAGGAGTGGGAGACGGCTCAGAACCGGTTAAGGGACGCCCAGAGGGAGACAAAGACTTTTACGCTGCAGGACGGAAAGCCGGTGGCCAACGAGTCTTACATGCTCCAGATAAAGAACGCGGAGTTTGAGTTGGAGAAGAAGAGGGAGCAGTTAAGCGATACAGAAGTCACGGCTCCTATTTCCGGCACCGTGGTCAGGGTCAATGCCAAGGTGGGGCGTTTCGCGGATAAGATCGAGGATGATAAGCCCATGTTTATTATTGAGAATTTGGAGAATCTGGAGATGAAGGTCAGCGTCAGCGAGTACTCCATCGGGCAGATCCAGGTGGGGCAGGAGGCGGTGATCTCCGCGGATATCTTAAACGGGGAGACAGTCACAGGCCAGGTTGCGGCCATCTCACCTACAGGAGAGGAGAAGGGCGGAGGTTCCACGGAGCGGGTGATCCCTACTACCATCCAGATCACGGAGGATAATAGTAAGATGATCGCAGGGATAACGGCCAGAGCCAAGATCATCCTGAATGAGGCGGAAAATGCATGGATTGTGCCGATCTCCGCAGTGTTGGAGACAGAGGAAGGGCTATTTGTGCTGACTGTGGACCAGGGTGTGATCAAGCGAATCGCCGTGGAACTGGGCGTGGAGAGCGACATCCAGGCGGAGGTGATCCCTGTGGATGAGGCCAGCTTTACGGAGGGCATGAGCATTGTGGCGGCCCCGACTCCTATTATGACAGATGGCATGAAGGTGATGGAAAACGGAGCCGGGAATTAGGAGGTAAGGTATGGCAGAGGAGCTGATTCGGTTAAAGGACCTGGTGAAGATCTATGATACAGGGGCGATCAAGGTTCTGGGTCTGAAAAGGATTAATATGACCATATACAGAGGGGAATTTGTGGCTATTATGGGTAAGTCAGGGTCAGGCAAGTCCACGCTGATGAATATTTTGGGTTGCCTGGACCGGCCGTCCATGGGACATTATTATCTGGACGGCATTGATGTGGCTTCCATGACTTCCAATGAATTGTCGGAGATCAGGAACAAGAAGATCGGGTTTGTGTTCCAGTCGTTTAACCTGATCTCCAGGACGTCGGCTCTTAAGAATGTAGAGCTGCCTATGACGTATGCTAAGGTGGGGAAAAAGGTCAGGCGGGATCGGGCTTTAAAGCTTTTGGACCGGGTGGGGCTCCTTGCCAGGGCGGATCATATGCCCAATGAGATGTCGGGAGGACAGAGGCAGAGGGTGGCCATTGCCAGGGCGCTGGCCAATGAGCCGCCGCTGATTTTGGCCGACGAGCCTACGGGTAATCTGGATACGGCGGCGTCGGAGGAGATTATGGGGCTTTTCGCGGAGCTTCACAGGGAGGGGGCCACGGTGGTGGTGGTCACTCATGAGGAGAACATCGCGGAGTTTACGGAAAGGATCATCCGGTTTCAGGACGGACAGATCATCAGTGATATCAGAAGGGGGGAGGGGCAGTAGTGCTTTTGGAAAATATGAGTATGGCGTTTGCTGCCATCCGGGTAAACAAGATGCGGTCGTTTCTGACTATGCTGGGTATCATTATCGGCATCGGGTCCGTGATCTCCATTGTGTCCATCGGCGATACCATGCGCAGCTTATTTGCGGACTTGTACAAGGATGTGGGGGTGACCCAGGCTTATTTCTGCATCGGATACTGGGTGGATGACGTGCGCCAGAGCGATTATTTTACTCTGGATGAGCTGGAACGGGTGCGTGATGTGTTTGGGGATCAGATCGACTATATTGACAGCAACGCCTATGCCAGCGGGGAGGCTATCACCAAGGAAGTGTCGGTGAATTTTAATTTTCAGGGGATCGATTATAATTATATTGACGTGCAGCCGGTGGATATGGTTTATGGGCGGTACCTTAATGAGGGAGATATCCTGGGCCGGAAGAAAAATGTGGTCATGGATGTGGACAGCGCCAGGCTTTTGTACGGGGAGGAGAATGTGGTAGGCAGAACCTTCCGCACCAGCTTGTACGGATATGTGGATGAGTTTACGGTGGTGGGGGTCTACAAAAAGGAAATGAGCCCGTTTCAGAAGCTGATGATGGGCGGGCAGTCGGATAAAGGGTCGGCGTTTGTCCCCTATACCCTGCTGACCTGGCCCAATGATTATTTTTATTATCTCCATGTGTATGCCAGTGAGGATGTGGATCTGGACGCGTTTTTTCAGCAGCTGAAGGAGTATGTGGCGAATTATAAGGGGAGAGAGCCAGAGGATATCTATATGGAGACGGCGATGCAGCAGATGAACTCCGTGGATTCGGTAATGGGCGGTCTGTCGGCGGCTGTTGGCGGGATCGCGGCGATTTCTTTGCTGGTTGGCGGGATCGGCATCATGAATATCATGCTGGTGTCCGTGACGGAGCGGACCAGGGAGATCGGGATCAGGAAGTCTCTTGGGGCTAAAACGCGGGATATTTTGGTGCAGTTTTTGACGGAGTCGGCTATTTTGTCGGCTTGCGGGGGGATTATTGGGATTACTATTGGGGTTGGACTGGTGTCGATTTTGGGTATGGCTTTTGGGATTGGGGTTGTGATTAAGCCGGGGGTTGTGATTGTGGCGGTGTCGTTTTCGGCGGTGGTGGGGATATTTTTTGGGTTGTATCCGGCTTCGAAGGCGGCTAAGGCAGATCCGATTGATGCTTTGAGGTATGAGTAAGGGGAGTAGGGTATGCTGGCTGGGCCCCTGGGAGGGGCCAGCGGCGCTAGTGGGAGGAGAGGGTATGCTGGCTGGGCCCCTGGGAGGGGCCAGCGGCGCTAGCGGGAGGAGAGGGGGGGGTGGCTGAGTGGGGCCGCAGTGACGTTCGATTCCGCTTCGCTCCATCTCACTCCACGGGCTTCGCCCTATGGAAAAATCAAGAGGAAGGCATCCTTATGTGAGCAGAAGCGTGCTCCCAACGGGTGCCTTCCTCTTGATTTTTCCGCACTGCTCATTGCCAGCGGGGAAAATTTATGCTATACTAAGTTGATATATCTCCTAATATTGCATGGATTGGGGTGGGATGGTGTTAAATGAGGACAGGCTTAAATTGATGACGGGTATTGGGTTGTTTGAGAAGCGGGAGGGGAAGAGGATCTTTCCGGTGTATCGGTTCTTTCGGAGTGATTATATTGGGAAGCATATGCTTAGGTCGTTTTTGGGGTTTTCGTTTTGTTGGGTTTTGGGGACGGCTTTGGTGGTGCTGTATAAGGCTGAGGATATTTTGTCGACGTTGAATCTGAATGAGATCGTGGGTTATGGCAGGATGTATATAGGTAGTTATTTGGTGGGGCTGGGGGTGTATTTGCTGATTACCTACTGGGTATACTGGAAGCGGTATGAGTATGCCAGCAGAGGCATGAAGGTCTATGTGGCAAAGCTGAAGAGATTGGAGAAGCGCTATGAGATGCAGGGGAAAAACGGACAGGGAGGTAGGAAAGCATGATGGCTCTCCTGGAATTCAGGGAAATGTTAAGGTCCTTTTATGGGAAGTGTGACGCGGTTTTGATTCCGGTCATTAAGTTCGTGGTGAGCGTAACGGCGTTTTGGCTGTTGAACGACAGTATAGGATATATGGAAAAGCTGAAAAGTCCTGTGGTCTGGCTGGCGTTGTCGGTGGTCTGTTCTTTTCTGCCTTACGGCGTCATATCTTTTCTGGCAGGCGTTGTGCTGGTGGCCCATATCAGCAGCGTGTCGCTGGAGATGGCGTTGGTGCTGTCGGTGATCCTTGTTATGGCTGCGATCCTTTACTACGGGTTTCAGCCGGGGGACAGCTATCTGCTTTTACTGACGCCTATTTTGTTCCACTTTCGGATCCCTTATGTGATCCCCCTTCTGGTGGGATTGTCCGGGGGGCTGGCCGGGGTGATTCCCGTAAGCCTGGGGGTGTTTTTATACTACACCATCCAGTATGTAAAACAGAATGCCGGAGTGCTGACCAATGACGCGGCAGTGGAGATCACCCAGAAATATGTCCAGATCATAAAAAGCATGATGAATAATAATCTGATGCTGGTAATGATCGCGGCCTTTGCGGCGGGAATCTTGGTGGTGTATCTGATTCGGACGCTGTCCGTGGACTACGCCTGGCATATCGCCATTGTGGCGGGAGCCATGGTGCAGCTGATGGTGGTCTTTGTAGGCGATTTTATGTTCGATGTGTCGGTTCCCATGCTGGAGTTCCTTTTTGGCGTTATCGCTGCCATGATCCTGGCAGCCGTTTATAATTTTTTCGTGTTTGCGGTGGATTACAGCAGGACCGAATATGTTCAGTTTGAGGATGACGACTACTATTATTATGTGAAGGCAGTTCCCAAGATCACGGTGTCGGCGCCGGATGTGAAGGTGCAGAAGATCAATTCCACCAGAAGCCGGCGGCGGGAGTTTTAGTGTGTGAAAGGCGGGGCAGGCATTGCCTTGGCCTGGGAAGGGATGCGGCCACAGGGGGCGCCCGTTGGGCGGAAAGTTAAACAAGAATAAGGGGAGGTGAGGATATGGCAGATATTTTTGGGATGTTCCACAGCTGGATGTCTTTTTTACCGAAGATTACATATATGAATATTGTAGAGATCATCATTATCGCGTTTTTGATCTATGAGATTCTTCTGTGGATCAAGAACACCAGGGCGTGGACTCTCTTAAAGGGACTTGTTTTTATCCTGGCATTTGCCATATTGACATATATTTTGAGACTGGATACCATCATGTGGATCCTGGAGAAGACGGCGTTAGTGGCGACCACGGCGCTGGTCATCATCTTCCAGCCGGAGCTTCGCAGGGCTCTGGAGCAGCTGGGGAGCAAGAATCTGGTCAGTATCCTGCTTCCTTTTGACGACGGTAAGCAAAACACCGGTTTTTCGGAAAAGACCGTAAGCGAGCTGGTGCGGGCTTCTTTTGAGATGGCAAAGGTAAAGACCGGAGCGCTGATGGTCATTGAGCGGGGCGGCGCGCTAAAGGATATTGAGCGGACCGGCATTGAGGTGGACGGACTGGTCACCAGCCAGCTGCTGATCAATATTTTTGAGCATAATACGCCTCTCCATGACGGCGCTGTGGTGATACGGGGGAACCGGGTGGCTGCCGCCACCTGCTATCTGCCCCTTTCGGATAATGACAGCATCAATAAGGCGCTTGGCACCAGGCATCGGGCGGCTGTGGGCATCAGCGAGGTGACGGACAGCCTTACCATCGTGGTGTCCGAGGAAACAGGGCGCGTGTCTTTGGCAGAACACGGAGCTTTGAGAAAGATTGATGATGCGGATTCCCTGAGCCGGGAACTTAAGGGGCTTTTTGTGCAGGAGGAATCCGGCGGCCGGTTCAAGTTATGGAAGGGAAGGCAGAAAGATGAAAGAAAAACTGACAAATAATCTGGGACTGAAATTTTTGTCCATTGCCCTGGCCATAATCGGCTGGTTTATGGTAGTTGACGTGGTTAATCCCCTGGTGGAGAGCACGGTGGAGGTTCCTGTGGAGATGATCAACGAGGAGATCCTGACCAAGGCGGATCTGACCTATGAGGTGGTGGGGAAAAAGACGGTGGCGGTGACGTATCAGGTCAGGAGCCGGGACAGACATCGGATCAAGAGCAGCGATTTCTATGCATCTGCGGATCTGGCTGATTTGTATGACGTAACAGGCTCCATACCCGTGAACGTGGAGATCTCCAACCGGGAGATACGGGCCATGATCGAGGGGACTCCGGAGACAAAGCCCGGGGTGGTGCGGATCCAGACCGAGGAGCTGCAGAAAAAGAAATTCGATATCATTCCCCACATAAGCGGGGAAGTGGAGGAAGGCTACGCGGCAGGCAGCGTACAGGTAAGACCGGAACAGGTCTATGTTACAGGTCCCGTTTCCGTGGTGGGACAGATCAGCTCTGTGGGGATAGAGATCGATCTGTCGGGAGCCGGCGGGGATGTGTCAGGAGGCGCCAAGATCGTTCTTTATGACGCCAACGGCAATCAGCAGCCGGACCTTATGGATGAGGTGAGCCTTAGCCGGGCGGAGGCAGAGTATAAGGTCAGCGTTTTGAAAGTCAAGACCCTGGGTCTGGATTTCCAGGTCAGCGGCGACGTGGCTCATGGTTACCGGTTCACAGGTGTGGACAGCGATATCCGTTCCATTCCTGTGGAGGGATTAAAATCCGTGCTTGCGTCATTGAGTACCCTGGTGATTCCTGCAGACCTTTTGAATATCGAGGGAGCCACGGGGGATGTGATCGTGGAGGTGGATCTGGCCAAACTTCTGCCCGAGAATATAAGTATAACTAAGGACGCGCCGTCTACGGCCACCATCACTTTGCGGGTGGAGGCGCTGGTACAAAGGACTCTGACCTTTGACACTGACGCTCTGGAGCTGGAAGGCGCCCAGGAAGAGTTTGAGTATGCTTTTGAGACCGATAAAGCCAGCGTGCGGATACAGGGCCTGGCCGAGGATCTGGACAGTATCGGACCGGATGCCATTAAAGGCCGGGTAGACGTTTCGGGCCTGGATGAGGGGACTGTTATGGTGGAGATACAGACAGACCTTCCGGAAGGTTTTGAGCGGGTGAGCTCTGACAGGATCCTGCTTTCCGTTACCCGGAAAGGGAGCCAGGGTCCCGACGGGGAGGAGGGGGCAGAAGATGAAAGCGAGACAGTAGAGGAAGGAGAAGAGTGAGGCTTATGGTAACAGCCAAAGTAGTGATCAGGAATCTGACCGGACTGCACTTAAGGCCGGCAGGGATTCTTTGTAATAAAGCGATTCTTTACAAATCCAGGATTCAATTTCGGACAGACGATGCCACCACGGCTAACGCGAAAAGCGTTTTAAGTGTTCTGGGAGCCTGTGTAAAAAGTGGGGACGAGATTGAGTTCATCTGCGAGGGAGAGGATGAGCAGGAGGCTTTGGATTCCATGATCAGGGTCGTAGAAGAGGGCCTGGGAGAATGACAAAACATTAACTTTAAGGAGGGGAAAGCATTATGTTTAAGGGAACGAATGCATCAGCAGGTATTGGTATCGGCAAAGCGGCCATCATCAAAGAGGAAGAGATGGTGATCCGCCCGGATAAGGTTGCCAGCGTGGAGACGGAGGTTACCCGTTTCAGGGGCGCTCTGGCGGATACGGTTGCCCAGACCAAGGCTTTGGAAGAGACGCTGGCCACCAGAGTAGGCCAGAAGGAAGCAGAGATCATGCAGGGACATTTGATGCTCCTGGCGGATCCTATGCTGACGGGAGAGATCGAGGAGGCCATCAAGAGGGACAGCGTGTGCAGTGAGTATGCCATCGAGACTACCTGTACCACTTATGCGGATGTATTTGCGGCTATGGATGATGAGCTGATGCAGCAGAGAGCTACGGATATGAGGGATATCAAGACCAGGCTGCAGCAGGTGCTCCAGGGTATCAAGCCTGTGGACATCGCTTCTCTGCCGGAGGGCAGCATTATCGTGGCCAAGGACCTGACTCCGTCTATGACAGCCGGCATCAATCCGGCCAACGTAACAGGAATTGTGACAGAGCTGGGCGGCAAGACTTCCCACAGCGCCATTTTGGCAAGGGCTTTGGAGATCCCGGCTGTGGTTGCCGTGAGTAATGTGATGGATAAGATCGCGGACGGCGACAGCATCGTTTTGGACGGCAGCGAGGGTATTGTGATCGTGAAGCCTACGGACCAGGAGATGGATGAATACACGGCCAAGAGAGAAAGCTTCCTCCAGGAGAAGAAGGATCTGGAGCGGTTTAAGGGTGTTCCCACGGTGACAAAAGACGGCGTCCATATCGAACTGGTTGCCAATATCGGCAATCCTGATGATCTGGCCAAGGTTCTGGAGTACGACGGGGAAGGCGTGGGCCTGTTCCGCACGGAGTTCTTGTTTATGGACCGCACCTCCATGCCGACGGAGGAGGAGCAGTTTGAGGCATATAAGAAGGTGGCGGAGGGCTTATCCGGCAAGCCGGTGATCATCCGCACTTTGGATATCGGAGGCGACAAGGAGATCCCCTATATGGGTCTTGCAAAAGATGAGAACCCATTTTTGGGCTACCGGGCCATCCGTCTGTGCCTGGACCGGAAAGAGGACATCTATCGTCCGCAGCTTCGGGCTTTGCTTCGGGCCAGCGCCTTTGGCGGCATCAAGATCATGATCCCCATGATCACCTGCATCGACGAGATCCGCGAGGCCAAGGCTTTGATTGAGGACATTAAAAATGAGCTGGACCGCAAGGATATTGCGTACAATAAAAATATCCAGATCGGCATTATGGTGGAGACTGCGGCCGCTTCCCTGATGGCGGATGTATTTGCCAAGGAAGTTGATTTCTTCAGTATCGGGACCAACGATCTGACTCAGTACACCATGTCTGTGGACAGAGGCAATGATAAGATCTCCTACCTGTACTCCACCTTCAACCCGGCGGTGCTGCGCAGCATCCGCAACGTTATCAAATGCGGCCGCGAGGCAGGCATTATGGTAGGCATGTGCGGCGAGGCGGCCAGCGATCCGCTGATGATCCCGCTTCTGCTGGCCTTTGGGTTAAATGAGTTCAGCATGAGCGCATCGGCGATCTTAAAGTCCAGAAAGATGATCACCGGGTACAGCACCGAGGAACTTTTGGCGGTTGCCGACAAGGCTATGAGCTTTGTGACGGCTAAGGAAGTGGAAGCTTACATGAAGGAGTTCGTAAATCAGTGACCATAGCCGGCCAGGACCGCTTATATGGGCGGTAAGGTCATCGCAAAAGCTGTGACCTGATGGATCAAGAGACAAAAAGGCGCATCCCCGTAAACGGCAGCAAAGGAGCAAAGTTTGCGGCGTCCGGGGATGCGTTATGGCAGGATCCGCGGATCCGTCAAAGTGATGGGGCCGGATCGTGACAGACATAACACAAAGGACAGGGGCGTATGTTGGTTTACAGTATCTGCTACGCTGCCAGCTGTGGATTGGCCTATATCGGATGGTATTATCCCTCCGGCGCGGTCCTGTTTCTGGCAGCCGGTTATTTATATTATAGAGATTATCATAAGTCCGGCAATCTGGTCCATCTGCGGGGATTGTTCTGCGCTTTCTGGGTGGGAGGGCAGGCCGTTGCGTGCTTAAAGCTCAGTGATCTGCAGAGCAGGTGGAGTTTATGGACCTGGGCGTGCTTTTATGTGGCGCTGGCCGGTTTCTGGTGGGTTTATGAGACGGCTGACCGGCTGTACGGAGACGGTTACAGCAGGAGGAAGCAGACGGGCAACGGCGCTGTGCGCCCGCTGTTTCGATGTATGCAGGCAGTGACTGCGGTTTCCGTGGCTGCCTTTGTTTTTGAGGCGTCCGTGCTGAAATATATCCCTCTGTTTGTCAAGGGGGTGCCGCACGCCTATTCGGAGTTCCACTTGTCAGGAGTCCACTATTTTACGGTGTCCTGCGTGTTGGTGCCTTCCCTTGGAGTTCTGTTTTTTCTGGAGGGCGGAAGCAGACGGCGTTACAGAAATGTAATGGCCGGACTGATGACGGTCATTTCCCTGGCGATTCCTATTTTGTGCGTTTCCAGGTTCCAGCTGATCTTTGCGGTGCTTTTGGCCTGCTTTACGTTCGGAGCTTACCATAGACGGATGAGCCTTTGGGTGATCCCTGCCCTGTTTGCGGCCGTGCTTCCTTTCTATGTGCTTTTGACCTTTGCCAGGAGTCATGACGTGGCTTATCTCAACGGGATCTTTGAGATGAAAAACAGCCGAATGCCTATTTTTATTTCCCAGCCATATATTTATATTGCCAACAATTATGAGAATTTTGACTGTCTGGTGGAGGCGCTTCCGCGGCATACCTGGGGGATCCGGATGCTGTTTCCGGTGTGGGCCCTGACCGGGCTTAAGTTTGTATTTCCGTATCTCATCAGCTTTCCGCTGTATGTGACCAAGACGGAGCTGACTACGGTTACGTTGTTCTATGACGCGTACTATGATTTTGGCATTCTGGGAGTGGGAGTGTTTTCCTGCCTTCTGGGGCTGGCGGCTTTCTGGCTGGTGAACGTCCTAAAGAACGGGAAAAGCCAGAATCCCATGTGGTATGTGTTTTACGGGCAGTTTGGGGTGTATATGATGCTGTCGTTTTTCACCACCTGGTTCAGCAATCCCACCACCTGGTTTTACCTGGCAGTGACCGGGGCCATGGCGTGGTACTGCGGAAAAGACCGGGGCAGAAGATGGTAAAGCAAAACTGTGCGGGGAAAATGAATGTTTGCTGAGATAAATGGAGGAATAACCTTGTGAAAATGTGGGAGGATTATATTAGAAAAGTGGTTCCCTATGTGCCGGGCGAGCAGCCACAGGGGGACCTTGTGATCAAATTAAATACCAATGAGAATCCATATCCACCGGCTCCTGGGGTGTTGAAGGCTTTGAGAGAGATGGACCCGGATCAATTCCGCAGATACCCGGATCCGTCAGCAAGCTTGCTTACCAAGGCGCTGGCGGATCGTTATGGTCTGCCCCAGGACCAGATCTTTGTGGGGGTGGGATCGGACGATGTGCTGGGGATGGCATTTCTGACTTTTTTTAATTCCCAAAAGCCCATCTTATTTCCTGATATCACCTATTCTTTTTATCCGGTGTGGGCCGATCTTTTTAAGATCCCCTATGAGACGCCTGCCCTGGACCATGGGTTTTGTGTAGATCCTAAGGATTACAGAAGGGAAAATGGGGGCATCGTTTTGGCCAATCCCAACGCGCCTACGGGCATATATCTTCCCATCGACAAGGTGGAGGATATGGTCCGGTGGAATCAGGATTCTGTGGTCATCGTGGATGAGGCTTACATTGATTTTGGCGGACAGTCGGCCAGGAGCCTGATTGACAGATATGAAAATTTGCTGGTGGTGCAGACTTTCAGCAAGTCCAGATCCATGGCGGGGATGCGCATCGGATTCGCCATGGGCTCCCAAAAGCTCATTAAAGCGCTGCAGGATGTGAAGTACTCTTACAATTCCTACACCATGGATTACCCTTCGGTCATCCTTGGGGCAGAGGCGGTGAAGGATGAAACATATTTTTGCCAGACTGTGGCCAAGATCGTAAAGACCAGAGAAGAGGGGAAAAGGCGGTTTACGGAGATGGGATTTTCCTGCACGGATTCCCAGACGAATTTTCTCTTTGTCAGCCACAAAAAGGCGCCGGCCAGGGCAATCTTTGAGGCGCTGCGGCAAGAGCGGATCTATGTGCGGTATTTTGCGGCGCCCAGGCTGGAGGATCATCTGCGGGTGAGTATCGGGACGGATGAGGAGATGGAGACGCTGTACCGGTTTTTGGAGAAGGAGCTGCCTAATTTATCATTGCGTTAGAGCGGAAGGGTTATTGCTAGAAACGGAGAAATGAGGCTGATGATGGAATGGATGATGGGAGAAGGATCCTTCGGATCCTGCTGAATATTCTGGTTCCGGCAGCAGAGATTTTGCTGGTGTGCGTGGGGGGCTTGTGGCTCCTTCGGTTTTTTCTGCCATTTGTGATCGGGTGGCTGATCGCCATGGTAGCCAATCCGCTGGTGAAGTTTTTGGAGCGGCGTCTGAATCTGGTCCGCAGGCACAGTTCGGCCATTATCGTGGTGGCAGTGCTGGCAGGGATTATTGGCGGGTTGTATTTTTTGGTGGGAAGAGTTATAATAGAGATACGATTGCTCCTTGTGGACATACCGGATATTTATGAAACGGTCCGTCTGGAAGTGATGGAGGCTCTGGATTCTCTAAACCGGATGGTGGCCAGGATGCCGGCAGGGATCCAAGAATGGTTTGACCGGGCCAATGAAAATCTGGGCAGCATTGCCAGCGGCCTGATGCAGAGGATCGCGTTTCCCACGGTGACTGTGGCGGGCCATGTGGCCAAGGGCATACCTGGCGCCCTGGTCAATTCCATTGTGGTGATCCTTTCCTCCTATTTTTTTATTGCGGAGCAGGATCGGATCCGGGCTATGGCCGGAAAGCTGATACCCAAATCTTTTTATTCCTACGGCGGGCTGTTTCGAAAGGATATTAAGAATCTGATCGGCGGATATTTTCTGGCGCAGTTCCGTATCATGTTTGTGGTGGCTGCAGTGCTGGCGGTGGGATTTGTGATTCTGGGGGTCAGGTACGGGATCTTGCTGGCTGTTTTGATCGCCATACTGGATTTTCTGCCGCTGTTCGGCACCGGTACCGCCCTGTTCCCGTGGGCTGTGGTGAAGCTCCTGTCCGGGGAGACGGCGTTTGCGGCAGGGCTTGTGCTTTTGTATGTGTTGACTCAGGTGGTGCGTCAGATCATCCAGCCCAAGATCGTGGGGGACTCCATGGGGCTTCCTCCTCTTTTGACGCTTCTTTTTTTATATGTAGGTTTTAAGGTCCGCGGGATCTCGGGCATGATCCTGGCGGTTCCTGTGGGACTTGTGGGTGTAAAGCTGTATGAGTACGGCGCGTTCGATTCCCTCATAGAGCAGGGGAAGCTTTTAGTACAGGAGATTAACAGACTTCGGAAAGAGGATTGATGAAGATTAAGAGAAGAGACCGATTAGCCGTTGGGGTTTTAGGGGCGTTTCTTACCATTCTTTGTCCCTGCCGGGCCTGGGCTTTTGACCCATGGACGAATCTGAATGGATACTGGATTTCTGCTGACGGCAGAACTACCATAGAGGGCGCTTTGGAAAAGGGAGTGACCATTACCAAATATCAGAATAAATCGGGGGAGATCCAGTGGGCGATGCTGCCGGAGAATGATATCTCCTTTGTTATGGTGCGGTTAGGCTACCGCGACGATCTGGATCCTTATTTTAAGACCAATATGGAGGGCGCGGCCAACGTTAAGCTGGATACCGGCGTGTGTTTTTACAGCAAGGCGGCAACCCTGGAGGAGGCCAGGAAAGAGGCTGCCTATGTGCTTGACGTGGTGAAGGATTACCGGGTCTCTTATCCCATTGCCTTTGAACTGGACGCCCAGTTCGCGGAGGACAAGAAGCTGGACAGGATCCAGATCACCAAGCTGACAGGCGAGTTCTGCGACGCCATCGAGGAGGCCGGATACAAGGTGGTGGTGTTTGGGGACAGCGATTGGCTTAGCCAGCATGTGGAGACCAGGAAGCTTCCTTATGACGTGTGGTACAGCCGGTACGGCATGGCCCATGATTATCCCAATCGGGCCCTTTGGCGCTGCACGGACCGGGCGGATGTGAAAGGGATCGAGGGACAGGTGTGTCTGGAGTTTTCGTTTGTGGATTACGGCAGGATCTTTCAGGGGACCGGGTGGAGAGAGATCAATGGAAAGAAATATTATTTTAAGAATTATGAGATGGTGAAGAACAGCGGGGTGAGGATTGGGGAAGAGGTGTATTTCTTTGATAAAGAGGGGCAGGGACAGAAGACGAAGTAGAGGAAGAGGTGAACTTCTTTGGGGAGGGGAGCCTCTTTTTTTAGTGAGAGGGGAGGTGGAACGGTGAACTAAAACCTAGAAATTGTTGCTGAAACAGATATGGATGGGGTATAATTGAAAAGAGAGTGGGGATGGAAGACCAGTCTAAGGTTTCGTAAGCCCGGTGAGTTAAAAGATAAGGAAATTGGTCATGCTCCTGAGGAGTATATTCTGGAGGCGATTTCGTGTCGGATTATATTGTGAAGATCATTCCCAAAGACCCATTTTACAAAGTCTCGGATGTGACGTTGCGATTGGCAAAGTCTTTTCTCCAAATGCGCGTACGCTGTGATTTTATTGAGGTTGGAGTCAGTGAAACACCAGTGTTTGTTGATTGTGGAGAAAATCTTGATAAGATTTCTTGCCCAGAATGTGGCGCGAAACTTGATCCAGAGTGGTGGGGAGAGGCTATGGATCAAGCTGCTGAATGCGGATTTACATCACTTAAAACAGAAATGCCCTGTTGTAAAAGATTGATGTCCCTCAATGACTTAGACTACGATTTTCTGTGTGGATTTGCTTCTGCTTTGATCAGTATTTTTAATCCGGTAGAGTATATTGATGATAAGATGCTAGAGGCTATTGAAAATATTCTTGGCATCCCTGTAAGGAGGATAGAGGCGCATATTTGATTTTTTAAGACAGTATGTTTAACTCTGCAAGTGGATTATTCGATGTCAGTGAAAAGAAGGTAGATTCTTGTTTGACGGAAGCAGTCGGTTCCTGTTAATTGCCGTTAAAGGGTTATAAAGTTAATGTGTAGGATGAAGTATATGGGAGAATAACTATTGGCTTACTTGATTAAATACGGATAAAATATGGTTAAGAAATATGAGATAGTTGGATTTGAAAAGGCGTCAAAAAGGATCACAAAACCAATCACAAAATTTGGCGGACAGCCAATTGGAATAAAGGAATCTCAATGGCCGGTTAGTCAAGGCTGGGATGACAAGATGATGTTTGTTGGGCAGATATTGATAGAAAAGGGGATGTTGGGAAACGACAAGGATTCTATCGCATATATTTTTGTGACGCACCCCAAAAGTTGTGAAGATGACTTTTTTGATCCAGATGTCGCTGAATGGAATGGCGGAGAGAATGCGGTGATCATTCAGGCCATCGAAGATATCGATTTTGAAAATGAAGGCTGTGCAGAGGGACCTACAGTATTTGATGAAAATAATGAAAGATTTGAGTACATTCCAATCTTAAAGGAGGGGAGCGATCCGGAATTTATAACAAGTAAAGAATACCGAAGGTTAGATGATGCCAAAAGAGATAACTATTTTAATAGCATAGATACAGACAAAATTGGAGGCACGCCTAATTTCTTTCGCGGGGATGAATGGCCAGAAGGAGAATGGAAGCTTCTCTTGCAGCTTCATTGTAATTTTTTGCCATTTGTATTAAATTTAGGAGGAGGGATGGCGATTTTGTTTGTTTTTATATCAGCTGATCATAAAGATGCAGGATTATTAGTACAATGTTAGAATTGTTTAGTTATGGTTTTTAGAAAAACAATCTAATAGAGCCAATCGATTGATAACAGATGCAGAAGAAGGATAAACCAGTGGAAGGATGTCTTTCGGGAAAATAGGAAAGCGGATAAAAGTAAATGGGGATTTTGGGCTCAACCTTTGTAAAAGAGAAGAGTAACATTAAAGGGGAAGAATTATATAGGGAGTTAGAAAGATATGTTCTGTTAGAAATTTGTTTATTGAGATTAACTTAACAGAATGTGATAAAAGTAATAAAATAAAGGTGATCAGAACTAATATAAGCGATAAACCTTTAGATGAAGATATAAAGAGACAATTATGTGTTGATATTTTTGATGAACCTTACAGGTATAGATACAACTCTTTTGATTGGTTTGATAAGTCAATTACTTTTTTTGAGATAGTAACTATAGATTTTTTTGATGAAAATGAAGATTTATTATTTCAGATTGTTTATGAGTTGTTAAAATTATATCCTAACCCGGATAAACCGGAACTTTAAATTCGTTATGTTGCTGTATTGTTGAGTGAGCAATGGGCGGGGATTGTCGTGAGGCCAGTCAGAGGAGAGCTGTCCCATCCGGGTTCAGATATGCCAAACATTCCGATGAGCCCAAAGCGGAAATCAGTCGGGTATCAGCCCTCCTGCTTTCCTGGTCTCATCTTCATGGCATAGATTCACCCGGACGGGACAGCTCTCCTCTGCCTGGCAAAACCAGAATTCGCTGGATAAAGTTTGCTCACTTAAGGTGGTTTCGGTAGGGGACGCTGCCTCAACTTTGCAGTGAAAAATATAGAAGCAGGATTCGTTCCCATAGATATTATGCACTACCTATCACCGCAGACAAAGCAGTTATCTTTTCACTACAGAGTCGAAACAGCGTTCCCTATCAAACCACCTTAAGTGAGCAAATCCCGGCCAGCGAATTCTGCTTTTGTCCGGGAGGGAAGGCAGGCTGTGTGCCGGGCGGGTGAATCTATGCCATGGAGATGAGACCAGGGAACCAGGAGGGCCTAACCCCTCCTGGTTCCCGTTTTGGGCTCATCGGAATGTCTGGCATATCTGAACCCGAACGGCACACAGCCTGCCTTCCCTCCCGGGCTCCGCCACAATCCCCGCCCATTGCTCACTCAACAATACAGCAATTCCATTATTTTGCCATTTTGCGCAAGATACCGTTCTTAAGGATCTAAAGCAAAATTGTGGATGGAAAATGACTGGTTTTACACATTGGAAGATTTGGAGAAGTTAGATAAAAGCACATTCCATTTCGAATGGTGTTATAATAGTCCTAAGCATTTAAAAAGGTAATATAAGCTTTCATCTGGGGTATTATAAGATATGGAAAAGACGTATCTGGGAATGATCAAGGAGTTTAGCCAGGAAAAAGAGGATGGAAAATTTGAGTGGAGGAAGAAAGGAAAAGAAATCGTATAATATGCATAAACTAACGTATATTCTAGAAAATTCAAATCTGTTTAATTGGTCTGATGCTTTATTTTTACCAGAAGATGAGGTTTGGAATAAAGAAACAGAAGGAATGGTTTTGGATCCCGATGAGGTAGAAGATGATGTGGTGGATTTGCCTAAAGAAGCAATAGATAATAATTTCATGTATGTACTAAGCATGCAGATGATACAGTCCATTGTTATGAATGTAAAAGAGCAGAGAGTCGAAGCGTCAGAAGAAGATTTGGTAGAAGCATTTCTATTCTACTATGATAATGATGCATATATTTGATCAAAAATAGGGTCTAATTTTCTGCAACGGAACTAATGACGAACACAGCGAGTCTCGGGCTGATACTCCACAACCGGTAGTGAAAAATAATTTATGTCTTTGGAAAAACAGAGTATTTTTATGGCAGCAGCGAAGGAGAAGATCCGACAGATTATTTCAGAAAACGTAACTGTTCAGCACCCCGTTAAGGACACATTGATTTTTGCAGGTGTTTCCAGAATGACTTTGGCTTCCTCCTCAAGCAGGCGGATCGTCCAGCGGGAGTGGCCTTCCGGGACTGGCCCGCAAGCAAGCTCGATAAGCCGGGCTTCCACGCGCCCATCAACCTTGCGCCTTGCATTATCTAAGTTTATGCTTCTTTTAAATTCAGTGACAGCATTAACACCGCCGTTTATATATTTTGTAACAGTATTTGTGACTGTTGCCAGACAGACGCCGTTGGATTTAGCACTTTGCTCATGGGTAAGAACTTTTCCATGCGACTCGTCCAGGTCAAGGATTATCTGGCATCTGCAGCGTATTGTTTTTGAAGTTGCCTTCTTACGGATTTTGGATTTAAGTTCCTTGTATTCATCTTCCGTAAGCTTGATTACATATTTTCTGGGTCTTGCCATAGGAATCACCGCCGTTTTTTTCTTAGTATATATCAAAACGGCTGTATTTACCAGTATGTTTTAACTATATATCAACATGTCAGCACACTAGAAGCAATTTATGAGCCGAGATTTCTGAACTGTATGTACGGATTCAGACCAAACAGGGGATGCCATGGGGCAGTGAGGGAACTGTATAAGAGGCTGAAATTCCGGCAGAAACTGAAGGACATAAAAGTCTGGCTGTACGCTAATCGAGACCAGAAACTAAAGAAACTGATGGGAATGCTCAATCTGAAACTGACAGGGCACTACAGGTATTATGGTGTCAGCTTCAACGGAAGGATGATAAGCAACTTCAAACTTCTGAACCGAAGGAGCAACAGGAAGAGCTATACATGGGAAGGGTTCATAGAAATGCTGAAATATTATCCGCTGGTAATGCCGAAGATATATGTCAGCTTATTCTGAAACTGTAAATGTTATTATGAAGAGCCGTGTGCGGGAAAGCCGCACGCACGGATCTGTGAGGGGCTGGCATCGTGAGGTGCCTGTCTACTCAACTCTCATGGGCTATTTTACCAGGGAAGAAGATATGCTGTCCATGGTATTTTTAAAAGGTTATCAGTGGCCTTTTGACGTGAACAAGATCTTCGGAGGGTCTTCGGTCATCGACCTTTTGGCCTATCAGGAGACCATTTTGAAGGGCAGAAGGGTGTACTTTGATTTTACCAGGAATCCGGGAGGAAAGGAAGTTCCGTTTGAAAAGTTATCACAGGAAGCTTATGATTACTTAAAACAGGCGGGGGCTTTGTCAGGTACTCCCATTGAGCGGCTTCGGCAGATGAACGAGCCGGCAATCAGCTATTATCAGGATCATCAGGTGGATCTCTGTCATGAGAAGCTGGAAGTGGCTGTATGCGTGTAGCATAATAACGGCGGGATTTCCACGGATGCATACTGGGAGACGAAGATACAGGGGCTGTTTGCAGTAGGCGAGGTGTGCGGAAGCCATGGAGTGACCAGACCCGGAGGAACGGCCCTGAATGCGGGGCAGGCGGCCGGGAACATGGCTTTGGGAGAACTGTGGAAGAAAGCATCCAGGCGGATGAGCGCCTGCGGCGGGATGATCCGGAACAGGGAAAAACATGGAGACGGCATTGGAGGAGACGAAAGAGGAGCTGGAGAGGAAGGTTTTGGGCGTGGTATGTTTTCTCCCATTATAGTGGCATCTCCAGCGGACAAAGACCGTTGTTCCGCTGGAGGAAGTATCCGAAAGCATGCCGTCTGTTATGGGTTCCGGATGTCCGAGGTTCTTGCGGATAGGTTTGACCGTTTGAGTCAGCTGCGTTTGGCCAGATGGAACACTGCCAGAAGCCCCCCATAGCAGAAACACAGCACACCAATATGAAGAGCCGTAGAGAGAAAAAGCCCAAAACCGTCAAAACCATCCCAAAAAGAAAATACAGCACAATAAATTCCGACAGAGATGATCAGGAAAGCCGCCGGCTTGACGATCATCTCAATTGCGTCCCAGGAAAAAGCCACGAGACGTTTTAGGGAAGTCAAATGAAGAAATGCTAATAAAAGTTCACTGGCCAGCATCCCCCACAGATAGGCCATAATCCCGAAACGAGGTATGCCTGCCAGCACAAAGGCAAGGCGCAGGAGCAGGGCAGAGACATTTTGAAGGAATGTGGTGGTAGTCTTTCCAAGTCCATTTAAAATACTTCCCATGGTGGTGGCAAGGTAGAGAAAAGGACATAGCCATGCCAGGATCTGCATAAAGGAACCGGCGGAAGAGTCTTTAAAAACACCGATGCCCAGTTCAGGGCCAAACAGGGTAAAGATGCCAATGCATAAAATTCCCATATACAGGCTGTAGCGCAGGGACATGGAGATGGTCTGGGCGATGCGGGATTCGTTGCCGTCGGCCTGGGCTTCCGCTACGGTGGGGAGCAGGAGAACGGCCATGGAGTTGGTGATGGCGGAGGGGAAGAGGATAAAGGGGGAAGGAGTTATAATAGGGATAAAGTTAGAAAACTTTGATAAACGCCGAAGTTTACGAGGTTTTTTGATTTTATTCCTATTTTTTATGCAGTACGGTTTTGTACCTAATAAGACACGTGAGATGAGCGGTTTTGTAGAGAGAAGGAAGGTGACAAAAATTTATCAAAACTGCTCTCAATGAAAAGGAATGAATGATGGAATATGTGTATAGTTTATAAGAAATATAGAGGCTTGTCAATGAAAAGGAGTGAGCTGGAAAACGGACGGGAGATGGGATTTATGGAGACTTTTTTTTAGAGAGGAAAAGGAGGGATTCTATGGTGAAAGAAGGAAGGGCAATATTGTTTCGGAGCCAAAGCCATAAGTTGTTCTATGAACAGTATTTGCCGCAATGCCGGTATCAGGACGCTTACCATGCGGCATTGGTGTACTGTCTGGGAATCGACAGGGATACAAGAGATCATGTAAATGAGATCTATGATTTTAAGACAGGGTTCGTGAAGACTGAGTGTCTGCATGACGGGTGGCAGACTTCCGGGAGTAAGAAGATTGTCCGTATGGCTTACAACTTATATAACAATGGAACTCCAAGCGTGTTCTAAGAATGTACTCTCGGAATCTCTCTTGCACCTGCCTTTGTGGATGATTTTCCGTCATATGCACATAAATTTAATCAACGTACGTTCCACGTACGCCTCATAAATTTATGCACATCTGACAAAAAATCATCTCACAAAATCAGGCACAAAGAGACTCCGAGAGTACATTAAGAGAGTAACGGAGGAAAAAAGATGGCAAAGGTAATAACCATAGCTTCACAGAAAGGTGGAGTGGGTTATGAAAAGTACGACTTGTGTGAATCTGGGCATTGGGCTGACCAGGAAGGGAAAAAGCGTCCTTTTGATTGATGCGGATGCCCAGGGCAGTATGACAGCGTGTCTGGGGATCGCGGAACCAGATGATCTGGATGTTACCTTGGTGAATTGGATGTTTTTGGAGTGTCGCCTTATGGGGATGATGATTTAATTAAGTGTTTAAATACAATGGATAATGTTGTAGTGTATGTTTACAATAAAGAAAATAATGTAGAAACAACAGTATGGGAAAGGGCTCTTGTATGCCCGCATGTTATAAAGGATTCAAAAGAGCTATAATATTTTGGATTTTATATTAATTTTATTATTATTTCACCAGTTTACAACTTTTGAAATTTCCTAAAACCCGATAAAATGTAGTCTTCTACGACCTTTATTAAGGTAGAACAATTTTTAATAGTTTCGAGAAAATTCCCGAAACTGCACAAAATTATGCTCGCTTGGATTTGCTGACCAATTTCGTACCTGGTTTCCTGAGCGCTGGCGGACTGATATTCAGAAAAG
>CAJTGF010000054.1 GCA_910575585.1 Clostridiaceae bacterium
TCCCTATCGAAACCACCTTAAGCGAGCAAATCCCGGCCAGCGAATTCTGCTTTTGCCCGGGAGGGAAGGGAGGCTGTGTGCCGGGCGGGTGAATATATGCTATGGAGATGAGACCAGGAAAGCAGGAGGGATGATACCCGACTGATTTCCGCTTTGGGCTCATCGGAATGTCTGGCATATCTGAACCCGAATGAATCAATGCCCTTCCAATAATATCTTTACATCTTGGACAAGTTACGATATATTTAAAGAAAAAAGAAATCTGCGGCAATACTCTGACCGAATCTTAAAAACTATTTCAATGACACATCACAGCATACAAAAGACTTGCGTAAAGGGGCGCCATCTGTCACAAAGATGATCAGCAACAGAGTACAGGAAGGCAGGAGGAAAGATGTCAGTTTTAAGTCAGTTAAAAGAAGAGCAGCTTTTTACCAATGCGGAGCAGGAGGTAGTCCGCTACATCCTCAAACACCCAAAAGCCGTCATAAACGCCACCATCGGGGAGATCGCGGAGGCGGCCTACTCATCGCCGTCCACCATCGGGCGGGTGTGCAAGAAGGTGGGGGTGGACGGGTTTGCCCAGTTAAAAATCAGGCTGGCCACGGAGCTGGACCGGCTTATTGAGAATGAGAAGGCGGTGGACGTGATGCTGCCGGTGAGTAAGGAGGATGATGTAAGGGATTTCCCCAAGGTCCTGTTCAATCTTCACCACCAGTCGCTTTTGAACGCGTACCATTCTTTGGATATCCGTATGGTGCAGAGGATGGCGGAGGTTTTGTACAGGGCGGACTTTGTGTATGTACTGGGTTCCCAGCAGTCTTTTATCCTGGCTCAGGATTTTCTGTGCAAGACTGCCAAGCTGGGGCTGCCGTTTTTCAACCCGTCCATGGGAGGGTTTAACAATAATCTTTACAGCCAGCGGAAGGCAAAAAGGCAGGCGGCGCTGATCATCTCCCAGTATGCCGACAGCCGGCGGGTGGACAGGTGGGTGGATGATCTAAAGCACATCAAGAGCGAGATCTGCCTTGTGACAGGCAATGCCAAAAGCCCCAATATCTGGAAGGCCAACCATACTGTTATCGTTGAAAACCAGGAGGCGGGGGTGGGCAAGATCGGCAATTTTTCCTCCCGCACAGGGCTTTCCTTTGCCCTTGATGTTCTGTATATGCTGCTGTTTGTGAAAGATTACGATGAAAATCTGGAGACCATACAGACGTTTATAGGAGGCAGGGAGAGGCCGGACTGGTAGAGGGAACAGTTGGCAGCCGACAGCCTGCCAAAAACAGGAGCGCGCTCCAGGGTTTAGGGATGGGGACGGAAAACCGGAGCCTGCCAAAATGAAAAATCGAAAGTACTAAATTGTGCGAAAGTCGGCAATAAATACCGAAAATTAGCCCTAATATTAATAGAATTTGGGTAATGGTTACCATTATTCCTGCAGCTTCTTGTCAAAACGCAAAAAAGATTTTATGTTAATGGTACAAAGAATTTTCAGAGACCAAGGAGGCAGGTACAATGGAGAAAAAACCAATCAAAGTCGTTACGATCGGTGGCGGCAGCAGCTACACACCGGAACTCATGGAAGGTTTTATCAAGCGGTATGACGAGCTGCCGATCAAGGAGATCTGGCTGGTGGACATTGAGGAAGGCAAGGAGAAACTGGAGATCGTGGGGGCCATGGCCCAGAGAATGTGGGATGCCACGCCTTACGGCGTGAAGGTGCATCTGACTCTGGATCGGAGAGAGGCTCTTCCAGGCGCTGACTTTGTTACCACCCAGTTCAGGGTCGGTCTTTTGAACGCCAGGATCAAGGACGAGAGGATTCCTCTTTCTCACGGTATGATGGGGCAGGAGACCAACGGCGCAGGCGGCATGTTTAAGGCATTCCGTACCATCCCGGTGATCCTGGACATTGTAAAGGATATGAAGGAGCTGTGTCCCGACGCATGGCTGATCAACTTTACCAACCCGTCAGGAATGATCACGGAGACGGTGATCAAGCACGGCGGCTGGAAGAAGTGCATTGGTCTGTGCAATGTGCCTCTTGGATTTTTGCGCAGGGAGCCGGGGCTTTTAGATATGCCGGAGGAGGAATTGTTCCATCAGTTTGCCGGGTTGAACCATTTCCATTGGCATAAAGTCACAGACTGCCAGGGCAATGACAGAACGCCGGAGATCATCGCCAAGATGAATACCGGAGATGACGGCACGCCGGCTAACATTTTCAAGGCGCTGTTCCTTAGCGATCAGCTGAATCAGATGAACCTGATTCCCTGCGGTTATCACAGATATTACTATCTGCAGGAGGAGATGTTAAAGCACAGCTTAGAAGAGTATGAGGGCATCGGCACCAGAGGCGAGCAGGTGAAGAAGACCGAGGCGGAACTGTTTGAGCTGTACAAAGACCCCAACTTAAACTACAAGCCGGAGCAGCTGACCAAGAGAGGCGGAACCTACTACAGCGACGCTGCCTGCGAGTGCATCAGCTCCATTTACAACGACAAGAGACAGATCATGATTGTTAGCACGGAGAATAAGGGCGCTTTGGAGGATCTGCCATACGACAGCATCGTGGAAGTGTCTTCCATGATCACCGGAAAAGGCGCGGTTCCCATTACCTGGGGCAAGTTTGAGTCCGCTGAGCGCGGCTGGGTACAGGTGATGAAGGCCATGGAAGAGTGCGTGATCAAGGCTGCCATTACCGGTGACTACGGTTTGGCCCTTCAGGCATTTTTGCTGAATCCGCTGGTGATCGGCGGCGGATGCGCCAAGAATCTGCTGGATGAGATGCTGGTTGCCCACAAGAAATACCTGCCACAGTTTGCAGAGAAGATCGCTCAGCTGGAGGCTGAGGGCGTTACGGTAAAAGATAAAGTTGTCTGCGATCTGATCGCTCAGGGCTTATAATCGGGCCAGTCAGTAGGGGGTGGAAATATGACAGAAAAAATTATGAACGGGCTTCTTGTGTTTGCAGCGAAACTTTCCAGCCAAAGACATCTCCAGGCGATCCGAAACGGTTTTAGTTCCCTGCTTCCTGTGGTTGTTACAGGCGCGTTCTGTACCTTGATCTCTAATGTAGTGTGTAATGTGAAGCCGGGATACATAAGTCTTGCCAATCTGCCGGGAATGGCATGGCTGGGCGGCTTGAACCCGGTGTTTACGGCGGCCAATTACGGCACCATGAGCTTCATTACCATAGGCATCGTTATCCTCATCGCCCTGGGACTGGGCGAGAGCTACGGCGTTAAAGATTTTGCCTTGGCGCCGGTGGCTTTGGGAGCTTATATCTCCCTGTGCCTCACCTCCATGGACGTGGAGTGCGCGGCGGCAGAGGGCGGGATCCACACCGTAGCCAATGTGCTGGGAGCCAGCTTTACGGACGCAAAAGGGCTGTTCGTGGGACTGATCACGGCTCTGTGCGCCACGGAGCTGTACTGCCATCTGGTCCAGAGCGGAAAGATGGAGATCAAGCTTCCCGAGGGCGTTCCCTCCAACGTGGCCAGATCATTTACGGTTCTGTTCCCGTCCTGCATCACGATTTTGACCGTTTCCCTGGTGGGATTCGTGTTTAACAAACTTACGGGAATGACCATATTTGTGGCCATCACCACATTTATCCAGGCTCCTCTTATGAACATCCTTACAGGTCTGCCGGGATACTTATTCCTGATCTTCATGAGCACGGTGCTGTGGACCTTTGGTATCCACGGGACTCAGACCTTGAGCGCTATTTACTCACCCATTCTTCTGGCGGCTTACGCGGAGAATGAGGCTGCCTACGCGGCAGGCACGGCTGTGCCCAATATTATCTGTTCCCCGTTTATGTCCTGTTTCTCCATTATCACGGGAGCAGGCATTACAGGCGGACTGCTGATCGCCATTATGCTGTTTTCCAAGAGGGATGACTACCGGGCCATCGCCAAGATCGCCATTCCCTGCGCGATCTTCAATATCAATGAGCCGGTTACCTTCGGTCTGCCCATCGTGCTGAACCCGCTGCTTGCGATCCCGTTTATGATCGCTCCGGCTGCGTCCGCTACATTTGCTTACTTTATGACTTCTATCGGGTTCTGCGGAAAAATGGTGGTGAACTCTCCGTGGACAACGCCGCCGGTGCTGATGGGCTTCCTCTCATCAGGAGGCTCCATCGGGGCGGCCATCACCCAGCTTCTGTGCATCCTCATTGCGGCGGTGATCTACACGCCATTTGTGCTGGCGGCTAATCACCAGAAGCCGGAGGAGGAAGAGGCGTAAAGCCGGATAAAGGATAAAATACATGATATAACTGAAATTAGAAGGATTTAAAACATAATTTGCAGTAAAAAGAAAAAGGCATCGGCCGGGGAGTACATTTCCTTTGGCGGATGCTTTTTGCTTCCCAAATATGGAAAAAGGGTGTATACTATCTATAAATGCCACACAGAAAGGGAGTATGGGGACAGGTGAACAAATATATGAAGCTTTTGGGGGCCAACGCCGCCTTTGCCGCCGCCATGGTGTGCCTCTTTTCTCCGGGGCTTCTGGGGCTGTCGCCCTTTGCGGCCAATGCGGCAGCCGCGGCAGCGTCCATTGCCGTGGGCGTTGTGGCTGTGCCGTCTTTTGTCATGATGAACCGGGCTCTTTTGGCGGAGAGGAAGGAGGAGCTTTTGGAGGCGGATGAGGCGGATGCCGGGGAAAAAGCCGCAAGCCTTCTGGAACGGTACGCTTCCAGCAAAGCTCTGGGAGGGATCGCCCGGTCGGCGGCAGGACAGGCAGAGAGGATGGAAAAACAGTCCGCCAATTTTGAGACTCTGGCGGCGCGCCGGTTCGGCCGGGGGACTTTAAGCTATGAGAAGTTCATGGGCGTTATCCGCTGTGCCGGGGAAGCCCTAAAAAGGGGGAGCATCCGGATCGCCAACAAGATGGTGATCTTTGATGAGCGGGAGTACAAAAAGTTAAGTTCCGGGGAGTACAAGCTGGACGACATTCCCGATGATATCCAGGAGGAGAAGCGGAAGCTTTATGAGGAGAATCTGGAGGACATGCGCTCCATCCTGGAAAGGAATGAGAAGGTCCTTCTGGAGGTGGATCATCTGATGATGGAGATGTCCCAGATGGACTACTCGGAGCAGGAGATCGACGGCGTGGCGGACCAGATCCGTGAACTTTTGGGACAGCTGGAGTATTATAGCTAGGGGATAACGACGCCGGTTTTCGCGCCGGATGCCCAAAGGCTGTCTCCGGCAGCTAAGGAGGAGAGACCATGAAGAATAATAAAAAACAGGCGGCAATTATCGCAGCCATCGGCTTGGCGGTGTTTGTAATCGCCTTTGCCGGCATTATGCTGACGAGAAATGTAGGGAAGTCGGCCAAGACCGTCAGCACGGAATCCGCAGTGGCTTCTATTGAAAAATATATCAAGAAGATTGCTCCTAAGGAGGCGGAGCAAGTAAAGTCTCCTGTGGAACTGGCGGGAAACGATGTGGATGAGCTGCCGGATATTGACACCAATGAGATCACCGTGAAACCGTCTACATCGCTGTACGCGGAGATCTTTTCCACATCGGAAAAGTGCGGACCCGGAAAGGACGGATGGATCAACCAGGTGGCCAGATCGTTTAATGAGGCGGGATTTGAGGTGGACAAAGAGCCGGTTTCGGTGATGATCCGGAATGTGGCTTCCGGCCTTGGCATGGATTACATCCGCGCCGGCAAATACATTCCCGACGGCTATGCGCCGTCCAATGATTTCTGGGGCCGGATGCTTGTGGCGGACGGGGTGGCTATGGAGATGGTGGAGGAGACTCTGGTGGAGAACACAGCGGGGATCCTTCTTTCAAAGGACACCCAGAAAAAGCTGGTGGAAAAGTACGGAGCCATTAATCTGAAAACCATTGTGGACGCCACGGCAGGCGGGGAGTTTGCCATGGGCTACACCAACCCTTACGCCTCGGCTACGGGGCTTAATTTCCTGATTTCCACCCTGCAGACCTACAGCGCCCACGATCCCCTGGATGATGAGGCGGTGGAGGGCTTCCAGTCTTTCCAGGCCAATGTTCCCTTTGTGGCCTACACTACCCTCCAGATGCGGGACGCGGCGGAGACGGGGACCCTGGACGGGTTTGTAATGGAGTATCAGACGTATCATAATGATCCGGAACTGGTAAGGAAGTATGAGTTTACGCCCTTTGGATTTGTTCACACCAATCCTCTGTACACCACCAAGGACGCGGAGGAGCGTAAGAAAGAGATCCTGCGGCTTTTTTCGGAGTTTGCCAGGTCAAAGGAGAATCAGGATTTGGCCCGGGAGTACGGGTTTAACCAGGATCTGCGGTACACGGTGGAGCAGGAGGAAGTTGACGGAGCCACCCTCTTAAACGCCCAGGAGCTGTGGAAAAAGGAGAAGGACAGCGGCAAGCCTATACTGGCGGTATTTGTGGCCGATATATCCGGCTCCATGAACGGGGAACCTTTAAATTCCCTAAAGACGTCCCTGATCAACGGGATGCGCTACATCAACACCACCAACTATGTGGGGTTGGTGTCTTACTCTGACGACGTGGTGATCAATGTTCCGGTAGGCGAATTTACGTTAAATCACCAGTCCGCCTTTAAGGGGGCTGTGGAGAATCTCAGCGCCTCGGGAGGCACGGCCACCTTTGACGGGATCATCGTGGCGGCGGATATGCTGATCAAGGCGTCCCGGCAGTATCCGGACGCGAAGATGATGATGTTTGTCCTGTCAGACGGGGAGACCAACCGTGGGTATTCGCTTAAGGATATTGAGGAGCCCATAGACGCGCTGAACATCCCCATTTACACCATTGGGTACAATGCGGATATTCCGGCTCTTGAAAGTATTTCCGCCATCAATGAGGCGGCCAACATCAATGCGGATTCCGATGACGTGATCTATAAATTGAAAAATTTGTTTAATTCCAGCCTGTAGCCGGCGGCGGGTATTGGCGGGAACGCAGGGCCGGAGGAGAAAAGTCCCGGCATGAAGGAGGATGGACATGGCATTTACACTGGAACTTCCCAGGAAGGAAGAGATCAAAAAGGCTGTGGAGGCGGAGACGGCAGTGGACAGGGAGACTTCCCTGATGATCTCGGACGCGTCCAAAGAAAAGGGCGACGAGATCCTTAACACGGATATTGACAATTTTCATGACAGGAAGGAGCTTACGAAGGCTATCGAGGAGTTCGGGTCTGATGTGGTGAAGAAATCGGCGGATAAAAATTCCGTTATGAAGACCAGGCTGGGGGAATTGTCCAGGGCAGGCGGAGAGAGCGGCGCCGTGGCCAGAGGGCTGGAGGAGCTTTCCAGGCAGATGAAGGATCTGGACCCGTCGGGGGTGGATTTTCTAAAAAAAGGGCCTTTGGGCAACCTGTTTAACCCGGTGCGTTCTTATTTTAACAAATTTAAGGCGGCGGATTCCGTTATCGGGGAGATTGTGGAGTCCCTGGACAAGGGGGCAAGGACCCTTCGGGACGACAATACCACCCTGGAGCTGGAGCAGGCTTCCATGCGGGAACTGACAAAGCAGCTGAACCAGAAGATCGCCTTAGGCCAGGAATTGGACGATTATCTGACGGAGCAGATTCAGCGGCAGAGAGATCTTAATGGGGACAGCGAGAAGGTGAAGTTTGTGGAGGAGGAGATCTTATTTCCACTTAGGCAGCGGATGATCGATTTTAGCCAGATGCTGGCGGTGAACCAGAACGGAATCCTTGCCATGGAGGTGATCCGGAAGAATAATTACGAGCTGATCCGTTCCGTGAACCGGGCCCAGACTGTGACAGTTGCGGCTCTTAATGTGGCGGTCACCGTAGCCGGGGCCCTGTACAACCAGAAGATCGTGCTGGAGAAGGTGAAGGTGTTAAACCAGGCCACCAATGACATGATCGCCTCCACATCCCGGATGCTGAACACTCAGGGGGCCGAGATCCAGAAGCAGGCCATGGACTCCAATATCCAGGTGGAGACGCTTAAGGACGCGTTTCGGGAGACGCTGGGGGCTTTGGATTCCATTAACCAGTATAAGCAGAAAGCCCTTCCCCAGATGAAGGAGACCATCGCCCAGTTTCGGGAGCTGGCCCTGGAGGGGGAGCAGGTGATCCGCAATATTGAGGAGTCAGAGGTTATGAGGAGAGGGGATTAAGGCGGCGACGCCCATGGGGAGAAAACGCAAAACGGTTAAAGCGTGTTTGTATGAGCTTTGAGGGAGGAAAGAAGATGGCCATAGACAGAGTGAGAGCGTATTTTAAAACCTGGGGGATCGAGGGAAGGATACAGGAGTTTGACGTGTCCAGCGCCACGGTGGAGCTGGCGGCTGCGGCTCTTCACTGCCAGCCTCAGCGGATCGCCAAGACCTTGTCCTTTATGGTGGATGATCAGGCGCTTTTGGTGGTGGCGGCAGGGGATGCCAAGATTGACAATAAAAAGTACAAGGCCCAGTTTGGCGCAAAGGCCAAGATGCTTTCGCCCCAGGAGGCGGAATGTCTGGTGGGCCATGCCGTAGGCGGCGTCTGCCCTTTTGGGATCTTTGAGGGGGTCAGGGTGTGCCTGGATGTGTCGCTGAAACGGTTTGAGACGGTTTTTCCCGCCTGCGGAAGCTCCAACAGCGCCATCCAGCTGACTATCCCCGAATTGGAGCAGTATTCCGGGTATGAGCAGTGGGTGGATGTGTGCAAGGGGTATGAGGGAGCGTAGGCGGCAGATGGGAAAGGAAAAAATCAGGGAACAGTTAAGGCAATATTGTCCGTGGAATGAGCAGGAGGAAAGGGACAGGGAAGTGATCCTTAGGTGCCTGGAATCGATGCCGGATGTGTTCTTTCGGACCAGCCTTACGGCGCATATGTCGGCTTCGGCCTGGGTGGTCAATACCACGTTTGACAAGGCGCTGATGGCGTACCACAAACTTTATGATTCCTGGGCCTGGCTGGGAGGCCATGCGGACGGCCAGGAGGATCTGCTGGCCGTGGCGCTTAAGGAGGTCCGGGAGGAAAGCGGCATCCGGGTGGTGGAGCCTGTGACGGAGGATATTTTTTCTCTGGAAGTGCTGACTGTGGACGGTCACGAGAAGCGGGGCGTATATGTACCCAGCCATCTCCATCTTAATGTGACGTATCTCCTTAAGGCGGATGAGTCCCAGGAACTTCGGGTGAAGGAAGACGAGAACAGCGGCGTGGCCTGGTTTGGGATCGGACAGGCTGTGGAGGCGTCGGCGGAGCCGTGGATTCGAAGGAGGATTTATGGGAAGCTGAATGAGAAACTGGGTAGTGCAGCGAGGCATTAATCTTCGAGCAATAAGATTCTCTGATTTTCTTAATAGAATTCCAGATTAGGTATATAATGGCAATAAAAACAACTGCAAAACAACTTCTATATGAAGTGAAATGGAGCATATTATGGCAGAACAGGTATTGATTCAGTTTCGTGCGGATAAAGCATTAAAACAGGAAGTGACAGAAATATATGAATCTCTTGGGATGGACTTACCTACAGCATTACGTATGTTTATGAATAAAAGTAGAATGGTCAGAGGAGTTCCGTTTGATGTAAGGCTTACAGAGAATATGGTTACAAGATCTGAAGCAATGAGAGCTTTTGACGATCTGCGGGCGCAGGCCAGTGATCTTCCGGAGATGACATTAGAAGAAATCAATGAAGAAATATCGGTGGCAAGAGCAGAAAGGGAAAAGAGGTAACAGCATGATATATTATGCGGTAATTGACACCAATGTGTTTATATCTGCTTTGCTATCAAAAAATAGTGATGTTGCGACTGTAAAAGTGATGCGGGCAATTTTTGATGGTATAATTGTTCCCCTGTATCATAGTGAGATTTTAGTCGAGTATAACGAAGTGTTACACAGAGATAAGTTTCATTTTAAAGAAAAATCTATTCAAGTGGTGCTGACAGCGATTAAAAAGTTTGGGATAGAGGTTTTTCCACAGCCTTCAGGAGAAATTTTGGTTGATATGGATGATTTGATTTTTTATGAGGTAGCCATGGAAAAGCGGGATAATGATGCGCATTTAGTGACAGGAAATCAGAAACATTATCCGATTAGGGACTTTATTGTTACCCCGGCAGAGATGATGAAAATTATCCAAGAAGGGGAAGATACAGATGGATAAGCAGTAGTTTAAGGAAACATTTGAAAAGAGCTGACGCTCCAGGGGAACGAGTAAGCGCCTCCCTGGCATGGAATCAAACAACCGTGAAAATGCCGTTGCAAAATCATCGGACTTGGTATATACTAGAAAAGAATTTGCCCCAGGGCATTGGAAAAGAAATCAAGAGAAAAGGATGGAATGGACATGGCACTGTTAGAGACATGGCGGAAATTGGCCTATGGAGACGGCCTGAATGATAAAGAGAGAGAGAAGCTCTGGTCCGGTTATTTTGCCATTGAGAAAGGGATCTATGAGAAACTGCTGTCTGACCCCGCCCAGGTGGTGGAGGGCAGCGTAAAGGAGCTGGCAGAAAAGTATGAGACGGAAGTGCTCATTATGACCGGATTCCTGGACGGCATCAACGAGAGCTTAAAGGGGTATCAGAATCCCATCGACACCATGGAGGAGGATACGGTGGTGAAGATCGAGATCGAGCCCGAGAAGCTGTATTACAACATGGTTGAGGCAAAGGCGGACTGGCTGTACAACCTGCCTATGTGGGATGCGATCCTGACCCAGGACAAGCGCAAGGAGCTTTACAAGGCGCAGAAGGCGTCGGGAACCATCGTCAAAGGACCAAAGGTAGGGAGAAACGATCCATGTCCCTGCGGCAGCGGCCTGAAGTATAAGAAGTGCTGCGGCAAGAACAAATAGCCGATATTTGATGGGCAGATTGGCAGATGGGCTGATTGGCAGATGGGAGCAGAGACGTCGCTGTGATGGTCTCTGCTTTTTTGCGGCGATTACAGACCGTGACCCTTTGGAAAAGTCTGGACGTTTGCCGCGTCAAATATAGGAAAGCGTTGGATGCCGCGGTTTTAGGCGGGCAGAGTTATTGACACAAAAAGAGCCGGAGAGGAAGGGATGAGCGGTGGAGGCGTACACGGCGTTTGCAGAGGTTTATGACGCGTTTATGGATAATATTCCTTATGAAAAATGGGCAGACTATGTTCATGGACTGTTAGAGGAATACGGGATCAAGGACGGCCTGGTGCTGGAGCTGGGATGCGGAACAGGGAGTCTGACGGAGCTTTTGGCTGTTATGGGGTATGACATGATCGGGGTGGACAGCTCCGGGGACATGCTGGGGACAGCCATGGAAAAGCGGGAGCGATCGGGACTTGATATCCTGTACCTGCTTCAGGATATGCGGGAATTTGAGCTTTACGGCACTGTCAGGGCCGTGGTTTCGGTCTGCGACTCCATGAACTATATCACGGAATATGAAGACCTTACGCAGGTGTTTCGCCTTGTAAATAATTACCTGGACCCAGGCGGGATGTTTATATTTGACCTGAACACGGAGTACAAGTACAGGCAGGTGCTGGGCAGCCAGACCATTGCCGAATCCAGGGAGGACTGCGGTTTTATCTGGGAAAATGAGTACGACGAGGAAACAAAGCTTAATGAGTACGATCTGACCTTGTTTGTCAGAGAGGAAGGGGAGCTGTTTCGCAGGTACGAAGAGACCCATGTTCAGCGTGCCTACTCCGTGGAGGAGATCAAGGCGGCTCTTTTGGAGGCGGGTATGGAGTTTGTGGCTGTGTATGACGCGTTTACAAGAGATGGCGCAGAGGACCGCAGCCAGCGGATCTATGTCATCGCCAGGGAGCAGGGGAAAGAAAAGGGAGAATAAGAACAGGAAAGGACGGGATCGGGATGGCGGATTACATGATCAGGGCCACGGCGGCCCAGGGACAGATACGGGCGTTTGCGGCTTCTGCCAGGGATTTGGTGGAACAGGCCAGGGCAGGCCATAATACCAGCCCTGTGGCCACGGCGGCTTTGGGGCGGCTTTTGACGGCAGGGGTTATGATGGGTTCCATGATGAAAAATCAGCAGGATCTTCTGACTTTGAAGATCCGGGGGGACGGCCCCATAGGAGGGCTGACCGTGACTGCGGACGCCAACGGCAATGTGAAGGGATATGTCAACAATCCCCTGGTTGTGCTGCCCTGCAATGACAAGGGCAAACTGGATGTGGCAGGAGCCCTTGGGATCGGCGTGTTAAGCGTGATCCGGGACGTGGGATTGAAAGAGCCCTATGTGGGGCAGACGATCCTTGTCAGCGGGGAGATCGCGGAGGATCTGACCTACTATTATGCCACATCGGAACAGACGCCTTCCAGCGTGGCCTTAGGGGTGCTGATGAATAAGGACAATACGGTGAGACAGGCGGGAGGATTTATGATCCAGCTGATGCCTGGGGCCACAGAGGAGGTCATCGGAAAGCTGGAGGAGAGGATCGGGGCCGTCTCTTCGGTCACCTCTCTTTTGGACGAGGGCATGAGCCCGGAGCAGATCCTGGAGGAGCTGCTTGCGGGAATGGATGTGGAGATCACGGACAGGATGGACGTCCGGTTTTACTGCGGGTGTACCAGAAAGCGGGTGGAAAAGGCCCTTGTGAGTATCGGAAAGAAGGAACTGGAGGACATGATCCGCGAGGGCAAGCCGATTGAGATGAACTGCCATTTCTGCAACGCGGCATATGAATTTTCCGTGGAGGAATTAAAGGAGCTTCTTGTAAAAGCCGCAGGCTAGCCCAAAACGCGGCGGATTTGCGTATCTGCAGATAGGAGATGCCAAGAAAGCGGTCTGTGTCCCTGCAGAAAAAGAAAAGCAAAAAACGCATCCAAGATGCGTTTTCTGCTTTAATCACATAGGACGTATACTGCTTTCCTCTCTTACATAAATAAATTATATATAGAATGAAAAAGGTACACTGAAAACTAGATGATTATAATTTTGTCACATTTGTTGCCTGTGGTCCTTTAGCGCCTTCGATCACGTCGAACTCAACAGCAGCGCCCTCATCCAGGGACTTGTAGCCGTCCATGTTCAGGCCGGAGTAATGTACGAATACATCGTTCCCCTCCTCATCACAGATGAAGCCGTATCCTTTCTGATTGTTGAACCACTTAACTGTACCCTTGCTCATGATGCTAATACCTCCAAGATAGATATAAAAATTATTAATGCCGCAAAATGTTATTGCAACTTTACTAAGAATAGCACAAGAACCAGGGCATGTCAAATGCTTTTTACTGTAAAACGCCATAAAAACACCATAAATACACGGCAAAAGACCGGCCGTGGAGAAGGAGATTATTTATGAAGCTGGCAAACGTCTGGAATCATTTAAAAACCATAACAGAGCACAAATTTTTTGTCATGAAAAACTGTTTTCGGGTAGGGCTGTACCGGCAGGGATTGCTTCATGACCTGTCAAAATACAGCCCGGAGGAATTTGTGATCGGGGTAAGGTATTATCAGGGAAACCGCAGCCCCAACGCGGCGGAGCGGGAGAAGTACGGTTTTTCCAAGGCATGGCTCCACCACAAGGGGAGAAATAAGCACCACTTTGAGTACTGGATTGATTTTTCCATTAACAAGGAGGAGGGGCTGACGGGCCATGAGATGCCCGTTAACTATGTTGTGGAGATGGTCATGGACCGGATCGCTGCCTGCAAAGTCTATAAGGGAAAGGATTACACGGATAAAAGCCCTTTGGAGTATTACAACAGGGAAAGCCGGTTTATTGTGATCAATCCAAAGACAAGGGCGCTGCTTGAAAAGCTTCTTGTGATGCTGGCCGAAAAAGGGGAGAGGAAGACTTTTGCCTATATGAGGAAGCTGCTTAGGCAAAAGGCGTGGACAAGGGCAGGCCGTGCATAAAAAAACAGGTTCCGGCGCAGACTAAAACGGAAAAATGTTTGCAAAGGAGCAGGAAGCTATGAACCAGGAGAAGAAGAAAGCGGAAAAAGAGCTGGAAGAGAAGCGGGATGAAAAGATTGAGGAGTACGGTCAGCTGACGCTGGAGGAGAATCAGAAAAAGCGGAAGATCCATCTGCTGTCTATTATCGGTGAGGTGGAGGGTCACGAGAACGCCCCGGGAAGCTCAAAGACCACCAAGTATGACCACGTGCTGCCGCAGCTGGCCCAGCTGGAGGATGACGATCAGGTGAAGGGCATGCTGGTGCTGCTGAATACCTCAGGAGGCGATGTGGACGCGGGACTGGCCATTGCGGAGATGATCGCTTCCCTGTCTATGCCTACGGTGTCCCTGGTGCTGGGCGGAAGCCACTCCATCGGAGTGCCGCTGGCAGTGTCCACGGATTACTCGTTTATTGTGCCTACGGGGACTATGATGGTGCATCCTGTGCGGATGACCGGGATGGTCATCGGGGCCTCCCAGACGTATGAATATTTTGAGATGATCCAGGATCGGATCATAAGCTTTGTGTCCGGCCACGCCTCCATCGGGTATGACCATGTGAAGGAGCTGATGCTGAACACCAAGATGCTTACCAGGGATCTTGGCACCGTGCTGGTGGGGAGAGAGGCTGTGGAACAGGGGCTTATTGATGAAGTGGGAGGGATTAAGGAGGCGCTTTTAAAACTGCATCAGCTTATTGACGAGAGGGAATCCGGGATGGAAGGATGAACCTGAAAATTGGGATATAGCCAGTCCGGCAAAACTGTGTTAAACTTAAAAAAACACAGAGAAAGCAGGGGAGGCTTGACCGGAATGAAGAAATTGTGGATTTATTTGGCAATGCCTGTGGCGCTGTTAAACGGATGTCAGCGTCAACAGGCTCTTTTAGATGAAGCGGGAAGTCTGGCAATGGAGAGTCCTAAGGACAGCGGACAGCAGGACGGGGCAGCGAAAGATCAGGAGGAGACCGGCAGGGAGCAGGATGGGACAGTTAAGGATCAAGAGGAAACCTGGGATGAGTCCCTTCCCCAGGGCAGCGGGGGCAAGCCGGCAAGCGTGGTCTTAAGCCAGAACAGCGTCAGAGAGGCGGCTTTTGAGGGCTCCACGGTATCTCTTGTCAGGTCTGTAAAGGAGGAGGCGTCAGCCATTGACGAGGCGGAGATTGAGGCCATGGTCCGGGAGGCGGCAGCAGATCTTTACACGGTGGTGAAAAACGGGCAGACGGTTGTGATCAAACCCAACCTGGTGCAGATGATCGTGGATTCCACAGGGGAGAAACTGGACCAGGAGGTAAACGGGGTCACCACGGACTGGCGGGTAACCAAGGCGGTTCTTAAGATGGTTCGGGAACTGAACCCGGACGGAACGGTATACATCATGGAAGGTTCCGCCACCGGGCCTACCAGGGAGGTAATGGAGTATTTTCATTACACCGATGCCTATCTGGAAGGGGTGGACGGATTTATTTGTCTGGAGGAGGACTGCGGCGATTGGCAGGATTTTGACGCCAAAGAGGTGGTGAAGGTGGAGACGCCGGAAGGGCTTTTGCACAAATCCTACTATTTTAATAAGATTCTCTACGAGGCGGATGTGGTCATCAGCATTCCGGCCCTGAAAACTTCCTCCGGCGTGGTGGTGACGGCGGGGATCAAGAATGTCAGCCTGGGAACGCCTCCCGGCAATCTTTACGGCGCAGGGCCGGATACGCCCAGCAAACAGAAGATGGTTTCCCACAAGATCGTGGACGGGGAATTGGACAAATGGATCTACGATTACTACAAGGCAAAGCCTGTGGATTATGTGATCGTGGACGGTCTGCAGGGATTTCAGAGCGGGCCTGTGCCTATGTCATCTCAGCGGAAAGAGTCGGACAAGATGAATATGCGTCTGGTGCTGGCAGGCAGGGACGCGGTGGCGGTTGATACGGTGTGCTGTCTTATCATGGGCTGGGACCCGGAAAGTGTAGGGTATCTGAATCTGTTTCGGGAAAAAGACGGCCTGGGGGATCTGGCAGATATCCGGGTGAAAGGGATTTCGGCGGATCAGGTTCGGCGGCAATTTACCATCTATAAGGAAAACCTGGGCGGAAAAATGGCTCTGCAGACCCAGGGACCCAATCTGTGGGCGGACATGATAGCAGACGGGGACAGCGCGGTTATACGCTACCGGACAACGGAGGAGGCTGCCAGGGTGGAGGTGTATGTCGACGGGCTGTTTCAGGGGTCCAGGCCAGTGGATGAGGGGACGAAGGAAGGGAGGATCGATCTGATCATACCGGGGCTGGGGTCAGGGGAACACGAGATCTTCGTGGCGGCTTATGACAGATTTTTGAACCGGACCGTTAAGACCGTGGGCGGGAAGTAGTGTTACTGTTTAGGTCCAATAGCATTAACTTAAGTGCTGAGAACGATTTCTTGCGCAAAATAGAAAAAATTAAATTGTTGTATTGTTGAGTGAGCAAAGGCGGGGATAGTCGCGGAGCCCGGGAGGGAAGGCAGGCTGTGTGCCGTCCGGGTTCAGATATGCCAGACATTCCGATGAACCCAAAACGGGAACCAGGAGGGGTTAGGCCCTCCTGGTTCCCTGGTCTCATCTTCATGGCATAGATTCACCCTGCCGGCACACAGCCTGCCTTCCCTCCCGGGCAAAAGCAGATATTGGCTGGCCGGGATTTGCTCGCTTAAGGTGTTTTTGATAGGGGACGCTGTTTCGACTCTGTAGTGAAAAGATAACTGCTTTGGCGGCAGATCCTTTCAGGTTCCCAACAACATCACCTTACCATTACTCAACAATATACTTGAGGCCATAAAAACAGCTTTTTTTTCGCTGCAAAGCTGAGGCAGTGTCCCCTACCGAAACCACCTTAAGTGAGCAAACCTTAGCCAGCGAATTCTGGTTTTGCCAGTCAGAGGAGAGCTGTCCCGGCAGGGTGAATCTATGCCATGGAGATGAGACCAGGAAAATAGGAGGGCCTCACCCCGAGTGTTTTCCGCTTTAAGGGCTCATCGGAATGTTCGGCATATCTGAACCCGGACGGGACAGCTCTCCTCTGACTGGCCTCACGACAATCCCCGCCCATTGATCACTCAACAATCCAGCAATATGACGAATTTAAAGTTCTGCGCTATCCTGGTTAGAGTGAATGAATGGCAGGATTCGCTAAACTAAATGACATTGGTTCAGGTCAGAGTTTTTGCAATGCCTTGCAATTTCATCTGTTTTTTTGTATACTATCCTAAGTGAGAAGGGAAAAGGGAACATTTGTACTCTTTTGATTCATAGTAAGGAGGCACGAAACAGGTGGCTGGAACGGCAAAAAGCAGCAGGACGACGGCGAAAAAGTCATCGTCTTCAAGATCAAAAAAACAGACCCAGGCAAAGCAGCAAAAAGATACCGCATTTATGCGGGGGGAAGTGTTCCTGATCGCTTCCTTTGCCTTGGCGGTCTTATTATTTTTAAGTAACTTTCACCTGTGCGGCGTGGCAGGGGACTATCTTAGAAAGGTGCAGCTGGGGATCTTTGGGATGATGGGGTTTCTTGCTCCGATCCTCCTGTTTGTGGGTACATGCTTTGCCATGTCCAACCAGGGCAATCCCATTGCGGCCCTTAAGATGGCAGCGGCGGTGACAGGGGGGTTGATCCTCTGCGGCCTGGCGGAGATGGTGTTTGGCGGAGGCTATAAAGCGGGGCAGAAGATCATGGACGCCTATATCCGCTCCTCGGAAAACGGCCTTGGAGGCGGTCTGGTGGGCGGTATTTTGGCCCAGGGGCTGGGATCGGTTCTGGGCGTGGTGGGGACATACCTGATCCTTTTGGTGGTATTTTCCATCTGCTGCGTGTGCGTCACGGAACGGTCCCTGGTGGCTCTGGTGAAACGGGGCGGAGGACGGGCCTATGCCTATGCCAAGGAGGATGCCCGCCGCCGCAAGGAGATCCATGAGGAGCGCAGACAGGAATGGATTAGACGGCGGGAGGAAGAGGAAATTCGCCGCCAGGAAGAGCAGCGGGTGCGGGGCGTTAACCTGGATGCCACCAAGCTTGGCGGCTATGAGGAAGAGACGTACGCAGATGGGTACAGCGGCGTTTATCAGGAGGATGAGTATTACGACGAAGCCTATGAGGATGGCGGGACAGACGGATACATAGATGAAGAAGCGGACGGCTGGGACGAAAACGGCGTTCCGATGACTGCGTCCGGCCGCATGCCTCAGGAACACCGGGAGGATGTCTTTACCGGGGAGATCTCCCTGCCGCCTCAATACACAGACGAGGAGGAAGGGGACTTTGACGAGGAGGACGTGATGGCGGTCCATGACGCCCTGCGGACCGTGTGGCAGGATGTGGCCGATGAGGCTGTCTCGGACGGGGATTGGGATACCCTGGATGCCAGAGGACCCTATGACACCGGCGGCGCCAGGAACAGCCGCGTTGGGCAGACGGAAGAGGAAAGCGATCAAAGGCACAGCCGCGGGCATGAGCCGAATCCGGGCCAAAAGGCGGGAAGCGGGATGTACGGGACATCCGCGGCTTACCAGGGGCCGGAGCACTCCGGGGAGCTGGACCAGGATGAGGGTTTTGGAGCATACCAGACATCCGTGGAAGATCAAAGGCCGGTATACGGCGATGATCCGATCCGGTATCCCGATGCCGGGATTTATGAAATGCCAAAGACAGGCCGGGAACAGGAATACCCGGAGGATGTTGGCCGCAGTCACCAGGATGACCCCATGCCGGAGACCATCAGCCACTGGGTACCGGAGCTTAAAGAGGAGCCTATTCTGCGGGTGCCGCCTGCCGGGGCGGCAGGTTCCGTCTTTGACCAGGATCTGTCCGCTTTTAGCAGGAAAGACCGGGGAGAAGAGCCGGAAGCGGATGTCCAGGATCCGGGGGACTTTCGGATCCCCGAGGAGAGCAAGCGGGTGGTGACAGCTTCCGGCAAGATCATAGAAAATGACACGGAGGCCCTGCAAAAGAAGGTGGAAAGTCGCCGCCGGGAAGTGGCGGCGGAGCGCGGGGACGATGCCCTGGGGGTGGCGGCTCAGATAAAAGAGAAGGAGATTGTGAAAAAAGAATATCAGTTCCCTCCCGTGACTCTGTTAAAGAGGGGGAGCAAGCCGGCGGGGGCCTTTTCCGAGCAGGAGTACAAGGATACGGCCATTAAGTTACAGCAGACCCTAAAGAATTTCGGCGTGGGCGTGACGGTGACCAACATCAGCTGCGGGCCGTCGGTGACCCGGTATGAACTGCGGCCGGAGCAGGGGGTAAAGGTCAGCAAGATCGTAGGGCTGGCGGACGACATCAAGCTTAGTCTGGCGGCGGAGGATATCCGAATCGAGGCCCCCATCCCAGGGCGGTCCGCCGTAGGCATCGAGGTGCCAAACAAGGAGAATACCACGGTGTATCTGCGGGAGATTTTTGAGGCGGAGGACTTTAAGAAAGCCGCCTCTGGCCTGTCCTTTGCCGTAGGCAAGGATATCGGCGGCCAGGTGGTGGTGACGGATATTGCGAAGATGCCCCACCTTTTGATCGCCGGCGCCACAGGATCGGGAAAATCGGTGTGTATCAACACTCTGATCATGAGCATTCTGTTTAAGGCAAGCCCCGATGACGTGAAGCTGATCATGGTTGACCCCAAGGTGGTGGAATTAAGCGCTTACAACGGCATCCCGCACCTTTTGATCCCTGTGGTCACGGACCCGAAAAAGGCTTCGGGGGCGTTAAACTGGGCGGTGGCGGAGATGATGAGCCGCTACGACAAATTTGCCAAATACAACGTAAGGAATCTGAAGGGATACAACGCTAAGATCGAGTCCATAAATGACATTGAGGATGAGGACAAGCCTCAGAAAATGCCCCAGATCGTCATCATCATCGACGAGCTGGCGGACCTTATGATGGTCTCGCCCGGGGAGGTGGAGGACGCCATCTGCCGTCTGGCCCAGCTTGCCAGGGCGGCGGGCATCCATCTGGTTATTGCCACCCAAAGGCCGTCGGTCAACGTTATCACAGGTCTAATTAAGGCCAACGTTCCTTCCAGGATCGCCTTTGCCGTCTCCTCGGGAGTGGACTCCAGGACTATTATCGATATGTACGGGGCGGAGAAGCTTTTGGGAAAAGGCGACATGCTGTTCTACCCCTCCGGGGTTCCCAAGCCCCAGAGGGTCCAGGGAGCCTTTGTCTCCGACCAGGAGGTGGCGGACGTGGTGGAATTTCTGGCGTCCCAGGGCATGGAAGCCGGGTATCAGGCGGATATTGAAAGTAAGATTGCGGCCGCGCCGGCAGGCGGCGGGGGAGAAGCCCCAAAAAACAACGGCCGGGATGAATATTTTGAACAGGCAGGAAAATTTATCATAGAGAAGGACAAGGCTTCCATCGGTATGCTCCAGAGGATGTACAAGATTGGATTTAACCGCGCCGCCAGGATCATGGACCAGCTGGCCCAGTTCGGGGTAGTAGGCGAGGAGGAGGGCACAAAGCCCAGAAAAGTCCTGATGACTGTTGAAGAATTTGAGGACCTGTTGTCACAGGAGTAAGGTGTCAAAACGAAACCTGACGATGGAAAACAACGGCTTATAAGGAGGAAAATGTACATGAAGACGGATATTCAGATTGCCCAGGAAGCAGAGATGATGCCCATAAAGGATGTGGCGGCGGCTTATGGCATCAGGGAAGATGATTTGGAGATGTACGGAAAGTATAAGGCCAAGCTGGCGGACGGACTGTGGGAAGAGGTCAAGGACCGCCGGGATGCCAGGCTGGTTTTGGTGACAGCCATTAACCCCACTCCGGCAGGGGAGGGAAAGACTACTACCAGCGTAGGACTGGGGGACGCCTTGTCAAGACTTGGGAAAAAGACGCTGATCGCCCTTAGGGAGCCCTCTTTAGGACCCTGCTTTGGGATCAAAGGCGGAGCGGCAGGCGGCGGATATGCCCAGGTGGTGCCTATGGAGGATCTAAACCTTCACTTTACAGGAGATTTCCATGCCATCACCTCTGCCAACAATCTGTTAGCCGCCCTTTTGGACAACCATATCCAGCAGGGCAATGCCCTTCAGATTGACACCAGGCAGATCCTGTGGAAACGGTGCCTGGATATGAATGACCGGGTTCTGCGCAATGTGGTGGTGGGCCTTGGGGCCAAGGCCGACGGCGTGGTGCGGGAGGATCATTTTGTCATCACCGTGGCTTCGGAGATCATGGCCATCCTCTGCCTGGCCGACGACATGGCGGATCTGAAGGACAGGCTGGGGCGGATCATCGTGGCCTACAATTACGCAGGGCAGCCGGTGACAGCCGCGGATCTTAACGCGGTGGGCGCCATGGCGGCGCTTCTGAAGGATGCCATTAAGCCCAACCTGATCCAGACACTGGAACACACCGGGGCCGTGGTCCACGGCGGGCCATTTGCCAACATCGCCCACGGGTGCAACAGCGTCAGGGCCACTAAGACAGCCTTAAAACTGGCTGATATCGTGGTGACAGAAGCCGGGTTCGGCGCAGATCTGGGGGCGGAGAAGTTCCTTGACATCAAGTGCAGGAAAGCCGGGTTAAAGCCGGACGCGGTGGTGCTGGTGGCTACGGTGCGGGCCCTGAAATACAACGGCGGCGTGGCAAAGGCAGACCTTGGAACGGAGAATCTGGAAGCCCTTAAGAGAGGCATCGTGAACCTGGAGAAGCATATTGAGAACATCCAGAAGTACGGGGTTCCCGTGGTGGTGACGCTTAATTCGTTCATTTCCGATACCGAGGCGGAATATGCATATATTAAGGAGTTCTGTGAGGAGAAAGGCTGTGAGTTCGCTCTGTCCCAGGTGTGGGCAAAAGGCGGCGAAGGCGGGGAGGAGCTGGCAAAGAAGGTCCTTTGGACCCTTGAACACAAGGAGAGCCATTACAAACCCATCTATCCCGATGACATGAGCTTAGAGGAGAAGATCGCCACCGTGGCAAAGGAGATCTACGGGGCAGACGGGGTGAACTATGCCCCGGCGGCAGAAAGAGCCCTTAAAAAGATCGCGGACATGGGATTTGGCCATCTGCCGGTATGCATGGCCAAGACCCAGTACTCCCTTTCGGACGACCAGAACAAGTTAGGAAGGCCGGAGGGCTTTGAGATCAGCGTCAGGGACGCTTACGTGTCGGCGGGAGCGGGCTTTGTGGTGGTCCTTACGGGAGCGATCATGACTATGCCCGGGCTTCCCAAGAAGCCGGCGGCCGACGGCATCGACGTGGATGACAGAGGTTTTATTACAGGACTGTTTTAATGGATTTGGAGGATGGCATGAACGTGTTGGAGAGCCTTAAGGCGATTGGCGGTGTTTTGCTTTTGGGGGATCCCAAGGCAGAGGTGACAGAGGTGGCCTATGATTCCCGGAAAGCTGCCCCGGAGTGTGTATTTGTGGCCATGAAAGGGACCAAGACGGATTCCCACGATTTCATCGGCCAGGTTATGGAACAGGGATGCAGATGCCTGGTGGCGGAGGAAAGCCTGGAACAGATCCGCTCCCGGGTGGGACAGCTGCCAGAGGACATGACCGTGTTCCGGGTAAGGAACGGCCGGGAAGGGCTGGCCCATTTATCGGCGGCCAGATTTGGCTGGCCGGCCAAAAAGATGGTGTGCATCGGCGTCACCGGAACCAAGGGAAAGACTACCACCACCTACATGATCAAGGCGATTTTAGAGGCTGCGGGGAAGAAGGTGGGGCTTATCGGGACGGCGGGAGCCGTCATCGGGGATACCACCTATCCTACGGTGAACACGACGCCGGAGTCTTATGAGTTGGAGCGGTATTTTTCAAAGATGGCGGAAGCAGGCTGTGAGTACATGATCATGGAGGTGTCCTCCCAGGGGCTTAAGATGCACCGGGTTGACGGGATCGTTTTTGACTACGGCATCTTTACCAACATTTCCAATGACCACATCGGGCCTGATGAGCACAAGGATTTTCAGGAGTATCTGTATTATAAGAAACAGCTGCTGGACCGGTGCGCCGTGGGGATCGTAAACCGGGATGACGCGCGGTTTGACCAGATCATAGAAGGCCATGGCTGTAGGCTTTATACCTACGGCCTGGAGGGAAACGGGGATTTTCAGGCCAGGGATATCCGCTATGTGGCGGAGTCGGATTTTGTGGGCCTTTCGTTTTTTGTAAAGGGCGCCTGGGACATGGACGTTAAGGTGAACATCCCCGGGAAGTTTAACGTCTACAACGCCATGGCGGCCTTAAGCGTCTGCAGCTTTCTTGGGCTTTCTCCGGACCGTGTGCGCCACGCGCTGGAGCATCTGTACGTCAACGGGCGGATGGAGATCGTCCATGCGTCTTCCAAATGCACGGTGATTGTGGATTATGCCCACAACGCAATCAGCATGGAAAGCCTTCTGAAAACCTTGAGGGATTACGGCCCCAGGCGGCTGGTGTGCGTTTTTGGATGCGGCGGGAACCGGTCCAGGGACCGGCGGTATTCCATGGGGGAGATCGGCGGAAAGCTGGCGGATCTGTGTATCCTGACAGCGGATAATTCCCGCTATGAAAAGACGGAGGATATTATAAAAGATATCCGGGAAAGCCTTGTAAAGACAGGGGGAAGCTATGTGGAGATCCCTGACAGGAGAGAGGCCATTGCCTACAGCATCACCCATGCCCAGCCGGGAGACATGATCGCGGTCATCGGAAAAGGGCATGAGGATTACCAGGAGGAAAACGGGGTTCGAAGACCGTTTCTGGACAGACAGGTGATCAAGGAAGTTGTTGCGGGGCTTAAAGAGAAGTGATAACCGTTGAGGCAGGTCTGCGCGTTTACCGCGCTGACCGTACGAAAACGTAATGGCAGCAGGCATCCGGCCCATGGCGAAGCGATTTTCATGGCCGGATGCGTAACAGGGAGCAGAGCATGTACGCCAACATCATCATTGACATCTCCCACGAAATGGTAGACAGACCGTTTCAGTACCGGATCCCGGCCCATTTAGAGCCGGAGATCCTGGTGGGGACTCAGGTGCGGATCCCTTTTGGCGCAGGAAATCATCTGCGGAAAGGGTATGTGGTGGACCTGACGAAACAGGCCGAATTTGATATCCAGAAGATAAAAGACATAGCCGGGGTGGTCGTTGAGGGTGTGACGGCGCAGACCCGGCTGATTCAGCTTGCGTGGTGGTTAAAGGAGCGGTACGGGTCCACCATGAACCAGGCCCTAAAGACCGTTCTGCCCGTAAAGCAGAAGGTAAAGCAGAAACAGGCCCGGTTTATCCGGCGTCTTTTGACCAGGGAGGACATAAGGGCAGCGGCAGATGAGGCGGCCAGAAAGCATTACGGGGCCAGGGAGCGGCTTTTGAGGGCTCTGGAAGATGCCGACGAGATCCCCTATGAGGTGGCTGCGGACCAGATGAACCTGACTATGGCATCCATAAAGCCTTTGGTGGAAAAGGGCATGATCGCCTTGGAGGCGGAGACCGTATTCCGAAATCCCCTGATCCGCCAGGATCTTAAAAGCGCGGCGGTGGAGCTAAACAGGGAGCAAGAGGCAGCGGTAAAGGACTTTGCCGATCGCTATGACCGGGGGATCCGGGAGACGGCTCTCCTATACGGCGTGACGGGCAGCGGCAAGACGGAGGTTTACATGGAGATGATCGCCCATGTGCTAAAGGCAGGCAGGCAGGTCATCGTGCTGATCCCGGAGATCGCCCTGACTTACCAGACCGTGATGCGGTTTTACAAACGGTTCGGGAGCCTGGTGTCCATCATCAACTCCCGCATGTCCCAGGGGGAGCGCTACGACCAGTTTGAGCGGGCCAAAAACGGACAGGTACGGATCATGATCGGCCCCAGGTCCGCGCTGTTTACGCCCTTTTGCGATCCCGGGCTCATTATCATGGACGAGGAGCACGAGACAGCCTACAAAAGCGAGACTTCCCCCCGCTACCATGCCAGGGAGGTGGCGGTACGTCTGGGAGCGACGTGCAATGCCTCGGTGGTGCTGGGGTCGGCCACGCCGTCTCTGGAGGCGTACACAAAGGCCGTTGAGGGAACGTGGCATCTGTACCAATTGACCCAGAGGGCAAAGAAAGACAGCCGCATGGCCCAGGTCCACGTCGTTGACCTGCGGACAGAGCTTAAGGAGGGGAACCGGTCCATGTTCAGCCGGAAGCTTTTGGAGGCCATGACCCAGCGGCTTAAGGCAGGGCAGCAGACCATGCTGTTTATGAACCGGAGAGGGTATGCCAGCTTTGTGTCCTGCCGTTCCTGCGGGGAGGCCGTGAAATGTCCCCACTGCGACGTGACGCTGACCCTCCACTTCGGGCAGAAGCTGGTGTGTCATTACTGCGGCCACGAGACCAAGGCGCCCAACCATTGCCCCCAGTGCGGTTCCCCCTATATCGCGGGATTTGGCACCGGCACCCAGAAAGTGGAGGAGATGACGAAAAAAATGTTCCCCCAGGCCAGGGTGCTGCGGATGGACATGGACACCACGTCGAAAAAAGAGGGCCACCAGGAGATTTTGTCGGCCTTTGCCCAGGGCAAGGCGGATATCCTCATAGGGACCCAGATGATCGTAAAGGGCCACGATTTTCCCAAGGTGACGCTGGTGGGAGTCCTGGCGGCGGATCTGTCTTTGTACACCTCGGATTTTCGGTGCGGGGAAAGGACTTTTCAGCTTCTGTGTCAGGCGGCGGGACGGGCGGGCAGAGGTGAGCTGTTCGGGGAGGTGGTGATCCAGACCTACAACCCGGAGCACTACAGCATAACCTGCGCCGCCGCCCAGGATTACCGGTCCTTTTACCGTCAGGAGATGGTGTATCGGGATATGCTTGGCTATCCGCCCCGGATCCAGCTTTTGGCGGTTATGGCCTCCTGTAAATCGGAGGAAACGCTGAATGAGGCCATGGAGCATCTAAGCCGGTGGGCCGGGGAGGAAGGCGGTCTTTTGGAGGCGGAGGCAGAGGGAGGACGGGTGGAGATGATCGGTCCGGCCCAGGCCACGGTCTACAAAGTTAATGATATCTATAGAAAAATTTTATATTTGAAACAAGAAAACTGTGATATACTGATAAAACTAAAAAGCTGCCTGGAACAGCGCCGCCGCAATGCCTGGTGGCAGCAGCAGGTGATGATCCAGTATGATTTTGCGTAAAAATCCAGCGATTACGGAAACAAGCGACCCCACAGGTCGTAAAGACCAGGGACAATGATCAATAAAGTGAGAGAGGGCAGAGCAATATGGCGATTAGACAGGTAAGAACCTTGGGAGACGATATTTTGTATAAGAAGTGCAAGCCGGTGAAGGACATGACGCCCAGGCTTGCGCAGCTTATAGAGGATATGTTTGAGACCATGTATACCAACAGCGGGGTGGGGCTTGCGGCACCGCAGGTGGGGATCTTAAAGCAAGTGGTGGTCATCGACGTGGATGATGAGGACGTGCCGGATGAGGAGCGGGATCAGTATGTGCTTATCAACCCGGAGATCCTGGAACAGAAAGGAGACACCACGGCCTACGAAGGCTGTCTTAGCGTGCCGGGCAAGACCGGGAAGGTCACCAGGCCGGAGTGGGTGAAGGTGCGGTTTTTGGACGAAAACATGGAAGCGTGCGTTATGGAGGCGGAAGGGATGCTGGCCAGGGCCATCTGCCATGAGTGCGACCATTTGTCAGGGAAACTGTATGTGGACCTGGTGGAGGGAGAGCTTAAGGACGCGTCGGAGCTGACGGAGGAGGATATGGAGTAGATGAGGATTGTATTTATGGGTACGCCGGACTTTTCCGTTCCGGTATTGGAAGCGCTGCTAAAAGCAGGTCACGAGATTGCCGGCGTGGTGACGCAGCCGGACAAGCCAAAGGGCAGAGGCAAGGCGGTGCTTATGACCCCGGTTAAGGAAAAGGCGCTGGAACACGGCCTTTCGGTGTATCAGCCTTTAAAAGCGCGGACTCCCCAGTTTGTGGAGATCTTAAAAGGGTTAAAGCCGGATGTGATGGTGGTGGTGGCCTTTGGCCAGATCCTTACCAAGGAGGTGCTGATGATCCCTCCCATGGGCTGTGTCAACGTCCATGCGTCATTGCTGCCTAAGTACCGGGGGGCGGCTCCGATCCAGTGGGCGATCATTGACGGCGAAAAAGAAACCGGCGTTACCACCATGATGATGGACGAAGGCATTGACACCGGGGATATGCTGGAAAAAACCGTGATCCCTGTGGCAGACGACGAGACCGGGGACAGCCTCCACGCAAAGTTAAGCGAGGCAGGGGCAAAGCTGATCGTCTCCACCCTTAAAAAGCTCCAGGACGGCACGGCGGTCAGGATGCCTCAGAGCGATGAAGGGACCTGCTATGCCAAGATGCTGAAAAAGGATATGGGAGATATTGACTGGACGATGGATGCCGCAGCCATTGAACGGCTGGTCAGGGGACTCAATTCCTGGCCCGGCACTTACACGTCATGGAATGGAAAGACACTGAAAATATGGAAGGCAAAAGCAGTGGATCAGGAGTATGAAGGCGCCTGCGGCGAGGTAGTCTATAAAGATAAAGACACCATCCTGGTGAAAACAGGAAACGGGTGCCTGTCTCTTTTGGAGCTGCAGCCGCAGGGAAAAAAGCGGATGGCCGCGGACGCGTTTTTGCGGGGATATCCGGTGGAAATGCACGCCATATTTGAGAGGGTGTCAACAGACGGTGTTTGAGAAAGGAGCTGACGGATATGTACGGCGGTTATTACGGATACGGCATGGGGTTTTTTGACCCAACCATGATTTTGCTGCTTATCGGGACTTTGCTGTCTTTAGCTGCGTCCTCTATGGTGAACAGCACGTTTGCCCGGTATTCCAAGGTGCGCAGCATGACGGGGATGACCGGGGAGGAGGCGGCCAGACGGCTTTTAAATTCCCAGGGCATCTATGATGTGGCCGTAAGAGCAGTGGCGGGCAGCCTGACGGACCACTATGATCCCAGGACAAAGACCGTCAATCTGTCGGAGAGCGTGTACCGGTCCGCCTCGGTGGCATCCATCGGAGTGGCGGCCCACGAGTGCGGCCATGCCATCCAGGACAACGTGGGGTATGCGCCTCTTCGGATGCGGGCGGCCTTTGTGCCGGTGGCCAATTTCGGCAGCAAACTGTCCTGGCCGCTGATTATGATAGGGCTTATTATGGGCGGCAGCAATATGCTGACCAGGATCGGCATCTGGATGTTTGCGGCAGTGGTATTGTTCCAGCTGATCACCCTTCCGGTGGAGTTAAACGCCTCCAGGCGGGCCATTCAGCTTTTGGACCAGCTTGGGATCCTTGGGGGCCAGGAAGTGGGGCAGACAAGGAGCGTATTGGGGGCGGCGGCTCTTACCTATGTGGCGGCGGCCGCGTCCTCTATTTTGCAGCTTCTGCGTCTGGTGATATTGTTTGGAGGAAGCAGACGGCGTTATGATGACCAATGAGAAAGAAAGAAAAGGCGTAAATCCCAGGGAGCTGGCGTTGGACATCCTCCTTGAGATCGTGGAGCGGGACGGCTTAAGCCATGTGGTTCTGTCCCAGGCGCTTTCCAAATATCAGTATCTGGAAAAACAGGACAGGGCGTTTATCACCAGGGTCACTGAGGGGACTTTGGAGTATCTGATACAGATCGACTATGTTCTTGGCAGATACTCCAGCGTGAAGGTTGAGAAGATGAAGCCTGTCATCCGCGCCCTGCTTCGGATGTCTGTGTACCAGATCCTGTACATGGACCGGATCCCCGACAGCGCCGTGTGCAACGAGGCGGTGAAGCTGGCGGCAAAGCGGCGTTTTCAGGGGCTAAAAGGGTTTGTCAACGGGGTGCTGCGGACCGTTTCCAGAAATAAGGGGCAGCTGACGTTTCCCGACGACCGGATCCGTTACAGCATCCCCCGGTGGATCTATGACATGTGGATGGAGGAGTATCCCAAGGAGACGGTAAGGAAGGTTTTGGAGGCGTTTTTGGATAAAAGCCGTCTCTGCGTCCGCTTATGCGCGGGCAGGGCGGAGGCAGAGGCCATAAAGGACAGTTTGATCCGTCAGGGAGTCCTTGTGGAGGATAGCGGCTATGGGGACGATCTGGTGTTTTTGGACCATGTGGACTATGTTGAGTCTTTGGAAGCGTTTCAGAAAGGATGGATCCAGATCCAGGATCTAAGCTCCGCCATGGTGGTAAGGGCGGCAAACCCTCAGAAGGGGTGGCGCTGCATCGATGTCTGCGGGGCTCCCGGCGGGAAAAGCCTTCATCTGGCAGAGGTCCTTGGGGGGACGGGGCAGGTGGAGGTGCGGGATATCAGCCATTCTAAGGCGGACCTTATTGAGGACAGCGTAAAAAGGCTGGGGTACTCCAATGTGACAGTTACGGTGATGGACGCCCTTTTCAAAGATGAAAAGTCCGTGGAGGCGGCGGATCTTGTGCTGGCGGACCTGCCTTGTTCCGGTCTGGGGGTCATGGGGCGAAAGCCGGATATTAAACTGCGGGCCACCCGACAGTCGGCTGAGGATCTGGCGCAGCTCCAGAGAGACATTTTATCTGTGGTGTGGCAGTACGTAAAGCCGGGGGGGATCCTGGTCTACAGTACCTGCACCATAAACAGAAAAGAGAACCAGGACAATGCCGCCTGGTTTTCGGACAATTTTCCCTTTGAGCCTGTGGACATAAGGGGACGGCTGGGGGACGGCATCAGGGAGGACACCATGGAGCAGGGATACGTCCAATTGCTGCCGGGCATTTACCCCTGCGACGGGTTTTTCCTGGCCGTGTTCCGAAGGGTAGAGGAAAGGGCAGAGGACAGAGTTAAGGGGATATGATGGAAGAGAGAACAGATGTGAAATCCCTGTTTTTCCAGGAATTGGACCAGCAGCTGAGGGAAAAAGGGCTGAAAGCGTTTCGGTCCGGCCAGATCTTTCAGTGGATTCATGAAAAACAGGCGGATTCGTTTGCGGATATGACCAATCTGCCTAAGGATCTGCGGCAGCGGCTTATGGAGGGGTATGACCTGGTGACGCTAAAGCAGGAGGATGTAAGAATCTCAAAGATCGACGGCACCAGAAAGTATTTGTTTGGGCTAAAGGACGGCCATGTGATCGAAAGTGTGTGGATGAAATACCGGCACGGCAATTCCGTGTGCATCTCCTCCCAGGTGGGATGCCGCATGGGATGCCGTTTCTGTGCCTCCACCCTGGACGGGCTGGAGCGGAACCTTAAGCCGTCGGAGATGCTGGATCAGATCTACCGGATCCAGAAGGATACGGGGGAGCGGGTAAGCCATGTGGTGGTCATGGGTTCCGGGGAGCCGTTGGATAATTACGACAATCTGGTAAGGTTTATCCGCCTTGTTTCCGACGAGAGAGGCTTGATGATCAGCCAAAGGAATATTACGGTGTCCACCTGCGGCATCGTGCCGGGCATACAGCGGCTTAGTGAGGAAGGACTGTCCGTTACCCTGGCGCTGTCCCTGCACGCCCCCAACGACCAGGTCAGGAGAAAGCTGATGCCTGTGGCCGGCCGGTACGCCCTTAAGGACATCCTTTCAGCCTGCCGCGGTTATTTTGAGCGGACGGGGAGACGGCTGACCTTTGAGTACAGCCTGGTAAAAGGGGTCAATGACAACCTTGAGGAAGCCAAGGCTTTGGCGGATCTGATAAAGGACCAGCAGGGCCATGTGAACCTGATCCCGGTGAATCCCATCAAGGAGCGGTCCTATGTCCAGTCGGACAACGGGGCCGTAGAACGGTTTCGGCGATGCCTGGAAAAAAGCGGCATCAACGTCACCGTAAGGCGGGAGATGGGGCGGGATATTAACGGGGCCTGCGGGCAGCTGCGCAGAAGTTTTAGGAAACGTACATCCGTGACAAAAAGGAGGATTGATGAAGATGAGAGCATATGGGATGACTGATGCGGGGAGGGTCAGAAACCGCAACCAGGACTATATTTATTGTTCATCAGATCCGGTAGGGGGCCTGGACAACCTGTTTTTGGTGGCTGACGGAATGGGCGGCCACAGGGCGGGAGACTATGCGTCCCGTTTTCTGGTGGAGGGCCTTGCGGAGTACGCGGGGCGCCGGCAGGGCGGCACGGCGGTACAGGTTATAAAAGAGGGTATCCGGCAGATCAACGGGGAGTTATATGAAGTGTCCCAGACAAACAGCGCCCTTTCGGGCATGGGGACCACCCTTGTGGCGGCCTCCGTTGAGGGCGGGACGCTGTACGCGGCCAATGTGGGGGACAGCCGGCTGTATCTGTTTCGGGATGGCTGGCTGTTCCAGATCACCAGGGACCACTCCTACGTGGAGGAGCTGGTGGCACGGGGACAGATGGAGCGGTACAGCAGGGATTATCAGCAGAAGAAAAATATCATCACCAGGGCCATTGGAGTGGGAAGGCATGTGGAGGCGGATTTTTTTGAGGAGGCCCTTGTTGAGGGGGATATGCTCTTAATGTGCTCCGACGGACTTTGCAATATGCTTGGGGACGAGGAGATGGCAGCCGTCCTTAACGGAAGGGGTTCCCTTAAACAAAAGACAGAACGGCTTATTGGCCAGGCCAATGACCGGGGCGGTTTTGACAATATTGCGGTGATCGTGATCGATCCGCAGATAGGCGAGGTGGGTTGATGCTGAGAACAGGTGTTTATTTGCAGGGACGCTATGAGATATTAGGTCTGATCGGTTCCGGCGGGATGTCGGATGTGTACAGGGCGAAATGCCACAAGCTGAACCGCCTGGTGGCGATCAAGGTATTAAAACAGGAATTCAGCAATGAGGAAGGGTTTGTGGGAAAGTTCCAGATGGAGGCCCAGGCAGCGGCCAGACTGTCCCACCCTAACATTGTTAATGTGTACGATGTTGTGGATGAAGGCAGCATTCACTATATTGTCATGGAATTGATCGAAGGGATCACATTAAAAAGCTACATTGGAAAAAAAGGATTTCTGGACGTGAAGGAAGCGGTGGGCATCGCCATCCAGGTGGCCCAGGGCATTGGAGCCGCCCACGAACAGAATATTGTACATAGAGATATCAAGCCCCAAAATATGCTTATTTCCAAGGACGGAAAGGTGAAGGTGGCGGATTTCGGCATTGCCAGGGCGGCTTCCACCCAGACCATGACTTCCGAGGCCATGGGATCTGTCCACTATATGGCTCCGGAACAGGCCAGAGGGGGCTACAGCGACACAAGGAGCGATATTTATTCTTTGGGGATCACCATCTTTGAGATGGTCACAGGGCGGCTTCCGTTTGAGGGGGAGAGCACGGTGGCCGTTGCCTTGGCGCAGCTTCAGGAACCGATCTCCAGGCCTACCTACTTTAACCCGGAGATTCCCGTAAGCCTGGAAGGCGTCATCTTAAAGTGTACGGAGAAGAAACCGGAGTACCGCTACAGCCAGATCGCGGAGGTGATCGCGGATCTGCGCCGTGTGCTGGTGTACCCGGACGAGGACTTTGTGCAGCTGGCCCCGGAGGTGGATATGGATGCCGGTACCGTGATTTTGCGCAAGGAAGAGCTGGAGGAGATCAAGCGGGGGGTGGATTCTTCCAGGGACTGGGAGGAGGAGCGGACATGGGAGGAGCCGGATGCCAGTGAGCCAAGAGGGGCCGGGGAATGGGATGGCCAGCCTATGGACGGCGGCGGCCAGAACTGGGAGAACGACCAGGGCTGGAAGGGGCAGGATATGCGGCAGGCAAATCCGCCCAGGGACCGGGAATATATGAGAGAGCGGGATCTTGGGGAGGAGAGAGCAGGCGCAAGAGACTGGGATTGGGAGGAGGACGAGGAGGACTGGCAGCAGGAACACCGCAGGAATCCCAACCGGAGCCAGGGAAAGAACCGGGGGCGGCGGCCTTCCGGCGACGGCGTACCCCAGGGGTTTGATAAGCTTTTGGCGGCCCTGGGGGTCCTGGCAGCCGTGATCATCGTGGTGATCCTGGTGGTGGTGTTCTCCAGGCTGGGCGGACTGTTTCGGTTTGGCTCCGGCGAGACGGAAGCCGACATCCAGACAGAAACCGTGGCGCCTACGGAGTCTCTGAATGACAGGGAGGTGGAGGCGCCGGATGTTTTGGGGCTGCCGGTGGATCTGGCAGAAGCCAAGTTAAAGGAGCGGACCCTGATCCTGAAAGTAAGCGGTTATGAGGATTCGGATACGGTGGATAAGGGCTGCGTCATCTCCCAGCAGATCCCGGAGGGGACCATTGTGCAGAAATATACGGCCGTCAGTGTGGTGGTCAGCAACGGCAGCGATCTGGTAAAGGTGTCGGAGATGTCTCTGGACGGCATGACCGGTGAGGCGGCAAGGCTGCTTTTGGAGCAGAATAAGCTGGTGGTCCAGGAGAAGACGGAATATGACGACACGGTGGCCGAGGGCCTGGTGGTCCGGTTTGAGCCGGATAAGGCGCGGCCGGGGGAGACGGTGACTTTGTACATCAGCGCGGGGCCGGCTTCCGCCATGCGGTCGGTGCCGGCTATCGACGGGCTGTTTGAGGAAGATGCCATCGGCACTCTGGCAGCGGCGGGCCTGGAACCGGGGGATGTGTCCGAGGAGTACAGCGACACCTTGGAGATCGGGTATGTGATCCGGCAGGGTGTCGAGGCGGACACTTTGGTGAAGGAAGGGACTCCCATCCCCTACACCGTAAGCCTGGGGCCGGAGGCAAAGCGGTATGTGGCGTCCATCAATGAGCACTACAACCTGGGAGGCAGTATCGGCCCGGGCGCCGTGGCCGCGGACGTGCGGGTGATGATCCGGTTAAAGCAGGTGGTCAACGGCGAGACGGTGTATAAGACCCTGATGGATACCATGGTCTACAACGGGACCCAGGATGTACCCATTACGTTTAGTGAGATCGAGGGAGAAGCGGGAGTGGCAAACGGCGAGGTTGAGGTGGTCAACGCGGATTCCGGCCAGGTGCTGGCCATCTATCCGGTGACCTTTACCCAGACCCATTGAACGAGAGTACCTAACAAACAAAGAGGGGGTTATGGGACAGATTTGACAAATGTGACAGGTTTGACAGGAAAGATCATAAAGGGGATCGCAGGTTTTTACTACGTCCACGGGGAGGACGGAGTGATCTATGAGTGTAAGGCAAAGGGGATCTTCAGGAACAAGAGGATAAAGCCGCTGGTAGGGGATGACGTAAAGATTACGGTGTTGGAACAGGAGCCGCCCCAGGGGAATATTGATGAGATTCTGCCACGAAAGGGGGAACTGATCCGGCCGGCAGTGGCCAATGTGGACCAGGCACTGGTGGTGTTTGCCCTGGCGGATCCTGCACCCAATCTGAACCTTTTAGACCGGTATCTGGTACTTATGGAGAAAAGCCGCATTCCTGCCGGCATCTTGTTTAACAAGACTGATCTGGCCTCGAAGGAGGACAGAGCCAGATATGAAAGGATCTATGAGGCGGCAGGCTACCGGGTGCTGTTTGCGTCCGCAGGCCAGGGCATAGGGATGGAGGATGTGAGGGTATACCTGGAGGGAAAGACCACGGTGCTGGCCGGACCTTCCGGGGTGGGCAAATCTTCCCTGACCAATCGTTTGATGCCCGAGGCCAATATGGAGACGGGAGCGGTCAGCCAAAAGATACGCAGAGGAAGGCATACCACCAGACATTCGGAGCTGTTTTGCGTTGAGCCGGGAACGTATCTGATGGATACGCCCGGGTTCAGCTCTGTATTTGTGTTTGATATGGAACCGGAGGAGCTTGCAGGGTATTTTCCGGAATTTGAGTCGTATAAGGACGCATGCCGGTTTTTGGGGTGCGTCCACATGGGGGAGCAGGTCTGTGGGGTGAAGGACGCGGCGAAGGCGGGAGAGATCAGCAGAAGCCGCTATAAAAACTACAGGCTGATTTATGAGGAATTGAAAGGGAAAAGGAGGTATTGATATGATCATACTTGCGCCCTCCCTTTTGGGAGCGGATTTTAAGCATTTGGAACAGGATATTAAGGCTGTGGAGCAGGCGGGAGCCATGTATCTCCATCTGGATGTGATGGACGGGGCTTTTGTCCCCAGTATTTCTTTCGGGATGCCTGTTATAAAGGCGCTGCGGAGCTGCACGGACATGGTCTTTGACGTACACATGATGGTGGAGGAGCCGGCCAGGTATGTGGATGTGGTAAGGGAATGCGGGGCAGATCTGATCTGTGTCCACGCGGAGGCTTGCAAGCATCTGGATTCTACGGTGAGACAGATCCGCCAGTCCGGCGCTAAGGCGGGGGTGGCCCTGAATCCGGCCACGTCTTTGGCGGCGGTGGAGATGGTGCTGCCACTGGTGGACATGGTGCTGGTGATGTCCGTAAATCCGGGATTCGGAGGCCAGAAGTTTATTCCTTACACGGTTGAGAAGGTAAGGAGCCTTAGGAGAAAGCTGGACGAGATGGGGCTGGCGGCGGATATCCAAGTGGACGGCGGCGTAACGCTTGCCAATGTGGAGGAGCTTTTAAAGGCCGGGGCCAATGTGATCGTGGCCGGTACTTCGGTGTTTCAGGGGGATGCCGGGGAGAACGTGGGACGGTTTCTGGAGATCTTTGACAGGTATGAAAGCGGCTTGCGATGAAGACAGGGCTTATTATCACCGGCGGACGGATCCATAGGGACTTTGCCGGGAAGTTAATCAGGGAGCAGGGGGCTTTGGCAGACTGTGTGGTGGCAGTTGACGGCGGGCTGGAGGCGACAAAGGCCCTTGGGCTTGCGCCGGATGCCATTGTAGGTGATTTTGACACGGTGCCAGAGGAGATCTTAAAGGAGTACCAAAAAGATCCCCATATCTTGTGGGATGTCCACCGGCCGGAGAAGGACGAGACAGACACGGAGCTGGCCATTAACACGGCCATGAAGCTGGGCTGTAAGCGGCTGCTGATCCTGGGGGCCACAGGGGGGAGGCTGGACCATGAGCTGTCCAACATCCACCTGTTAAAGTTGTGCCTGGACCGGGAGACGGAGGCGTTTCTCTACGATCCCTGGAACAAGGTGTACCTTCTGGATAAGGGGAAGACCTTTCGAAAACAGCAGGTTTACGGCACTTACATATCGTTTATCCCTCTGACCCAGCAGGTGAAAGGCATTACTTTGCAGGGATTTAAGTATCCACTTACGAATAAGGATCTGTCAATCGGGGAGGAGGCGGGCCTTTGCGTCAGCAATGAGCTGGCGCAGGAGGAGGCGGCCATTCGGTTTGACAGCGGGATCTTGATCTGCGTAGAGTCGAAAGATCAATGAAAAACTGGACTGGTCCAAAATATAAAAACTGGCTATTTTTATCACTCCACTTATGTGTTATCATAAGGAAGATCTGATTACAACCATAAAGGAGTGAAGAATATGAGCAGAAAAGACAGCAAGGTACAGACACTGGGGGCAGCGTCCCGGGCAGGGGCGGCAAAACCTCAAACTACCGAAAAGGTGCATAAGATAGTCCTTACAGGTCTCATGGCGGCATTGAGCTATGTGGCGTTTACGTATCTGAAGATCCCCATTCCCACTTTTGGCGGGGATATGGTGGCTCTTCACATCGGCAACGCGTTTTGCGTTCTGGCGGCGCTTCTCCTTGGAGGGTTTTACGGCGGGCTGGCCGGTTCCCTGGGGATGACCATCGCCGATCTCATCGACCCGGCTTATGTGACAAGCGCGCCAAAGACGTTTGTGCTGAAACTGTGCATCGGACTGATCGCAGGTCTGGTGGCTCACAGGATCGCCCATATTACGGACAACCATGACAGCAGATATGTGTTTAAGTGGACGCTGATCGCCTCCATCGCCGGGCTGGGATTTAATGTTATCATGGATCCTATCGTCGGGTTCTTTTACAAGAATTATGTCCTGGGCGTGGAGTCTTCGGCGGCAAAGATCATGACCACCTGGGCGGCCGGCGTGACGTTTATCAACGCCGTGGCCGGCACGGTGGTGGTAGTGGCGGTCTATATGGCCGTAAGGCCGGTGCTGAAAAAGGCGGGGCTGTTTTTCAGAATTTAAAAGGGAGCGGTCAGCAGTACGACGGAAGCAGGAGAGTGCTTCCGTTTTTTACTTTATAGGAAATTCCGATTTTTTAAGACACAGAGAAAAACATATGTTCGCTGAACATACGTTAGATAGACCTGTGTTTTAGGAACACAAAACAGACAGTAAAGGTTTAGAAGATATCCACGAGAACGGGACATGACTTTCTCGTACATTTCTTCCAGAGAAACAGGTTCATCCCTACTGAAAAATGTATTGTTTTTTTGATGCCGTTTCGGTATAATATTGGTATAGAGATTGGTAGTCAGGAAAGGGGTGATGCCGGAAATGGTGGAGATCAACAGGGAACACAAGGACCGTCTGTTTACCTTCCTGTTTGGGAAGAAGGGGCGAAAGGAGTGGACGCTGAGTCTGTACAACGCGGTGAACGGAACGGACTATACGGATCTGGACAGCATCGAGTTCACGACCATGGAGGACGCGGTATATATGGGTATGAAGAATGACGTTTCGTTTATCCTCTGCCATGTCATGAACGTCTATGAGCAGCAGAGCAGTTATAACCCAAACATGCCGGTGCGCCAGCTGATGTACGCGGCGAAGCTGTACGACA
>CAJTGF010000055.1 GCA_910575585.1 Clostridiaceae bacterium
CTATGTGATATTTGATATCATACGTACAATGTGCTGACTTTCTATAGTTTTCCATTTTTTCACCTCAAGTTTAGTATCTCTATATTTCTTTTTTCTAAACTTTGAGGTATGGGGTTGACCTAAAGGTTTCGCCTGGAAGGCGAGGGTTTTAACCCCATTATACAGACAATAATTATAATCCAAAACTTCTGCCTGCTTTCCCGTCTTCAAGTGGGCCAAACGCTTATCATCCGTCCGGATTCCCCTGGCCTCCATCTCCACTGCCAGAATGCCATTTTTCAACTCCCTCTTTTTCCGCTCCACAGATTCCATAGAAAAATTTGACGTCTCCGATGTCTCCATGGTCAGCCCCTGCAAAAGCAGCGCACAATCCTCCGCTTTCGCAGGCTTCAACGTCTCCAGCTGAAGCCGCATTTTTTTGAATTTATCCCGTTTCATTCGCCCCTCCTTTGTTTTGATAAACCTATATCTCTGCCCTCCTTCCATATTGCCGCCCCTTTTTCCGCACAAAAAAAGACGCCGCATTTCCATTACAAAATGAGCGTCATTCTCTGATTCATAGATAAACAAAAGCAACCCGGTAAGATATTCACCGTTTAGCTTCCTGCTTGTGCATACAGGAACAAATTTTTATTATATCCTTCACCTAAAAGATATATAAATCAATACTCCTATATAATAACACTATATATAGTATATGTCAATTATTTTTCGTCTATATATAGTATATTCTCTCTTGTTATTTAATCACACCAAAATCTATGGCTTCAAATATCCAAATACTCACCTATCCATTTATCCGGCCTCGCTATTTTGATAGATAATACATAGTTATCCTTGCATAAGATATAATTTCTATTTGTATTGTAAAAGGATGTAAAATCTATTTATACTGAAAGAATTTAATCTGCAACGAATTTAAATTAGGTATGCCATAATGCTAAAAACTTCGAAAAATCAGTATTTTCAAAAAAATGACTTTTTTAAAGCATATCTAACAAAAAGCGTTACACTTTAATTCTAAAATCTGATTATATTAAAGGAATTATTACATGAGTTGGACATTTAAAGAAGTATTACATATTAATAAAGATGGAAAAAAGGAAACAATAAAAAAAGATGACAGAAAGTTTGAATTTCTAATAAAAGATTATCTTGATAGAACATATCCGCTAGAACATTGGGAATTAACAAAAGCAAGCCGAGATGGTAATCGAGATATAGAAAGCGTCTGCTCTTTCTCAGGAAAAAGTATGTGGGCTGAGGTGAAATATTTATATAAGAATAATAGAAACTTATCATCTAGACGTTATGATTCGACTTTAGTATCAGCAGAACTAAATCAAACAGTAATTCAGATTTTTTTTGTTGCTAACACAGATTTTGGTCCTAATATAAGATATCGAATTAAAGAATTTTGTTTCTTAAATAATATACAAAAAATTGTTTTTATTGATAAAGATACTTTAGAATATTGGATTAAAAGCAATCCTATTATTGAAAAAAAGTATTTCGCAAAGCCCATCGTTTTACAAAATACCACTCCATTTATTCATCTAGAGGATATATGCATATTACATTTGAGAGATTCTTATTCCTGTGATTCCATATTGAGTGGACAAAAGATTATTGGTTTATACGATTATAGTAATTATCGATTTGAAGCCGAAATCTTTGTTAGGGGATTAGAAAATCACAAAATTGAGATACGATGTAATAAAGAAGTATTGTATTCAGATATATCACACTCTGGATATATAACTATAAATTTTAATACGGTTGTTAAAAAACATATTTTGAGGGGTGAAAATAAAATTGCCTTTTGTTTCGAGGCTAGATATAATGATAATATAGTTGTGCTGGATACTATTATATTGGAATTTTCGATGCAAGATTACTTTTTTAAATCGCAATTCAATTGTTATAAAACTATTTCTTATAATATTAGAAACAATCGGCAAATTATCTTTAATATATTTGGTGCTGAGTTAACCGGAAAAAGTTGGGTTTTAGATAAGATTAAGTGTGATTTGCTAAGAGATAAAAAAAACAAAGTGATATATGTTAAATTTTGGGGGGATTCATCTGACATACTTCAAATATGTAGAATGTTTTTATTGCTAATATTTGATTTTGATAGTTTGAGTATAAATATTAATCATATTAATAAATTGATTGATAATTTAGAAACGAGTATTTCTAAAATATCTACTGAAATTATCGCTAAACTTGTAGAGGCCTTAAAAAATAATGACAGTGATACCATATTAAATATCTTTAAAGGATGTATAAATGTCTATTCAGATCATTTATTTGAATGCCGAGATTATTTCGATTATAGTAAGTTCTTTTTGATTGATAATTTATATAAGCTTAGTAAAGATGCCACAGTTATTTTTAACGTAATATTAAATTCGTTTAGGCCATTTAAAAAAATAACTTTTATTATAACATCACATGAATCTATAAAAAGTAGTTACATAGAAAATATCAAAATAGATTTTATACATGATGATGAATTGCTTTCAATAATCAACGAAAATATCACAGAGCATTGTGACGATCTTTCATGTATGATTCCTAATAACCATAAGCTTATTTATCCTAATATAGTTAATGAATTTATAAGTAATTTACAACATATTGATACAAGCAATCAAGTAAGTGAACTATATGCAAATATCTTTAAAGAAAAAATAAACTATCTTTTTGAGATTGAGTTGCGCACATCGGACATAATCGAAATACTCATATATATGATTGGGGAGGGCGTACCTATCCAATTTATTTTAAAATATAAAACCTTTGACTGGATTAATAAAAAGATGCAATCGGGTTATATTCAATTAGATAATGGATTTGTATATCCTGATTCGAAGCATACCATCTTTGATATAAATTCTTATGTAATTCCCCAAAGTGATATTATTAATTTGTTTGAGGATTTGATCAAATTTGATGATAAGGAGAAAAACAAATATATTCTTGCACTTGTTAAATACTTTCCTGAATTATTATTAGGATATTTTGATTATTTTGTTCTTGAAGTTGAAAAATCCTACAATTCTAATCAATATTCTATAATAATAAAAATTGGTGAACTTCTTTATCAATATTTAGATATAATTTCTGCTGATATTTCCAAAAAAATATTAATAAAATATTTTTATGGATTTGCGTTAATGCATTGTGGATCAAGCCAAAAGGCACTTGAGATCTTTTATGACATTCGGAAACAATATCAACATTTAAAAAAAGACAAGATTTATTTTGATAGCTATTCTGAAATAATTGATGCAGAATATTGGCGTATGATAACTCCACAAAATCAATATATATATATTAATAACTTCCGTAAAGAATGGAAGTTCTACAATGAAGGGAAAAATTATAGATCTTACCTTACTGCAACGAATCGTTTTATGGTTCAGGCATTATTACAAGATGATATTCAATTAGCAAATAGATGGCAACATAAGAACTTAAAACTGGCAGCATTATATAATAGTTCTGAACATATTGGTTATACATTTATGGATTATGCGAAAGGTATATATCATTTAGATTTAAATAAGGCTCTATATTATCTTGAAATAGCACAAAAAATTTTTGAAAAGGCACAAAATGAAAAACGTAGATTTTTCGATTGTCAATGTGAAATCGCATATGTCAAGTTGTTGCTTGGAAAAGGGAGTATATCAGAGCTGGAAAATGCCAGTATAAATTTGTTTAAAAATTGTTTTTGGAAACAGTATTATAAAAGCAGATTGAAACTAGCAGGTTGTCAAATTGTTATATTTCAATCAAAAAAGGAAGCCCAAAAATTGATTGTAGAAATTCAAAATTCTCATATAGCACAAAGTAGTATTAGAGTCCAATATTTATCAGGAATACTAAAATTGTTCTGTAATGAAAGCAGTTGTCATAGTATCAATTTACAATTGAAAAGGACTTCCTATAATATAATAATAAATCATAATCATACAGCAAATAAAAATAAGGCTATATTCTTTAAGATGGGTGCAAATTCTCCATATTATTATGTTGACCCTAGAATATGGTAATTATATAACTGTAGAAGGGGTTACTACGTTACCACTTAAATCTAAGATTATATCATGGAATTTTTTTCTGTATTCAAAAACATTTTTATTTCCAATAAGCTCTTGAAAATTATCACTTAAGAATAATAGATTATTGGAGGATTCAATTATTCCAGTTGGAATCGAATCCTCCAAAGAAATATTTTTTTTAACCAATGATTTTGTGATATAGTAATAGTCTACAATATTAAAATGTATATCCTTTAACATTATTTCCCAAATATTATTTTTTAAAGAACTTGCATTAATAAAAATATAATTTCTCTTTAATTGTTCTTTTGATAATTGCTTTATTAAAATAATAGGTAAATCCATTTCTATTTTATCAGCCCATTTGTGCCAAAAATACCCCGCCTGTGAAGACTCTTCTCTAAAAATTCGAGTTCGTCCTGAACCCTTTACATGATATGCTTTTGCAGAAGGATAATACATACATTTATAGCCACTTAAATGGATTTTTAAAGAGTATTCCATACCTTCCCATGCGTTAAAATATATCTCATCAAATCCATTTTCTGCTTCAAATAATTTTCTCTGCGTAATATAGAAACCAGATGCTAATGCCTGACGTTCACAGATTTCATTTACTAAAGGGTGTAACTGAGTATTCCCATCAAAAGCATGCCTTGATTTATAAAATCCGAAAATGTGACCTGTACTTTGTACTCTGCCCGTCTGTGGATACAAAATTAAACCTTGCGCCACCCCGATTGAAGAGTCACTATTCATGTACTCAATTAAAGAGTAAATACTATTACCAGTTGGAAAGGTATCTGAGTTAAGAAAAATTAAATAGGACGACTTAGCTTTTTGGGCTCCTATATTATTAGCTTTAGAAAACCCCAAATTTTGATTATTATATATTACTAATAGATTATTATGAATCTTTTTTTGATTTTCTAAAAAAATATATGTTTCCATGCTCGGAGATAAATCAACAACGGCAATAATCTGAATATTATTATTAGTTATTTTTAAAATATTGGAGAAAAAATTTTGCGTTAAAGGGTATTCATTATTTAAAGCGACAATAATAGTAGCTAAATACATACAAATTACCTCCCACATACGATCAACATAAAAGTGATTATTTTTATCATCAGCTAAATCTAATCTTGTTTACTGATTTAAACAATAGATAAGATAGAAACTATCAGCCCTGATTACATTTAAGGATAACTATGTATTATCCTCAACAAATTTCCCTATATTTTTACCTATTATACCCCATTTCCCCCAAATGGTGAAGCCCTTTTTTCCATATTCTACCAATTTTTATAAACTTCTCCACCACAATCAGACCACCCCCTTAATTTGGAGCCAGCCTCTCCCAAATTCTATACCATTCTCCTCTATGCCGCTCGTTGAATCCTCATTTGATTCCTTGGATGCCTCTCTTTTAAAATCTCCATCTGCTTTTTAGAAGCTATATGCAAATAGATTTGTGTCGTCTTTATGGAGCTATGACCTAAAATCTTCTGTATATACATGATATCAACGCCCTCCTCCAGCAGATATGTTGCAACAGAATGGCGGAACATATGGGGCGTAATATGAATAGAAATACCGGCCTGGCATGAATATTTCCGAATCATGCGCCGGATCGACTGTTCGGAAAAACGTTTTCCTTGCCGATTTACAAAGAAAAACCCACTTTTATCTATTTCCTGCTGATTCAGCCTATAATATTCTTTTACCAGCTCCAAGACTTCCGGACTCCCAATCTGTACATACCGTTCTTTACTGCCCTTGCCAAATAGTTTAATAATACCATTATCCAGATCAATATCTTGTATTTTCAAATTGGAAATTTCATACACCCTGGCTCCGGTTGCAAAAAACATTTCTATGACAGATAAATCTCGATAAATAGTTGCCTCCTGCCCCGACTGCTTCATAACGTCATACATATAATTTAACAGCCTTTCAATGTCATTTCTGGGAATAATCCGGGGTAAACTCTCTGTCTCCTTAAACTTTACCCTGATCTTGGTAAACGGATTACTGCCTTCCAATCGTTCTTCTTCTTCAAGATATCTATAAAATGCCTTAATACTGGCAATTTTTCTTTTTACCGTCTTTTGTTTATACTTTTTATGCAATTCTGTTATATATTCCTCAATTCTTGCTTTTAAAAGGAAATCTTTCTTAATAAAAGATAAATATTGCTCCAAATCAATCCTATAAGCCTTTAATGTGTTTCTATTCAATTCCTTACGATATTTGCAAAATTCCAAATACTGTTCCATTTCTTTTATCATATTCATGGTAATCACCCTCCTCATAGAAATTCCTTCTATTATATGACAAAATAATTCTAAATGAAATCCTACAAGTCAATGGACCAGTATTCTCTATCCCCCTACCATCATCTGAACACTAAAACATAAAGTGAGATGAAAGCAAGCATCACTTTAATCTCCCCTGAATGGTATCTAAATACCAATGTTTTTAACTAATTTTGCTAATTATGATTCCATATAATAAACCTTTACCTCCTCCTACTAAATATCTTCCTTCCACGTATCCCGGTAATGCTCCAACAGTCTCCTGCTTTCCTCCTCATACCCCCATAAAATCCCCTCCACTGCCTTCAGAGCGCTATCCCTCCACCGGAAATAAGTACTCCGGTTAATCCCTACTCCCTGAGAAAAATGCGGCTCCAGTTTCTCCATAATCTCCGAAATATTACCCAGCTGGTGCGGCGTCATATAGGTATAATACAAAACCCAGTAATACCTCTCCCCCTGGGGATGATACAATCTCATCAGTTCCACCGATTCATCAATCAGTTTCAAAAACTTATTGGAGCTGCTGATCGCTTCCACCCGTGGCTTAATATTCGCCTCATCATCATTTAAGTCCATTCCCGCCTGATAAATAGATTCCAGAAAGCTGTCCACATCCGTCCCATATTCCTTCCGGAAACGGTGCTTCACCTGCCCGATCTGCACCTGCATACGCCAGGCAACCGAACGATAAAACTTAAACAGCACGATCACATTATGATACGCTTCTTTTTTTTGCTTTTCTCCGTAATAACTCCACTCTTACCCATAATAATCCTCCAAATCAAATTAAAAAATCAAACAAATTGCTCTGTTAAGTTTCAAAATTTGCTTTGGAGAATGAACTACCCTTACCTAGAATCATCAGAAAACACTATAAAATACTTTTGCTGTTTTATCCCTTTTTCTTCTGTTATCCTCTTGCGCCGACACAAAAAATCCCCCATACGTTTCTATTATGACGACACAAAGCTCATAAGTATACTTTACGCCACCATGACATAAAAGCTCCAATCTATGCTTTATGTTGCTGTGACACAAGGAACTCTACTCATGCTTTCTGCCATCGTGGCATAAAGACTCCTACTCTTTACTTTCTGCCATCATGGCACAAGGCTTTCCACTCTCACTTTATGCCACCGTGGCACAAGGCTCCTAAATATACTTTGTGCCACCATGGCACAAGGACTCCCATCCCTGCTTTCTGCCACCGTGGCACAAGGTTCCCGATCTCACTTTCTGCCACCATGGCACAAAGGAACCACTATTCTTTCTACCCACTTCCATTCGCCCTCCAAGAATCCAGAAGGCTGTAAACAATCTTCTCAATCTCCTCCTTCGTATACCCCTCCGGAAAATAATCCCGAATCCGCTTTGCCGAAATGGTTATCCCTGCCGTTTTCACATTCCTGCACAAAATCTCCTGAACCTTTTCAACACTCAACTCCCCCTTGCTGCTTTCCACCCGCAACAGTTCCGCTTCGCCTTTTGACAGAAACACATTTCTCTGAACCACATAATCCCTCACCAGTTCCTGCTCCCCTTCCCTCAAAAAAGAAAGGCTCTCCCCCGCAACAACAGGAATCCGCTTCTGATCCACCAGTTCCAACAGTTCCGGCACCAGATAGGTAAGCCGGATATACCTGTGGACCGTCCTGGCACTCTCCCCAGAAGCCTCACCCAATACTGCCGCCGTATGCTGTCCTCCCTTCACACCCTGATGTTCCATGGCCTCCATTTTCATCCGGTAAGCCCTTGCCTTCTCCGAAGGAAGAATATTCAGCCTCTGAATATTAGAATCCACCATAGCGATAACCGACTCATCATCCGTCAAATCCCGAACTATCGCCGGTATATCCGAACATCCGGCCAACTCACTGGCCCGCTTCCTCCTGTGACCCGCAATAATCTCATATCCCTCACCCTTATCCGGCCGGACAATCACAGGCACCAGAACGCCAAACTGCCTCACACTCTCCACCATTTCCATCATTTCTTCATCTTCCATAACGCGGAATGGATGTCCCTTAAACGGATGAAGCTCTGCCAGCACCATTCTGACCACCTGATCTTCCACGGTTCCCTTTGTTTCCTTTTCTCCCCCTTTCGGCTCCTGCTCCCCAAACAGATCATCAAAAGAACGAAACTTGATCTTATCCGCACTACGACTCCCCAAGGGAAAGCACCTCCTTCGTCAGTGCCGCATACCCTTCCGCCACAATTCCCTTAGGGGCATGGATAAAAATGCTCTTCCCCTCCGCGCTGGTTTCCGCCGCCTTAATGGATAATGGGATACAATTCTCAAAAATATGTATCCTGTCCCCATAGGCTTCCCGGAGCCGGTCAGAGATATCCTTTGCATCATTTGTCCTGCGGTCTACCTTGGTAAGCAAAATCCCTTCAATCTCCAGATCCCGGTTCAACTGCCGCCGCACCCGTCCAATGGTCTTGATCAACTGCTGCAGCCCCTTCACCGACAAATAAGCCGATTCCACTGGTATCAGCACACTATCCGCCGCCACCAGTGCATTAATGGTTATCATCCCCAGAGAAGGCATGGTATCTAATGCGGAGTTAAATATTATGCAGAGTAACTATCTGAAATCATTAATAAAACCTATGATTTTCTTTCTGTTTACTCAACATAATATTCCATATAGAATACCTCTTACAAATCACAGAAAGGGGGTTCCTATATGGAGCAACACGAGGTAACTATTGAAGAATTAGTAAATGGGCTGATGGATCACCTTAAGCTCATTGGCTACAAAGAAAGTACCCGGGAAAGATACTTGGGTTATTATAAAGTCTTTATCAAGTACTGCAGAAAGAAGGAGATTGATTATTTTTCACTTGATCTTGGAAAGCAGTTTCTGTTAGAACATCACAAGCATAAGTGGGTTGATTTTGAAAATCTGACAATGGCTGAGAATTATCTCCAGCGTCACATATGGATGTTGTACGAATTTCAATTGTACGGTGAAATCCGCCAGAAAAAACGACTTTCAAAAGACATGAGACTTGAATATTTTGAGGGTGTTTTAGATGGCTACATTGCACATGAAACAGAAAGAGGACTTAAGGATACAACCTTAAAGGGCAAGGAATTTTCTGCGAGAAAAGTATTTAAGTATTTCGAAAGCATCGGGATAAAAAATACCAGCGACATACGGTCCGAGCATGCATATGGATTTTTGTCAAGCAGATCCTACTACTCTATAACGACAAAAGAGGCTTATCAGTATTTGCTTAGGAGCCTTCTCGCTTATATGAGCCAAAAGGAACTGTGCAGTAAGGATTTAGCTCAGATGTTTCCGGTTATTTCAATTCACACCAAGAATTCATATCCTTCGTATTTCACGCCGGAATGTATAACAAAACTGCTTCAAAGCATCAATACCGAAACGTTGTATGGGAAAAGAGATTACCTGATTCTCCTCTTGGAAGCAACCCTTGGAATGAGGTGTATCGATATATGCCGGCTTACTCTGGATGACATTGATTGGAAAAGGAAAACTATTGGTTTTGTACAGTCTAAAACCGGTGAATATGTTTCATTACCCATTAGTGATGAATTGCTTATGGCTCTTATCGATTATATAAAAAACGCACGTCCCGAATGTGATTATAGAGAAGTATTGGTCAGCAACCGGGCGCCTGTGAAACCCTTTGAACACAGAAATTTCCATGAAATGCTGCAAAAATATTTTAAGCGTGCAGAAATTACTTTTAAAGAGGACCAGAAGCATGGGATGCATTCCATGCGTTCTTCTTTAGCAAGCAACATGCTTAGAAGTGAGGTCCCTATTCCTGTGATCTCAAATGTATTAGGGCATAAATATACAGATACGACAGGGATATATATCAAAATCGATTTAGAAGGACTAAGAAAAGTCGCATTGGAGGTGCCGAGGTATGAGTGAAAAAGAGATGGCTGGATTCGATGGTTTATATGGAGATACGTGTATCGCCTTTATAGAATACAGACGAAGCCTTGGATATAAATACGAGGGAAGAATCGTCCGTGCAATCAGGGAATTGAACCGATATCTGAATGAGCATGCCGCAGATGACACTATAAATCTGACAAAAGAATTGGTTCTTGGATTTGCTGCTAAGAGAGAAGGTGAACAGCCTATGACTCAAATGCGTAGAGAAGCACTGATAAGGCAGCTTGCAACATATCTGAACAGCATTGGTGTTCCTGCATATGTTCTTCCGGAACATCGGCATGAAAGGTGTTCATTTGTTCCATATATTTTCACAAGGGAACAGATTTGCAGTCTGTTAAAGGCGGCAGACAGCCTTCCGTATGCTTATCGTTCGCCTAATATGTACAATGTTTACCCTTTCCTCATCAGACTGCTCTATTGCTGCGGTTTGAGAATATCTGAGGCCTTATCCCTGAAGATATCTGATATAGATTTTACAAATAAAGTGATTACGGTAAGACAGTCAAAATACAATAACACACGTTTAGTGCCTATGTCGGAGTCCCTGTTCGCATGCTTAAGGAACTATATGAACGCGGTCAGATATTCGGAAAATGATACCGGTCTTCTATTCAGAAACCGATGGGGTAAGGCTTACCGGCCGAACTCTATACTTCAGAAGTATAAGAAGCTGCTTGAAGAAGCCGGTATTCCATGTACGGCAAGCGGAAAGCTTCCCCGTCTGCACGACTTAAGGCACACATTTGCAGTTCATGCACTTGAGGGAATGGCTGCCCAAGGAATTGATATGTATGTTTCCATACCATATCTTGAGGAATACATGGGGCGGCATAGAAATATCAACTGCACAGAGAAATACCTCCTCTTAACAGCAGACTCCTATGATCGGATAATTGATGCACTCACACCATTATACAATGACATGATCAAGGGAGCTTCCTGTATAATACAAATATAGGAAATACCAAGAAAGAAGGTTGAGAAAAAAATACCTCAGAGTAAAATAAGATTACTGACTTTGGCGGTTAGTAAAAATCTTATTGAACAGAGAGGTATCTGAAATGAATTATAACACACAGAACGCAAAAATTGCATCCATTACTGAAAAAACTTTGATTGTTGGTATTGATGTTGGAAGTGAAACTCATTATGCCAGGGCTTTTGACTGGAGAAATTATGAGTATAGTAAAAAGCCGCTGGAATTCAGTAACACGGAAGCCGGATTCCTGACATTGAAAGCATGGGTGGAGGATATCGCAGAAAAACATGGCAAAACTGCTGTGATTCCCGGAATGGAGCCGACCGGACATTACTGGTTTGCGTTAGGGAAATTCCTGCAAGACAGCGGAATGAAGCCGGTACACGTAAATCCCCACCATGTGAAGAAATCAAAGGAACTGGACGACAACAACCCGAACAAGAATGACCGTAAAGATCCTAAAATGTCCTTTTCATACCCCGGGCCTGCCTTTATCTATCAGCTGCTGCCGTTTTTCTTCCCCGGCTCTTTCTCATACAGCTCATGGGTACCGTCCAGCACCTTCTTTTCCTCCTCGCTCTCAAAATACCATCCATAAGGCTTCAGGGCTTCATATCCCTTCAAAAGCGCTTTTCCTTTGGAAGGATTAAAGTTCAGTTTATAATCGAAGGTTTCATTGGTGCTTGCCATGGAGGCATCCAAAATAAGCAGCATCTGATGAAGCATACTGAGGGCGTCTGCTTTCTTCTGGACTTCCTGCCGTTCTTCATCAGTACAGGTCCACTCTTCTTTATCCAGAAAAAGTTTCCTCAGTGTTGACCCATAAATACCAGCGCCGAGAGACACCAGGGTCTGCCATACCCGCCTGATCTCCTCCGCCTCGTCCTTTACCGCGTCAACCTTTCCGGAAAGGATATCCTCTATGAGTTCCTTTCTTCTGGCAGAACTCTCTTTCAGGATTGCCTTGATCTCCCGCTTGGCCTTGGCTTTCCGCTTCTCCTCCTGCTCCATCGGAGAAAGGGTTCTGTTTCCTTTCGGCATTTTCATAATTACCAGGAGGCGTCTGTAAGAGACCAGATAATACATGGGGCTGTCTTCCTTTGGCAGTGTGATTTCTTTCGGGACATCCTCTTCCAGTTCAAACCCTTTCAGGGTTTTCCACTTTCCGGAGTACAGTTCGTTTTTGGCCTCCTCCGGGGCTTTGCCCACCCCCAGTCCTTCCAGCATAGCCCCAATGGCCCCGGCGTTTTGCTCTCTTTTCGCCTCCCCCACAGCGCTGTGTGTCCGGCTCACCAGATCCCTTGAGCTGGATGCCTCTTTCAGGATCTTGTTTCTTACACGGATGTCCTTCACCTTTTCCAGCTCGTACAGATCTTTGATAGACAGCTGGAAACTTACGTCCTTTTCTTTCCGCTGCAGTTCTTCCTGATCCAGCCTGGCGATATTCAGCCGGCGCCGGATGGTCCTTTTGCTGAATCCTGTTTTTTCCGCAATGGAAGCCTCCGTCTCTCCCAGATCCATCATCAGTTGGAAGCCCTGGGCCTGCTCATAAACGGTGAGGTCACTTCTGTGCATGTTCTCTTCCAGCATGGTTGAAACCTGTTCCCTTTTATCCATGCCCTCCTCAATCCTGCAGGGGAGTTCCTTTATTCCCGCCAATTTTGCGGCGGCAAGGCGGCGGTGCCCGATGAGAACCGTGTAATTCTTCCCTTCCCGCTGTCTGGCAGCGTCAGGGTCCGCCAGCTCCAGCGGCACAATGGTCAGGTTCTGCATGATTCCGTTTTTTCTGACAGACTCTGCCAGCTCCGTTAAGTCGCCCAGATCTTTCCTGGGATTTTCCGGATGCGGCCAGAGCCGGTCAGTACTGATATTCACAATGTGGTTCATTCCTGTATTCTCCTTGTATCGTTGTCTCGGTATGTGCCATGGCGCGTCACCTGCCAGGTCATCGGAACGCATTTTAATTTGTGAAGCGTCATTTCACAAGCGTCCCGCCTCACTCAATCATCAACTGGCCTGAAGCGCGGCAGTACCGGTACACGTTGTCGCTCAGTACCATACTTTCAGGGACTTCACTGCTGTTTATGAGGCCAACCATGGTTCTCAATTCTGCCGCGTCATGCCAGTCTGCGGGTATCGCGATGATTTCATCAACGCTACATGGCAGGATACGGAGATCGCTTTCCAGTTTTCCGGCCAGTATTCCAAACAGGCGGCTGCAGAACATAGCGGCCGCTCCGTTATTCCCGCGCCGGTTACGGATAATATACAGCGGGATACCTCCCTCAAACATTTCCTTTGGAACCCCTGTAAGCTCTGATAAAAACTCTTCCATAGTCTGTGCGCGGAATCCCTGGATTTCCATGTTGTATCTTGCCGCAGCGTCCAGTTCTTCCCTGCTGATCTTGTACTCCTCGCAAAGACTATGGGTAACTGCGAAACTGATTTTCCTCTCTGCGTCTTCTGACAAAATCACCCGGTAGATTGCGGCAAGGTCAAGCAGTCTTTCATGGGGCATTTCTGTAAGACGTGCCTCGTTCTTTTCTGCATTGATCATTTGATATTCTACCTTCATGAGAATGGTCCGTTTGTCCAGTCTGGCCGTCAATCCTGATATTGGCTCTCTCCCATGATATTACTCTTTGGCATGACTGCTATACACTTCTGTTCCGTTCCATTGTTTTGGCCGGTTTGGGTGAAGAACACTTCAAATTCTGTCCCAAGTTCTTCCTTTACCGCGTTGATGATCTCTTTTTTTGTCTCTTCCATCATTTTTGTCCTCCTCAGGGGCTAACATTATGTCATTCCCCCCGCTGTGATCAATGTTTTTTATGCTTTCCTTTCTCAATTCCTTCATAAATGCCGATTCAATTATGGATACGGATGATTTTTCATAAGGGGGAACGGTTAAATGAAAGTCTGCCATCCTAGCATTTCTGTGATTGAAAGCCATGGGGAAGTTTGATAGAATATATGACAGAAAATATGACACTCACGAAAAGGAGAGGCAGATATGTTCCGGTATGTACATACAAATATTATCGCAAAAGACCATCAAAGGCTCATAATCTTTTATAAGGAAGTATTTCACTGCAGAAGCATCGGGGAGACAAGGGATCTCCGGGGAGAATGGCTGGACCGTCTCACCGGAATTTCGGGCGCCCACATCGTAGGGGAACATCTCTGTCTGCCAGGTTACGAAAAAGACCATCCTACCCTTGAAATCTTTTCCTATGACTCAATGGAGGAAGCCTGCCGTCATATCAACCGGTGCGGAATCGCCCACCTTGCCTTTGAAGTGGATGATGTGGAAGAAACACTGAGGCTCCTCCTTGAAAAAGGCGGAACCCAGGTGGGCGAACTGGTAAAGACAGCCTATGAGGATGGAAGAAACGCTGTCTTTGTCTACGCCGCAGACCCGGAAGGGAATATCATTGAACTTCAGAGCTGGTCATAATGGATATCTCTGGTTCCAATCCGTGGTATCATAATCGATAAAATCATTTTGGGGAGTGGCAATCACATGAATGGTCTGATTGAAAACATAGATAAGCTTCATACAACCCGGCTGGGTATGGAACGGATAAAAAGGAACTTACAGCTTGAAACCAATGATATTGTTTCCTGGTGCAAAGTACGAATCACAGACAAGGACACCAAAATCGAAAGAACCGGGAAGAACTGGTACGCTATTGCCAGTGACTGCAAAATAACTGTCAACGCCCACAGTTATACCATTATCACTGCACACAAGATCAACGTATGAAAGCGGAACGACTAACTATGAATACTCTGGAAGCAAAGCTGGTAAAAACCTGTTACGGTTATGACGAATTCTATTGGGTCATTGACGGCCACCCCATTACCGCGTATCTGGAACAGCACAGGCCAGAGTCCCTTTCCGCCTTCGGCTCATTGTCCGGACTGCTCCCCGCATGGAGCGGGCAACTCATATGGCAGTGGGAAAACGATCTGATCTGGGAAATGGTCTTAAGCGAAGAGGAACTGAATGTACCCATTCTCGTCTGCGAGGACGACTGCGATCTCTCCTGTATTGTCATTACCGCCCATATCCGAAAGACTGAATCCATGGTTTATTGGGACAGGATCGGCAGGCTGGATCATTCCCATTTTGATCTCCTGAAATATAACCAAAGCGGGATTCTCTGCCTGGAAACCTATACAGATGAAGACTGGGAAAACTACGGCAGCAGCATTGCCCTGGAGCCGTATGGAAGCGCGGAATATTGGAAATGGGTAAGTGAAAACTGTTATGAAGAACATGTGCGGAGACAGCGGAATTATATAAAACCCTTTATGCAGGATGTGCAGAATATGGAATGGATCTGGAGCCCTGGCTGGAAGTTTGAGAGGAAACATTATGAGGATGTGGTAATACAGTATCAGGAAATGAGGGGCCGTTTATAACATCATGCCCTGCGTTTTGTCAGGGAAAAGATTTGCCATCAGAAAAACCGCTCCTTTACAACCATGACAAGTTATTGTATGATTATTTTATCAATTTCTAAATATATTTTCGTTCAAGGAGGCTGTTCAAATGCCAAGAGGAGTAAAAAAGGAAATCGTTTATACCGGGAAGGCTTTAAAGCTACATGAGAAAATCTTGAAAATGGAATCGGATCTGAAAGCCGCGAAAGAAGAATTAAAAATCGCCTACAAAGAGCAGTTAAAGACAGAAAAAACCGCTACCATTAAGGAAAAGAAGGCTGCCGCTGCCGCCGCTAAAAAGGCCATGAGAGAAAATAAGGCCAAACTGTTAAAGGCTATTGAGGAATCAGGAAAGTCCACGGAAGAAATCCTGGCTCTCCTTTCTGATGAAGCGTGATTTTCGATAAAACAGAGATCAGGAGTATCAAATTTTTCTGATTTTATGAAAAAGACCACCCGTCCGGGAGTGACTGGCCTTGGCGGTCTTTTTTATTAAAACATTATACCTGGTTGACATATACACGAAAATCAGGTATAATTGATTTATGATTAAAAGCTTTGCGGATAAAGAAACAGAAAAAATTTATCATCAAATATTTTCAAAGAAACTTCCACAGTCAATACAGCAGACTGCACTGCGAAAGCTGATCATGATTGATAATGCAGGATGTTTGGAGGATCTTCGGGTTCCGCCGTCAAACCATCTGGAATTATTGCAGGGTAACCGGGCGGGACAATACAGCATTAGAATTAATGACCAGTATCGCATATGTTTCCATGTTGAGGGAAATAATTTTTTTCATGTAGAAATCGTTGATTATCATTGATATAAGAATATGCTATCAATGGAAGAATTTTGTTCAGAAGGGAGGGCTCACATGGCTGATTTTATTCCAACTCCGACAATCGGGGAAATCCTTCAGGAAGAATTTTTAGAACCCATGAATCTTTCTGCTTATAAACTGGCACAGGAGATCCATGTCCCTGTGTCCAGAATACAGGATATCCTGCACAACCGTAGAAAGATTACTGCTGATACATCTCTGAGACTCGCAAAATTTTTTGGAGTGTCTGATAAATATTTCCTAGATCTACAGAATGATATTGAAATTCGGAATCTGAAAGTCAGCATGGCAAAAGATATTGCTGACATACGGGTTTACCAGGCCGTATAAAAAATTGACGAACAATCCTTCTGAGAATATCCCCTTTTCAGAAGGATTGCCGTTTATAAAATTTCACTGTTTTTCTTCCCCCTGCCTCTCCCTCACAGCCTTCTCATACCCCTGCTGCACATTCGTAATCATCTGCTCCACCGAAGCCGCCAGCTCCGGGTTGCTCTCCCTCTTCCACTCTATGGCCTTCTGCAGACAATCCCGGTAATGGATGGCATGTCTGGCATTCTGTACGGAACCGATCTCCTTTAGTATCCGGTTTATCCGCGCTTCATAGCTTTTCCGAATTGTTTCCTCCATTGTCCGGTTCGCTTTTTCCAGAGCTTCCTTTTCCTTTTCCAGCTGCCGTATCCTCTGCTCCTTCCCCAGGCTCCTAAGCATCCGAGTTTTAGCTACTTGTTAAAATATCAGTCTCTGGTAACACCAAGATATTGAAGAAATAATTCATCATACTCAATTATCTCGGTTTTCCAACGCTTTCTGCCAAATTTTGTGTCTGCTGTAGTTTCCTGCCTGGCATTAAACCAGTCAAGAATTTTGACTAGGGTCATTTGATTAAGCCAGTTTAGCAAAGCCTTTTCTGCTTTTAGGTTTTTAGATGTGTCATGCACCGGATCTTTTGTCTTAATTGCAAGTATCGACTTCATTTTCCGAATCCTGCCATAGAGGAATTGCTCATAGCCCATGGCAACAAACTGGCAGAAAAGATGTCTCTCCAGGGCAGATGTCCCCTTTGAACGGGTTCGCGCTACAGCCTTGAGGGCTGGGAAGAGCCAAGATATACTTTTGTCTCATGCAGGAAATTCAGGTACTCCTGACAGGACTGCCAGTGAATTAACATATGTCTGCCCTATTCTGGTTTGGTGAAAAGTGGATGGTTTTCCTTAACCAATTAGCCGCACGAACTGGCAGATTTGTCAATAGGTATTTGAGAATTTCTTGATGAAAATATAGAAAATATGTTAAAAATCCACTGAAAAGTCTGCAGAAAAAAATGGAGTATGCTTGATACGCAGTTTTTTCAAGAGATGTGAGGTTCCGAGAGCACTCTGGTTTAGAAATGAAATGGCTTAATGGGAAGTGTGTTATGACTGGCTTGATAGAAGCTGAGAAGATGTAGACGAAGGGCATTTGCTATGGTAGAATAAGGATGACATTGTTTTCACAGGGCAATACAAACGATATTGATCATTTGATGAAAACCGACACCTATGTAGGGATGATTAGGCAGTGCAAGGGATTAGGTGATGAGAAATTGAGAATTTTATGGGGCAGACTATCTGGTCAATATGGATGAGAGATGCTGTTCGTAGGACAATGTCCGCCACGTGTTTAAAACAGGGACGGGAAAGAAAATTTGGGAGACCATATATTTAGGATGACTGGTAAAAGGAGGGTGATGAAATGCTGCATTATTTGCCGGGATGTGACGTAAGAAATAATCATCCCAAAGCGATAGAAAAATTGACGGAATACATGAAAAGACAGGGGGCATTTGTTGATAAGTGTTGCCGGACCAGCGAAAAACTGTTGGGGGGCGGAGATATGATTGTACAGAATTGTACATTGTGTGAACTTTTATTGAAAGAAACCCACCCGGATAATCCATGTTTAAGTACATATGAATATGTTTTGAGGGATGGAACATTCCCATGGGTATCCCACAGAAATGAAATGATTACGATTCAGGACTGTTTGAGGACAAAGGATAATCTTGCCATGCAGAAGGCTGTCAGAGAATGTCTTAGAAAAATGGATTTTATTGTAGTTGAACTGGAAGAAAACTATGACAGAACCAGATTCGATGGTATGTGGATATATGGAAAGCCGATGCAGAATTGTATTGATACTGCACCTGCAGTTATGAAATATATTATGGATAATTATACAGAAATCCTTCCAGAGGAGGAAAAAATACGTCGGATGAAAGAATGGGTAAAGCAGTACAGGACAGATAGGGTGATTGTTTACTGTAACGGCTGTGAAAAGGGGATTAAGGCTGGGGGAGGAAAGCCGGTACATATAGTAGAGTTGCTGGCGGAGGGGCTATAGATGATTCTCCAGAGAAGTATGTAAACATTTAGGGGCTGGGAAATATAAAAAAAGCAACGAAAAATAATCCCTTCCCCAATTGATAGCTTGGGCAGACTTGAAAAATGGAATGAATATAGTATTAAAAGTTTCCCAATCTGTCGGACTATATCTGCTATATAGACGCACCACATATCTTGATAAATCGCAGTATTATCGTAAAAAGCTTGAGAAATGGGGTTGAAGTATTCTGTTTCGATGGTTAGGAACTGCCGGATCTGGCGGCAATGTACGGCCTCTATAGTCGGTTTTTGGTCTCCAATGACTGCGTCTATTTTGCCTGCGGCGTCAATAAAGACGCAGTTCATGGGGACTTTATTTATGCCAGGGATACGGTGATTCCGGAATATCTGGTTAAAAAATGCGGGTATTTCAAACGGAAGGATGTCCACTGTGGCCTGCTGAACTTATAGTGCGTTGTCCTTTCCTTAAACGACCGTTCCCTCCCTTTTCCATGGACAGGTAACCGGCATGAGGCCGGCGGCCACCCCTTTTTGCCACCATGGAGACCTACTGCTGCCTTTACCGGAAACACGACATGGAAGTCCCTGGCCGGCCTTACATCTATGGGCATCCCTTATAAAACAGAGGTCTATGATCAGAGGTATCTTAAAGATAAGCGGCAGGAAAGCCTGGAGCTGCAACGATTACTGGGACATGGGGAGAATCTGACAGAAACAAGAACCATTGCGCTACACAAATACGATATGGGAGCTCTTGCCTTCCTGCTTACGGAATATCTAAAATCACAGTTTTCAAAAGAAGAACATGAGATTGGGAAAAGACTGTATTATGGTCTGGAGCATACAAGGGATACCGAAAAGGCGGCCTATCTGTTTTTTATGGACCGTGCCTTTCTTGAGGATTTCCGTGAGTTTGCGGCCTGTAACCACATCCTGTGGGGATTTCCTGCAGACAGTATGGAGGGATTGGAAGAAGATAAAGGTTGCTTTTTGATTTCGGAGACCAGGGATATGCCTCTGATTCAAGATTTTTTGCACGAGAAGCTCTGCAAGGAATTTACTACCCATGCCATAACCACCACGGGCCGGCCAGGCTGTGAGGTCCGGACCTATGACCCCAATGGGATCTCCGCCTGGGTCATGGCTCCCGGTATTACGAAGATTGGAGAAAAGGGGCAGCAGGCTGTGTTCCGTAATCTGCCCTGGTGTGTTCCGCTGCAGGAGCTGAAAGAAAAGGGAATGTGGGTAGAAAACAGATAAAAGACTCTTTAGCTCTCTGGTCGGGTCAGGTTCCTCTTTTCTCCACTTCCTGGGCAACCAGTTTCGAGAAGAATACAACCCTTTCATTTATTCTAATGGACGAAACTGAAAAGATAAACCCTGGATTCACATGATCTGACTTTTCCATCAGCCGCCATAGCAATGCGGCTGTATTAAATTTCCATCTTCTGAGGCATCGGCAGCAAACAAATATACATACTGGCATCCAATACGTTCTTGAATTCCATAAATAATTGGCGCTATATATTGCCAAAACATAACTTCCCCCATAGGATGATTTATGCCAAAGGATTTCCATCTTTCTTTCATTGAATCATTCGAACAGAAATGCATAATTTCAATTCCAGGATATGTATGCCCAACCCTAATGATTTGTTCGTTTTCTTCGTGCTCTTTATCATAGGTAAGCTGATCCAAAATCATTTGAGCCTGTTGGGCATTAAGTTTAATACGTTTTTTTATTTGTTCCACTGGAATATCTTGTCCTGATCTAAAATTCTCAAGCAATTGAATTGCAATTTCACGTTCCTGACCGCCTTTATTCAACCCCTGCACAATATGTAACCATTCTTGAGCTCTTTTTGCCCTTTGCTTAATAATATCTTCATTCAGTGGATCAAATAAAGCCCCGCATTTTAGAGAAAAAAATAAGGCAATCTCATTATCAGGATCTTTAATTAGATAATAGGCCGTTTTACCCTCAGTATCCTCATCCCATGCCAAATGTTGGAGATATCTGACTAATGAACGGCCTTTTTCACTTTTGAAATTTTTTATTAGCTCCTTATTTTCCTGCTTATCTGATAGTCGTTCACAAGAAAAGCTCTCAATTATTTCCTTTTGTTTATCTGTGATTTTCCCCATATGCCTTTACACCTTATGCAAGCCCTAATTCATTTAGCATTTTCCTTCTGGATTTAATTCTTTCGGCATCAGCTACAATATCTTCAAGCTTCATTGGATTATCACTATTTTGTTCTTCTGGTATACCTATTCTGGAATTCTTCCAGGACATCTCTCCATGAGTCAGCCTGCTAAGGCTCCATGAATCCTTTGCAGCATATTCTTCCAAAACCTTTTCCAAAATCACAGAGCAATTTCCTATAAGCTTTTGGGGGGTAATCGTAGTAAAGGTTCCATCTTTATATGCACTTCGAATCTCCTTTAAAACCGGTCCATATTTCCAACCATAAAATGTTGCACTAAAAAGAGGAGCGCCAGTCTGGATGAGCGATTCTCTTTGCGCAAAATACATTAATTTGTGTAATTTCATTTCATCAATCTGTTGACCGTATTGTAAAAAATATTCTTGTGCAATATGGGCAGCAACATTCAATACTTTTTCCATAGTAATCCTCCTGTGCATTGTCCTCCATTTATAGTATACCACACATTTGCTGAAATGATAACTGATTTTTTAACTGCCTTTTTAACCGCCAGTATATTTTATTACAATATTGTCTTTTCCTCCAGCACAGCCATATATTTCCCCGTCAACGCTTCAATCTCTTTCCGTTCCTCTTCCGTTGCGTCCTCAAGGTCATGTTCCGTATCCTGCAGAACATCCATGACGATTTCTTCTTTCAGGCATTGAAGCAATTCCTCCGGTGATTCAATGATTTCCGGTGTATACGCAAAATCACACGTTTCCGGATTATAATGAAGGATCACGTAGCCAAACTTCGTATGGCAGACATCGATATACTCACTCTCTTTGATATACTCTTGAAATGCCTCCAAAATATCCGCAAATGTCCAACTCATAGTTTCTTCTCCCCTCTCTCTGTACCGAACATATGTTTTGTATTGTATCACAGAGAGAATGGAAGTGTCAATAGGCTTGTTCCACTACATACATCGGCCGGATTCCCACATCACATACCTGATTTCCATCCATTGCCTTCACACGCCTTGGTTCTATGACCCCTGTACGCAAATTTACCGTATACACCATATCCATTGTCTGATATTTTGGTGTCCGAAGCCAGTAGGAACCACAGTATCCATTGATCACTTCCGCCCCATTATTCATATCAGAGCCATGAAATTTCCACAAATACTCCTTCATGGCAAGGGCCTCCTCAACAGAAGGAATAAACAGATCCGTATACAGTACCTGCGGATTTCTCCTTGCAAACCGCGCAAGAGAACTGCTGTCCAGACTCTCATATCCGCCATGTTCTGTGGAACCGGCATACTCGTTTGCAATTCCCACATTCACCTTCACCAAATCTCCCGCACTGGCTCTGTTATCCGAAAGCCACTTATGTATATCGGAATACTTATAATTATTGCTGTCACCAAAGAACCAGGTAGACTGAGTATTTCCCTCTTCCTCAAAGCTAAGTCCCTCATTGGAAGGAATCACGGTATCGCAAAGGAACAGCGCCAAGCTCTTGTCTGTGCCGGATTGATCCTTATAATTGGCATCCACACACCGGAACAAATACAGCTTTCCTCCTATCTCCCTGGCCTGCAGATCTTCCTCCTTCCAGATTCCGGTTCTCACTGCTTGGTTCTCCTCAGACCGCTTTAACAAAAGGACCGGATGAACCTCATACAAATCTGCTTCATCCTTTGAAATTGTCTTCCCGTCTGTTAAGACAATCTGTTCCATATCCTCCCCCTTCGCCAGATAAGTTCCTTCCGGGAATGCATACCGGTTCTCGCCTGCAGCATGGTAGAGATCATACTCCTCCTTTGTCAGGATAGAAGCTGCGTCTCCATTGAGTGCCTGAAGGTTTCCGGCAATACTGAGCCCTTCCGCAAACCGGTCATCCAGAAAATATTTTAAAGAGGAAGAGGCATAATCTGCCGTATCACCCGCTGCATAATCCCCATAAATCTCAGAACCAATCCCCTCTTCACAGATATAGAGCATATCTCCCGTACCCTCATAATCTGTATCTATGCAGACAAAATGGTACGTTAATGTTCCATGCCCCAATTCCCCGGAGTCCCAGGTAACGGTAATCTCATCCCCCAGATTCTGGGAAAGCCTGATCCCGCAGGCATCACACCTGGAATCCTGGTCTTCATCCTTATGTCCGGCTGCCGGATAAATGGTCTTAATCTCTTTCCCGCATTTGCCACACGCAAGCGTCCGGTGTGCTGCTGTGAGACAGTTTCCCTCCAACTCCTCCTCATACCTCCACTCATGGGTGCAGGTTTTCTGGTTCCATATACGCTGATAGCCCACAAGGGAAATCGTATAAGGGATTCCGCCTAAGTCAAATGTATCAACCACTTCATTGGTATAACCGGAAAGATTATAGTCATATAATGTGCTGCTCACCTCTGCCGTCCCTGGATGATAACCGCGGCCAATGAGATAAAATTCGTGATATACACTGTCTCCGGTATTGGCAGCCAGCTCATTTAGGATACGATTTACATCCTGGCTGCTTTCCACCACAAACTGATCTTTTTCATTTTCATATGCTAAATGGTATTTGATATACACTTCATTGGTATGAAGGGCACTCATCAGAAAGGTCTTTGGCCCTGCCTCCTCCACTTCCCAGCGATTCCCCTCCTCATCACAGAAGAAACCAGGATAATAAATCTGAAAGTCACAGACAGAATTTCCCTTTTTAAACGCAAGCTGGCCTGTGTAGGGGTCAGTCAGATCGGTCCCTTCCGAATCTGTGATATGCACCTTATAGCTTCGTTTCTTATCTCCCAGAGAAGTACCGTTATCTGCTCTCTCATACCAGGCAGTTTCGACCTGCCCATTTTTATTCAGGGAAAAGGTTCCCAGATTCTCCGAAGGAATGACCCATCCGTCAAACTCTTCCGCCTCAACCACTATGGCGCTTCCCGCATTGGCTACACCAAATTTCAGCCCGATGTCATTCCAGGAATTCTTTTCCCGGTATGCCAGGAAATACTTGCAGGGAGAGGTGCCATAGAACGCATCCTTCTTCTCCTGCGCCTTCTTCTTCCAGTGTTCCAGTTTCTTCTCAGAGGAATCCCCGGTTCTATATTGGATGATGATCTGGCGGTAGGCGGTTCCATGGGCTGTCTGACGGTAAGGCGGCGCCTCCACAGCCCGATAGGTAATGCCCTCTTTTTCAATGGTCTCCGGATAATCCATATAGAAATCATCCCCCTCCACGGTATAGCCGCTTACATTCGGCAGAAGCTGCTCTCCGCTGCTGTCAACAAACAGCGCCATCCATGAAAAGCCATCGTATTTCCCGGTATTTTTATTGGGTTCATGGCCTGGAAAATGAATCCGCTCCATGGTTACCTGAACCGATTGGTTTTCCTCTTCTGTGATAATATAAGCATTCTCATCCTCCGTAAAACCGTAGTCATGAAAGGTATTCCGGTATGGGATCATGTCCCCCACCTGGCCGATTCCTGTGGCTACTCCTAAGACAGAACCGGTATCCTGAGCCACATACCGAATGGAATACGTTCTCTGCCGGTCTGCCTCCGCCTGACTTCCCACCTGTTTATACTCAATTTGAAACAGATTCCTTTCCTGATCCCGGATCGTAAACATCCTGGGGCTGGAATCAACGGCCTCCCATTTACGCCCCACAGAGTCTGTGATTTTCCTGACAAAATACACCGGCAGCTTTTCTCCAACGGTCCATACCCCTGTAATATCCTCCAAAATAACCGTTTCCGGATCCCCATAGGCTCTGAACTGAATCGTGTAATCTGCCTGCTTTATGCTTTCCGGGGTTTTCTCTATTTTCTTATAGTATAAACAGATCACGTTATCACTGTCATTGGGGGATACGCTCACCGTTTGGGGCGGCTCTCCTGTAATTTCATATCCCTCCAGACAGATACCGGAAATATCCAGGATTTCACCAACCGTTCCGTGCAAGCTCAGCCTTTCAATTTCAGTAAGCGTGGCGATATCCATGCATTTCACCACATAGGATTTTTCTGTCTGCCCACCCGTATCAGGCGTTTCCTTTTTTACCAGATAAACCGTAAAACGATTATCCTCTTTTTCTATCGTAAATTCATACGGGCTTGCGTATACATAGCTGTCAAAGGAAATCTCTGGAACCACAAGACTGCCGTGATCTCCTATGCCGCTTTCTTTATAGATCTGTGAATTAGTATCCCTGTCTACATATGCGATAGTGTATCGGCAGGATTTCTTCTCTGCATTTGACGGAGTTCCTTGGTCTGCCGGCGTCTCCTTTGTATAGTAAATCCTGACCGCTGCTCCATCCATGTCCAGCTTAAAGCTGGTTTTCTGTCCTTCTTCCACAGTATAGCCGGGAAACTTGCGTTCAGGAATGGCAATCTCACTTTCCGCTTCCTCCAGTCCTTCTATCTCTCCCAGAACATTTCCATTCCGTTCTACATACTGGATTTTAAAACGATACCGTTCTTTTCCCTGCGGATAGTTTCTGTCCTCATCCGTTCTGTCAGGTTTTTCTGTTTTCCCTTCCGTCTTTCTATAGTGCAGGGAAAACAGGGAATGATCTGAGGTTACTTTTTGTTTTCCTGCTGCTCCATCCACATATTCGTAACCTTCAAATGCACCCTGTTCAATGGTAATCCACCCATTCTTTTGGGAACTTCCCTCCACCAATGACAGGATATTGCCCTGTTCATCCATATGGCGGATAGCGTAACGATATTGGACGGCTTTGGAACTGCCGCTGCTTCCTCCACCACCACTACCTCTACTGCTTCCACTGCCGCCAGAAGAAACCGATGTTTTCACTTTGCTTCCCGACTGGGCTGTTTCCTTTTTCCCTGTAACAATCCCTTTCCCGGAAACATAAACTGCTTTTCCGTTCTCGCTCCAGCGGCCATCTCCATTGACATAAAAGCCATCCGGGGTCATGGTTTCCATATACAGTCTGCCATCCGTTCCGAACAGATAACAATATCCGTCAATCCAGCACCATCCTCCAGACAGCATGGCCCCGAATGTTCCGTCATGTACCGTGTTTAAAAAATACCACGACTGGTCTGTATATTTCCAACCCACGCACATCTTCCCCGCTTCATCTAGGTAATACCATCGCTGGTCCGCCTTATCGAAAAACCAGCCGCCAGCCTGGCAATACAGTTCCACAAGGCGGCTGCCCTTCTAACCGGCCTGCGTTCCACTGTTACTTCCTGCCTCTCTTTGGGTCCAAACCGTTCTTTTAGGCTCTCTCCATTTTCCTCCCACGCATCCTGGGTTTCCTGCTGCATAAATCCTGGCTGGAATTTTATATCTCTTATCTCCATCATCAATCATCCCTTTTTATAAGATCCGTCTGTTTTGCCATTACGAAAAAACGTCCGTTTTTCTGTGAATACTCACAGGTAGCTAACGTAATAAGGGAATCTCCCCAGGATACGGAAGCATATTTCCTGCCGCCGCTTTGTTCAATCAATGACAGCAGGCCCTGAATTTCCTCTTTTGTATAAGGGATCAGGCATTTGAGAAGTTCCTGGTTATTTGCTGAAGCCGAAAACACCATACATATTTCATAAATCCCAATCCCGTCTTCCGTAATCAAACGAATCTCCCTGTGTTGCTGCAAAAAATTCTCATCCAGGTAGTCTCTCAATGTACCGAACATCTGTCCAGATTTCATGTTGTGCCCATAGAGAACCAGGTTTGTCCCGCCTCTGTAGCTTGCGTTATCCATATAGATACTTCCGCATACGGATGGGTTTCCATAAAAATCCCGGTTTATGTACCAGTCCGGCTCTTTCGATCTCATAACAGGGTAGGCGATCTCAGTCTGCGGAATCTTTAAATATCCCTGGATATCGGGATTTTCTTTCTGCAGTCCCTTGATATCCATGAACTCCTCCAGGCACAGGCCTCTCTCTCTATTTTGTGAAATGCCTGGCGCCAGGGCAGTGTAAGATGCTGCTAAGTCTGCTGTTTTCCGGTTCGAATCTTCTGCCGCTTTATATTGCCACAGCCTTGCCGCCATCAGGCCGGCCGGTATACAAACCATCAGGAGACACAACGTTCGGATCATGAATAAAAATTTATGATATCCCATCCAGCATATCAAACCCTTCCATCATAGAACTGGCATCCGTTTTCGCCTCCACCGTCCCTTTTCCAATCCGTCCCCCCGCGCTGGCCTGCTGCGGTTTCGGCCAGGGTTCGGAAACACTTACCACTCCATCCGCAGCCTCTGTCACTACCGCCCCGCGGCAGATTGCATCACTGCGGTCAAAGGAGACAACCGCAGTCTGCTTTACCAGCTGTTTGGCAAGCTCTGTCTGCTCTTCTTCTGTCATAGGCTTTGCCGGCATCATGGTATGTACCTGGAATGCCTGATCTTCCTGCCTTGTAGACTCTGCTCCCCGCTTTACCACCTGATCCTGCTGCATATTCCTGCTTTTCTCCAGCTTCTCAAGGTTTTTCGGCTTTGTATTGCAGTACTGGAACACATACAGACCGATTCCCCTGCCAAGATCGCCAAGCAGTTTGGCGTTAGGATGTTCAAAGGTCTTATATTTCTCATCATAGAATGGCTGCTGGCCTTTGATAATAATGATACAATATCCGTCCTTCAGGCGCCGGATTTCGTCTACTGTCAGCAGCTCTCGTTTCGTATATTTAAAGGACTTGGAATCAGATCCCCCTTTCCCGCTGTGAGACCGGGAGCTGTCCCTGGACCGGATTGTCTGCTGCCCCAGCTTTTTTGACAAATCTTCCATAGAAGAAAGCTCGTTCCCACCGAGATACACCAGGGTATCGCACGCTCCCATCAGCGTCTCCCAGTCATCCTTATAGAGATTTTTAATCTGCCCCACGGCCTGAATAAAGATCATACAGGAAAGCCCGTACTTTCTCATGGTCGTAAGCTTCACCTGAAATTCCGGGATCACGCCAAGATTGTAGGCTAAGAATCCGGCGCCTTACTGTCTCACGACAGCAGGTTTCCGAACCCTCGCCCCGGAACCGCACGTACACCTCTCGATGTATACGGCTCCCCACTATACATCCTCTACAGTTATTTATGGATTCTGTCATAGCAGTCTCCACATACTACAAGCGTTTTTCTTTTCTTCTTGTTCATAATCGCTCCCCATTCCGTATTAACATCAAGGTCGCTCATACTTTTTACCTGATATACCTTAACCGCTGGCACATATGCGCCGCACATTTCGCAGACATTCGCCTTATATCTGAAAAACAGTTCTTTGGGCTTATTCATCTGCTCGTATTCGGGTATGATGTCTGCATAACTCCCAAGGGCATACTTCACCCTGCGGAATCCCTCATTGTAGAGGACTGCATATTTTGTACCCTTCTGTGTTTTGTACGGCACTTTAAACTCTTTGTTTTTGGTATATTTGAGCTTTGCTTTTGTCATTGTGATACGGTATTTTGCCGCAACGGTCTTGTACAGGCTGTATTCCATGACATAATGGAACTTATTTAATACGGAAACATTGCTCGCAAGACGGTAGTAATTGTAAATCCCCCGAATCTGCGCATTGTACTTCCGCACCATTTCATGCACTGGCAGGAAAATATAGTCGTTCCGCTGTAACGGCTTCCAGACTTCCTTTTCCCCTGCCCTTGACACGATTTTCAGCACACCGTATCCTAACAGTTTCCCCACCCATTTCTCTTTTGGCAGGTACAGCTTGATTTTGCCGGTGTAGGCTTTAACAGTCCCTTTTCCTTTGGCTTTTTTCAGCGCACTGTCGTTGCATACCGTAACGTCATAGCCGAGGAACCTCGCTTTGTCGTCACTGTTCGTGATGAGCGTCTTTTCCGCAGACAATTCCAGTTTCAGCGTTTCCTCAAAGAACCTCCCAATATCGGACTTAATCTTTTCAGCGTCCTCTTTGCTTCCGATTACGCCAATAAGAAAATCATCGGCATACCGTACATATTGAATCCACTTATAGCCTGTGTCCATCGGGTCGCCCATAGGGATTTTCTGGAACGCCCTCTTTAACTCTGCCAGTCGGCGCACTGCTTCCTGCTTTTCTGTATCAGAGTAGCTGTCCCATTCTTTTCGGATTTTGGCTTTGCACCTTTGGCGGTATGACTGCTTTCTGGAGTACTCATTGTTCCTTTTTCTGCCCGTGCCTTTATCGAATCCCTTTTTGTAGTCCTCCATGAATCTGTCAAACTCATTAAGGTAGATATTTGCAAGGATTGGGCTGATGCCAGAACCTTGGGCTATACCGCTGAAAGTGGCGTTGTATTCCCAGTTCTCCATATACCCTGCTTTGAGGAATTTCCAAATCAGCTCAATAAAGGCTTCATCTCTAATCCGCCTGCGCAGGATATTTACAAGGCTGTGGTGGTCTATCGTATCAAAGTACGACTTTATATCGCCCTCCACAAACCATTTCACACCCGTAAAGTTCTGCTGTAACTGTAAGAGCGCCGTATGGCAGCTCCTGCCGGGTCTGAAACCGTGGGAATAGTTGGAGAATGTCGGGTCATAAATACTTTCAAGAATCATCTTAATAACTTCCTCCACCAGTTTGTCGTCTGACGACGATATCCCAAGCGGTCTCATTTTCCCGTTTTTCTTTTTGATATACTGTCTGCGGACAGGGTTCGGCTGATAACTGTGGTCTTTCACCGCAGGTATACCCAACGGTCTAAATTTCCCATTTGGTTTGGGAATCTCCACCCTCCTTACTGTTTTTGGCACATACCTTGTAAACTGTTTTTGAATAAGAGAGACGAAATCTTCTTCTGGCATATCTGCCAGGGATTTTATCGTTCTCCCATCTGTGCCGGCGGTATGGCTCCCATCATTGCTTTTAATATTTCTGAAAGCAAGCATGATGTTATTTGGTGCTGCAATGATTTCTACGAGATTATTGAATATTTCTCCATCTTTGCTTTTTGCATACAGTTCATCAAAGATGTTCTGCATGTCGTAGTATTCCGCATGGCGCAGTTTGCTTCTTTTTTTAGCTTTTTGTGTCATGTACATCACCCCATTTCATTGATTCGAGTGACAATTTCTTATTCTTACTCGACTGCATGATTAGAGAGTGTGTACTGCTGATTTTCTGCCTGACTTGTGGCCATTCCTCCGTCGCCCTCTTTTTCGCAGGCAACATCGACAGTTCGACCACGACCTTTCAGCAGAGATTCATCCGCTTATTGTTCTTCGCCGGATTATCCATAGGACTCTCTGCCTTTCCTTGTTCCGATAATTCTATCTGTACATATATACCCTTAGGTGTTCCCTCTAAGCCTGACAGCTTGCATGTGCCTGTAACACATCACGGTGGTTCGTAACAACCATTCCTACTAGACCGCACTGTCTGGGCATGAACCCACACATACATTTCTGTATGTGGCACTTTTAGACCTTTACATTCGGGAGTTTCGTCAGGCATTGCTGCCATTCTCACCTTAGGTATTTTATAGACCCCCGGCATATGGGGTGCGCTGTCCACCTCTGGACAGGTTTCGTCAGCGTTATCTGTTACGGCACCTTCCTGCCGACTTTACCGGGCTTCACACCTCATCACAGAGTGATGACGCATGCCGGAGTATCAGGGGAGGCGTTTCAAGGCGTTACCCTATCATTCCACCTCTCGAATTATCAGTTCACAGAACTGATTAAAAACAGCGCTGTGCGCCGCCTTTTCAGCGGCGAACAAGTCGCACGATTGTAGCGCATGGACTTTTTGAAATTGATTGTGTTCAGCACTTTTATCCGATAGCCGCCCCGCTGTAAGAGCTTCCCGCACTCGATTAAGACAGTGCCTTTCGGGTCTGTGACAACATAGCTGCTGTGCATTTGCATAAGCGACGGTTTGACGAAAAACCTTGTCTTGCCGCTGCCGGAACCGCCGATCACAAGGATATTTTTGTTTCTTGCATATTTCGGCTGCTTCGGGCGGCTGTTCATGGTGAGCCGTTCCGTCTGTGTCAATGGGATATTGTTCTCAAATACTGGGTCTGTGTACGGCTTTATATCGTCGGCGGTTCCCCATGAAGCGTTTTGTCAAGTGCTTTTTTGAGTTATTGACGCAAAACTTTTCAGCGCGGCGGGAAACGGGCAGGAAAAGGGGCGCAAAACGCGCCTGTGAACGGTTAGAAGCCGTTTTCGTGGGTAGGTAGTATAAAACCCTTACCCTGTGGATTTTCGCGTCTGCAACGCCTTAAAAATCAAGCCTTTTCAAGCTCTATTGCGTAACACTCCATTCTGTTCTTTGGGAGAGGTCGGGGGCGCGGGGGCAGAGCCACCGCAAAACCTAACGACTGCCGCCGCAGTAGTGCAGACGGTTTTGCCGTTGTCATTTCGCCGCCGAAAACGGGGGCAGGATTTTTTTATCCTGTTCCCCGTTTTCGGCGGCGAAATGACAACGGCAAAAATCCAGACGGTCAAGGGTTTAAGAGTGGAGATTTTTTCGCGCTCTTTGCGAAAAAATACTACTCGTCCCTTGACGGTCTGGATAGTCGGAACGGACGTAGAACGGGGGATTGCTTTTCGTAATTGGGTATGGTATAATTTCTCCTAGTACAAACCGATAAATCGGGATTTGGAGGGGCTTGTTATGACAGAAACGATAGGTGTTGCGATTGGAATAGGTGTACTTGCACTTGTTTTTATATATCTTGGTTGCTTGATGTGGAAAAAGGAAAAAAACACTTTGCTTCATAGTTATCATTATGACAAAGTGTCTCCAAGTGATAAAAAGGTTTTTTGTAAAATATCAGGTTGGGGTGTTATTTTTATTGGAATTGGTCTTTTGGCGACTGCTATAATAATCGGTATAACAGATTCGGCATTAAGTTTTATCGCTTTTTCATTGGGATTTGTTGTGGGATTGGCGTTGCTGATTTATGCAGGAGCAAAATATAACCGCTAATAGAGAAGAAACTTCCAGTTTAAAAAATGAGTAGAACAAGGAGAGTTGAAAATAAATATGTCAGAATTAACATCTATGATGAATATTGGTAACGAAATGGAAAAAAAGCTAATATCTGTTGGTATTGAATCTTCCGAGAAACTAATTGAGGTAGGTGCAAAAGACGCATTTCTTAGGTTAAAGCAGAAATATCCAAATGTTTGTCTGGTACATTTATATACGTTAGAGGGGGCGATTCATGATACAGAATATAACAGGCTTTCCGAAGATACAAAAAAAGAATTGAAAGAATTTAGTGATTTTTTGAAAAAGTAACAGCAACGTAAATTCCAGTTTATCGGTCTAATAAAAATCCAAAACAGGGCGGCGGGGCAGAAGCGTTGACTATCCCGCCGCCCTTTATTTTATCGCTCCATATCCTGTTTTCTGCGGGGTTGCTGTTCCCGCTGCTCCTGCCGTAAGATACTGTAAACGCTCTTTCTGATTTTCTCCGCTTCTTTCACTTCCTCTTTCAATACAAGATACCGCTGATTAAGCGTTTTTCTCTCGGCGGTCAGCTTGGTGTATTCTTCTTTCCATGTCTTTGTCGGGATTGTGGTCTTGCCGTTCATCACGCCTTTGAGATAATTTTTCGCCGTTGTGAATAGGATTTGCTCGGCTTCGGTCAGCGGCTTCTTTCCCTTACACTTGAAATAAATGTCGGCTTGCTCTAAGTGCTTTTTCAGAGTGGCAAGCCGCCGTTCAACGGGTTTCAGTTTCCCTTGAATATCCAGTTGTTCCCCTATCATGGACTTGAATTTTTCATCAAGCCCCGCCATATCCATGATGTTATTGGTTTGCAGGAAATTCAGCATTTTTGCCGCGTCTTTGAGGTTATACAGCGATTGTGAATATCCCGCTTTCCCCGCCTGTGCCTTGCGTGACAGTATGCCTTGGATATAGTCGGCAAGGGTGGGCGGCTCGGTGTTCTCCTGTTCCTCTTTCAACCAGTCTTGCAGTTTGGAAATACGCGCCTTTAACTGCCGCAAACGCTTATTTGTCACTTCGATTTCGCGGTTGAGGTCGCCGCGCCCGGTGCGGATGCCGCGCTTTTCCATAGCAGACGCGGCAACGCCTAAATGGACGGTGGGGATTTGGTCTATTCCCTGCCGTTCATAACTGCGGTGGTCTACGCGCTCCGCGTGTCCGTTCTGCTCCAACGCCTGATTGCAAAGCCTCGCCCATGCCGCCCTCCATTCCTCCGCTTTGGTCTGCTCGTTCCAGTCAGTAGCGGGAATGGACTTGCATTTGTACTGCCGCTTTTTCGGGTCATAGATTTTATTCCCGTCCCTGTCAAGAATGTACTCCTTTTTCTGCTTCGCTCCCCATGCACCGCGCTCGTCAAAAGGGCGCATAGTCAGCATGATATGGGCGTGGGGATTGCCGCCGCCCGTATCATGTATGGCAAAATCGGCGCACATTCCCGCCGCCACAAAATGCCGTTTCACATACTCGCGGACAAGGGAAATGCTTTGCTCCCTCGTCAGTTCGCGGGGCAGGGCAATTTCAATCTCCCGCGCAAGCTGGGCGTTTTTCGCTTTCTCGATTTTTTCCACTTCGTTCCACAAAACCGCCCTGTCTGAAAAAGCGGCGGGGGCATGGTCGGGGAGTAAAATCTCGGTGTGGACTACGCCGCCCTTGTGGGTGTAGTCGTGGGTCATTCCGTCAAACTGGTTTTTGATTTTCTCCCCCGCCCGGTAAGCGGCGGCGGCAACAGCGGACTTGCCCTTGCCGCGGGATATGACTTTGATACTGCAATGATAGATTGCCACGCGCCGCGCTCCTTTCTGCGGGCAACTCCCGCCGTTTTCTTTTGTGCCGGCAGGCACAAAACGCCGTCTGCAAGACCGCACATACCACAATTCATTGTGGTATATAAGTGCGCCCTATCCCAGTTCTTGGATAGGGCGCATTATCCGAGATAAAAACTTATCCGAGGTAAATTGATTTAATCCGATGAATACAGTATTTCAAAACGATTATCTCGGATAATGAAACCCGTTATCAACTTGTGGATGATTTGCACCTATCCGAGATAATGGGGCAATCACGCCTTTATCTTGGATAATCATTGAGGTGGCAGCTACTCTTTTCAGAAATAATTATTCGAGGTAATTTCTTTTAAAGTCTTTCCTGTCAGTAATTTTGAAAGTTTCCTTGGATAATTGAAAATCTCGAATAATGCGCCCTTGCTTTTAAGCAAGGGTAGGGGCATAAGCCCGTTACCCTTGCAAGCCGCCCCCGTTCATACTCCCGCCTGCGCCGCCCTCGCGGGCTGTATGGGCGGTTTGGGCGGTGGGTGGCGTGTTACCCTGTGCCGCCGTTTCTGCGCCCTGGGCGGGGGCTGTGGGGGCGTTCTGGGCGGTCAGTCCGTCCAGTATGCGGCGGGCGTGGTCGGTCATTACAGTCTTTTCAAGAAAGGTCTTGAATTGTTCCTCTGTCAGCGGTATCGTGTCGGGGACAAGGCTTTCAAAAAGCCCCTTGCGGCGGCATAGGCGTTTCGTTCTGTCCCTGCGCTCCTGCGCCTTTTGCTCCTGCACAAGCTGTCTGCGCCTGTTTTCAAGCTGTCGGATTTCTTCCTCAATGCTCGTGATTTTTTCGGCTTTGGTCTTTGCCACGGCTCAATCGCTCCTTTCATGTCTGGTATGGATTGGATGGGATAGGATTGGATGGGAATGGAATGGTTTTTACAGATAACCGTTTTCCCGTTTTATTCCTGCTTGTCGGCAAGTATCATTTTCAAAATCTTGTCGCGGAATGTTTCTGTGCCGCTGTGGTTGAAAAACAACTCCGCAACAATGGTCTGCCCGTTCCTCTGCGTTGTGATGATACCGTCCGGCTTTCGGGGCGGGGTGGGGGTTTTGTTCTTTTCTGTCAATAGGTCGCTCCTTTCTTTGGGCGTGAAAAAGGGATTTCCCGTAATTGGAAAATCCCTCTTAGCTGTCGGCTGTTCGGTTTTACTGTGCGGACATGGCGGCGGCTTGCGCCTTTTTTCTTGCTCTGTATTCCCGCGCTTTGATACGGTCATACTCCCGTTGCTTTTCAATGTTTTTGGCGCGGTAGGCTCTGGAATATTCCCGGTGGTAGGCGCGGCTCTTTTCCTTTTTCGCTTCTTCGATTTCCTCCCTCATTTTTTTGATTTCCTGCTCTGTCGGCTCTGCAAGCTGTGTCAGTTCGTTCTCAAATTTTCCGATATGGTTGAAGTATATCCCGATATGCTGTATGGCGTATCTCGCCCGCTTCTGGTCGCGCTCATGCACTTCAATCCTGCTGATAAACTCGTTGAGAATGGCGGGGGTGAGTTCGGCAAAGTCGGCGTATCGTTCTGTCAGCTTCACAAACCTCTGCGCCCGTCCTCCCGCGTTCTCAAAAGCGGACAACTGGTCTTTGATTTCCGCAAGCTCCGCTTTCAGTGTATAGTATTCTTCTGAATACTTCTGCGACATCTGCTCATAACGGTCTTGCGGGATAGCGCCCAGTGCGTTGTCCTCGTACAGCTTATCCAGAACCTTTTCGATTTGTTCAAGCCGCATTGTGACTTGCGGTACGCGCTTCTGCTGTTTCTTCGTCCGGTCGGTCTGCTGTACGTCAAGGCTCTTTTTCACTAAGGCTTCAAAATCCGCCCTGTTGCTAATGGAGTATTCCGCGATTTTTTTCAGCACGTCCGCAACGGTCTGCATGAGTAAATCCGCGTCCATGATATGTGGGGAATGGCACTTCGGGTTTCTGGCTTTCCCCTTGTGGTATTCACTGCAAAAGGCAACGTGCCGTTTGCCGCCGTTCCTGTAATCTATCCGTATGTGCATTTTTGCGCCGCAGTCCTTACAGAAAAGCAAGCCCGACAAAGGGTGGATTTCCCCGTCCCCGTTTGGTCGCTTGACAGGGGCGTTTTCTAAAATCCGCTGTACGTTTTCAAAATCGGTGCGGTCGATAACCGGCGCATGGACATTTTCGGTAATCTGCCACTGGCTTCTGTCTACATAGTTGTTTCGTTTGTCGCGGAAATGCTTTGTGGTCTTGAAGTTCACAACGTCGCCGCAATACTCCTGCCTTGTGAGGATACGGGTCAAGGTCGCCTTATTCCATTTGTAGCGGTTTTCCTCGTTCAGCGTCCTGCTTTTTGCCGTTCCCCGCCCACGGTCTTTCATGTAGAATGTGGGAGTCGGGATTTGCTCATTTTTCAGATATACGGCAATCTGGTTTCGGTTTTTCCCGTCCAGAAACAGGCGGAAAATAAGGCGGACAATTTCGGCGGCTTCTTCGTCAATCAACCAAAAATCCTTGTTGTCTGGGTCTTTCACATAACCATAGGGGGCTTCGGTTGCGATTGGCTTGCCACTCATGCCTTTGGTCTTAATGCCCGTTTTCACTTTCTTGCTGATGTCCTTTGCGTACCACTCTGACATGATATTGATGAACGGCGCAAACTCCAATGTGTCGGGCTTTTCGCTGTCTATCCCGTTGTTTACCGCGATAAAGCGCACGTTGTTTCTGCGGAAAATCTCCATAGCGTTTCCCACTTGGAGATAGTCGCGCCCCCAACGGGTCATATCTTTCATAATGCACACGCCGACTTTGCCGTTTTCCACGTCCTCTATCATGCGGGAGTAGGCAGAACGGTCAAAAAATCTGCCGCTTTCGTCATCGTCAATGTAGTGCCGGATATTGGTTAATTTTAACTGTCTGGCATAGCTTTCCAGAAATTTCTTCTGGTTCTGTATGCTGTTGCTCTCGCCGCCGTCCCTGTCCTCGTCCCCCACGGATAGGCGGGAGTAAAGGGCTGTGATTTTGCTGTAATCATTCATGTGCATACCCTCCTGCGTCAATATAGGTGTTGCTTACAGTTAAGATTATGCACCTCAACGCGCGGAACCGTACTCAATGCCTTTGCGGTATTTCTTCGCGTTCTTGCCTTTTAGGTAAACGGCAAGCCGGATAATCACCGCCCCGGCAACGCCGATCAGCAGGTCGCGGGGGTGGAAGCTGGGCGCGGCACTGGCAAAGGCGGCTGTGAAGCCCTCCCCAAGATGTAAAATCTTTTGGCTTGCGTCCATGCCGGGGGAAAGCCGGACAGCCGCGCCTACCTTATCAAACAGGTACACAAAGAGCAGATACGGGAGATTGAGAATAAGCAGCTTCTTGATTTCCGGCTTCATAGCGATACCTCCCTGTCCTTGTGTTTGGTCTGCTGGCGGCTGGCGTTCAGCTCCTTTGCCTTTTCCCGGAAAGCGGCTAATGC
>CAJTGF010000056.1 GCA_910575585.1 Clostridiaceae bacterium
CTGAGACAAGGAATTCCCGATACCCCGCTTTTACAGATGCGTAAGCAGATGTAAAAGGCAAGTACTGTGAGCGGCGACGTAGGAGCCGAGCACAGTACTTGAGGGCTTGCCCCGGGGAGGTTCATTTGCCATTCCAAAAAATTCATGTAAATCTTCCACTATTAGTTCATCTCCAGTAAGATTGTACTAATGGAAGGGGAAAAGCGGAATGAACTAATATTTCAGTTTTTATATGAACAAATATATAAATAAGGAAACATGCAATCTTTATGGTATACTGGAGAGGACAGAATAGAAATTGATAAAATTCCGCGTAATCTGATATTATCTAAGGCAAAATGAATGAAACAAAGTTAATAGGAACAATTCTTAAATGGATAAATGGAGCTGAATAATGAAAAAGTGGAAACATTGGAAAGGTACGATAAAACTGTGTATACTTAGCACAGCGCTTTTCACAGTAATCATATGGACCATATGGGGCAATACGGCGTTGATGGTGAACACAGTCACGGTCACAGCAGGTCGTATCCCTGCTGCATTTTCCGGCTTCCGGATTGCACAGGTGTCAGATCTGCACAATGCCGAATTTGGTGAAAACAATGTAAGGCTGTTAGAGCTGCTTTCAGAGAGCAGGCCGGACATCATCGTGATCACAGGGGATCTGGTGGATTCCGGGCATACAGATATCGACATAGCCATCAGCTTTGTAGAGGAAGCGGCTTGGATCGCACCGGTTTATTATGTGACGGGCAACCATGAAGCGAGGCTGTCACAATATGACAGACTAAGGAACGGGCTGGAGGCGGCTGGCGTGTCTATGCTTGAGGACAGGGCGGTGGAGCTGGAGCGTGACGGTGAAAAGATCACACTGGTTGGGCTTTCCGACCCGGACTTTACAGTGAGGAGCGATATATTCGGGGAAGTACCTGCCATGGTCAGCACAAAGTTGGACAGTCTGGCTGATACAGAAAGCAGCTACACGATCCTGCTCTCACATCGGCCGGAGCTGTTTGAAAGTTATGCGAGCAGCGGCATTGACCTGGTATTGAGCGGTCATGCACATGGCGGTCAGTTCCGTCTCCCGTTTATAGGCGGTCTGGTCGCTCCGAACCAGGGTCTGTTCCCAAAGTATGATGCAGGGTTATATACGGAGAGCAGTACACAAATGGTAGTCAGCCGTGGTATCGGCAACAGCATCATACCAGTCCGGTTTAACAACAGACCGGAGATTGTTATGGTGGAACTATTTGCAGGGCAGTAAAAAGTCTACATAGGATTTTGAGGAGAGCAACAGAGAAAAGTAGGGACTGTCGGGAAATAGATAGTCCCTTTAATATTCTGGTATCTCAAATTCAGACAAAGAAATTCATCTGCTTTTCTTCAAATATATTTTTTAACAGCAGCAGCCCTTTTCTTAAATCATCTTCCGTATCGGGTGAAGCAATAGATACCCGGACATAGGATGATTTGTTTTCGTTCTGCATTGCGAAACGGTGTGAGCCAAGTACATGAATCCCTTTCTGCAATGCCAGTAACTCCAACTCCTCGCTTGCCAGATGGCCGGGGAGTGGCAGCCAGTGGAAAAACCGCTCGATAGTATCAGTCTCGGATAATGGAAGAAAAATCTTCCGTGAAAAAATGGTTCTGAATATCTGGTTTCGTTTTCGGGCAGAAAGGATTTTCTGCCTCACGATATTTTCCGCCTCGCCGTTTTCAATCAGCTCTGCAATGATCTCACTGTTGAGGGACACGGTTTTCAGGTTGATGCCCAGCATCCCGGAAACCAGCAGCTCCCGGTATCGGTCCGGAAAGGCAAGAAAGGCGACCCGCAGTCCGGCGCATAACGATTTTGAGATGCTGCAGATGTGGACGGTCTGTTCCGGCAGAAGGGAAAAGAACGACTCTGCAGCAGGAGCGGTGCGGCCATAAGCGGAGAGGAAGGAATAAATGTCGTCCTCTATCACAAGCAGATGGAACTGCCGGATGATCTCTGCCAGTTCCAGCCTGCGTGGCTGCGGCATAAAGATACTTGTGGGGTTGCTGCAGGTCGGCATGAGGTAGACACCGTTTATCCCCGTATTCCGGCAAGCTGCCATAAGCCCATCGGGAGACATGCCATCTCCATCCGCGGGTACAGCAATCAGTTGGATGTGCAGGAAATTGGCAAGTTCCTTAAAGTTTGTATAGGTAAAGGTATCTACGGCTATTTTATCTCCGGCCTTGAAAAGTGAAATAAGTATGACAGACAGGGCATTCTGCGCCCCGGCAGAGAGCAGGATGTTTTCTTCCCCGGCGTTTACTCCAATCCGGCGCAGCCATTTCCGGGCGGCGCTTATCTGCCGCTTCGTTCCCAGGGGGCTGCTGTATTCAAAAAGCCTTATGGATTCATCCCTTTCCAAAACAAGCCGCGCCATACTTTGGATGGCACGGTTGCTTTCATAGAATGGCTTGATCATGCCCATTTCGATGATGCCGCCCTCTTTTTCTATAAAAGTATTTTTGACGGATGTGCCGGGGGAAACAAAAGTTCCGCGGCCCGTGACGGCATACAGGAGTCCTTTCAGTTCGCACAGCTTGTATGCCTTTGTGACTGTGCTTAAGTTCAGGTCGAGGAAATCGGCAAGTTCCCGCTGGGGCGGCAGCTTTGTGTCAGCCGGCAGTTTCCCGGACAGGATATCCGCCTCAAGGCTTGCGGCTATGGAAATGTAATAGGGTTTTTCCAGTCTGGATTTCTGCGGCCTCCATGACATGGGGTAATCTTCAAAGGAATTGACAGGCATGGGTCTCCCTCCACAAAATTGTATGCAACACAATTCTAACATTGTATGCATATAATTTCAAGTTTATAATGGGCCATGTACAAAGCAATCCAGTTGAAAACAAGGAGGAAAATTCCTCTGCTCGCTGAGAGCAGCTCGCATTTTTCCTCCGGAAAAACGAGGAGGAATGGTTATGAAGAAAATCACGATAAGGGAGATCGCCCGGATTGGAATCATGGCGGCGGCAGTGTATGTGGCATCGGCCTTTCTGCAGGTTCCCATCCCCACGGCGATAGACAACACAAGGTTACATATGGGGAACGTCATGTGCCTGTTATCCGGTATGCTTTTGGGACCCCTGCAGGGCGGGCTTGCGGCTGGAATCGGCTCCATGTTCTTTGACCTGACGAACCCGGCCTATATTGCCTCTGCGCCTTTTACCTTTATCTTCAAATTTGTCATGGCATGGATATGCGGGAAGATAACATCCGGCAGCCCGGCACATCGGAAACAGCGGTATGTGGTCGGCGGCATCGCTGGCGCTTTTGCCTATGTGGTCCTTTACCTGTCAAAGAGTTTTATTGAACACAGGTTTGTATTGGGGCTGCCTCTGGAAGCGGTCATGTTGACAGTCACGCAGAAAGCGGTGGTGTCCAGTGTAAATGCCATTGTAGCCTGTGTGGTGGCGGTTCCCCTTGGCCTCGCCCTGCGCCCTGTGATGGCGAAGATGATAAAATAATTATGGAAATGGATATGACAAAGGGAAAGCCCGTTAAGGTGCTGCTGAAATTTTCAGTCCCGCTGTTTGCGGGGAATATCATGCAGAACCTCTACAATGTTTTCGATACGGCGGTTGTGGGGCATGTATTAGGAAAAGACGCTCTGGCTGCCGTGGGAAACTCATATGTTCCCATGCTGATCATAAACAGCATTATTCTGGGGCTTTCCTCCGGCATTCTGATTTTGCTGGCGCAGGTGTATGGTTCAGGGGAAAAGGTACAGGGCTGCATGGGCTCCATCCGGACGCTGGTCTTCCTGACCGGAGGCGGTCTGGCCTGCATATTTTTTCTGTCTGCGGGATGGGTTTTCAGGGCAATGGGTATCCCTGCGGCTGCTGCCCGCCCTGCGGCAGAGTATTTGAGGATCACGGCATTGGGAATCCCATTCCTGTCAGCATACAACTTTTACTCTGCGGTGGTGAAGGCCGGAGGGGACGCAAGGACGCCGGTACGGAATATGTTCGTTTCCTGCCTTATGAATATGGTGCTTGATTATGTGTTCGTTGTAATCCTCCGGCTGGGGATAAGAGGGGCGGCATCTGCAACGGTGATTTCCCAGGCGGCAGCAGGGCTGGCCGTTTTCCATTTATGCCGTAAAGATAAAAAGGCACTGGCGGTGCGGCCTGACTTTAAGTATGTACTGCCCGTATTCCGTCTTGGCGTGACAAGCATCGTGCAGAATGGAGCCTCCGCTGTCAGTATGTTCTTTATACAGGGAGTGATCAACCGGTTTGGCATCAATGAAATATCGGCCTATGCAGCGGCATATAGGATTGAAACGATACTGACAATCCCAGCAGTCAATCTGGGGGCTTCGCTCAGTGTTTTCACAGCGCAGAATGCGGGGGCTAAAAATTTTGAAAGATGCCGTAAGGGGTTGAGGGACGGGTTTAAGATTTCAATGGTATTTGCGGCTGCGGTTGTAGCTGCTATATGGGCCGCCTCGCCGCAGTTCATGTACCTGTTGGTGGGAGACGAAGGGGAAATTGTCCGCATCGGGGTGCGCTATCTCCATATCGTTTCCCTGACATTTCCCTTCTGCGTCAGCCTTTATCTGCTCACGAATTTCCTGCGCGGGGCAGGGGAGATTGTATATCCGGTTTTTAATACCATGCTTGAATTAGGGTTCCGTACAGCCTTTGCCTTTGTTTCGGTGCGGTATATCGGATTTTATGGAATCATGCTCTGCAGGCCATTGAGTTTTCTTATAAGTACGGCCAGTCTGTCCTGCCGGTATTTCACAAAAAAATGGCAGGGTCGATAAGGGATAAGACGTTTTGATAATTCAGAAACAGTCCGGGAGGCATACAGGCAAAGCACTGAAAATCTGAAATCCTATATGTACCGCCAGTGGAGCCTTGTTGGGGGAATAGCTGGCGCGTTCAAGGAGAGGGGATAAGTGATAAAGCCGGAAAAGGGATATTGCCTTTTCCGGCAGAGTAATACTCAGGAAGAAACATTATTCTGTGTTCGTTCAATCTCATTTCTATAAAACTCGATTTTTTCATCCAGTTTTATCTTATGCTCCTGTAGCCGTGTAATCTGCTCATTGAGTGCCTGTCGGTGTTGCACCAGCATTTCCATTCTTTCAGAAAGGGTTGGATCACCGTCAGCGCGTAGCTCGGCATAGTGTCTGATTTCCTTAATGGGCATACCCGTATCTTTCAGGCGTTTGATAAACGCAATCCATGTGAGGTCGTTATCGGAATAGCAGCGGCGGTTGCCGGAATTGCGCTCCGGGGCAATCAGCCTTTCCTGTTCATAGTAGCGCAGGGTATGGATGCCAAGCCCCGTCAGTTTTGAAAATTCCCCGATGGAATATTCCATAAAAAATCACTCCAATCCTCTTGACATAGAGTTCACTCTACATTGTATGGTTGGATTATATCAAATCGAAGGAGGATTATCAAATGGTTCAGGAAAAAGGAAAATATACGGTCATCACCGGGGCAAGCTCCGGCATTGGGTATGAAACGGCAAAGGCATTTGCAGCGCGGGGAAAAAATCTGGTCATAGCAGCAAGGCGCAGGGATAACCTGGAGATGCTGAAAAAGGAGATATTGGAGGAATATCCGGATTTGGATGTTGTTATCCGAAGTACAGATTTATCCGTCCCGGAAAATGTGTACCGGTTATATGAGGGGCTGAAAGATTATGGGATAGAGACGTGGGTAAATAACGCAGGTTTTGGAAATTATGGCAGCGTGGCAGATCAGGACTTGAAAAAAATTGGGGCAATGTTGCATCTGAATATAGAGGCGTTGACGATACTGTCCTCCCTGTTTGTCCGTGACTATAAGGATGCAGAGGGAACGCAGCTTATCAACGTGTCTTCATGCGGAGGCTATACCATTGTGCCTACGGCTGTGACGTACTGTGCGGCGAAGTTTTATGTCAGCACATTTACGGAGGGACTGGTATGGGAACTGAAAGAGGCAGGGGCGAAAATGAAAGCAAAAGTGCTGGCGCCTGCGGCGACAAAGACGGAATTCGGCATGGTGGCAAACAATGTCAGTGAATACGACTATGATAAATCTTTCGGAACATATCACACAAGCAGGCAGATGGCCGGATTCCTGCTTGAACTGTATGACAGTGAAAAAGTGGTGGGACTGGTAGACAGAGAGAATTTTTGTTTCCGGCTGGCTGCCCCGCTGTTTCCCTATGCAGGAAATTCATCACATAATCAGCAGCGTATGTGAAAAATAGGTAATTATAAAGAATGCAGTAACTGTATTAAAGGAGACCGTTGCTATGGCAAACCGCCATATGCGGCGGTTAATTTTTGCAGAAATCGCTTGAAAAGATCAGATAATTTCCGCAGGAAATAGAACCGATAAATCTGAAAAATGAAGATATTTTACAAGACGCAGAAAAAAATAAGAGGTAAAATGGCTCTTGACAAAATTCAAAAATTCGGAGGTAATCCACATGAAGAAAGAAATAAGGACAGTGGTATATGATGATGAATTGAGGATGGAGGCATATCGCTTTGAGGGAATCGTGCAGCCGTTTCCAAGCCATTTCCATGAGCATTATGTCATTGGGTTTGTGGAGAAAGGGGAGCGTGTGCTTTCCTGCCGTGACAGGGAGTATGCCATAGAAGAAGGCAGCATCGTGCTTTTCAATCCGGGTGACAGCCATGCCTGCGTACAGAGTGATGAAGGGACGTTTGATTACCGGGGCTTCAACATTTCAAAGGAGGTCATGCTCGACTTGGCAGAGGAAGTGACGGGGAAACGGGAGCTTCCGGGATTTTCAAGAAATGTTATCTGCGATGAGGAGGTAGCCTGCCATCTGCGCCCGTTGCATGAGATGGTCATGAAAGGGACGGGGGAGTTTAAGAAAGAGGAGACTCTGCTGTTCCTGCTCTCGTACCTCATCCAGAATTACGGGAAGCCATTTGAAAGCTGCATCCCGGAGTGCAGGCAGGAGATTGAAAAAGCCTGTGAATACATGACAGCGCATTTTACAGAGCGCATTTATTTAGACCAGATCTGTCGCCACGCAGGGCTCAGCAAGTCAACGCTGCTGCGGGCCTTTACGAAGGAAAAAGGAGTCACACCGTACCGATACCTTGAAACAGTCCGAATCAATGAGGCAAAAAAGCTGTTATCGAAAGGAGTGCCGCCCGTGGAGGCAGCCATAAGGACAGGGTTCTCAGACCAGAGCCATTTTACAAATTATTTCAATCAGTTCATAGGGCTTGCGCCGGGTACTTACCGTGAGATATTCTCGGAAAAAGACGGGGAGGGTGGACAGCATGGGGAATAGGAAATCAGCCGGGCACAGCGCGCCCCGCTTTATCGGGTGTCTGGCGGCGTTGTTCACCATCATCATATGGGGGACGACATTCATATCCACCAAAGTCCTGCTTACGGATTTTATGCCGGTGGAAATACTGTTTTTCCGCTTTGTCATGGGATATGCGGCATTATTTTTGGTTTGCCCGCACCGTATGAAGGGCATGGGGCGCAGGCAGGAATTGACTTTTGTACTGGCAGGACTGTGTGGGATATGTTTATATTACCTGCTGGAGAATATCGCGCTTACATATACGATGGCGTCTAACGTGGGAGTCATCATTTCGGTTGCACCTTTTTTCACGGCAATCCTGTCACGCCTGTTCCTGAAATCAGAAGGGAAGCTAAAAGCAAATTTTTTTATAGGCTTTGTAGTGGCAATGGTGGGTGTTGCGTTGATCAGCTTTAACGGCTCCAGGATGGAACTGAATCCGATGGGGGATTTGCTGGCAGTCCTTGCGGCTTTTGTATGGGCGTGTTATTCCATACTGACAAGGAAGATCAGCAGTTTCGGTTACCCGGTCATACTTACCACGCGGAGGACATTCTTTTACGGCATCCTGTTCATGGTTCCGGCATTGTTCCTTTTCGATTTTGAAATCGGGCTGGAACGGTTTGCGGATGTGACGCATTTGCTGAATATTCTGTATCTTGGGCTGGGGGCGTCCGCACTCTGCTTTGTCACATGGAACTTTGCGGTAAAAGTGCTTGGTGCGGTCAAGACCAGTGTCTATATTTACATGGTTCCCGTCATAACGGTGGTGACTTCCGTGCTGGTGCTGAAGGAGCCGGTGATGTGGGTTTCCATTATGGGGACGGTTTTGGCGGTTGCGGGGCTTTTCCTTTCTGAATATAACGGGAAGGGGAGTGGGAACAGTGAATGAGCCTGCGATAAGGACGGAGGAGCGGATCATCAGCCTGTTCCCCGACAGGGAAACGCAAGTCTGCCGGGGATGGGTGCTGAAAAGAATGGAAGGACGGATTTTGGTCTATCCGCTGTATTACAAATTTTCGGATGCGGATATCCCGGAGAACATCCGCAGGTGCGAGGAAATCAGCCGCCAGTGTGGGGCAGGGTGTGTGTTCCGTATTGTGGAGCATACTAATTACCACCTGAGTTCCATCCTTACGGACAGTGGATACGGGCTGGAAAAATGCGGCGTGGTCGGTGAATGCGATTTAACGGGGGATGCCGGAAAACTGTGCGTGAAAGGGAAAATGCAGGGCGGGTTTCTCTTAAAAAACGGGAACGGTGGGACGGAATATGTCATGGCGGAAGATACGGTCATCGGAATAAAGCGTCATAGGCTTTTATTCCTGCCGGACGGGAACCTGCCGGATATAAGCATGGAGGACATCCTGCGGTTTTCGATGGCAAATGGAATTGTAAGGATACTGGCAGATATTCCGGGGAGGGAAGGACTACCGGAGCAGTATGGGCGGCTGGGCTTTCGCAGGGGCTATCTCTACCGCTGTTATCAAAAAAATCAGGAGGAGAAATCCTCTGGAAAAGAGGAATAGAAAATGGATTTACAGAATGAAAAATGTGTCATGGTGATTGACGAGAACCTGCCGCTTGGCATCATAGCGAACACGGCGGCAATCATGGGCATCACGCTGGGGAAGCAGATGCCGGAGGTTGTAGGTGCGGATGTGTATGACAGGACGGGAAACGGGCATTTGGGGATTATTGAATTTCCGGTGCCAATCTTAAAGGGCAATGTGGAGGTGATAAAGTCTATCCGTGAAAAGCTGTTTGAACCGGAATTTTCGGACTTGACGGTGGTGGATTTTTCAGACCTTGCACAGGGCTGCAAGACCTATGATGAGTTTATTGAAAAGATGAAGGATGTTCCAGAAACGGATTTAAATTATTATGGGGTTGCTATCTGCGGGGCGAAAAAGAAGGTAAACAAATTGACGGGAAGTATGGCACTGCTGAGATAAAGGGTATACAAAAGTTAACCGCCGCAAATGACTTACCACCATATGCGGCGGCCTGCCGTTTCCGCAGGCAGGTCTGACAGCAGAAAACCACTTGAATTCCGTGGATGCTATTACTTTAAGAGGAACGATATTCTGCCGAAGCAATAGAAAACGGAAAGGGGAATCGCCTATGAAAATGAGGACGGAATATACCTGCCCTTTGGAACTGGTGCATGACATGATCAAAGGAAAATGGAAACCGATTATCTTATGGCGGCTGCGTTTAGGGGCGACATCCCTTGCGAAGCTGGAACGTGACATAGACGGCATTACACAGAAAATGTTGCTGGAGCAGTTAAAGGAACTGATGGATTATGGCTTTGTGGAAAAGAAGTCTTATGAGGGATACCCGCTCCATGTGGAATATTCCTTGACGGATGGTATGGGAACGGAGATTCTGGAGGCATTAAGGATCATGCAGCATATCGGGATTGATTATCTGAAAGCAAACGGGATGGGGCATATCCTGGAGGAAAAAGGAGTAGTGCCGGATTAGTACCCACGAAAAAGTGGGTAATTTACTGTCCGACAGCCGTCGCTTATAATATCATCATAAAATCGGATTGGAGGATATTAAAGATGAATGTTACGAGCAGCGGTATTGTAAACGGGGTAATCCGGCCCCAATATGGAGGGCATGGGACGCAGTTCAATGAAAATGGCATCCCTACTTATTCTTTACCCTTTACGGTGGAGGACGCACCGCAGGGAACGGTGTCGATTGCCATTGTCCTGGAGGACAAGGACGCATACCCGGTAACAGGGGGATTTGCATGGATACACTGGCTGGCAGCAAACATAACCCGTTTTGAGGTTAAGGAGAACGAGAGCCAGACGGCGGATGATTTCGTGCAGGGCCGGAATAGCTGGACGAGCATACAGGGCGGAGAACAGTCCGCAGAGCTTTCCTGTTATTATGGCGGGATGATACCGCCTGATAAACCGCACATATACGAACTTCATGTGTATGCCTTGGATAAGATGCTGGATTTGGAGAGAGGCTTTCTGCTGAACGAACTTTACCGTGAAATGGATGAGCATATCTTAGACCAGTTTACCCTGAAAGGGATATATGAAAATTAACAGACAGCACTGACAGAACAGCAGAATCGCCGTAAATGGAATCGGATCATTGCAGCGTTTTCTTCTTTATATTTTTAACTGAATATGTTATAATACATTTTGTATAATAAAACATATTCAGGAGGCAGCATGGAACAAATTTCATTAAAGATAGGAGAGAGGCTGAAAGAGATTCGCAACACAAGGCAGCTTACGCTGGATGATGTTGCGGAGCTGACTGGCGTGAGCAAGCCCATGCTGGGGCAGATCGAGCGTGGGCAGTCCTCACCTACCATCAACATATTATGGAAGATTTCAACAGGGCTGAAAATTCCGTTATCCTTTTTCTGCAAACAGGAAGAAGCGGAATATATGGTCGCCAGGCTTGGTGGGGAAAATGTGATTACAGAGGAAAACGGAGAGATGCGGGCCTACCCTCTATTCCCTTTTGACCCGGTGCGGAATGTGGAAGTGTTCTATATTGAATTTGATGCGGGAGTGCGCCATGAATCACTGCCCCATGTGGCAGGCGTGGAGGAATATGTTTTTATGGTGCATGGGACAATGAAAATGGTAATAGGCAGGAAGGAAGTGACATTGCAGGAAAAACAGTCCATACGGTTTGGGGCTGATATTTCCCATGCATATCACAATGTTTCAGATAAAGCCTGCGCCGCCTATAATGTGATCTTTTATCCAAACAATTAGAGGAGGAGACGAAAAATGTATGAATTGGTACAGGTCAGTGAGAAATGTTATTACATAAATTGCCCGGCGAAGATCGGCGTCTATGTTGCGGACAAGGATCATGTCTATCTGGTTGACAGCGGAAATGATAAGGATGCAGGGCGGAAGGTCAGGCAGATACTGGATAAGAACGGCTGGCATTTGGCGGCGATTCTAAATACTCATTCCAACGCAGACCATATCGGCGGGAACAAGTACCTGCAGGGGCAGACGGGATGCAGGGTTTATTCTGGCGGCATAGAGGCGGCTTTTACAAAGTACCCTGTACTGGAGCCGTCTTTCCTTTACGGTGGTTATCCGTGTAAGGATTTGCGGCATAAGTTCCTGATGGCGCAGGAAAGCGATGTGGTGGATTTTTCAGATCAGAGTTTCCCGAAGGAAATAGAGGTGATACCATTGCCGGGGCATTTCTTTGACATGGTGGGGTTCCGTATGCCGGACAATGTGGTGTTCCTTGCGGACTGCTTAAGTAGCAGGGAAACTCTGGACAAATATGCGGTTTCCTTCATTTATGACGTGGGCGCATATCTGGAAACACTGGATAAGATGGAGCAGATGGAGGCGGCTATGTTTGTTCCCGCCCATGCGGATGCCTCTGCCGATGTGAAGGAGCTTGTCCGCTATAACAGGGATAAGGTGCAGAGCATCGCGGAAAGGATTTTATCTATTTGTGGGGAGGCAATGTGCTTTGAGCGGATTTTACAGGAAGTGTTCAAAGGCTATGGGCTTACCATGAATTTTGAGCAGTATGTGCTGGTTGGAAGCACGGTGCGGTCTTACCTTTCATGGCTGAAAGATACCGGGAAACTGACGGCTGAATTTCAGGACAGTATGCTGCTGTGGCAGAAAGTATAATTTTATACTCCGGAAACAGTCCGGGAGGATTACAGGCAAAGCATGGAAAATCTGAAATCCTATATGCAGCGCCAGTGGAGCCTTGTGGGGGGAATGGCTGGCACGTTCAGGGAGACGGAATGATACTCCCCAATTTGATAGGTAGTACCCCAAAAGTAACTGCTTGCTATTTTGGCAACGATTCCTTATACTGTCAGCGGAGGTGACAAGCATGGTTCGTTTTTACATAGTCAGGCATGGGCAGACGCTTTTGAACAGCTTAGACCGGGCGCAGGGATGGGCTGATTCACCGCTCACCCAAGCAGGAAAGCAGATGGCGGCTGACATAGGGCAAAAATTAGAGGGGATTGATTTTGATGCGGTCTATACCAGCGATATGCTCCGAGCTGTACAGACGGCAGAGATGATTCTGGAAGCGGGCGGAAAGAGTGGTGTGACAATAGAAAAGGACGCAAGGCTTCGGGAATGGTGCCTGGGATGCATGGAGGCGGAGAACAATGCGGTTTTCGTAAAGAACGTATCGGACTGGCTGGGAGGGATAACCTCTTTTGCCGAGTTGAATGAGAGGCTTTCTGAGGTGGCGGCTGCCATTTATGAACATGACACGACAGGAATGGCGGAGCCGTTCCAGGCAATAGAAAGCCGCCTGAAAAGCGTATTTGCGGATGCCGTCCAAAAGGACGGGATACAGGAAAGCACCGATATACTGATAGTGACACACGCTTTTGCTATTAAGACCATATTCCATTTATTTGCGCCGGAGCAGTTAAGCGGATTAGGGAAGGTAAAGAACGCATCCGTTTCCCGGCTTATATTTGAAAACGGGATTTTCTCATTGGAGCCGGATATACAGTTATGAAATGTCAGCAGGAAAGCCAGTCAAGGTTCTCCTGCTGATTTTTTTGTGCAGCATGGCGGCTGGATGTCCAGCCCGTCCAAAAAGCCTGCGCCCCAATCGCACATGGCATCCAGTACGGGAATGATGCTCCGTCCAAATGGTGTGAGGGAGTACAGAGTCCTGGGCGGCTTGTCCGGGATGACTTCCCGGCGCAGCATCCCGCATTCTTCCAGATCATGTAACTGCTGCGACAGCATTTTGGGTGTCGCTTTCGGAATCATGCGCTGCAGCTCCATGTAGTGGAGTGGTTTTTCTATCAGATACCAGAGGATGAGCGGCTTGTATTTCCCGCCGATTAAAAACAGCGTGGCTTCAACCGGGCAGTTGAACTGGTCTTTAGAATATTTCATTGCATACCTCCAACTTTTAATAACTACTCTTTTGGGAAGTATCTACCCAAAAAGTGCAATCTTGCGGAATTCCCGTGTCCTGCTAAAATGGGGACAACGGTTAATCAACACGTTCAGTATATAACAGAAAGAGAGGATTTGCCACTATGGATTTTATCGAAATTGCAAAGAAGCGTTATTCCGTCCGGGGCTATAAGGACAGAAAGGTGGAGGAGGAAAAGCTAAAAAAGATTCTTGAGGCCGCCCACGTTGCGCCGACTGCGGCCAATCTCCAGCCTGTCCGGCTGATTGTCGTGCAGAGCAGTGAGGGGCTTGCGAAGATTGGGAAAGGGACGAACCTTTACGGAGCGCCGCTGGCGGTCATCGTCTGCGTTGACCACAAAAAGGCATGGGTGCGCCCGTTTGATAAAAAGCAGACCGCAGACATAGACGCCTCCATACTGACAGACCACATGATGCTGCAGGCAACGGAATTAGGGCTTGGCTCCGTGTGGATATGTTACTTCAAGCCGGATGTGATAAGCAGGGAGTTCGGGCTGCCGGATAATCTGGAGCCGGTCAATATCCTTGCAGTCGGGTATTCGGATGAGGAAGCGGCAGACCCGGAGCGCCATTCACAGACCCGCATTCCGGTGGACGAACTGGTTTCTTACGAAACGGTATAGACAGGTTTTTACAACTTAATACTGGCATCTTCAGGGCAGGGTGAGATTCCCGATTGGCGGTATAGTCCGCGAGCGTGAAAACGCAGGACTTGGCAGGCGTCCAAGTCAGGATTTGGTGAGATTCCAAAACCAACAGTATAGTCTGGATAGAAGAAGATAAGGCCGCATGGTACGAAAGATAGGTGTTTTTCGTATGGTGTGCGCTGTCTGCAATTCTCTGGCACCTGAATACAAGTTTTGGGTGCCTGTTTTATTTTACAGAAGGGAGAAAATGTATATGAACAACAATACAAAGAAAATAACGACAACGGCCATGCTTGCGGCAATCGCTTATGTGGTAGTGGTGGTAGGGCGCATCCCGGTGGTGCTTTTCCTGAAATATGACCCGAAGGACATCATCATCACACTGGGCGGGCTGATATGGGGGCCGCTGACATCCTTTACCGTATCCGCGATTGTTTCGCTGATAGAGATGGTGACAATCAGTGAAAACGGGATTCTTGGGTGCATCATGAACATTGTGTCATCGTGTTCCTTTGCCTGCACGGCGGCGGCCATCTATAAGAAAAAGCGGACATTGAAAGGAGCCGTCACAGGGCTGCTGGCCGGAAGCATGGCAATGGTGCTGGTGATGATGCTGTGGAATTATCTGATAGCCCCTATTTACATGGGATATCCCCGTGAAGCGGTTGCAAAGCTGCTGATCCCGGCTTTCCTTCCGTTCAATCTGTTAAAATCCGGGTTGAATGTGGGATTCACATTCCTGCTTTATAAACCGATCACTACGGCGCTGCGCAGGACGGGGTATCTGTCGGAGTCTGCCGTGGAGCAGAATAAAAAGCCGGTTGGTTTATGGCTGTTTTTCGGGGCGGTCATCATCACCTGCATTTTACTGATCCTTTCTTTGAACGGCATTATATAGAAACAAAGTTCCGATTATAATGAGGACCCTACAAAAGCAGACCGCCATATACGGCGGTTTGCCTATTGGAAAGCGGGAGAACCAGAGGTAATATGCTTACACGGCGGTTTGCGTTTGTGCCGCCCCTATATCGGATGAATGGCGAAAAACTTTAGACTTATTTTGGAATTTCTGTACTGCGTTTCTGCCTTTCGTTCCCGAAAAGTGGTCGTTTCGTTCCCTCCGCCCGAAAAACGGAAAATTTCTGCCGATATAAGAAGTGAATGCCTATATGGATTTGAGGTGATGGATTTTGGATATTGCAGTTGTGGATGAGGAGAAAGTAATCAGAGAGCATATATGCGGGCTGGTGGAGGAACAGCAGCTAGAGAGCCGCATAGAAGCCTATGCCACGGGCGAGGAACTGCTCGCATCGGGGAAGCGGTTTGACATCGCTTTCCTTGACATACAGATGGAGGGCATGAACGGCATAGAGGCGGCAAGGGGCCTGCGGGAAAAGCAGGGGGATACCGTGCTGGTGTTCGTTACAGGCATCAAGGATTATGTGTTTGACGCATTTGACCTCTATGCGTTCCAGTACCTGCTCAAGCCCATAGACGAGGATAAATTTGCGGAGGTGCTGGAAAGGGCGGTGCGGGAAGCCGCAAAGAAGAAGGAGCGCTGTGTGCTGTTCATCAAGTCACGGAACCTTACCCTTGACCAGTCCGAAATCCTGTATATCGAGAGCAGGGCGAAGAAGGTGGAGATACACACAAAAGGGGCGGCGCAGGCCATAGAGATCTATGCGGCGATGGATGAACTGGAGGGGCAGCTTGGGGAGAATTTTTACCGCTGCCACCGTGCGTACATCGTGAACATGGACTGCATCACGGAATATGACAGCGAGAGCATTACGCTTACGAACGGCGACAGGGTGTATCTGACGAAAAAGAAGTATGGGGAGTTTGTGAAAGCCTATATGTGGCACCTGCAGAACGGGGGTGTGTCCAGTGTTTAAGATGACGTATGTGCTATATGCGGCCCTGACGGTGTTTCAGGGGTACTGTCTGCAGTATTTTTTGGGGAGTTTTCTGGAAACAAGGATGAGGGGCAGATGGAACGGTCTGTATGTGGCGGGCTTATATGTGGCTCTGCGGACAGCCGTGGTGTGGTGTTCCCCGCCGGGATATGAGGATTACAGGGTGGCGGTGGGGACGCTGGCATTGTCGCTCTGTATCCTGTCAGCCCTTGCGGTTTGCTTTTACAAGGCGTTCCGCCCCGTCACGGTTTTCCTTGTGGTATCGTTTCAGGCGTTACTGGATATCAGCAGGTATGCGGCGGTCATACTGCTGAATGCGGTGGACGGGTGGGTGCTTGACATCATTAACTGGTGCGCGGGGAAAGGGATGTTCGCATCGGAAAAATCCTTTGGCATGGCGGTAAAGGCCGGTGTGGCCGGGACGCAGCTTATCCAGTATGCCGGGATTGCCCTGCTGCTGTACTTATCGCTGAGAAAGATCGTGCGGGATTTCCGAGAAAAGGATTATTTTATCAGCAGGACGGAGCTGCTGTTCATCCTTGCCCCGTCAGCGGTGGGCATGATGATCTGTATGCTCCTGCGTATCATCATGATAACGCTGGAGGACGGCATCCCCAAAATGCTGTATGACAGGTATCCGATCCTCGTCATCGTGATTCCCGCAATCCTGCTCCTGTCGCTGCTCTCCATTTTGTATGGGGTGAAGCTGTTCCAGGACATGATCTATTGGAACAGGGAAAAGAGCGGCAGGATCGTCCTCGAAAACCAGATAAGCAGCCTGCAGGAACACATGGAGGAGATGGAGCGCATCTATTCCGGCATACGGGGCATGAAGCATGATATGAAGAACACCCTTGCCGTCATCCAGCGCCTTTCCGCAGGGGAAGGAAGTGGGGAACTGCAGGAGTACCTGTCGGAGCTGAACAGGGGGCTTGAAAAGCTGGAAGTGCGGTTTAGGACGGGGAACACAGTGGTGGATACCCTGCTGAACATGAAATACCATGAGGCGGTGCGGGATATGCCCGACTTAAGGATGGATGCGGATAAGCTGCTGCTCCCACAGGGGATTCAGATACACAGCTATGATATAGGCGTTATCCTGGGAAATGCGGTGGACAATGCGATTGAAGCCTGCCGGAAGCTGAAAGCGAAAGAGCCAGGGGAAGATGCCTTTATCCGTATAAGCTCCCTGCAGAAAGGGAATCTGCTCATCCTGAAAGTGGAGAACAGTTTTGACGGGCGGCTGGTGCTTAAGGCGAAGGAGGAGTTCCCGGTGACGGATAAGGCGGACAGGAAATCCCACGGGATAGGGCTTTCCAACATCAAAAGCACAGCGGAGAAGTACCAGGGGGCAGTGGATTTTAAGGTAAACGGCAGGGTGTTCATCCTGTCGGTGATGATGAAAAATGAAAGGAGAGAGGAAGATGGATTTCGGAGTAACAGGTAAATTGGGAGGGTATTATCTGGCGGGGCAGTACCAGAAGAATGCGGCAGGCAAGAGCGAAGGCGTGAGTTTTGCGGAGCTTGCGGCGGCAAAGGCGGCGGGGCAGTCGGATGTATCGGGAATGAGTTTTAAGCATATGTGGCAGGCGAGGTTTCCGGGAGCATACTACCATGTAATGGACGCTTATAAGATTCCACAGGGGGTATGGCAGAGGTATGATTTTCCCCATGAAAAGTTTTTCAGTGATAAGGTTGATGAATCGGTTTTAGACTGGAAACCGTCAGGGGCGGAACCCAAACTGACGGACGCAAGCGTACAGTCGAGGATAGATTCTACGCTTGGAAAGAAAGCAATCGTTGTGCCGTCTGTTTTAGAAGAAAAAATGAAAAATGACCCGGCTTTGGCACAGCAGGTAATGGCTAAAGTAGAAAGTTTTATTATGAAAGACCAGGCAACACTGCCACCGGGCAGAATATATTCCTGCGTAGTTGTACTGGATGAAAATGGGGAGATTGCCCATGCTGCAGGATCAAGTGGGGGTGGAAACATATCCGGACCGACAGAGGAAGAAATGCGCCAGTTTGAGGCGGAGCAGGCGGCAAAGAAAAAAAGGCGTGAGGAATATGCCCGTCTGAACGAGGAAAGCGCCCTAAAACGCAGGCTGATGGAGCAGGAAGCGGACGAGAGATATTATAAGGACAGCATGACCAAAAAGGCAGTTTCGATTGCTGCATATGAGGCGGCGGGCATTTTGAAGTAAGGAAGATCATGCCCGGACTTACCGCAAGGGGGCATGGGTGGCCCTGAATGACAGAGGGGCCGCAGGTAAGATTTTTTGAAGGAGGATGATTATTATGGCAATTTCAGGAGTAACGGATTACACGAATACTTATGCAGCAGACAGGGCAAATGGGAGCAGTTCCCTCAATGGGGATTCGCAGATTTACCTGAATAGTCTGAAAGAGAAATACCCGGATGTGAACATAACGGTGGCGGATTTCAAGAATGGAAAGCAGGAAGATGCCTATATGCTTGGGAGCAGGGGCTATAACAACATAGCGGTTTCTTCCGGAATCGTAGAGAAGATGGCGAAAGACCCGGCAGCGGCGGCAAAGTATGAGAAAGTCTTTGCGGAAATGTCCGGCAATTCGGAGCGGATTGAGAAGTTCGCAAGGGAGAACAATGACGAGATTCTCAGCGCAGGCGCTCTTATTGACAAAAATGGGAAAGTGTCTTACTGGATGGTCGGCAGGAGCAAGGACACAATGGAGAACCCTGGCACGGTCTATAAGGAAAAGGTACAGAAACAGATAGCGGAAAAACGTGCGAAGAAGAAAGAGGAAGAAGCCTTAAAGGAGAAGAAGCTGTCAAAGGCGGAATCCGTGGAAAAACTGATGGAACAGATGAAGGCGGGAACAAGCCAGCCTGTAAAAGTGCAGGAAGAAGGCAAGGGCGCACAGTTGGATCTGACCATATAGAAGGAGGAATTTTATCATGCGTATAGGAAATAACAATCAGGGAATCTGGCAGTTCTTATCAAATAAAAGTTTTCCGTTTGCAGGGAAACAGGGGAATGTAAGCAAGGGAAATGAAAAAGCAATAGCAGACCTGCTCTCCGGGCGCAGGAAAAATTCTTATGGCGTAGAAGGCATGAGGATAACAGGCAGGACAGATTGGAAAAGGGTCATTAACGTATCGGATGAAATGAAGCAGCACGTCTTTGAAGATGTGAAGAAGGAATTTTATAAATATGGCGGAATGTCTGGCGATAGTACTGCTGAAACAGATGCGTATTATGACAAGATACATTCTTATGTAAAAACGCTGAAGGCAAGTGATCGTTCTCCAGCCACATGGACGCTGAGCCAGCTTCATTTAGACCTTGCGCACGCAGTAACTGCTGCGGTTAAGGAAAAAGTGCCGGGCTGGACGAATGGTAAGCCGATTCCGTCTGATGTGTTGGATGAGATTTTCGCAGATGAGAGCATCACGTCAATGGTATCGGGAAAATCATCCGGGACAAAAGGTTTGGATGTAAAAATCTGATAGTAGGAGGTATTTATGATGCGTATAGGAAATAACAGCCAGGGAATTTGGCAGCTTTTATCCGGCGGGACAAATACACCTTTCGCCAGGGCAAGGCGTTCCGGTGCGGGCGGCAGGAATACGCTGGAGGATTTGCTTACTGGGCATTACAAAAATTCGCATGGCGTGGAGGGCATGGTGATAACGAAGGGCAGCAACCGGAAAAGAATCATGCCTATGTCAGACGAGATGAAGCAGTTTGTCTATAACGATGTGAAAAATGCGTTTTATAAGTATAACGGTATGTCAGGCGATAACGAGGCGGAGCAGAAAAGATATAGTGCGGCCATAAATAATTACCTGAAAACGATAAAGAAGGAAGACCGTTCTGCCACCTCTTGGACTTTGGGACAGATGAAGGTGAATTTTGCGAACAAGGTAGCCAGTGCCGTAAAGGAAAAAGTACCCGGCTGGACGTATGGCAAGCCGATTCCGTCTGATGTGCTGGATGGGATTTTTGCAGATGAGAGCATCATGTCAATGGTATCGGGCGAGGCAAAAGGGCTGGATATGAAGATATAATCCATACCCCTTATTATGCAGAGGCGCAAAAACCCATGCGCCCCTGCCGGGGGAAACTGCCCGGACTTATTGCAAGGGAGCGGATTTCGATGTTTTCGCCTATAATAATGGAGGCAAAAGAAAACATTTATAGGAGGCCATTACAATGAAAAAATATCGTTTGATTCTATCAATGCTGGCTGTGCTGTTATGCGTTACGGTGACGGGCTGTTCCAGTAAGAATAAAGGCATTTCACCTATTCTTGGTGATGTACTCCCTGAAAAAATCACGAGTATTGAGGTAAGTGGCTTTTATAATGGTGGTGACTTAGAACCATGGTAGTTGACGCAGGAAGAAATTGAGGAACTGAACGCATGGCTTTCTGAACTGTCATTGAAACACAGGACATATGCCGAAGGGAAGGCTCCCAATGAAGTATGGAACGGTGGATCGTCTTATCAGTTCAATGTCAACGATGGAGAACTGTCCTTCGCATGGGTATATATCGACAAGGCATATTTCTGGTATGACGGTGAGTGGTATGAAATCATAAATAAATCTGTTCCTCCGCTCAATTTAGATGTTTGAGAGATATGGGTGCCTTATTTCTGACAGATAGGAAATCGGGGAGCAGGGCAGGTATCCCTGGTTTCCGGCAGATTAAGAGTTGTTTCGGAGGTATCTAAATGAACACGCTTTATGAAAAATATAAAAATTTGAAGATAGACGGCAGTTGGATTGGTTTAGAGACTGGAGGCGGAATGCCATGTTTTTGCACACCTATTGGAGCTGAAATTATTGGCTGGGATAATGGCATACACTACTGCTTTATTGAAGGTTTTGGAGATATGGTTTTCTGCGTTAATCCAGAAACTTGTTGCGATTACTTTGTCTATCCCATTGCCCGTAATTTTTATGATTTCTTAGGGCTGATACTCGCCACTGGTGGTACAAATACTCTGCAACAGATTATTTGGTGGGACAAGAAAATGTTTGATGATTTTGTTAATTGTCCAGAAGAACAGGAATATAAAGCTCGGCCCGAAGTAAAAAGCGTTTTGGATACAATTCGCAAAGGGATGGATGTAGCATTGATAGATACCCCGTTTGAGTATATCAAAGATTTGCAAAGTAAATTCCCTTATGAGCAAATTTCATTTACAAATGAGTATCATGATATTTTAGGAATTGAGTGCCCTGATGGAACAGTGCCAGAAGATTGAGAGAGTAACAAGATTTGGAATATATTTTCCAATAAGGTCACAGCCCGACAAGGCAAGTATCCCCTATGTTCCGACAGATCAGTGAATATAATTGTGATAAGAGAGGTATTTGGGATGTTAAAAAAGCTGAACCAAATTACAAATATAACAATCGGTTCTTTTGTAGGAGTTTTCATTGGATGTGGAATATATGTATTTGGGGATTATAAAAAACATCCTGATTTATATGCTATGCAATCAGTACCGTGGTACACAAGTATTTTTGTTTATGGCATAGTTATGCTTATTTTTGTGACGGTGGCGGTTATTGTGAAGCTGATCATCCGAAAAAAGATGAAAGAGGGAATAAATTCAACGGACGCATATAGCTAATAAGTCACAGACGAACAAGACAGGGCAGGTTTCCCCGGCCTTCTGGTGGATTGGGGAATCAGGGGAGAAACTATATAGGTGAGGAGCGATAGGATGACAGTTTTAGATGTGTTTTCTTGGTTACCTGCAAAAAAAAATAAGCATAGAGGAATTGAAGCAGATATTCATTAAGTATCTCAATGGTACTTATGAAGGGGAATACAAGGTATTGCTGGAAATACCGGATAATGCGGATAAGAATATTCTCAATAGTAGCGCAGAGCTTATAGGGGAAGGGAAGGCTGTTGCCTGCATTTTGAAAGATGGAATTGTAATTGCTGTTGTAGAGTATAGGGAATAGGCGGATTTTCTTGGTATTCCGGCAAAACAGAGGGAGACGATTGAAATCCAAAGCCATTATCCCAAAAGGAATGGAAGCTGTCCGATTCCCTCCGGGAGAAGATAACAGGATGCGGCGCAGAACGTCTATATGGGAAATATGTTCCTCGCCCTACGGTAAAAGCGAGGTCGCCAAATTCGCGCCGGACAGGGCGGCGCTGATGGGGAAGGTCAGTCAGGAAATGGCAGACCAGAAAGAAAACGCAGAAGTAACCAGACAAGGCAGGGCAGTCATCCCTGGCGTTCCAGCGGATTAGGGGATTCTGCACGAATTCCAAGACACCATTTATTTGCGGTGGTTGGATGTGTGCTGTAGAAAATATCAGCCTTTGTAATATGGTCACATATACTTTGTTTGATTGATTCATTGGAAGATTTATCTAATGGCATAGCAACACTTCCTTTCTTGGTTATTGTATGCAGCTGTACATGTTGTTTTCGCTTGTTGGCAACTGCTGACACTTGCTGTCAATTGACAGCGGATTGCGAGATGGCGGCAGGGCTATATATTTCTGGATGCCTCTGCCACTTTTTCATCCACACCCGGCTTGTCATTCCCGATAAATTCAAGCAGAGAGCCAATGTCCTCTTTCAGATGTTAGGGCAGGGTAGCATTGGCTTTTATAATTTGAGGAGCCGACAGTAATCTCTCTCAGTCTCAATAACACATTCAGCAATCAGTTTGGAGAATGGTTCTATATCATTCAGTCGTCTGGAAGCAGATAGGGCATTGATATAGTCATTTCTCCATATGGGGGGAATTGATACCACACCATAGCCGGCATTCACCAGTATAAGGTTCATCAGGAGCCGAGCAGTTCTGCCGTTTCCATCAACGAATGGGTGAATGTCAACAAGACGCTTGTGTGCCATGGCCGCCAACTCAATAGGGTGGAGGGTAGACCGTGAGGAATGTATCTGATCTGCCAGGTGCTTCATAAGCTGAGGAACGTCCTCCGGTGATGGTGGTATATATTCCGTTCCGGAAATATATACCTGAATGGAGCGGTACTGGCCGGCCTGATCAGCATCAACCTTCTGATAAAATAGGCGGTGAAGTTTCCAGATAGTCTCCTCAGTGATCTTCATATCCTGTTGCCTTGCCAGTTCCAGCATGAAGTCGTAAGCAGCTCCATGGCCGACAGCTTCATAGCAATCCTTCAGCGGGCGGCCGCCAACAGTGATACCATCCTCCAGTAGTATCTTTGTTTCGGATATTGTGAGGGTATTTCCCTCCAGAGCATTGCTGCTATAGGTAAAGCCAATACGAAAATAGTCATCCAGGGATTTAAGTTCTTCCTTTGCCAGCGGACGGGCAGAGGATATTTTTTGTTTATAGAAATCTGCTTTTTGTAGCAGTTCATGTAATGTTGGCATTATGTGATCTCCTATTCTGTGCTGCCTGTATGGTTGGGTATATATTCCATGATGTCTCCTGGTTGACAGTTAAGAGCTTCACATATATTGCTCAATACTTCTGTTGTAACAGTTTCACCCTTCGATAATTTGGCAAGTGTAGGAGAAGAAATGATTTTATTATTTAATAAATCAGTTTTTTTCATTCCTTTGCGAGCCAATAAATCGAAGAGCTTATAGTATTTCATGCTCATTGCATCACCTCCTTGTATTTAGTATACACTAAAATTAAATAAGCGTCAATTAAAAAAATTAGTGAAAGCTGTTGATAAAATAATTAATGTATGCTGATATAATTTTAGTGAAAGCGAAATCCAAAGAAAGCAGTGCTAAATGAAGCAGATAACCAAAACCAGAAAAGCGGTATGCGCCATGGCAAACCAGTTAAGGAAAGCCGGCTATTCTCTGTCCCAGGCATTCAAGAAAGCATGGAGCCGTGTCAAGTTGTCCATGACGATCCGGGCAGCAGGAACCACCTTTGAGAACCGCCAGGAGCGTTTAGGATTTCTGAAACAGTTCAGACTGGAAGACTTAAGCGTGACGCTGGAAAAGGAACCAGAGAATAAGTTTGACAGCAATGCAATACGGATTGTGGTCCATATCCATCCGATTTCGAAAAAGACTGTCATTGGATACGTGCCGAACGTGCTTGCAAAGGAATTATCAAAGGTAATGGATGCCGGGGTTACGATCAGAACCAAGATGCTGGGTGTCATAGGCGGCTACAGTTACAAAGAAACCTTGGGGATGCTGGTAAATATTGCGATATAGAGAAAAAGCCCTTGCCAGAGCGGCCACTCCGGCAGGGGCAAATAACCCGCCAATCTGATAAATGGAGGATGCAGGCAGTATATCACGCCTGCTGCCCTCTGTAAAGGGAGGATGATAAACTCATATGAAATTTATCACGGAGACAGATTCTATAGCTTATGCCCAACTCCATGAAATTTTCATCTTGCGGAAGCAGAGAAGCGAACTTTTATCGCCAGGTATAGTGGATGCTATCAGGAAATGGAGTGGTGGCAGCGAAATCGCACATATCAATTATGGGTACCAATATGGGATTATTCAAGGCAAGCGGTCAGAAAGAGCTAGGAGGAGAGGACAGTGGCGGAGACGGTCAGGATTGAGATACCGATCAAGACCATAGATAATACAGACCCGGAGCTTTCCAACATCACCCGGAACTTTGAGAAAATGGAAGAGGCAGCGCAAAGCGCTAATGGAGCGGCGAAAAAGGCGAACAATACAGTTTCCCAGTTTGATAGGCAGGCAGAGAAAACACAGAAACGTCTGGCGGGCTGGGCAAAAGAAAAGTACGAGATTCTTTTGGAAGCAAAGGACAGGATTCAGCCGGTCCTTTCCTACCTTGGAAACGGGCTGAGAGGTGTTTCAGGCAAGACCTGGAGCGTTACGATGAGGGCAGTTGACCTGATTACGTCGCCTGTGAGAGGGATTATAAATCTGCTGAAAAATCCGGTTTTTCAAGTGGGAACGATCCTTGGAGTCAGCATAGGCATGAAAGACTTCATAGAGACATTTAAGGACTTTGAGGCTGCCATGTCACAGGTACAGGCCATAAGCGGCGCTGCCGGTTTGGAAGTGGCGAAGCTTACGGACAAAGCGAAAGAGATGGGCGCGAATACGAAATTTACGGCAGAGCAATCCGCGGAGGCGTGCAACTACATGGCCATGGCAGGCTGGAAAACGGGAGATATGCTTGGGGGGATAGAAGGGATGCTGAACCTTGCGGCGGCATTCGGAGAGGACCTGGCTACCACGTCCGATATCGTCACAGATGCCTTAACGGCGTTTAACATGAAGGCATCGGACGCGGGACGGTTCTCTGATGTTCTTGCGGCGGCTGCATCAAACGCGAACACAACAGTTTCCGGAATGGGAGAGACATTCAAATACGCGGGTTCCATGGCCGGGGCGCTGGGATACTCCATAGAGGACGTGGCGTTAATGACCGGGCTCATAGCCAATACCGGTGTCAAAGGGACCATGGCGGGAACGGCCCTAAATGCGATTCTTACCAGGTTATCCACAAATACCGGCGGGGCTGCGGATGCTATCTCAAAGCTGGGAATAGCATTTTTTACCTCCGAGGGAAATGCCAGGGATCTGTCAGACGTGATGGGAGAACTTAGAGAGGCTTCCGCCAAGATGACGAAGCAGCAGAAATCCCAGATCGCCAATACCATCGCAGGCTCCGAGGCGCAGAAAGGTCTGATGGCTATCCTTAACGCGTCCCAGGAGGACTATGATAAGCTGGCTGATGCTATTAATAACGCTGACGGAGTAGCGGCAAGGATGTCGGAGACCATGATGGATAATCTCCAGGGATCTCTTACATTACTCCAGAGCGCGGCAGATGGGGTAAAGATTTCTTTTGGCGAGAGGCTGTCTCCTTATGTGCGAAGCTTGGCGGATTGGATGGCTGGTCAGATGCCGGCATTAGAGCAGGGGCTGGACGAATTTATGGACTGGATTGATACCAGGGTTGGCCAGATCCGGAGAAAGTTTAAGGAGCTTACGAAAACAGGGGAATGGCAGAACGCGGATTTCCTGGGAAAGGTGACCATAGCCTGGGATGAATTTATAGGGGAGCCGTTTACTGAATGGTGGAATGGTTCCGGAAAGGCAAAGTTCGCCGGGATTGCGCAGGATATCGGGGCAGGGCTTGGAACTGGGTTAAAAGTTGGCGTTATGACCTTGCTGGGCATTGACTTGGGTGAGACAGTGGATGAAGGTGTAAGCATCGGGGCGTCATTTGCGAAAGGGTTTTCAGACGGTTTTGATTTTGAGGTAATATCAGAGAAGCTGTGGCAGGGATTTGGGAACCTTGTTTCAAATGCTGGAAGATTGCTGCCAGGTGGAAAAGCCGCGGACATATCCTCTGTATTATCGGCTGTCATGTTAAGCAAGATCGCATCTCCATTCAGCAGCATGGGAAGAGGGGCGGCAAGACTTGGAAAAGGGCTGTTTGGAGCAAATCCAGAGACAGGAATCTCTTTTATGGGTTCTTTCCTGGGTTCAGCTTCAAAAGGAACCGGATTAAAAGGTTTAGGAGCGACAATGGGGATGACCGGATTGAATCTCGGTTCAGGAGCCACTGCTGGAACCGGGCTGATCGCGGCAGGGACTGCGGCGACAGTTGGAGGCGTTGCCGCTGGAGCCGCATTGTTGAGTGGTGTTATGGACGCTTACAAAGCGATCAGGTCTGATGATGCCGCCGAGTCGAAAGTCTATGGGGGATCCGCAGGGTGGAAAGCGGGCGGAGTCGCGGCAGGGGCGGCGGCAGGCGCAGCCCTTGGATCCGTTATTCCGGGATTGGGAACGGCCATAGGCGCATTAGTTGGAGCCGGTGTCGGCGGCATAGGCGGATGGATTAAGGGAAATAAGATCAAGGAGGAATATCAGGAAAATGTAGAGGAGATGCGGAAAGATGCGGAAAGAGCCCAGAAGGTTTTCGAGGCTACAGGATTTTCAATGGAAGATGTCACATTTAAAAACGAAGCGCTGACACAGGCTATGAATGACTCAACAGTATCCACGGCGCAGTTTGCCCTTATGTTCCAAGAGGAATGCGCAAATGTGGCAAAAAAGGCGTTTGGAGATATCTCTTTGTCTCTGGCCGAGGTCCGGGACGTTGCGGGAAAGATCACCTTTGCCGGCATGACGGAAGATTTCAACGAGTTTTCAAGGATGGCAGCAGAGACGGAATCCACTTTGAACAGTCTGGACTCATCCATGGTCAAACTGAAAAGGGAAAACTGGAAGGTGGGCCTTGGCATGGAGCTGTCAGAGAGAGATAAAGATGGGTACCGGAAAGCGATTGAGGATTATCTTAACACAAACCAGACCTTTGTTGATGATAACCATTACCAGACAACGGTTGCTTTCAGGCTTCTGACCGGAGGCGAGGGGGACACGTCAGGCATTGACAGCTATTATGGGGGATTAAAGAACCGGATTGAAAGCCTGGGAACCAGACTGACAGAATCTGTGGATATCGCCCTGGAGGACGGGGTGATCACCCTGGATGAATCAGCAGAGCTTCAAAACCTGCAAGATCAGATCGCGAATATCACAAATAAACTGGCAGCGGCAGAGACTGACGCCAAAATGCAGGCGCTGCAGATCAAATACAGCGGCTCGGCTTTGGATATGGATAGTTTTAATCACAGGAGGGTACAATTCCCCGATGCTTGCATCGTAACAAACTTACTATAAAGCAGAAAAGATGATACAATGGAAGCAGAAAGGAGAGTTGTAGATGAGTGAACATATCCACAAGTCGCACAACGTATCAAAGCTTATGTATCATTTTGTATTCCCAACGAAATACCGAAGAGTCGTGGTAAGTGAAGAGGTAGATGAGGTAATAAAAGAAACATGGCAACATTTTGGCAACGGTTGTTGCCGACAAAATATGAAATGCCGTAAAATCAACGGTTACAGCCTTATATTTTAGATATTTATTTCAATTTACATCAGTTTGACATCAAAACTGATAGTCTTTGGTGGATATATTTGGACTTATATGGTGTGAACAGAGAATAGATGTATACTCACAACTTAATAGTTAATGCTATTAAAGGGACATTTTCCAATTATACGGAGAGTGTCCTTTTTCTGTTGTTATGGTTAAAAAATCAGAAATTAAATTAAGGAGGTTCACACATGAACAGCACAGCGTTAAGAGCAGGGGCGCAGAGCGCCAACAACACACACATGGTTTTTGCAAACGAGGAACATGAGAAGTTTTATTATGAGAAATTGGAACAGGCAAGGCATCAGGACTGCTATCACAAGGCTTTGATTTACATTCTTGGTATATCAGAGGATACAAGGAATCATTTCAGCCAGATTTATGATATTAAGTCCGGGTACATCAAAACAGAGTGTCTGCATCAGGGCTGGCAGACAAGCGGAAGTGTCAGGGTGGTAAGGCTTGCATTTAACCTTTACACGGACGGTACGCCAAGCGTTGATGACTATAAACGCAGGGACGAGCAGACTGACGAGTGCAGGAGGTATTCCGTAAGCGGTATTTTCTGTTGCGGCTATGCCTTGTACTTCTGGCAGGGCATCCGGCTCCGTTATCCGGAATACTGCCGGCAACAAAGGTCTGTAGAGGAAATCCTTGCAGAAATGGAGAGGAAACGTGCTGAAAATTCGACTGATGGGAACAAGGAATGATATTAAGTGGTTCGAGAAAATCCTGAAAAGACAGCCGAAAGTTGTCGTGACGGAATTTTCCGAACTATACAGGAACAAAGGGACTAACAGGTTTTACAGGGCTTATGTGGAAGTGCAGAAAGCGAATGTAAAAGAAAAATAAACAAACCGGAGGAATAAGACCATGTGTAAAGTGATAGCAATAGCAAACCAAAAGGGCGGAGTGGGCAAGACCACCACAACAAGCAGCTTAGGGATTGGGCTGGCAAAACAGGGAAAGAAAGTCTTAGTGATTGATGCGGACGCACAGGGAAGCCTGACCGCAAGTTTAGGATTCACAGAACCGGACAAGCTGGAAGTCACCCTTGCAAATGTACTGGAGAAGGTAATCAACGATGAAGAAATGGAACCGGGCTACGGTATCTTAAAGCATGGGGAGGGCATTGACCTGATGCCGGGAAACATTGAACTGTCAGGCTTGGAAGTATCCCTTGTGAATGTCATGAGCCGTGAGCTGGTGCTTCGTTCCTACATAGAGCAGGTGAGGGACAGATACAGTTATATACTGATTGACTGTATGCCATCTTTGGGCATGGTTACCATAAATGCCTTTGCCTGTGCGGACAGCATACTCATTCCCGTTCAGGCGGCATACCTGCCCGTAAAAGGACTGGAACAGCTTATTAAGACCATAGGCAAGGTAAAACGGCAGATTAACCCAAAACTGGAGATTGAGGGCATTCTGCTGACAATGGTGGATAACCGTACCAACTATGCAAGGGACATTACGGCGTTGCTTATCGAAACTTACGGAAGCAGGGTGCGGATATTTGAGAACAGCATACCGATGTCGGTGAGGGCGGCGGAAACGTCCGCAGAGGGCATAAGCATCTATGAGCATGACCCCAAAGGCAAGGTTGCGGGGGCGTACCAGTCTTTGACAAAGGAGGTGCTTGGCAATGGGCAGTAAGGCAGGGAGCGCATCAAAAGTCAGGCTGAACAGCTTTGATGATTTATTTGGCGGTGCAGAGAGCGCATCAGGGGAGCAGATTATCCATGCGAAGCTGGAGGAGCTGCATACATTCAAGGGACACCCGTTCCGTGTCCTTGATGATGAAAAAATGGAGGAAACCACGGAGAGCATTGGGAAGTATGGGGTGTTAGTACCCGGAATTGTCAGACCAAGAGCGGGCGGCGGCTATGAGATCATAGCCGGACACCGCAGGAAACGGGGTTCTGAAAGGGCAGGGTTAGACACAATGCCCGTAATCGTAAGGAATTATACGGACGATGAAGCAACAATTATCATGGTGGATTCCAATATCCAGCGTGAGGATATTCTGCCCAGCGAGAAGGCAAGGGCTTATGCCATGAAGTATGAAGCGATGAAGCACCAGGGCAGCAAGGGCGGCAGCACCCTTGACGAAGTGGGGGAAGCTGCCGGGGAAAGCGGAAAGACGGTACAGAGGTATGTGTGGCTTGCAAGGCTCTCGGACGAGCTGCTTGGCATGGTGGACGCAAAAAAGATAGGGATAGCGCAGGGAGTGGACATTTCTTTCCTGTCGGAAGAACAGCAGCAGTATGTAACAGTCATTCTTCAGGAAACGGGTGCATCGGTTTCCAACGCACAGGCGGCGAAGCTGAAAGAATATGGAAAAAGCGGCGAGCTGACGCTGGCAATGGTCAGGCTGATACTGGCAGAGGAAAAGCCAAAAGAGAGAAAGGTAACAATTAAGGGCGATAAGATTAGCAGATATTTTTCGGAGGACTATTCCAATGATGACATAGAGGGCATCATTATCCAGCTTTTGGAGGAATGGAACGCCATGAATGGCGTGAGTAAGCAGTAAAGGAGGCGGTAAAAATGGGCGAGCCATTGAAGTTTGATTATTACTATGGCGTAGAAGCAGAGCAGTTTTCTTTTTACCGTGTTCCCCGCCTGCTGATTAAGGACGAGCGTTTCAAGGGGCTTAGCAGCGATGCCAAGCTCCTGTATGGATTGATGCTTGACCGTATGGCATTATCCATGAAGAATGGCTGGATTGATGAAGAAAACAGGGCATACATTATTTACTCGGTTGATAACGTCATGGAAGATTTAGGATGTTCAAAGCCAACGTGCATTAAGATTATGAGGGAACTGGACAGTGAGAACGGCATCGGATTGATGGAGAAAAAACGCAGGGGGCTTGGAAAACCGGATATTATTTATGTCAAAAATTTTGCTTCGGCAGAGGAAAAAGAAAGTGGGAACACTGATAATTCCACAGAAGTAAAAAATTTTTACTTCAAGGAGGAAAAGAATTTGACTTCTGGAAGTAAAGAAAATGAACTTCAAGAGGTAAAGGAAGAAAATCTTTTTACTTCAAGAAGTAAAGAAATTTTACCTCAAGAAGTAAAAGAAACTGACTTGCAGAGGGAAAAAGATTTTACTTCTGCAAGTAAAGAGGTTGAACTTCAAGAGGTAAAAGAAGTTTCCCCTAATTATACTGATTATAATTATACTGATTATAGCCAGACTGAAAATAGTCAGACTAACAATAATTATACTGATATGAGTGATACCAATCCTATCAATCAATCTGTGGGAAGCATGGATAGCAAAGGCACACAGGAAAAAGATAACAGGATTGATGAGATTGATGCGATAGATGAAACAGACGCATATATGGCACTGATCCGTAAAAATCTGGAATATGAACACCACATGAAATATGACCAGTACGGCGATAAGGAGATGTATGAAGAAATCTACGAAACTGTCTGTGACGTGGTATGCGTGAAGCGGAAAACAATCCGCATCAACGGGGAGGATTACCCTTATGAGCTTGTAAAATCCCGTTTCCTGAAGCTGAACAGCAGCCATGTGGGATATGTGATGGGCTGTATGAAGGGAACGGTTACGAAGATAACAAATATCAGGGCATACCTGATCACTGCGCTTTACAATGCCCCCTCAACCATGAGCCATTATTACCAGCAGGAGGTGCAGCATGATATGTATGGCGGAGGGTGGGCAGAGAAAGGGATTACTTAACAAAAAACAGGGCAGTTCAATCTTTTTTCTGCCCTGTGTCCGGTGAAAATTCGGCGATGTCATTCAGGGAAAAGCCTTCGCCTAAGATATTCAGTATCATGTTCAGCGTGTGGGTGGTGACGGACTGGTTGGTTTTCAGCCGCTGTATCTGTGAACGGCTCACACCGTAATGGGTATAGAGGCTGTACTGGCTGATTCCGTTCTCCTTTAAGGTCTGGAAAAGTTTGTCGAATTTAATCATAATATGCGGTATTTCCTTTCTGTTTGTCTTTGAATATGTATAATTATGCTCCTATAATGGAGATGGCTATAGTTACCAAAATCGGAGATTAAAAGAAAAGGAGTAAAGGGATATGGACAAAAAAGAACTGCAAAAAAAGTATGAGGAACAGGACGGCATGGGCAGGGAGCTGTTATTGGAAAAGCTGGCTTTCTGCAAATTTGCTGACAATTATGATTTTGAAAATTACTTCAAGATAGGCGAATTAAGCGACAGCGAGCTGCTCTGCCTTGCCAGTTTCCTCTATCATCAGGAATGTTACCTGATGCTGATGGATATGATGAACCGTTATAAAGAGAGGTTTATTTTAGCTGACAGTTCCCAGCTACAGGAGTTTGAGCCGGAAGATGCCCTTATGGAAAGGCTTTCAAGGATTGGCGTACTGGCAGACGGAGAAAAAGCAGGCTGAACCTGTGGGTGGGAAGCAGTGTTTCATAAAAACAGTGGGAATAGAAACAGTATGAGCCTGCCAAAGTGCGGCGGGTGGCATTTTCAAGCCTTGCAGGAAGTGTGATTATCTTTTCAATCACACTTCCTGCAAGGTTTCAGGAGGTACGGAGGGTGAAGCCCTCTGTCTTAAAAAAATGATAAATTGGGAACAGCGTAAGGGCGGTTATGAGTCAGCAGATTTGTAGCCGTCCTTTTTATTGTTTCCGGGCAGTATATCAGGAAACGGGAAGTGAGGGATTGTATTGGAATCATTACGGGATGTAAAGAGGGCAATGGAGCGTGAGGCAAAGAAAGGGAGCTGTCCGCTTATGTTTGACAGGCTGGAGTTTGGCAGCAAGCCTTTCCAGCCGATTACGTCAGAGGAAAAGCTGGACGAAGTGCTTGCATGGATGTTAAGGATAAAGACTTTCCGGCAGTATGCGGAAAAGACCATAATCAACAACGTATATATGGACTTGGATATGCTCTGCAAAAAACCGCAGTTTAAGCGTACCCGTTCCGTCATGGACAGGGAGGGGATTTATGCAAGGGTACAGCGGTATAAAAAGCGGTTACAGCCGGATTATGACAGGGGGCTTTGTCTGGAAACAGTGCGGTGCATCTTCACGCTCCCGGAGGGGGAGGCGGAGAAATACCAGCTGACCCACAACGGGCAGGAAACCTATGCCTTTATCATGTCAAACAAATATATCCTCGGTCTGTTTACTTATTGTGAAGCAGCAAGGAAATCGGCTTCTGCGGACGGGGTGGAATATGGACACCTTGCAGAACCGGAACAGAAAATTGTGCTGCTTGACGGAGTGTGGGATGTACTGTTTCAGGCGCTACTGCTTGATGATGTGGAATACAGCGGCAGCGGACTGTCTGCCAATCTCCACACAATCTACTGTTTAAATGAAAAAGGATGAACTTCTGGACATAATGTCAATCCTTCTGCGTTGCAGAAGGATTTGAAGTGGAAAGGGAATATATGCAGGTTCATAAAAAGATAAGCGGATTGAGAAGTTATTTTGAGGCAGTATGGGTGTCTGCCCGGTTTTACTTTATGCTTCGGAAAATGAACAGGCTACGGGCAGAGAGTACGGAAAACAGGCAGGGGATATTCTGGCGTATTTTATGCAGCCTTATGTCCGTGCGGGGTATTTTTACTTTCATAAGCGGATATGTGGAAATGATGGAGGGAAATGCTGGGGGCATAAAAATGATGATGGAGGGTACAGGAACCGCAATGACAGCGGCAACGATGAAACAGTACGGCGGGGTTCTTATGGGAACAGAAATGAAGGAAAAAAAGAGGATTAAAAAATTTTAGACTGCTTCTGGACACAATGTCCAGAAGTGGAAAGGAGAAATAAGTGTATTTAAAGGAGAAAATTATTTATTACATTATCTGTCGGGGGATTCCGCCTTAGTGCATGGACTTTCACAGGAACATAACAGGGAGGTGCTTAATGCAGGAGGAAGTCACACAGAAAACAATCGCCCTTGTGGTTAAGACCGCAAAATTAGATGCCGGTGTGCTGAAAGCTGCAATGAGGATGTACTTAAACCACCATAAGCAGAAGGCACAGAAAACGCATGGGAAAACCTCTGTGAAAAAGCTCATTGGCAATGGCGTGGGGGTATCGTCGATTGAAGTCACGGACGGCAACATCAAATCTTTTGAGCGTGTCGCAAAAAAGTACAATGTTGATTTTGCCATAAAGAAGGACAAGACAACCGAACCGCCGAAATATCTAGTCTTTTTCAAGGGCAGGGATGCCGATGCGGTGGCACAGGCATTCAAGGAATTTGTTTATGGCAACGAGAAAAAGAAAGGCAGGGTTTCCCTGCGGGAGAAGCTGAAGCATTTCAAGGACGCAGTATCGCAGGACAAGAACCGGGAACGCAGCCGGGAGAAGAAAAAGGACAGGGGGCAGAGCCTATGAGCAAGATTATAAACGGCATAGCCAAAGATTTAAAATCAATCCCTGAAAAACTCAAGGCAAAAACCGGGAATATTGACAAAAAGAAACTTGTCCTGATGAATCTGCCCTATGTGCTTTCCGGATATTTCTGTGATAAGATAGCGTGTCTGTGGCGGGTATCGCCGGGGCAGGACGCTTCCGCAAAGATGATGGCGGTCATGGCGGGGATGGAGGGCTTATTTTCCAACCCGTTACCGAGTTTCTACCCAAAGGATCTGCTGATAGGCGCAGGGTGCGGCATTGCGCTCCGCCTTGTGGTGTATTTCAAAGCAAAAAACGCCAAGAAGTTCCGGCACGGCATGGAGTACGGTTCCGCAAGGTGGGGCAATGCAAAGGACATAGAGCCTTACATGGACGCTGAATTTGAGAACAATATCCTGTTGACGCAGACGGAGAGGCTGATGATGTCTGGCAGACCAAAACAGCCAAAGTACGCAAGGAATAAAAATATCCTTGTCATTGGCGGTTCCGGTTCCGGCAAGACACGCTTTTTTGTTAAGCCAAACCTGATGCAGATGCACAGCAGCTATGTTGTCACAGACCCAAAAGGCACTGTCCTGATCGAGTGCGGAAAGATGCTCAAAAAGGGCGGATATAAGATAAAAGTCCTCAATACCATAAACTTTGCAAAGTCCATGCACTACAATCCTTTCGCCTATTTACGGAGTGAAAAGGACATTCTGAAACTTGTAAACACGATTATTGTCAATACCAAAGGGGAAGGGCAGCAATCTGGGGAAGATTTTTGGGTGAAAGCCGAAAAGCTGTATTACACAGCGCTTATCGCCTATATCTGGTACGAAGCCCCGGAGGAAGAACAGAATTTCGCCATGCTGATTGATATGATTGACGCAAGCGAAGCAAGGGAAGATGACGAGAATTTCAAAAACGCCGTTGACCTGCTGTTTGAGGAACTGGAGGGAAAAGACCCTAATCACTTTGCTGTCCGCCAATATAAGAAGTACAAACTGGCGGCGGGCAAAACGGCGAAAAGCATACTTATTAGCTGCGGCGCAAGGTTAGCACCATTTGACATCAAGGAGCTGCGTGACCTTATGGAGTATGACGATCTGGAGCTTGACACTCTTGGAGAGAAAAAAACAGCTTTATTCGTCATTATTTCAGATACAGATTCGACATTTAATTTCGTGGTGTCAATCATGTATTCACAGCTCTTTAATCTACTTTGTGATAAGGCAGATGATGTCTATAACGGCAGGCTCCCAGTTCATGTGAGGATGCTGTTGGACGAGTTTGCAGTGCGCTCGTAAGCGGAGCCCATTTGTTCCGCGCGGGCTTGTTTGTAATCTATCTTTAGCAAGATAGTAGGTTCAATGTGAGGGCTTCGTTTGAAGCCT
>CAJTGF010000057.1 GCA_910575585.1 Clostridiaceae bacterium
CCGGAGTTTTTCACACCGGACCATGCGGTCCTGTGCGCTTATGCGGTATTAGCAGTCATTTCTAACTGTTATCCCCCTGTATGAGGCAGGTTACCCACGCGTTACTCACCCGTCCGCCGCTAAGCCGCATCCGCTTCCATCCGAAAACTTCCGCAAATACGCTTCGCTCGACTTGCATGTGTTAAGCACGCCGCCAGCGTTCATCCTGAGCCAGGATCAAACTCTCATGTTAAGATCTGCTGCCGGTCATCTCTGACCGGAACCTATCAATGGTTGTTCGATCCGGTATCAAGATCAACTCTTGGCTAATCCTTTTACCGTTCTACTGTTGTTTGGTTCGTCTGCTTTCGCATTCGTTCTGAATTTTCTCAAATCCAAGGCTCCAAACCGAGCCTTTTTATTTGGAATTTTCAGGGTCTTACATACTGTTCAATCTTCGATTTTCAAGGTCCGTGTTGTTGCCTGGTGTTCAGCAGCAACTCATTTACTATATCATATCGTTTCTGCTTTGTCAACAACTTTTTTATTTTTTTGCTTTTTCTTTTTTTCGAAGAAGCGTTTGCCGTATTTCTTACGGCGGAGTTAACTATACCATTTCATTCCTAAAATGTCAAGGGATTTGTGTCACTTTTTTAAACAATTTTTTACAACCACAAAATATGCTATTTTATTTGAATAAACCCTATATTTTGTGGTTGCAAAAAATTGCCTGTTCGCTTTGGAATATCTTTTCGCAGTTAATTTTCTTAATTTTTCATATTATTCACGCAATTCGTACTTTTTTATTTTTCAAATAGCTCTCTGTTACAGTACTCCTTTTACAAACCCAAGCACCAGGCTGGACAACATATTATAATGGTATAAAAATGACAGCCATTTGCTGGACTCAATTTGAGTGATGATCTCTCCGGCCCACGCGGTTCTGGAAAACGCCATTATCATCAGAAAAAGCAGCCATATAAAAAACAGCCCCTGAATACCTCCGATGAAAGCGCCTGCAAGTTTATTTACCCCGGATACAATAGGGAGTTTTGCCATCAGATCCAGCCATCCCACAAGTACATGCATCGCCACATAAACAACCAGAAACAAGATCACAAAGCCTGCTGACCGGATGATCAGTCCGGCTACATAATCACTTACGTATTCCGCAAAGGTACTTATTCCCAGCGCTTCATAGAAACTGCTGTCCTCATATTCCATCAAAAATTCCTGGACTTCCCGCGGCAAATTCAGGTTTTCCAAAAGTTCCGTCTCATCAAAAGGCTGATCCTTGCTTTCTTCCGGCATCAAAGCGCCCATAAGGCGCTCCTGCAATTTCCCGTAAATAGGTGTCTGGTTTTTAATAAATACCGTCACAGACGGCATTGCGAAATGAACAATAAGGAAGGTGGCAATTAATGCCACCATGGAAACCGCCATACGTATAGCCCCCCGGTAATGACCATATAAGATCATCCCCAGCAAATATAACCCTATAACTATTTCAAACCAATTTTTCATAGACTCCTCATCATGATCAGGACAGAACCATTTTTTCCAGCATTTGTCCCACCCCTGCGTCATCATTGCATGGTGCGATATAGTCTGCTTTATTCTTCAATGATGCCTCTCCATTTTCCATGGCTATGCCGATTCCGGCTTTCTCCATCATTGACAGATCATTTTCCCCGTCTCCAAATGCCATGGTCTCCTCCGGTTTTACGCCCAGGATCTGTGCCAGACGGAGAATCCCTTCTCCTTTTGATGCCCCCGGACCGTTGACCTCCAGGTTAAACGTAAATGAAGAGCTGACCAGTATGTCTCCTCTCTCATCCAGACGTTTTCTGACTTGAAGCCGCTGTTTGCCGTCATCAAAAAACAGATTTAGCTTATCTACCATACAGTTGCGTTTTCTGATGTATTCTTTCATATTGTCAATGGGGACGCGGGTTTTTCTTACCAGCTCCTGGACCAAGTCCGGGACCGCGTACTCATCCATATGCTCGAAGCAGTATCGCTCGGAAAATCCGTCCCCCTGAATATATGCGTCGCACATAACATGGTATTCCTCTAACATCTCGTAAATCTCCACAACCGTACCGGGCTCAAGCAGTTTTTCATCCAGGACCTTATTTTCCTGCATATCTACCAGCATACCGCCGTTAACGGTAATTGCGTAACGTATTCCTGGAATCTGCCTTACGGCCTCCGGAATCCCTGCTGCCGTGCGCCCGGTACAGGGAACTATATAAATCCCTCTGGAGATACACGCTTCCAAAGCCTTCCTGTTTCTCTCCGGCAGACGCTTCTGGTTGTCCAGAAGCGTGCCGTCCAAATCTAACGCGATCAACCGAGTATTCATCCGATTCTCTCTTTCCTACATAAAATGCTCTTCTTTTAAGATCAACAAACCTTCTTTATCATATTTGGAAGAAAATACGCCTTTTATCAATCCGCCAAATGATGGCTTCTCCGCCTTATCCGCAGCCTCCTCGATCATATCTTCCGCATTGGCTCTGGTAAGCGGGATTCCGTTTTCCTCCATCACGTCTACCTTTTCATACAGGGCAAGCAGACTTTTCCCTGTGATGCTGCAGTCAATATCATTGGCATACTGCACTGCATAATCCGCAAATGCTTCAATTCCCAATTCTTCATCTTCATCTATAGGTTCCGGAGCTTCATATTCCTGGTCGTCGTATCCTGGATCCTGGTATTCGTCTTCATCCGGATATTGGTCTTCTTCCGGGTAATCCTCGTCGGCATAATCCTCCGGATAATCATCTTCCAAATATTGCTCTTCCTCATAATCGTCCGGATCCCCTGGTTTCTCTTCAGGCTCATGAACATCCTCTAAATCTTCTGATCCAAAAGACAGATCTTCCGGCTGTTCCTCTGGCTCCTCTTCTTCCTGACTGTCCACAGTCTCCTGGGAATTGTCCTCCTTTGGCAGGGCAGGGGCTGTCTCTGTCTCTATGTCCGAAACCTCTTCCGGCTGCGGCACCACCTCTTCCTCCGGCTCTTGTTCCGGCTCATCCCCGGCTTCTGCCTGGGGTTCCTGGTTGGACTGGCCTTTTGGCTCTTCCTCCGGCTGCGGATCCGGCTCTGGTTCCCGTATCGGTTTAGAAACTGCTTCCGCCTCTTCCTCCGAAGGCTCTTGTTCCTGGGGATCATATGGCTCCGGCTCTTCCTGCTCCTGGGGCCACGTTTCTTCCGGCTGCGCCGGCTTGTCCGCCTGTTTCTCCCGACTGATGCATTTAAACAGGTTGCTAAAACCTGGATTCTGCTGATGCAGTTCTATGATCTGGTGGGGATTATCAATTAAAACCACAATCATACCTGTTTCATCCCGCTCCAAAAGCATCTGCAGTTCTTCCAGATCCCGCTGCGTTAAATCCCCGGCTTCTTCCACGATCAGATCTTTTCCTGAAAGTTTATCGGAAACATTGAAAATCCCTCTTCTGCTCAGCTTGCTTCCGGAAATCTTGATGACCGCATTGTCCACACCGGTTTCCTGATGGACCTTTTTCAGTTCCTCCACAGCCATCTGAAACCCTTCCTGGGCAGTTTTGGCTTCAATTATCATGTGATGCGGTGTGTAGGAACGAGTATAGAAGGGTTTGTCCTCCTCTTCCCTTGGCCGAAGGATCCTTACATTATTCTTTCCCCGGAATACTCTTGTCTGATTGGACATTGGTTCCGGTTCCATATATTCTTCCGTTGAGATCTTGGACATTTCGGCTGCCAGTTCCTTTTCTGCTGCTGCCTGGTGCAGATTGGCCATCATCTCCTCATCTACAACATAAGGGCCTTGGGGATAGCCTCCATGAGCATTGACATACCCATACTCTCTGGAGCCATAGCCCGCCGGTCTTTGCCTAAACCGCTCTTCCTCGGGTTCCTGCCATGGTTCCTGCCATGGTTCCTGCCATGGTTCCTGAGCATAACCGCCGTTATCCCCATAGTCCCCTTCCTCGCCGTAGCCGTCTCTGTCTCCGTAGACTGATCCCGTATAGTAGGGATTTCCGGCCTCATTATAGGACGGCAGATACTCCCTGCCGCCGTGACCGCTCTCTGGAACATAAGCATTGCCTGCGCCCATGCCATAATCTTCATCGCTTCCATAAGATGGGTTGGACTCGTATCTGTCCCGGTCTTCGTATGCGCCGCCATAGCCTGATCCCGTTCCATAGTTTCTTCCCCGTTCGTATACTGGCCCTGTGCCATAACCATTTCCGGGATTGTATCCCTGCCCGGCTCCATAATCATTTCCGCGATCATAAACTGCCCCGGCCTGGAAATCAGTTTCATCACCATAACCGGCTCCGGTACCATAGCCATCCGTCTGGCCGTACTCCGGCTCTGTCTCATAGTTGGACTGGGGGCCATAGCCTGGTCCTGCCTCATAACCGGTTTGGGGAACATAACCGCTTCCTGCCCCGTAACTGTTCCCGGAACCATAGGTTTTTGTCTCATAACTGTTCTGAGAACTATAGTTTCCCTCTGCTCCATAGGTGTTTTGAGGGGCATAACCAGAACCTGTCCCCGATCCATAAGCATCCTGGGAAACGTAATCGTTTTCCGTTCCATAACCATTCCGGACGCCATAGCCGCCTTCCGCTCCACGGCTGTTCTGGATCTCATAGCCGCCTTCTGTCCCATAGCTATTCTGGACACCATAGCTGCCTTCTTCTCCATAACTATTCTGGGAAACATAGCTGCCTTCTGTCCCATAATTGTTCTGGATGCCATAGCCGCTTTCTGCTTCATAACTGTTCTGAGAAACATAGCTGCCTTCTGCCCCATAACCGTTCTGGGCACCATAACCGCCTTCTGCCCCATAGCTGTTCTGAACACCATAACCGCTTTCGGTTCCGTAACTGTCCTGGGAAATATAACCATTGTCCGGGTTATAAGCATCCGAAGGAACATAGCCGCCTGCAGAACCGGCCATAGAACTCTGGCTATAACTGCTTTCAGGGCCATAGCTCTGATCCGCCTTATAACTGCCTGCGGTTCCATAGCCTGCCCCTGTTCCGTAACCGTCTTCAGGACCATAACCTGGCCCATATCCATTATCCGCCCCATATCCCACAGGACCGGCCCCCTGATCCTGGCCGGGGTTCTGCCAGTTTCCGCTGTAAGCTGACGTTCCCGGCATCTGTATGACGTTTCCTCCATAACCGCCGCGGCCCGGCATCTGCACAGGCTGCCGCAAAGAACTGCTTGGCGGCGCGTAACGCTGCTTTAATTCCCCGGCTTTTTCCACATAAGTCCCCACGCCAAACAGCAGGATCATCTTATCGCACAGCTGGACACAGGCATCGTTCCTGCCGGCTTTGGCATAAAGCTCTGCCAGCTCATACATCCACTTTTCATCCAGCTCCGCATTGATGTACCGTTCCAGGGCCTGGATCAGCTGATCCAGGGACGCGTTTTTTCCTTTCAGGATCAAATACCGCAAAATATACTGTCTTGTATCCTCCGGAGCCAGCTGACAAAATTCTTTGTAGTAGTCTTCCGCCTCCCGTAAGCTTCCTTCCTTCAAGGCCAGTTCCGTAAGTTTATAGAGAAATCTTTTTCCGATGGGAGCCCTCTCAAACGCCAGAAGCAGCACTTCCTTTGCCTCCTGGTATTCCCCGTTTTTTTCGTATACCTGGGAGATGGTTGACAAAAGATTGGCATTGCGCACCCGCCGCCAGTCAATGGTGTCGGCAATCTTCATGGCGGTGGCGAAGTCCTCTTTGTTTACCATTTTTTTGATCTGTTCAACTTTTATGTTAAACTCATATTTATCCATCGTTCCCTCCGTCAGCGCAAAAACCGCGCCCCTTATTACAAGGCGGGTGCCGCTACAGCTGGACCCTTCCTTCCAGAGCCCGAAGCAGCGTCACCTCGTCTATGTACTCTAAATCTCCTCCCACCGGAACGCCGCTGGCGATCCTGCTGACAGTGATCCCTATTGGCTTTATCAGCTTGCTGATGTACATGGCGGTGGTTTCCCCCTCCAAACTGGAGTTGGTGGCAATGATGACTTCTTTCACATCGCCCTGAAGCCTTTGCATAAGTTCTTTCAGCTTGATCTCCCCCGGCCCGATCCCCAGCATGGGGGAAATGGCTCCGTGAAGCACGTGGTAAACGCCCTCGTACTTGCCTGTCTTTTCATAGGCAGCCAGGTCTCTCGGATTCTCTACCACCATAATGGTCTGATGGTCCCGCTTTTGACTGCTGCATATGGGACACAGCTCCTGGTCTGTCAGCGTAAAGCACTCTTTACAGTAACGGACCTGTTCCTTGGCATTTATCATGGTATTAGACAGCCGCTCTACCTGCTCCTTGGGCATATTGATAATGTGGAACGCAAGTCTCTGGGCTGATTTTGCTCCAATACCCGGAAGTTTAGATAATTCTTCAATTAATCTGGTAATCTGATTGCTGTAATAATCCATAATTAGAACGGGAATCCCCCGCCCAAGCCGCCGGTCAACTTGGCCATAGCGCTGCTTGATTCCTCCTCCATCTGACGGAACGCTTCATTGACTGCCGCCATGATCAGATCCTCCAGCATCTCAACATCGTCCGGGTCCACGGCCTCCGGAGCAATCTTTACGGATGTGACTTCCTTCTTGCCTGACACGGTAACTGTCACGGCGCCGCCGCCTGCTGACGACGAATATTCTTTGGCCTCCAATTCTTTGGTGGTTTCCTCCATCTGCCGCTGCATCTTCTGGGCCTGCTTCATCAGATTGTTCATATTGCCAGGCATTCCGCCCGGAAATCCGCCTCTCTTTGCCATAATGATCTCCTCTCACTTTACCCGATATTGTCTTCTATAGTAATATCCATATGGATATGGTTTTTCAAATCCTCATCACTTACGTATACCGTATCCACCCTCTCCCCGGTCCCTAAAAGCCGGGTCTTAAAATAGATCTCTTTGTTGTAAGTGTTTTTTACATACTCTTCCAGTTCCCCCATAATGGTGGGACGGCGTCCAATCTCGTAATTGTCCGTATTGGCAAACACTACGGTAAGGCAGCTGTCGCCGCTGGGTTCCACAATGGTGTCCCGAAAGCTGGAACGGATCACGCCGCCTAAATTCCGGATGATCTTGCCCCACTCATTGCGGATCATCTGTAAGTCCTCCAGCTGGCCCTTAGGCAGTGTCACCTGGGACGGCGGTGTCGTCTCATAGGGAGATGCGCCCGGCGATGCCTGGCCTGCCGCCTCTATGGCAGGGCCGCCTCCGTTTAAAGCCTGGTTTGTCTGCGCAGGCATCATTCGGTTTTGCATGGAGGGATTTACGCAGATCCCCTCTTCCAGCTGTTCTTCAATGGTATTCAGCCGCTCTATGATGGAATCATAGGTATGTTCCATCTGCGGTTTTGTCAGTTTTATAAACGCCAGCTCTATGAGCACTCTCTTCTGGCTGGCATAGCGGATCTGATTGGACAGTTCGGAAAATACCCGGATATAGCGCATCAGGGTCTCCTGGTCTGTCATCTTCGCGTCTTCTTCCAATGCCTTTCTGTTTTCCGCGGACATATCCAGTATGTCTTCCCCATTGTCCATGGTCTGCGTCAACAGAAGATTTCTCATATACCATATAAAATCTATGACAAACTGCCCCAGCTCTCTTCCCTGGATCACCAGTTCTTCCAACTGGCAGATACAGCCCGTCGTATCCTTTTGTACCACAGCTCGGAACATCCTGCTGAATATGCCTGTATCTACGGCTCCAAGGATATCCAGCACATGTTCATAAGTCAATTTCTCTCCAAAATGAAAGGCAACACACTGGTCTAACAGGCTTAAAGCGTCTCTCATGGCTCCGTCCGCCGCTCTGGCAATGTATCCCAGCGCCTTTTCCTCCACCTGGATATCTTCGGCCACGGACAATTCCGTAAGCCGGTCAATGATGGTTGCCACGGTGATCCGTTTAAAATCATACCTCTGGCATCTGGACAGCACGGTAATGGGGATCCTGTGGACCTCCGTGGTGGCCAAAATAAAGATCACATAGGAGGGCGGCTCCTCCAGGGTCTTTAACAGCGCGTTAAATGCCCCTGTTGACAGCATATGCACCTCGTCAATGATATAAACCCGGTATCTTCCTTCTGTGGGGGGATACTGCACCTGATCCCGAATATCCCGGATATTTTCCACGCCGTTGTTGGAAGCAGCGTCAATCTCCACCACATTCAGGGAGGAACCGGCGTTTATATTCCTGCAAATTCTGCAGCTGCCGCAGGGACTTCCATCCACCGGCTCCTCACAATTTACTGCCCGGGCAAATATTTTTGCAATACTGGTCTTACCGGTGCCTCTGGTGCCGCAAAACAGATAGGCATGACCAATGCGCCCTGATGTTATCTGATTTTTCAAAGTCTGAACAATGTGATCCTGACCTTTTACATCCTCAAATCCGGCAGGACGCCACTTGCGGTAAAGCGCCGTATAAGACATAGTTTCACCTCTGTATCGTTTTACTCGTCTCCAAAGCAGATGCCGATCAGCTTTGCTTCTTTTATCATGGAACACTTGGGGTCTACGGTCTTTAACTTGCCTGCCACTTCCTCCAGGGGAACCTTGTCAACCTCCCCGTCTTTTATGCAGACCATATACCCGTAGGTTTTGCTCTGGATCAGTTTCGCCGCCGCCGCTCCGACTCTTGTGGAAAGGACACGGTCATAGGGACAGGGCTCTCCGCCTCTCTGCATATGGCCCGGAACCGTAACACGGACTTCCTGGCCTGTCAGCTCCTCGATCTGAGCGCCCAGTTCATAGGCCACTGACGGATAGACAACCCCGTTTTTCCTTTTCTCTTTTAATTCTTTCTTGCTCAGCTTCGCGTCCTCCTTGGAAATGGCTCCTTCCGCCACTGCCAAGATGGAGAAGCGTTTTCCTTTTCGGTTCCTTTCCTTAAGCGCTTCCACGACTACATTGATATCGTATGGGATCTCCGGGATCAGGATGATGTCCGCCCCTCCGGCGATTCCTGCGTGTAATGTTAAAGATCCTACTTTGTGTCCCATAACCTCCACAATGAAAACCCGTCCATGAGAAGCCGCGGTAGTGTGGATGCAGTCAATGGCATTGGTGGCCACATTGACCGCGCTCTGGAAACCGAAAGTCATCTCCGTGCCCCAAAGGTCATTGTCAATGGTCTTTGGCAGAGATACAACGTTTAAACCTTCTTCTCTTAAAAGGTTGGCGGTCTTCTGGCTGCCGTTGCCTCCCAGTACTACAAGACATTCCAGTTTCAGCTTTTTGTAAGTATGCTTCATGGCCTCAACTTTATCCAGACCGTTTTCATCAGGCACCCGCATCAGTTTAAACGGCTGTCTGGACGTACCCAGGATCGTGCCGCCTTCTGTCAGGATCCCGGAAAAATCAGACTGCTTCATCACATGGTAATCGGCATAAATAAGTCCTCTGTAGCCGTCCTCAAAACCGATGATCTCCACGTCCTCGCCGTACATCCTGTAAAGTCCTTTTGCAACTCCCCTCATCGTGGCGTTGAGGCTCTGGCAGTCGCCTCCGCTGGTCAACATTCCTACTCTCATGATCTCATCATTCCTTTCCCCCAAAGATATGTTACAACAAAGTTACAAATTCCATTCTGTAATTATAATACAAAGGTTTTACGGGGGCAAGGGAAAAGTCTTTTCCTTAACAAAAAACTTCCGGGGGACAAAATCGCTTTTATCTCCCCGGCTGATATGGTTTTTATAAAATTAAATCCGTGCGTCTCACTTTGTACAGATACCACAGACGTTACCTGTGCAGTTAACTCAGTCCAGGCTGCCTCGCGGCACACAGAAGGTTCCGCTTAGTGCTGCTGCATTCCTGCCCTGACACGGTTCACAGAGTTCTGTTGCGCAAGACCCAAACGTCATCGCCACTTACACAGGGCAGCTCCACAGTAAACTGTCCGGGGTGAGACATCACCCCTGCTAGAGCGGATTGCAGGTACAGGGCACCGCTATCTCCCCGGCTGCACGGAAATTTTATGACTTAGGTAGCTTGTTAAGTATACCCCGGACAGCGGCTTTTGTCAAGCTTCCCTTTCCATTTTGCGGCTTAACTCCCTGGCCTGGCGGAGGGCTTTAAAAAAGTTTTTTAGTAGTCCTGAACATTCTTCGCCCAAAAGCCCTGCCTCTGTTTCCACCTGATGATTAAAACCCGGCTGATGGAGCATATCCAGCACGGAGCCTGCGCACCCGGCTTTTGGATTCATGCACCCCATGACTACTTTGGGGATGCGGGCCTGGATTATGGCTCCCGCGCACATGGGACACGGCTCTAAAGTCACATACATGGTACAGCCTTCCAGCCGCCAGTCGCCTATTTTTTTGCACGCTTTGCGAATGGCGGCGATCTCCGCGTGCGCCAGCACGTTTTTATCCACGATCCTCCGATTGTACCCCCTGGCAATGATCTTCTCTTCATAAACAATGACGCAGCCAATGGGGACCTCGTTGAGGGCGGCAGCTTTCTTTGCCTGCCGGATGGCTTCTTTCATATACTTTTCTTCTGTTGTCATACAGGATCCCTCTTTTAGTGATAATCTGTTTCCTTAAGTATAACCGAAAACTTTAAAAATGAAAACGGCCAGCAAACAGATCTTTTCTCTGTCACGATCCCAGACGGATATCCGTATACCAGTATCCGAAACGGTCGTCGCCTGTGGGCTGCGTTTTGGACAGGACAAAGTTGGGGAACCCGAACATTGCCGCCATGTACTTTTCGTTGCTGTAGTAATGGCCTGGAACTCCCAGCAGATATCTGGGACGCCCTTTTGGATTGTTCAGCCTGGCAAATATGAGATACCGGTGACTGTAGTATCCGTGGAGAAGAAAACTGTTGTTTCCATACCCCCATGTTTCCCTTGGGAGAAGGCCGATATCCTGAGGCTTAATGGTTAGGATCTCGCACCCGCCATTGTAATCAAACGCCTGTATTTTGGGGTAGATTTTATAAAACCGCTGCCATACATGATCGATCTTAGGCTCATCCTCCAAAACATTGGCTTCCGGCCCGATGGTCTCGGCGGGACGGTTCTGGCCGTTGGATGAGGCTTCGTTTTGCACAGCCGACAGCGTCTGGCCCTGGCCGGCGGCCTTGGAGGGATTCTGACCATATGCCTGCTGCGGATCCCGGTCAGAAGCCCGGGATTGGTTTTCCATGGGAGACGGCGGCGGTGTCTGGCCTGGGGCCTGGGGCTGGTTGTGTCCTTTATCCTGCTGCGGATTTTCAACGGCGGCCTGGGGCTGGTTGTGCATGGCAGTTTGCGGCGAAGTCTGGCCGACAGCCTGTGCCTGGTTCTGCGCCGAAGGCAGCGGCGGTGTCTGATTCTGCATCGAAGATGACGGCCAAGTCTGGCCAATCCCCTGTGCCTGGTTCTCCATAGAAGACGGCTGCAGTTGATTCTGCGCCGCGGACGAACGCTGCCTCCACGCTGCAGCCCCTGGCTGGCTCTGACCTGCCGTTTGCGGCTGTCCCTGACTGCCGGCTTGGGACTGTTCCTGGCTTGCTGCCTGCGGCTCCCCCTGACCGTCTGTTTGGGGCTGGACAGGAGGTAATATCATCTCCTCCTGACTCTGCTCTGCCCCCTGCCTGGGCTGCGGCATCATCCCTGTTTCCATCTCATTGGCCGCAGGCGCCTGCCAGCCGGGATCAAAACCTCCATTACCTGGCTGCATCTGACCGGATACATCCATCTCCTGGATCTCTGGCGGCATCCGAAAACCAGCCTGACCCATTCTTATATCATTCATCTGACGGCCCTGCCCCGAACGGTTTTGTCTATTGGGCCGGGCAAACCAGTTAGGCGGAAACAACATTCCCGTCTGTCCCCACTGATTCGGCCGCATAGGCTGGGACTGGGGCATTGACTGCATGTGTAACTGCCGTTTTTGTTCCTGCCTGTCAGAATTTTCCGGTTTCGGAATATCTCCGTCTGTTTCCGGCTCTCGCTTTGCGTCCGGCTCGGCATCCATGGATCCCGTTTCTTTTGGATCTGCGTTTTCGTCTGCGGATCCGTCAAAAGTTTCCGGCTCGCTTTCCACACCGTCCAGATGTTCCGGTGCAGCTGTGGGACTCTCCCCATTTTCCTTTTCAGGTTCCCGGTCCTCTTCCCGGTTTTCCCTGTCCGGATCCGCTGTCTTCAGCTCTTTTCCTATAGGCAGCACTTCCATGGGCCGTATCTCCATGACTCCCATGTCAGCAGGGCGCAGTATTTCCCGTTCCGTCAGTTTTGCCGGCGGGATCACCGAAGAAAGCGACGGTATCTCTTCCTGATTCTGGCTCTCCTCTTCCATGCGGCTCTGAGCCTCGATCTCCGCCTCCACCGCCTTGGCCACCGAGCCTTCTACCGGCTCCTCCTTCTCCACCCGCTCCGAAGTAGCGCCCTCAAGCACCACCTCCGCGGCATGAGCCACCGCATCTTCCCAGATGGTCGTGTAGCACTGCCATGAATCTGACAGATTATGGACCGTAAGGCCATAGCACTGGTCAATGCCGTGACCGGAGCCGGCTACATTGGTCACACCTACCACAGCCCGAAACTCCCCTGCTCCGTTTCTGATAAAAATCCTTCCTACCAGTATCTCCTCGGACCCGGACAGGAGATAGACTCCCGTATCCTGGCTTCCGATATATACGTTTCTTACGTTGACCTGGATCTTGCACTGTCCGTTCCTCACTTCCAGCTTCGCAAAACCCACATTTTTTCCTTTTATTCCGCCCTCGTAAGCATATATGTACGAAATCAGTCTGCGATAATTAGACATATGATCACCCCTTTAGTTAATATTCTATGTAAATACCCATTGAAAGTATGACATAAAAATGTTATCCTATATCATGAAGGCATAGAAAAATTTTTATGGAGGTAATTACTATGAGGGTGTACCAGGTAAAAGATTATGACGCCATGAGCAGAAAGGCCGCCAATGTTATTTCCGCCCAGGTGATCATGAAACCTGACTGTGTGCTGGGACTGGCAACCGGTTCCTCCCCGCTGGGAACCTACAAACAGCTGATCGAGTGGTGCAGCAACGGCGATCTGGATTTTTCCCAGGTAAAATCCGTGAATCTGGACGAATACAAAGGACTTCCCAGAGACAATGACCAGAGCTACTACTACTTTATGTATAACAACCTGTTTAAACATATCAATATCGATGTTGACAATACCAATGTTCCCAATGGCATGGAACCGGATGCGGAAAAGGAATGTCTGCGGTATGAGAACGTGATCGCCTCTTTAGGCGGCGTTGACCTGCAGCTTCTGGGCCTGGGCCGCAATGGCCATATCGGTTTCAACGAGCCGGACGACACCTTTGGAAACATCACCCACTGCGTAAATCTGACGGAAAGCACCATCGACGCCAACAAGAGATTTTTCGCCAGCGCCGATGATGTTCCCAGGCAGGCATACACCATGGGTATCGGCACCATCATGAAAGCAAAGAAGATCCTGCTGATCGTCAGCGGTGAGGATAAGGCGGACGCTCTGGCCAAAGCGGTGTACGGTCCTGTGACGCCCCAGCTTCCGGCTTCCATCCTTCAGCTCCACAATGATGTAGTGGTGGTGGCTGATGAGGCGGCTTGCTCTAAGATGCCCAAATAAATCATTTACCAACATAAAAAGATGCGTATCTCCTGGCCGGCAAAGCCAGGGATACGCATCTCTTATTTTTCCTTCTTCTCATAAGCATCAAACCAGTCAGCCAGCCGCGCAAACTGCTCCAACGTCAAAGCCTCTCCCCTGACAGACGGCCCCAGTCCCAGACTCTCTATGGCAGCTGCGATCACTTCCCTGGAATAAGACAATTCCGGGGAATTATTTAAACCATTCTGTAAGGTCTTTCTTCTCTGATTAAAGGATGCCCGGATCAAACGAAACATAAGCGCCGGATTTTCGGTCTGCGCCGGAGGTCTGCGGTGCCTGGAAAGACGGATCACCGCGGAACCTACGCCTGGGCGCGGAATAAAACAATTAGGCGGCACATTGGCCGCAAGATACGGCTGGGCATAATACTGCACGGCCAGGGACAAAGCTCCATAATCTTTGCTGCCCGGCCCCGCCTGCATCCGCTGGGCCACTTCCTTTTGGACCATCACCGTAAGATTGTCAATGGGTACCTGGCTTTCAAACAGTCCCATGATAATGGGTGTGGTGATATAGTAGGGAAGATTGGCCACCACCTTAATGGGAGCGCCCTGGTTATATTCATCTACCAGCCCGGGAATGTCCATTTTCAAAATATCCTGGTTGATAACCGTGATATTGTGGTATTCTTTCAGCGTTTCTTCCAAAATAGGAATCAGATTCTTGTCAATCTCCACCGCTATCACATGGCGGGCGCTTTCGGCCAGACGCTGGGTCATGGTGCCGATCCCAGGACCTATCTCCAGAACACAGTCCCCGTCCGTGATCTGAGCCGCGGTGATGATCTTATCCAGAACATGGGGGTCGATCAAGAAGTTCTGCCCGAATTTTTTCTGAAACGCAAACTGATGCCTTTTTATGACTTCAATGGTATTTTGAGGGTTTCCCAAGAGACTTTTTTTCGTCTGTTCCATAAACTACAGAATCCTTTCCTGGTCATGAATATGGTACATGGCTTTGGCATTGGCGCTGGTGACAGCGATCACCTCTTCCTCGGAAATGCCTTTTATCTGGCTGACCGCTTTTACTACATAGGGCAGATTGAGGGAGGAATTTCGTTTTCCCCGAAAAGGTTCCGGCGCCAGATACGGACAGTCTGTCTCCAATACCATACGGTCCATAGGCATGTACGCCACCACCTCTTTCAGTTTTTTGCTGTTCTTAAACGTCACCACGCCTCCGATCCCCAGGTAAAACCCCATATCCAGGTATTCCCTGGCCTGTTCCGCCCCATAGGAAAAACAGTGGATAACGCCTCCTATATCCCCGGCTTTCTCGCCTTTTAAGATCTCCAGAGTATCCTTTGCCGCGTCCCGGCTGTGGATGACCGTCACCAGGCCCGTCTGCCTGGCAAGGTCCAGCTGCCGGATGAACCAGTGCTTTTGTATGTCCCGTTCAGGTTCATCCCAGTAATAATCCAGACCGATCTCACCGATAGCCACCACTTTAGGCTGCTTTGCCGCTTCCCGAAGCCAGTCCATAAGAGGTTCTGTCATCTCTTTCGTCTCGCTGGGGTGTACGCCTACGGCTCCGTAGATATAGGGATAGCGTTTCATCAGGTCCAGTGTGTTTTTAGTGGTCCGGATACTGGCTCCTATGTTCACGGCCAAAGCAATGCCGCAAGAAGGCAGCTGCTCCAAAAGCGTATCTCTGTCTTCGTCAAACGCTTCATCATCATAATGGGCATGGGTATCAATGATCATGGAAATAATCCTCTTTTCCTTTCCTGAAAATGCGAGTCCGCCATTTATGGGACGCTACGGCAAAATCATCCGGATCCCTGTCAGCGCCAGCAGATGGACGGGATAAAACAGATAGAAAAACCATTTCCACCTTTTATCTCCCCTTTTTCCGTTGTACATCCGGATCGGGATGAAGGCCAGAGGGGCAGTGACCTCCCAGGCCAAAGCTATGCTGCCTAAAATTGTCTGCTTCCGGATATTGCTGCGGCAGTAATACAGCAATACGATAAAAAACACCCCGAACGCGCCGTAGTCTGTTTTTAACACCTGTGCCAGGCCGCAGCACAGCACAGCCGCCCCGGCCTGTTTCCAGGGGATCGTCTCCTTCTCGTACCGACGGATCGCTCCTATGGCCCCAAGGCCCAGTAACAGGGTAAAGTATACATTTTGATACCGCGGATAAAACCAGGTGTTAAACGCGGCCATATCAAACGGCGCTTCCGACAACAGGGCGAACAAAAAAAGTCTCCAAGCGTATCGTTTCCAATCCTTTGTGTGGACAAATCCCTCCACGATCTGATAACAGAAAATAGGAAAGGCAAGCCTGCCGATCAGACGCAGCGCCACATCCACCTTCCACCACATGGCAATATATGGGGAAGTCTGGGCTGCCATCAGATGGAAAGGGCCGCCAAGGATCCTGTTTTCGATCAGCACCAACGCTCCGTGATCAATGAGCATGGCGATAATGGCGACCCATTTTAATCCATTGCTGTTAAGACGCTTTGGCATACGGCTGTTGGTCAGCAAATCTCCGCGCCTGACGGCATAGGCTTCTCCGGCGTCATCAGCGCCAGATTGCCCTGGGCGTCCTCAGCGCACAAAAGCATCCCTTCGGACAGAACTCCCGCTATCTTTCTTGGAGCCAGATTCACCAGCACCATGACTTTCTTGCCTACCATCTCTTCCGGCTTATAGTAAGCTTTGATCCCGCTGACGATCTGCCGCACCTGACTGCCGATCTTCACCTGGCTGCACAGAAGTTTTTTGGACTTTTTCACTTCCTCGCAGGCAATGATCTCACCTACCTGAAACTGCATCCTGGCAAAATCGTCGTAGGCGATCTCTTCTTTTGCCTCAATGTCAATCACTTCTTCCCCGGGTTGGGAAGCGTTTTCTTCCTTTTCTTCCTCTGCTCCCAGCATGGCTTCTACTTTCTCCAAAACTTCCTTCATGTCCATTCTGGCAAAAAGGATCTCCGGTTTCTCCACGACTTTTTTGTTGTCCGGGTACAGGCCAAAGGTGTCCATCTGATCAAGTCCTCTTCTGTCTGTATTCAGCTGGCTTAAGATCTTTGCCGATGTCTCCGGCATAAAAGGCTCCAGAAGGGACGCGCCGATGGTGATGGCTTCTACCAGGTTGTAAAGGACCGCAGCCAGACGTCCCTGCTGCGCTTCGTCTTTAGCCAAAGCCCACGGCATGGTCTCGTCAATGTACTTGTTGCTCCTGCGGAAGATATTGAAGATCTCGCTGATGGCGTCAGCCACGCGAAGCTGTTCCATCTTCTCGTCCGTCTTTTTCACCGCTGCCAGAACGGTATCTTTCAAATCCTGGTCCACCGTTTCCGCCACTTTGGTGTTGGACACTACTCCGCCGAAATACTTGTTGGACATGGAGATGGTGCGGTTTACCAGATTGCCCAGCACATTGGCCAGATCGGAATTAAGCCGCTCCACCAGCAGCTCCCAGGAGATGACCCCATCATTGTCAAAGGGCATCTCATGGAGCACAAAATACCGCACGGCGTCCACGCCGAAAAAGTCCACCAGCGTGTCGGCATAAAGCACATTTCCTTTTGATTTGCTCATCTTGCCCTCGCCCCGCAGAAGCCACGGATGGCCAAACACCTGCTTTGGCAGGGGAAGATCCAGAGCCATAAGGAAAATAGGCCAGTAAATGGTATGGAACCGGATGATATCTTTTCCGATCAGATGCAGATCGGCAGGCCATAGCTTTTTAAACTGGTCCGTGCCTTCCTGGCCGCAGTCATAACCAATGCCGGTAATATAGTTGGTCAAGGCGTCCAGCCACACATATGTTACATGTTTCGGATCAAAATCCACAGGTATCCCCCAGGTAAAGGAGGTCCTGGACACACACAGGTCCTGAAGCCCCGGGAGCAGGAAATTGTTCATCATCTCATTTTTCCGGGAGACCGGCTGGATGAACTCCGGGTGCTCGTTGATATGCTTAATGAGGCGGTCCGCGTATTTGCTCATTTTAAAGAAATAGGCTTCCTCCTTGGCAGGCTGCACCGGCCCTCCGCAGTCCGGGCATTTTCCGTCCGTCAGCTGGGACTCCGTAAAAAAGGACTCGCAGGGCGTGCAGTATAATCCCTCATAATACCCTTTATAAATATCCCCCTGGTCGTACAGTTTCTTAAAGATCTTCTGCACCTGGGCTTCATGATCCTTGTCCGTTGTGCGGATAAACTTGTCGTAGGAGGTGTTCATCAGATCCCACACAGCCTTTACCTGTCCCGCCACTTTGTCCACATACGCTTTCGGGGAAACGCCCTCTGCCTGGGCTTTCAGCTCAATCTTCTGGCCATGCTCGTCCGTGCCTGTCTGGAAAAACACGTCATAACCCTGAGCCCGCTTGTACCTGGCTATGCTGTCTGCCAGAACGATCTCATAGGTATTTCCGATATGGGGTTTTCCCGATGTATAGGCAATGGCTGTTGTAATATAGTAAGGTCTTTTACACTCTTTGCACATCACTGATTCTCCTTCCAATCAAATTGTAGATGGTTCCTAGTGTACCTTTTAAAATACTTTTCGTCAACATTTTTTCATTTTGTTGTATTATTAAGAAATATAAATTATACTATGAACATAAGTAATTAACAATATCCCACTCGGAAAATAAAAATGGAGAGCCTTTTATGTTGAAAAATACCTGTAAATTCCGTTACGTGTTCCTGTGCTTTCTGCTGTCTGTGTCGTTTCTGTGCTCCTGCGCCCGCAGTTCTCCCCAGCAGTCCGGAGATTATGAAACGTATACCGCGTCAAAAAGCGACAGCGCTCCATCGCCTGCGGCCCCTGCCCCTGACTCCCCCCAGGCCCAAAAGGCCCGCATGGATTTTGATACGCTCTGCGGCAAGCTGTTCCACGATCAGCTTTCGGAAAACTATCTGACCCTTCATTATACCCTGGCGGATCCTTCCGCATACGGGATAACCGACTGCGGCCTGGACTTCGGCGATTTTTCTTTGGATCTCCTGAAAGAAGCCGGAGAAAGCCAAAAGGAAGATAAAGCTACCCTGGATAAGATCCCTGTAGAACTTTTGGACCAGCAGCAGCAGCTTACCTACAAAATCCTGGAGGCCACCTATGAGGCAGAGGAAATGTTTGACGGATTGGAACTTTACTACCAGCCTTTGGCGCCTACCGTAGGCATTCAGGCCCAGCTTCCCGTCCTCCTTGCGGAATACATTTTCTATTCCAAGCAGGATGTGGAGGATTACCTAAACCTGCTCTCCACCATTGACGGGTACTACGGACAGATCCTGGAATTTGAAAAAGAGAAGGCCAAGGCCGGACTTTTTATGACGGACAGCTGTGTTGATACCATTGTCAGCGACTGTGGGGCATACCTTGTGGCGCCGGAGGAAAACTTTCTGACCTCCACCTTTGACGAGCGCATTGACGCCATGACGGACCTTGGGGAGGAAGAAAAAGCCGCCTACAAAGCCCGAAACCTGGAGGTGCTGGCCAACCACTTTATCCCTGCTTATGAAACGCTTTTAAACGGGCTTAAAGAGCTGAAAGGAACCTGCACAAACGAGATGGGGCTGTGCTACCACCCCAAAGGCAAGGAGTATTATGAGTACCTGGTACACTCCTCCACAGGCACTACCTACGAGACCATTGACGACCTGAAAGATGCCGTTGAAAAACAGCTTAATTACGACCTGATGGCCATGTCAAAACTTCTTATGGATCATGAGGAGCTGGGAGAACAGCTGGATAATTATCAATTTTCCTATACCGACCCTAATGAGATCCTGGAACATTTAAGAACGGCTATTGCCGCTGATTTTCCGGAACTGGAACATACCAGTTACACCACCAAATATGTTCCCGCCTCTCTGGAGCAGACCTTAAGCCCCGCTTTCTTCCTTGTGCCGCCTATGGACCGCTATAAGGACTGTGTTATCTATATCAATCAGGGATCTGTCAGCACTTCCGGGGACCTTTACACCACCCTGGCCCACGAGGGCTATCCGGGCCATCTGTATCAGAATGTGTATTTTCTGGGAAACTGCGACTCACCTTTGAGAAAAATCCTCAGCTTCAGCAGCTACAGCGAAGGCTGGGCCACCTATGTGGAAAATTACGCCTACACCATGGACAACGGACTCTCCAAAGAGCTGGGCAGTCTTTTGGCCCACAACGCCTCCGCCTCCCTGGCCCTTCATGCGCTGCTGGATATCAATATCAACTATTACGGATGGGATAAGGACCAGGTGGCATCTTATCTGTCCCAGTACTATGATGTCGGCGACCATACTGTAGTTGACCAGATTTACGGTTATATGCTTGATGCCCCGGTAAACTACCTGAATTACTATGTGGGATATCTGGAGATCCTCCGAATGAAGGAACAGGCGGAAAAAACTCTGAAAGACCGGTTTCAGCTGAAAGAATTTAACCGGTTCCTGCTGGATATGGGGCCGGCGCCATTTACCGTTATCAAGCCTTATTTTAAAGAGTGGCTTAACGCCTCCAAAGGTTAAAAACAACAGCAGTGCCGGGACAGTCCCGACACTGCTGCCTTATCATTCATCTATTTGGATTCTTCGTAATCGTTGGTAAACTCCAGGTAGTCTTCATCCCCATGGACAATGTGACCGCTTTCATAGTTTTCCCCGTTGATAAGAAGTTTTAACTTGTCCAGCTCATAGTTCTCAATGAACGTGTTGGCAATGGAGTTGAGCATCACGGTCTCACCGGCTGTCCCGGACTCCGCGATCTTAGACAGATCCAGGATGCCTATCCTTTCGCCGCTTTCCGCGTCCTCAATGTCCATACCCGGACCCACTTTCTCTCCTCCCTGAAGCTCGAAAGAGTTCACCATGGTCTCTTCTTCAAGGACACCCTTCTCAATAAGGCAGTCTACAAGGGTCTGCTCTGTGACGCCTTCCAGATCAACCTGTACCCGCACAAGGCCGGAAGCGTCACTGTTGGGAACATAGATAAATGCCATCTCGTAGATCGGAGCCGCCTCGTCAGCTTCTCTCTGGATAGCCGCGTTGCTCTCTGCCACCATCTCCGGAGTAATGCCCTCTGGATTGCGCTTCTCTCCCTGAGAAGTTCCGCCTTCCTGAGAGGTTCCGCCTCCTTGAGGAGTTGTCTCTGTCACCTCTGTCGGTGTACACGCCGCCAGTGAAAATGCCATCATGGCTCCTGCCAAACACAAGATCAGTTTCTTCATAATCACAAATATCCTCCTTTAGTAATCTTGCCAGCTTCGAAACCACCGATTCAGCTTCGTCAAAGTCTTAACCAGCGTCTCCATCTCATCTTGACTTAATTCCCTTGAAACGCTGTCTATCATGGCTTTGTGGAATCTGGCGTGGTGCTCATATGCCCTTCTGCCCTTTTCCGATAAAGAGATATAGACTTCCCGGCGGTCCACAGTCCCCCTCTGCCGGATCACATATCCTTTCTTAACCAGGCTGTTCATGGCTATGGTAAGTGTACCTACAGTGACAGACAGAAGACGGGCGATCGTTGACATGTTTTTCGGGTCTCCGGTTCCAATGGCTTCGATTACATGCATGTCATTGTTCGTCAGATCCTTATATTCTTCCGTGATAATGGCTTTCTGCTCAATATCCATAATATCGCGGAACAGATTCACCAGTACTTCATTCAACGTTTGGTACGTGTCCACAGTCTGTCCTCTCATCTGATGGTTCTTCAAAGCTTTCTATCCATATTCATTTGCGCCGAATTTGACGCGCTTCCTAATTATACATGATTTCCCCATGTACGGCAACCACTTATTCCTTAAAAACTCTTAACAAATTTAGGCGTTTTATGGAAAAAAATTATAAATATTGTCCCAAAAACACACTCATGACAACACCGGCCAAGGTGGCTGACAGGGCTCCTGCTAAGGTATATCTCGTCTTTTTTATTTTTACGGACATAAAATAGATGCTCATAGTGTAAAATACGGTCTCCGTGCAGCTTAGCATGACGGAGGTTATCATGCCTAATTTTGAGTCCGGCCCATACTGTTTAAAAATGTCCAGAGCCAGACCGGTGGCCGCGCTGGAGGAAAACAGCTTTACCAGCGCCATGGGAAGTAATTGGGAGGGAAATCCCATGGCTTCTGTCCATTGGCCTAAGAATCCCGCCAGAGCGTCCAGAAATCCCGACGCGCGCAGTACCCCTACGCCCACCATCAGTCCCACAAGAGTGGGCAAAATCCCTGCTACGGTTTTAGCCCCCTCTTTTGCTCCCCTGACGAAATCGTCGTATACCGGGCGTTTCATCAGAAGTCCGAATCCTACGATGTAAAAGATGGTCAGGGGGATGATGTAGTCCGATAGATATAAAATCATTTTCATAAACAATTAAAAACCTCCTTGCACAGCTTCCTCTCTATAGATATAAGATTTTCTTCAAATTTATTACGCTCCCCCCTTCCCAATCTGCCGGCTTTTATGTAAAATAAACATTGTCTATTAAGGAGGTTGCCAAATATGAATTTATTATTTCTTGAATATCCCGCCTGTTCCACCTGCCGGAAGGCAAAGGCGTGGCTGGATAATAACAAGATCCAGTACACAGACCGCCATATCAAGGAGCAGAATCCTACGGCCAGCGAGTTAAAGACCTGGCATAAAAAAAGCGGGCTTCCCTTAAAAAAATTTTTCAATACCAGCGGAATGGTCTACAAGGAGATGAAACTTAAGGACAAGCTGCCTGCCATGAGCGAAGAGGAACAGATACGTCTTCTGGCCGACGACGGCATGCTGGTAAAAAGACCCCTGCTGATTGGGGATGATTTTGTTCTTGTGGGATTTAAGGAGGAACCGTGGAAGGAGGCGTTAAACCTGTGAATCCGTCTGTAATCGCACCAGAGATCTGGAAGCCGGACCTGGAAGAGTTCCGGAAAAAGACAAAGGAATTTTATGCCGGGGAGATGGACAAGGGGGCTTACAAAAGCTTTTCCGGCTACTACGGAAGCTATGCCCAGAAAGGCGGCAAGGCCAACATGCTGCGGCTGCGCATGCCCGGAGGCGTGGTGACAAAGGAGCGGCTGGCCTTTACTGCCGGCGTGATCAAAAAATACCGGATCCAGCGGGTGCATTTTACCACTTGTCAGACTATCCAGCTTCATGATCTGGGGCCTGACGCCGCAAGCGCTATCATGGAGGAGGCCCTGGAAGCGGGCATCGTGACCCTGGGCGGAGGCGGAGATTATCCCCGCAACGTGATGTGCTCCCCTCTCTCCGGCGTGGAGATGGACGAGTATTTTGACGTTCTGCCCTGGGCTTTGGCTGCCGGGGATTATCTTCTGACGTTTATCAAGGCGGAAAAAATGCCTCGTAAACTGAAAGTGGGGTTCTCCAACTCCAAGCGGAATCTTACTCATGCCACATACCGTGATCTGGGATTTGCCGCGCGGCCTGACGGAACCTTTGACGTGTACAGCGCAGGCGGTTTGGGAAGCAATCCCAAGTTCGGCGTCAAAGTGGCAGAGGCTGTGCCGCCGGAAAAGATCCTGTACTATATTAAGGCCATGTGGCTGACTTTCCGGGCTTACGGCAATTATCAGAGCCGGGCCAAGGCCCGCACCCGCTTTATGCAGGATTCCCTTGGAGGGCCGGAGAATTATAAGAAAGCCTTTGATGAAAAGCTTAGGGAAGTTCTGGACTCCAAAAAGAACCTGGATATCGCCCCCAAACGGCTTCCTGACGCAAAGATGGGGGACCAGAGTTCCATTGACCATCCAAGAGCGCTTCCCCAGAAGCAGCCGGGACTTTACACGGTGGTGTGGCATCCCATCGGCGGCATGGCTGACCCGGATACTATGTGTGCTTTAAATGACGCGCTGGCTTCGGTGTCCCATGCCCAGCTTCGTCTTGCTCCCGATGAATCTGCTTACATCGTTAACCTGACCGGTTCTGAGGCCCAAAAGATTTTGGAACTGACAAAGGACAGCGCCGGCACTTTATTTGAAACCTCTGTCAGCTGCATCGGCGCCGGCACGTGCCAGCAGGGTCTTAGGGATTCCCAGGCCCTTCTGTCCTCCTGTGTGGAAGCGGTCCGCAAAGCAAAGATCCCTGACGGCGCTTTGCCCCAGATCCACATTTCCGGATGTCCTTCTTCCTGCGGCACTCATCAGACCGGCTCCATCGGTTTCAGAGGCGGCGCCAAGAAGGTGGACGGCGTCATGGAACCTGCCTTCTCCTTGTTTGTCAACGGCAATGAACGGCAGGGATGTGAGGCCATGGGACGGGAAGTGGGCGTTATCCTGCAATCGGCTATTCCTGATCTGCTTGTAAAATTGGGAAAGGTTGTGGCGGAAAGCGGAATGGATTATGAGAGATGGAATGAAAACAATCCGGAAGCCATCGACACCGTTGCGAAAGAATTTCTTGTGTAGTTTTGACTGAAAGAAAATGATTTAGGAAAGCTGCTGTATGGAAGGCTTTTTGGCCATGATCCATACAGCAGCTCTTTTTACCAATTTACCGTTTTACCCCCTTAGCCCCGGAAAGCGTCTGCTGGCTCAAAATATTCGTATCAAAGGTATAAGTCAGGCTCTTCTCCTCCCTTTCCCTTTTCATAGCCAGCTGGATCATCCGGTCCAGAAGCTGCGTATATTTCACGCCCACAGGCTCCCACAGATAAAAAGCCAGGGAACCGGGTATGGTATTGATCTCATTAAGGTACAGTTTATCCGTATCCCTGTCAATCATAAAGTCAATCCTTGAAACCCCGCTGCACCCCAGACACTGGAAGGCTTTTACCGCCATATCGCGAACTTCTTTCCGCTTATCCTGTGACAATTCCGCTGGTATTTTTCTGGACACGCTGGCCATTCCCTTGGAACCGCCTTTGGCGTTGTTAAGATATTTGTCTTCATAGCTTAGGATCTCATCGGAATGAAGAGGTTCTTCACATTCCGATGCCTCGGCTTCATTCTCATCCCCAAGTACGGCGCAGTTAATCTCCCGAAGGTTCATGATGGCAGGCTCCACAAGGATCCTTGTGGCGTAGGTATAAGCGTCATCAATAGACTTTTCCAGTTCCGTCTTGTTTTTCGCCACGCTGATCCCCACGCTGGATCCAAGGTTTACCGGCTTGACGATCACCGGATACCCAAATTTTTTCTCCACCCTGTCGATCATGGCAGCCACATCCCGGTAGTCGCAAGACCGGAAAAGAATACAGTCCAGAACCGGAACACCGTTATCTTTCAGAACCGCTTTCATCAGATATTTGTCCATTCCCAGAGCCGAAGCCGTCACATCACAGCCTACAAAGGGAAGTCCTACCGTTTTCAGATACCCCTGCAGCGTTCCGTCCTCCTCATTGGTTCCGTGGACGATGGGAAACGCCACATCTACGGCAATGGCATTGTTTTTTCCGAATTTTTTCATGGGATAGGGCATCATGGATACCTGCCCGTTTTCATTGATAAATATGACTCTCTGAGATTTTTTCAGCAGTTCCGGGATATTTTTGTACGCCTCAATGTCCCCTGTCTTCTCCCCTGTGTACATGTCACCGTCTTTGGTGATGTATACCGGGATGATCTCATATTTTTCCCTATCCATGCTCATTATGGCCTGGATAGCCGAGATAATGGAAACCTCATGCTCCACGCTCTTTCCGCCAAACAGCACTGCTACCTTTGTCGTCATAGCCTTAAATCTCCTCTCAATATCCAATAATCAGGTTCAATAATTATCCGGCAGATCATTTTCCAGCAAAATGTATTTGTGGCCATCTTCTTTTATGGCATAAGCCCAAGTCAGGGCTTCTTCCAGCTTCTCCACTGTCTGGCATTTGTCCATGGCAAATCCGGACTCCTGAATGCCTTTTCGGATGGGCTCTGTGTGCTTTTTGCCTACCAGGGCAATATAGTCGCAGCAAGCGGCGGCATAGCCGCCGAACTCGTAGTTATACCGCTCTTCCTCCGCTCCCAGCTCCACCATGCCGGGAGTAATGAGGATCCGCACGCCGTCGAACATAGCCAGGGTTTCCACCGCCGCCTTGGAACCGGCGGGATTGGAATTGAAAGCGTCGTCAATGATGGTGACCGGTCCTTTATCCAATATCTTCATGCGGTGCTCCACTGACTGAATGCGGCGCACCGGGACTTTCAAATCTTTCAGGGCAATGCCCAGCTTATGGGAAACGGCTATGGCTCCCACCACATTGACCACATTATGGCTGCCGATCAGGCGCATCTGAAACTGTTCCGTCTCACCGTCAGGGGCAGTTACCCGAAACTCCGTGCCAAGCTGGGACAATTTGATGTCAGAAGCCTGGTAGCCTTTTGAGCCGTAAAAAATACAGCTTTCGTATTGCCGGCCTTTTTCTTTTATATGGTCATTGATATAAGAATTGTCTCCGTTTAAGAACAGCATCCCGTCTTTTGGCAGGGCATCCGCCAACTCGAATTTGGTGGATTTTATGTTGTCCATATTGAAAAAGGTCTCCAAATGCTGGGGGCCTATGGAGGTGATAATCCCATGGTCCGGATGTACGATGTCGCAGATCTCTTTTATGTCTCCTACATGGCGGGCTCCCATTTCGCAGATGAAAATTTCGTGGGAGGGTTTTAGGGATCCTCGGATAGTTTTGACCACACCCATAGGCGTGTTATAACTGGCCGGGGTCATCAGCACGTTGAAGCGGCTCTGCAGCAGGGTATTTAAAAAGTATTTGACGCTGGTTTTTCCGTAGCTGCCTGTTATGCCGATGATGGTCAGCTGGCGGCTGTCCTGGAGACGTTTTTTCGCGTCGTTGATGTAATGCCGGTTAATGCCTTTTTCAATGGGGCTGTTGATGATATTGGAAGGCAGAAGGAAAAATTCTTGGCACAGCAGCACAAGGCCGCAGGCTGCCCAAAGACCTTTTTGGCCTCCTAAACCATACAGGACTGCCGCCATGAGCAGGCTTAAAGCCCCATTGGTAATTATAAGCCTTTTTACCCGGTTGGTGTATACCAGCTTTTTCTTGGTGTTATTGCGTTTCAGCAGACGGTAATACCATATGGTCACAAGCGTGCAGATAAGCAGAATAAACGCTGTGACGCCATGGGGGAACACCGCTGCCAGAAGTCCGGCTAAAAAGCCTGCCAAAAGCAGGCCCTGCTTCCTTATATTTTTTTTCATCCAGGAAATATGCTCTGTATTTTTGTATCCGTTCAGCTGGAACATGTGCATATTGTAGCGCATAGCCAAACAGGCGGCACATAAGGCGGTTACCAATTGGATAACCAACATAATCTTCATCATTCTGCTTTACTCTCCCCACTATTATCCCATTTTAAAATATGACTCCATAATCCTGCGAAATACTGCCGGCTGATCTAAAAAGCTGAAATGACCGGCGCCGTTTATGACTGCCAGCCCTGCGCCGGGTATCAGCTGCTCCATCAATCTTCCGTCTGACAAAGGCGTCGCGGTGTCCCGATCCCCCCATATCAGCAGGGTATCCTGACGGATATCTTTCAGCAAGGGGGTCAGATCTTCGTTGACCGCTTTCACCAAGCACTGGCGCATCATCGGCGACGCATTGCGGTAATCCGCCGAACCCTGACGGCTTTTCCAGTCGTCGATCAGTTCCGGGCAAATGGCGTAAATCGGTTTTAGGGCTGTGATCTTTTTCATGACCTTGTAGGTTTTTATTTTCAGTTTTTGCTTCCATGTCTTTTTCGGCAGGATTCCGGCGCTGTCTATGAGGACAATGTTTGAAATCTCAAAGGGCAGAGACGGTCTGGCGGCCAGACGGATTATGACTCTTCCGCCGTAAGAATGGCCTATGAGAGAGGCTTTTTCAATGTGCAGCGCATCCATGAATTTCACCATGAATCGGGCATAGTCTTCTACAGCCCATGGATCGCGGGGTTCGTCGCTGTCGCCAAAGCCGGGAAAATCCAGCTGGATCACTCTGTACTTTGCGTTGACGCAGGCGGCTACAGAGTCATATGCCGCCATGTTTGTTCCCCAGCCCTGAAGGATTACGATCACATTGTCCCCGGCTCCGGATTCCTTGTAGGCAATCTTGTATCCATCTATGACAATCTCCATGTTTTGACCCTTTCTTTGATATTCTTATGCCGCCCCATAGTTCCCGCAATATTTGCTGGCAATACGCCTGACAGACAAAAGCACCGTGTGATATTCCTATTCTAAGAGGTTAGGGGGTATCTGTCAATCCACAAATTTCTTGAGAACCTTACTTATATATATGCGTATAGGGTTGGCTGTGGAAATATCCCAATGGTTGAAATAAGGCTGCAACATGTGCCTGAAAACGATTACACCATCAGCACCTTAACCTTCTTCATACAAACCCAATAATTCCTCTCTCTTGTACTTTTTGCGTCTCTTATCCGCTCCTCCATATATTCCAGCTCTCTTCTCCAGTCTGCCCGCACGATGCCCAGCTTTAAACAACGCCTTGCCTCCTTTTCCTTCTCCGCCCCCAAACCGGCATATTCCATGTCTGTCAGCGCCTTTGTGGCGGCCTTATCGTAATCGGGATTAAAAAATCTTCGCCATACCGAATCATACTCCAGCTCAAACACCGTGTTCTCCCTGCCGTCTGGCAGAAAGCAGACGTCTTCCGATGTTTCTTCTATATGGAGATAGTATAAAGACGCCCGGTCTTTTCCCTCATTAATCCGCAGAATCCTTCCCAGCCGCTGTATCCTTTGCCGCCTGGCAGCGGTTCCTGACAGAATAATACCTATGGACGCGTCCGGCACGTCCACGCCTTCATCTATGGCTTTACAGGCGATAAGAATCCGTATCTGACCGGTGCGAAACCTTTCCAGCGCGTTTTTGTTGGCCTGCGGACCCATCTGGGAGTGATATCGTCCCACCCTTCCGGGATACTGCCGGTGCAGAAGCTTATACAGCGTTTCCGCTTGACGGATACGTTCGCCAAAAATAAGGATCTTTTCGTGTTCATCCAGACTGCCCACCAGATCCAAAGCGCAGTCAATCCGTTCCGCGGCCAGACACACCAGGCTTTTTCTTTTGTAGGAAAGCCTCATATACCCGGCCGCGGCTTCCGCGATCTCTCTGTCTTTACTGCTGCAGAGATTTTGAAGCAGCTCAAATTGTTCTTTTATGTCCATCTTTTTCAGCGCCGGATGCGCGTTCACCAAAGCGCTGTACAGCAGTGTCATTTTATCCGTAATCTCCTCATATTCGGCCCGCTCGTCCCCCTGAAAGGATAGACGGATATGAAAAACGTCGTACTGACATACGGTTCCCAATCGGGACGCCTCCTCCATGCCGTAGGTGTATATCCTGCGCCCTAAAACGGATGTCAGGTACTGGCGGGATTGTCCAAAGGGCAGGGTGGCGGAAAGACCCAGCGTAAAAAAATTCTCCCGATACGGTTCGATAAACGGCAGAAACTCGAAAATAAGGCGGTTCTGGCCGCTGTCATAATGATGACATTCATCGGCGATCAGGAAAACGGCTTCCCCCTGTTTCAGTTCAGTAAGGATCTGCCTGGCCAGCTGGTAGCGGGCGGAGTTGATCACATAAATCATGTATTGACAGTCCGCAGAATCTTTAAAGCCTCCGCCCCGAAGCCCTACTTTTCCCGCCCATAATCTGCCTTTTTCCTCCTCCTGACCCTGGGAATAAAACTCTTTTATAGCTTTGTTCCACTGCTGCATCAGCGCGCTTGTGGGGACCACAATCTTTACCTTCAGATTGGAGTTTTTGTGTTGTAACAGCCTGCCCGCCGCTGTCAGGGCCAGAAAAGTTTTTCCGGAACCGGTAACCGCCTGAACCATTCCGCGGCAGCCATTGGACTGCCAGCGATTTAAACATTCTTCCTGCCAGCTGTAGAGTTTTCGTTCCATTTCGCCACCTGTCTGCGTTTTCGGGATATGATTATCCTTGCAAATCGTTTTGTCTATTTTTATATTTTACCACATCTGCGGCATTTCCGAAAGAAATTGTTGAAAACTCGCCTTGTATCGCTTATACTTTTTGTAGTTACCATATCAATTAGAATAAACTTTAACCGCAAAGGAAAACCAATTATGAACTACGAAAATCTTTATGAGTCTATGCTGCCCCACCAGAAAGCTTTAAAAGACAGCCTTGCCTCTCTTCAAAAGCTTTCCAAAATTGTCACAAAGGAGACGGACGGGGGAGATATTAAGAACCTTTTAAAAGACCTGGATTCCATGAGAGAAACCGCCGCCGTTCTATCTGCCGCGCTGGAAGCCATGAAAAACGCTGCCGGCGGATTTGACACGAAAGCGTATTTTGAAAGCGGAGACTTTGCGCAGCAGATGCTGGATGCCTGCCAGGAAAAGGGTGTGGATGTCCGGGGCGCTTCGCCGGTGTATGAGATGTTCCCATACCGGGTGAAACTGGATATGGAGAATCAGGACCTTTATCTTGACCGGAAAAAGGTGCAGTGTGTACGTCCCCAAAGCTTTGTGGATATGGTTCAGAAAAGCCAGGAAAAGCTTAACCGGGCCTCCTTTAATCCCTCTGCATTTGCCGCTGAGCTGGCAGATGCCTATGACACTGCCGTCCTGAAGCTGAAACGACGGTCTGCGGCGGATATTTACCTTAACAGCCTGTACAAATACCTGGCTCCCATGAGCCGTTTCCGAAAAGATTATGACCAGCAGAGCTTTGCTTTTGATCTGGCCAGACTGTATATTTCCAGGATTGAAGAGACGAAAAACGGAAGACGGTTCCAGTTCGGCCCCAGCAGGGAAAGTAATAAATCCATCCGAATCTTGGACGAAAACGGCAAGGAATACTTCCTGTCCACCATCTGTTTCTATAATCAAGAGGTATAAGCATGACATCGGATTTTAATGAAATTACGGACGCCCCTCTTTCCTGCGGCATTGAGTTTCTTACGGATTTTTGGAGAGAAAAGTATCTGCAGGAATACATTAAAAACGGCGGCAGCAAGCTTAAATTTATCACCGGACGTCCGGGCAGCGGAAAAACCCATTTTCTGCGTCTGATGTCTTCTATTGCCGCCCAGGAACATTACAAGACCGTGTGGTTTTCCGCAAAAGATGTATGGATGCATGATTTTAAAGAGGTCTATGTGGAGATTTTTCATCAGAGCGGCCTTTTGGACTGTCTGCAGGCTCTCAGCCTGCAGGTGGTGAAAGATATGGGGTTTGATTGTCAGGAGATTCCGGAAGGGATGAAGTTTTTTGACTACCTCTCCCAGAATGGAATGGGGGATGCCATGAACAAACGGGAGATCCGCACCCTTTTAAAACAGCTGTTTCTGGATAATCCCATGCTTGACAATAATTTTGCCCTGGCCTGCTCCATGCTTACGGGAAGTATTCTGGGATATCCTCTTTTGGAGGACCCAAGCAGGGATATGCTTCTTGCATGGCTGGAGGGTGACCGCGCGGTGAAGCTTTCCCAGCTGCGTTCCCTGGGTTTTTATCCCAGCCGTATTACCAAGTTTAATGCCAGGCATATGCTGCGCTCTTTGGCAGAAGTTGTTCGGTTAAGCGGATATTGCGGACTGTTTATTGCCGTTGACGATCTGGAGATCCTGATCAGCCGCTCCAGCTTAGAGCCGGTCCACTACACAAAGGCGAAGCGGGAAGACAGCTATGAAAGCATCCGCCAACTGATTGATGATATTGATTCCATGAAAAATATTATGTTTATCTACGGATTTGACCGGGAACTGATGGACCATGAGAACGCGGGACTAAAGGCTTACCAGGCCCTGTGGATGCGGATCCAGAATGAGATCGTAGGGGAGCGGTTTAACCGTTTTTCCGATATGGTGGATCTGGATCTGCTGGCCGCCCAGGAGTACACTCCCGATGTTATTATTTCCATGTCCGAAAGTCTTGCCCACGCCCATAAGAACGCGGCCATAACTCCTCTGGATATGGATGCGGCCCGGGAGATCGCGGCCCAGGCCCGCACGGGAGCCGTAGGAATCCCCAAACTGGTCCAGATTGCTATGGAGGAGGTGAGCAGGAATGTATGATATTGAAGCAAGACACATTATTGAGGCTCTGCGTTCCGGCGTTCCCTCCAGAGCGGTGGGGCAGTATTTTTCCGAAGCCCGCCCGAAGATCATGAAGGATATTTCGGGCCGTCTGGAGACGGTGCGGGAAAAAGGCCGGTCCAGCGGCATGATCATCAGCGGAAAGTACGGCGAGGGAAAGACCCATCTGCTGAACACGGTTTTTAATCTGGCTCACTCCAACAATATGGTGGTTTCCTATCTCTGTTTAAGCAAGGAAACTCCCATGGACAAGCTGCATCTGGTGTATCAGAAGGCGCTGCAGAACCTTTATCTTCCGGGCCGCCGGCAGCCGGGTTTTATGCATGAGCTGGAGAAGATCTCTCCCAACAGCCCTCTGGCCGGTGAGATGCTTCCTTTTGCGGCCAAATATCTGGAGACTGACAAGCTGTACTATTTGTTCCGGGCTTATTTGAATACGGAGGATTCCGATGAAAAGTTTCTGCTTCTGGCAGATCTGGAAGGGGATTTTGTGGCCAACGGATCTCTGAAAAAGATTTATAAGCGGATTTTCGGACAGGTGGTAAAATACAACGAGAATTTTACAAAGACACGGCACTGTGGAGATTATTTCTCTTTTATGAGCCATCTGTTTACGCAGATGGGATATGACGGATGGGTTATCCTCATTGACGAGACGGAGCTTATGGGGCGGCTTAGCAAAAAGGCCCGTATTAACGCTTACCGCAATATGGCCAGGTTCCTTCTTCCGGAATTGTGTCCGGAGGCAACTTTTTCGCTGTTCGCGCTTACTTCTTCTTATGTGGAGGACGTGATTGAGGGAAAGCATGATTATGAGAATCTGGAAACGATTTACCCAATCAGCCAGGAACCGGCCAGAACGGTCCTTGATATGCTGGTCCGCGCCCCCCAGCTTATGCCTCTGACAAAGGATGAGATTGTCAATGCCCTCTGCAAGATACAGGATTTTCATGGAAGGGCTTATGAATGGACTCCCAGTGTATCCCCGGAGGCTTTATCGGAAGCTACAAAGTCGGGAGGGTATCTGCTGCGTACGAAGATTCGGGCAGCTATCGAGTTTCTGGACCAGCTTTATCAGTATGGGAAGGCAGGAAAGACTACGATAAATGAACTGGGACAGGAGACGTTTGAGGAGGATGTTCCTTCGATTGAGGAGTTTTGACGGAAAGGGGCCGAGATGCCCCTTTCTTATTTTTTTATCCAATTTTTCCTTTGTGAATTTTTTATGAACACGTTCAGAAAAGATTGACAAACCATCCATCCATGTCTATAATATAAATGAACTTGTTCATAATAAACAATGTACTCTCGGAGTCTCTTTGTGCCTGATTTTGTGAGATGATTTTTTGTCAGATGTGCATAAATTTATGAGGCGTACGCGGAACGTACGTTGATTAAATTTATGTGCATATGACGGAAAATCATCCACAAAGGCAGGTGCAAGAGAGATTCCAAGAGTACATAACAAAAGAGGGGAGGTATTTATGAGAAAAAAGGATGATACCCTCCGCGGCACACTGCTGGATCTGTCTCGTGAGATTGCGGACACAGAGGGCATCGACGCTGTTAACATCCGCTCCATCGCCAAACGGGCCGGGGTGGCCACAGGCACTGTATATAACTACTTTTCTAATAAGGATGAGATCCTTCTTGCCCTGACGGAGGAATACTGGAAGCAGACTTTTATAGATATGAGAAGCGCCGTCACTGCCGACTCTTTTTGCGGGCAGCTTCAGGAAATCTTTTCTTTTCTGAAAAGCAGGATAGACCAGTCAGCGGGAAAGCTGATGAACAGCCTTGGCAATGTGGAGACGGTCGGTCAGGCCCGCATGGCGTCTATGCAGGAGGCGCTGGAGACAGCTTTCGTACAATGCATGGATCAGGATCCCAAGATTCGAAAGGACGTGTGGAGCGAGACATTTACCAAAGAACAATTCTCGCGGTTTATCATGATGAATTTGATGGTACTGCTGAAGATGAAAGCAACGGATATTGATTTTTTTCTTACGATCATCCGGCGCGCCATCTATTAATTTTTAAAGAAGGAGATTTATTTATGGCCCAGGCTATTGGAGAAACGATTTTTGACATCTTGTATCTTGGTTTTTCGCTTATTGCAGGGCTTACGATGCTTACAAAGGGAAAAAGCCCCCTGGTAAAAAAAACCGGACTTATGGCGGCTTTGCTTGGGGCGGGAGATTCGTTCCATCTTGTTCCCCGCTCTTACGCCCTGTGGACCTTGGGACTGGAGGCCAATGCCGCCGCCCTGGGTATTGGAAAATTTATCACTTCCATTACCATGACCGTTTTTTATGTAATCCTTTATTATGTGTGGCGGGAATATTTTCAGATCAAAGGACAGAAAGGGCTTACCCAGGCCATGTGGATCCTGGCTGCGCTGCGCATCGGATTCTGCCTGCTTCCCCAAAATCAGTGGCTTTCCTACCGTCAGCCCCTTTTGTTCGGGATCCTGCGCAACATACCATTTGCCGCTATCGGGATTATCATTATTGTTATTTTTGCGGAGCAGGTGCGAAAAACCAATGACCGCATCTTTCGCTTTATGCCCCTGGCGGTTGCCCTTTCATTCGGATTTTACCTTCCTGTCGTGCTGTTTAGCGGGACATTCCCCATTGTAGGTGCTCTTATGATCCCTAAAACAATGGCTTATGTCTGGATCGTGTTGATGGGATGGAAGCTTTATAAAAAGGAGGCGTTAAGATAATGAGTAAACGTTACGCAAATCTGGCTTTGGTCTATGCCATCGCCGCAATGGTGTTTGGGGTATTTTACAGGGAATACACAAAGTTCAGCCATTTTTCCGGAAAGACAAACCTTTCGGTCATGCACACCCACTATTTTCTGCTGGGAATGTTTTTCTTCCTTATGCTGATGGTGATTGAGAAAGTCTTCGCTTTCTCTGATAAAAGTGTGGGAAAGACGGTTTTTGTCTACCAGGTGGGACTGAATATTACGGGGATCGGCTTCCTTATCCGGGGACTGACCCAGGTGTGGGGGACACAGCTGAGCCGGGGAATGGATGCCTCTATATCCGGAATTGCCGGGATTGGACATATTCTGACCGGTGTGTCTATGGCTCTGATCCTGCTAAAGATCAAAAAACAGGCAGAGTAGCAACGCAATATCAGAATCAATGCGGTCTTCAGCTATTTAGCTCCCGATACATCTGAGGGGTCATTTTATAAGTCTTCTCAAATTTTTTATAAAAGAATCCCAGATTGTCATATCCAATCCGGTCAGCAACCTCATAAACCGGCATATTTGTATTAGTCAGGTAGAAACACGCTTGGTACATTCTCTGTGCGATGACCAGTTCTTTAAACGGTTGTCCCGTGTTTTTCTTTATGTATGCACTGAGATAGTTGGGATGGAAACCAAAATAATCCGCTGCGCTTTTCAGCGTCACACTCAGACAGTTTTTTTCTATGTATGCCAGAATTTCCATAATCTGCCTCATATCTTTCGGCCCGGAATAAATCTGCTGGTCCTTGTACTGGCGCATGATTTCACAAAAAAGCAGTATCATATAAGCATCAATCATCTTCTCACTGCAGATCGCAGGTTCATAATATTCACATAAGATGTGCTGTACGATGGAATGGATTTCATTCTGTTCCTGTTTTTTGAACAGCAGATACTGGTTATGGGAAGCATTTATGGACAGGGTATTAACTCAAACTTCGCACTTTAATAAGTGCCTATGCATCTTGAAAATACAATAAAAACTGGCAATTAAATAGCATGAAACCGTCTGGTTTGGTATAATTGAGTTGTCGAAAAACAATTAAAACCG
>CAJTGF010000058.1 GCA_910575585.1 Clostridiaceae bacterium
AAAGGGTTTATCCCAGGTGTCTCAGATCATCTATAAATCTATAGAAAGAATAAGTGCATAACCATCATTTCTACTGGCTATACACTTATTATACGAGGGAGAAGGATATGGTATTTTATTTTACGGGTACAGGCAACAGCCTGTATGTGGCAAAGCAGTTAGAGGAAAAACGAATCAGTATTCCCCAGGCAATCCATGAGGAGGAACTGGTTTTTGAAGGGGATACCATTGGGGTGGTCTGCCCCCTGTACGGCCATGAGATGCCTGCCATGGTGAAGGAATTTTTGAGGAGAGCCGTGGTTCGGACGGAGTATTTTTACCTGGTCCTGACTTATGGAAAGAGGCATGGTGGAGGGGCGGAGCTTGCCAAAGAGTTTTTGGATTCCTGCCAAAGACAAGCGGATTATATCAACACCATTATGATGGTGGATAATTACCTGCCGGGGTTTGACATGGAGGAGCAGCTGGCCATCAATCCGGAGAAGAAGGTGGAGGAACACATAGAGGCCATCCGGCGGGATATTGCCGCCAGGAAGCGCTTTATACAGCCGGCAACGGAGGAGGACCGGGGATGGCACAGGGCTTTTATAGAGAGAACGGCAGGAGAACCGGAAAAACTCTGGAAAAATCTTTATGAGGTGACCGGGGATTGTATCGGCTGCGGGGTCTGTACCAGAGTCTGTCCCGGGGGCTGTATCCGTGTGGAGAATCAGAAAGCTGTGAATACGGGAGAAAACTGCCAGGTATGCATGGCATGTATCCACCACTGTCCAAAGAATGCTATCCGGCTGACCATTCCGGAAAAGAATCCGGACAAACGTTATCATAACGAATTCATCCGCCTGACGGAGATTGTGGAGGCAAACAATCAGCATAGGGGGTGAAAAATTTTCGGAGTTTAGAAATAGTTTATCAAATTGTTAGACATTTGTTAGGAATATCTGGTAAACTGTTTCTTATTAATACTGCTGAAAGATCAAGAATGCAAAGGAGTGCCTGCCTTATGTATAATCCACAGCTGGACACATTTCTCCATGTGGCGGACGCAGGCAGCTTTAACAAAGCTGCCGAGGAATCCTATATTACCCCTACTGCGGTCATCAAACAGATCAACCTTCTGGAGGCCTCTCTTGGCGTTAAATTATTTGAGAGGACTCACAGGGGCCTGATTTTGACAAAGGCAGGAAAATCCTTGTATCAGGATACAAAATATGTGATCCAGTATTGCCGGGATTCTGTCACAAGGGCGAAAAACGCCATGCAGGAGGATACCAAGGTGATCCGGATCGGCAGTTCCCCCATGACGCCGGCCCAGCTTCTTATGCAGCTGTGGCCCAAGATACAGACCCATTGTCCGGACATGAAATTCCAGATCATTCCGTTTGAGAATACGCCGGAAAACGCCAGGGAGATCCTGGGAAACTTAGGAAAGAATATTGATGTGGTGGGAGGGATTTTTGACGAAACCATGCTGGAGCTGCGGCGCTGCGCGGGATTGGAGCTGTCCCGTGAGCCCTTTTGCTGCGCGGTTTCCATTCACCACAGGCTTGCGGAAAAGGATAGGCTTAAGCCGGAAGACCTGTATGGGGAAAACCTGATGCTTATGCGCCGGGATTGGAGCCATTATGTGGACCGGCTTCGGGACGACATCTGGCAGAACCACAGCCGGATCCATATTGTGGACTTTGATTTTTACAGTATGGAGGCTTTTAACCGATGTGAGAACAGCAATGACGTTCTGCTTGCCATACCGGGATGGGCCAGCGTACATCCGCTTTTGAAGGTGATCCCGGTGGACTGGGAACACAGCATTCCCTTCGGCCTGCTCCATGCTCCCCAGCCTTCCGGGATCGTGAAACAGTTTTTGGAGGCAGTGAAAGCGGCGGTACAGTAGAGGAAGGTTACCAGAAAGTAACTAAGTGATAAATTTGTGCCTGCTTTACAGTACGGCCAGGAACGGTTAAACTATGAACAGCAAACAGAAGTGATCTGTAAATAAAATAAACAGTAACCAGGAGGGGCAGTATGAAACAGAAGATTGATGTAAGGGCAGAGCATTTTGACGCGGTACACACCGCTGTTGAAAACAGGGAGTTGGACAAAATACCGGTGGTGCGTGTTGTAAAAAACGAAAAGATTGAAAAATGGGATGAAAATACATACGCAAAGGTAAACGGCGTTTCATTTCACAATGGCGTGATCGAAGTAAAGATGCTCAGCCGCCTTTTGCCAGACGCGCCGGATTATGCGAGAGGCTTTATAGGTATCGTCTACAGGGCGAACGAGGCGGATTGTGAATTTGAGTCTTTTTATATAAGGCCAGCCAACGGCCGGGACTGTAAGGAACCGATGCGAAAGGCCCATGGCTGCCAGTATTTTTCCTATCCGGGTTATACGTTTGAATACTTCAGGGAATTTAGCATTGGGGATTATGAGGCGCCAGTGGATATAGCCCTTGACGAGTGGATCACCTTAAAAGCGGTCATAGAAAATGAACAAGCGAGGTTTTATATAAACGGGCAGGAACAGCCGGTTCTTGTAGTCAAGGATATGAAACATGGCAGGGGATGGCATGGTTCTCTGGGGATTTTCGTGGATGATGGAACGGAAGCGTTCATCTCCGAGCTGAACGTAGAATGCATAGATTAAGCAAATAGAAAATGATCAGGAAAGGAACCGGATACCGAAAGGTATTTCGGTTCTTTTTTTGTCCCGATTTTCCGAATGAAGTTATAACCATTAAGTATCAACTGATGAACAAAGGGAGAATTCTCCTCATGGCGCGACTTATTTATAATTGACACAGGTAAGGGGACGCGATAACAGGAAGGAATGGTGAAGGGTGAACAATTTTATTTTTGAAAACGGGACAAAGGTATTTTTCGGGAGAGGCTGTGTGAAAGAATACCTGGCCTGTCTCACAAAGGGATATGGGGATACGGTCATGCTTGCCTATGGAGGCGGTTCGGTCAAAAAGAACGGGGTCTATGATGAAGTGGCTGCCATTTTAAATGGGGCGGGAAAAGAGATTGTGGAGTTTCCAGGCATAATGGCCAATCCCACCTATGCCAAAGTCCTGGAGGGCGGGGAGCTGGCCAGAAAACATCATGTGGGTCTGATCCTTGGCATGGGCGGCGGTTGAGGAGGGCGATCCGGAGGATATCAGGCGTCTGTTTGACACCAATTTCTGGGGGCCCGTGAACCTGATCAAAGCCGTGCTTCCGGATATGAGGGCGAAAAAAAGCGGGACCGTCATCAATATTTCGTCCATTGCCGCCCTCCGCCTGGGTCCGGTTATTACGCGGCTTCTAAATGTGCTCTGGAGGGAATGTCAGAGGGACTTTACCTGGAGGCGGCGCCTTTGGGGATTAAGGTTATGATTGTAGAACCGGGAGCTTTCCGCACGGATTTTGCCGGACGCTCCCTTACCCAGTCAAAGACCGCTATCGGCGATTATGGGGAGACGGCGGGAACGAGACGGATTGAGAATGATAAGACCCACGGAACCCAGCCGGGGGACCCGGACAAGGGCGCCGGACTGATCGTAGAGGCCATAGAGGCTGAGGATACGCCGCTGCGGCTGCTGTTAGACCCTTAAGAACGATATCTTGCGCAAAATAATGGAATTGTTGTTTAGTTGAGTGAGCAAAGGCGGGGATTGTGGCGGAGCCCGGGAGGGAAGGCAGGCTGTGTGCCGTTCGGGTTCAGATATGCCAGACATTCCAATGAGCCCAAAACGGGAACCAGGAGGGGTTAGGCCCTCCTGTTTCCCGCTTTGGGCTCATTGGAATGTCTGGCATATCTGAACCCGGACGGGACAGCTCTCCTCTGACTGGCCTCACGACAATCCCCGCCCATTGCTCACTCAACAATACAGCAATTCCATTATTTTGCCATTTTGCGCAAGAAATCGTTCTTAAGGGTCTAATGCAAAAAGACAGGGGACTAATCTGTCATTCAATAATGTAAAATGCTCTGGAGCAGTATAAATGTTCCAGGGCATTTTTGATTTGCGGAACGTAGCCTGTTCAAAAAGGCAGTATGGAAAGTAAACAAAAGTAAGTAAACAAAACAAGAAAAGGTTGGATTTAGTAATAATAAGTTAGTAAACCGAATGATATTTACTAATAAAAAATAGAACACACAACTAATACAGCTTACAGAGAAGGAGAAATTTACCCACGATAATATTAGTAAAAATAGACAATAAAATGTTGGATATTTTATTATAATATAACAAAAATAGAATTTCGTCAATAAAACCCTTGACATTTCTCGGCATATTAGTTATATTTGCATCACAAGTAAAACGATTTATCAAATAACATAAAGGAGAAAACGTATGGTAGGAATCGTAATTACAGGACACGGCCATTTTCCAAGCGGGATATTAAGCGCGGTGGAGCTGGTGGCCGGCAAGCCTGACCAGGTCATTGGAGTGGATTTTGAGGCTGGACACAGTGCCCATGCTTTGAAAGAGGCCATAACGGCTGCCGTGGAAGCGCTGGGTGGAGATGAGATCTTGATTCTGGCAGATTTGGTAGGAGGGACGCCTTTTAATATGGCGGCGGCAGTTAAGCAGGAGCTGACGGGCCGGAATATCCGTCTCCTTGCCGGTACCAATATGCCGGCAGCAATTGAAGCGGTATTTTCGCGGGTCAATGCCGGGCTGGATGAGCTGACAGAGCTGGCAGCGGCAGCAGGAGCAAGGGGCGTTGTGGATTTTGAACATTTGGGTCAGGACAAAGAACAGCTGCAGTTTGAGGACGGTATATGATTAGGCAAAATAGCTATGAAACCGTACAGAGATGGGAGATAAATGATGAGAAAGACCATTAAGGAAGAACCGATTCATTACAGCAGAAAATATTTGGACACCCCCCTTCTTACCAGGGAAGAGACAGAGACGGCGATCCATAAAGTGGTGGAGCAGACCAGAGTGAACATAGACTATTTCGGAAACCAGTTTCCGTCTCCGGCTGCCAGGGGGCAGGTTTATGAGCGGATAGACAATGTGGAATGGACCAACGGATTCTGGACAGGGCTGCTTTGGCTGTGTTATGAGTACAGCGGGGACTGGATTTTTCGGCAGAAGGCAGAAGAACATGTGGATTCCTTTTTGCATCGAGTGAAAAACCGGATCGAACTGGATCACCACGACTTAGGATTCCTCTATTCTCCTTCCTGCGTAGCCGGCTGCAAACTGACAGGCTCCAAGCAGGCTAAGGAGGCAGGAATTCTGGCAGCGGATAAGCTGATGGAACGGTTTCAGGAAAGGGACGGATTTTTCCAGGCATGGGGAGAACTTGGGGCAAAGGACAATTACCGACTGATCATTGACTGCCTGATGAATATTCCTTTGCTTTACTGGGCTGCCGACGTGACGGGCCAGGAAAGATACCGGACGGCCGCCAAACGCCATTATGAAAAATCCTGCGATTATGTGATTCGGGAGGATGCATCGGCTTTCCATACCTTCTACTTTGATCCGGAAACCGGAGAGCCTGTAAAAGGCGTGACGCGCCAGGGCTACAGCAATGACTCCGCATGGGCCAGAGGACAGGCATGGGGAATATACGGAATCCCGCTGAACTACCGGGAAGATCGCAGTCCGGATTCGGTCAGGCTGTTTAAAGCAATGACCAATTATTTCTTAAACCGGCTTCCGGATGACGATGTGTGCTACTGGGATCTGATATTCGGCGACGGTTCCGGCCAGCCCAGAGACTCGTCAGCAGCGGCGGCAGCAGTCTGCGGCATATGCGAGATGGAAAAATACCTGCCGGAAACCGATGAAGATAAACCGGTTTACCGCCATGGGATGCACAGGATTCTCCGATCGCTTATAAATAATTATGCAGGCAGCCAGATCAGGCCAGGCAGTCCGGTTCTCTGTCACGGCGTATATTCCTGGCATTCCGGCAAAGGGGTGGATGAGGGAAATATCTGGGGAGACTATTACTATATGGAAGCATTGATACGTTTCTACAAAGACTGGAATCCATATTGGTAAATAAAATAAGGAGGAGTAACGATGGTACCTAATATTGTAGCTTTTCGCATTGATGAACGCCTGATTCACGGACAGGGACAGTTGTGGATCAAGGCATTGGGGGTGAACACGGTGATTGTGGCCAACGATTCTGCCAGTGAAGACCCTATGCAGCAGACTCTGATGAAAGCGGTGGTGTCAAAGTCCGTTGCCATGCGGTTCTTTTCCGTGCAGCATACATGCGACGTGATTAGGAAGGCTTCGCCGAAACAGTCCATTTTCATTGTGTGCAAAACGGCTGAGGATGCCCTGAAACTGGTGGCAGGAGGAGTTCCGGTAAAAGAGATTAATGTGGGGAACATTCACCGCGGGCCCGGCAAAGTGGAAATCAGCAAGTATATTGCCCTGGGGCCGGAGGATAAGGCGGCGTTAAAGGAACTTCGGGATAAGCATGGAATTACATTCAATACCAGAGCCACTGCTTCCGGCGATGACGGGGCGGCAAAGGTGGACTTAAACAAATATCTTGATTGATAAAGGAGGAAACAGTTGTGACAATCAGTTTATTTCAATGTGTGTTAATCGGCCTTTGGAGCGGATTTTGTCTGGCCGGGATGCTGTTTGGCATTTATACCAACCGATGTCTGGTTATGGCGGCCGGGGTGGGCCTCATTTTAGGAGATCTTCCGACAGGACTGGCCATGGGAGCGGTGGGCGAGCTGGCTTTTATGGGATTTGGAGTATCCCAGGGAGGTTCCGTGCCGCCAAACCCTATGGGGCCTGGAATTGTGGGGACTATAATTGCGATTACCATGAAAGATTCAGGAATTGACGTGGGATCGGCCCTGGCCTTATCTTTCCCCTTTGCCGTGGCGTTCCAGTTTGTGATTACGGCAACGTATACGTTTGCCACTACCCTTACGGAGACGGCGCATAAGGCGCTGGAGCGAAAAGATTTTAAAGGCTTCCGCCTGGCGGCCAATGCTACCATATGGGTGTTTGCGGCAGTAGGATTTCTCATCGGGTTTGGAGGAGCGTTCAGCTCTGAGGGCCTGCAGAAGCTGATTTCCTTTATTCCCGGCTGGCTCAGCACAGGTCTCGGGGTGGCTGGAAAGATGCTTCCGGCTATTGGATTCGCCATGATTTTAAATGTAATGGCAAAGAAAGAGCTGATTCCTTTTGTGCTCCTTGGATACATTGCCATTGCTTACTTGAATCTTCCGGTTATGGGAGTTGCAGTACTTGGGACGGCTGTTGCGCTGATGGTGTTTTTCCATGCAGGCAGGGGCGGAGACGGTTTTGTTGAAGAAGTGGAGGTAGAATTTGAAGATGGCATCTAACAAATTACAAAAAAACGATTATATTAAAACAAGCCTCAGGGCGTATTTCCTGCAGAATGGCTTTAATTACGGAAACTATCAGGGCCTTGGCTATGCCAACATGCTTTTCCCGGCTCTGCGCAAAATGTATAAGGATGATGACGATCAGCTTCAGGCGGCGCTTATGGAGAACCTTGAATTTTTTAATACGAATCTCCATTTCGTTCCTTTCATTACCAGCCTCCATCTGGTGATGCTGGAAAATAATACTCCAGCCAAAGAGATCCGCAGCATTAAGATGGCCTTAATGGGGCCGCTGGCAGGCATCGGAGATTCCCTGGCCCAGTTCTGCCTGGCTCCCCTGTTTGCAACCATCGGCGCCTCTCTGGCCCAGGACGGCATGATTATGGGACCCATTCTGTTTTTTGTGGCCATGAATGCGATTTTGCTGGCAGTAAAAGTGCTGACAGGTCTTTGGGGATATAAGCTGGGCACCAATATAATTGCCAGCTTAAGTGAAAAGATGGAGATAATTTCAAATATTGCCAGCATGATTGGCGTAACCGTAATTTCCGGTTTGGCGGTAAACTTTGTAAAGATTACAACGCCCATACGGTATGTGGCAAACATGCCGGATAACCAGCAGAAAATTGTGGCCATTCAGGATATGGTAGATGCCATTGCGCCGAAACTTCTCCCTGTTTTATTTACCGGACTGATTTTCTACCTGATTAAGGTAAAGAAGTGGAGCACATACAAACTGGTGATTTTAACCATTGTTGTTGGCATTGCATTATCCGTTCTCCAGTTGATTGCGTAGTGAAGGAAAACAGATACAATGGAACGTTTTGAGCAGTTAAAGAAAATACTGGAATACCGTTTTGACTGTTTCGGGTTCCGGGAGACTTCAGATTATATAGAAGCATATTGCCCCCAGGAAAAAAAGGAGCTTCTTGACCGGGCAGAGCTTCTGCGAAAACAGATAGTTTACTTTCGGGACAGGTGGGATATGGAACCCTGTCCCACTCCCTTTTTTGTGACACTGGATAACTGGACCACAAGCCCTAACGGTGACCCGGAGTGGGTCTATATGCTGAACCGCCACGATTTTCTGCGCAGGCTGTGGCAGGCTTATATCATGACAGGAAAGAAAGCCTATGTGGACAAATTGCTGTGGTATCTCTGGAACTGGATGGAAAAAAATCCCATTACTCGAACAGGCACAGAAGCTACCCGGACCATTGACACAGGAATCCGCTGCATGAATTGGTGCGCTTTGTGTCTGGATTTAATTGGCGGAGGATTTCTGGGACCGGCAGAGACGGAAATCCTTCTGGAAACTATGGGCCGGCAACTGGAAAATCTGCAAAAACGGTATATAGGGAAGTATACATTAAGCAACTGGGGCGTGCTTCAGACAACTGCAGTCTGCGCCTGTTTTCTGTGGTTTCGGGACTATTTTGCGGAAGGCGGGCTGGAGGAGTGGGCATGGGCAAAATTAAGGGAACAGCTGGAACTTCAGATTCTGGAAGACGGTTCCCATTGGGAGCAATCGGCAATGTACCATGTGGAAGTCCTTAACGCCTGTACCAGGCTGCTGGCCTATATATGGCAGGCAGAGAAGGCAGGGATTTGCCTGAATGAAAGCGCAAGATGGGCGGCAGGGAATTTGGGCCAAAAGGAAGATGGGGCCTGTGGGTGGCTTGTGAAAATCGTCCTGAAAATGAGCCGCCATGTGCTTTACAGTTCTGCTCCCGATTTTATGCAGCTGCCTCAGGGGGACAGCGATGTTACAGACATAAGGGATGTGATGGCCAGGGCGGCAGTGATTTCTGCGCTGTTTCCGGTTTTTAAGAAAGAGGAAGCAGGGGAGCAAGGCGTATACCGATACGCAGCGGGAAAGCATCTGGATATGGACAGCGCGTGGCTGTTTGGCATCTGGGGAATAAAACATTATGAAAGGCTGGAGCCAAAAGCCCCGCGCATACTCAGCTGGTTCTGCCAGGACAGCGGAAATCTGTATCTTCGGAACTGCTGGGAGAGAAACGGAAATTTTACATGGATGGCAAACGGAAGCCTGGGCAGCAGCCATGGCCATGGAAATCAGACGCAGATATGCCTTTATTATCAGGGACAGCCTTTTCTCATAGACAGCGGGCGGTACTCTTACAGGGAAGATGAACCTTTGCGGCGCAGGCTGAAAAGCCCTCAGGCGCATAATGTGTGCGTCATAGACGGACAGTCCGGCGGGGAGCCGGATGGTTCCTGGACCTATATAAGCTTTGGAGAAAACCTGAAAAATTATTTCCGGGAGCAGGAGGATGTCCACTATATGGAAATGCCGGTTCATGGGACATTAAAGGATAAAACGCCTTATATGATCGTGCGCCGGGTGATGGTAATTGATGCAGGGATCTGGCTTTCCGTGCAGGATGTTATCTGTGCGGGAAAACATCAGATTCGGGAGTACTTTCATCTGGATACCCGGGTTAGGGCGGAGAGAACAAAGGAGGGGATGCGCCTGAAAAGCAAAGATGCCTGCCTTCAGGCAGTTTCGCCGGAACCATTTCAGATTGAGCGGACAGTGGTGTCAGGACGATATAATGAAAAGTCGGAGACGCTTATGCTGGTAAAGGAGTGCGTGATGGAGGACAGGCTGACGTTTTCCACGATTTTTTTGGCGGAGGGAATCCGGGCAGAGCCTGCTCAGGTGTTTGCATATGGCAGTAAAAAGCCGGTATCCAGCCAAATTGTAACCGGGTGGGACATCTGCGCAAAACAGGGAGAGAAATGGACGCTGCTGGTGTGGAACAGAGAAACCTTTCAGGGAGGAAAAATGTACCTCTGCCATGGGGCGCCGGTTTACGGAAAGGCTATGGCGCTGAAGGAGGAAAAGGGACGCTATACCAGAATCCGGCTGAAAAGTTAAGAAACGGGTTTCTTGCCCAGGAAAACTATGCTATACTAAACTGTGTTTGAAAAGTGCTTCCTGGCCCAGAAAGGCTCTGGAACATCATGCGGAGGTTGCAATGAAGAAGCTGACAATTAATGAGATTGCAGAGAAGGCAGGGGTGTCCAAGACCACAGTTTCCTTTTATCTGAATGGAAAGACAAATAAGATGTCAGAAGAAACAAAGCAGCGGATACAGCAGATTATTGACGAAACAGGATATGAACCCAGCGCCGCTGCCCGTGCCATGAAGGCCAAAAGCAGCGCAATGCTGGGGGTGATTCTGGATGATGTGTCAAAGCCTTTTGAAGCCCAGGCATTAAAAGGGATAGAGGAGACAGCCAGGGCTTCCGGCTACCAGATCCTGATTGGCAACAGCGATCTGAATTTTAATACGGAAAAAGAATATATTGAACAGATGGTAAAATGCGGGGCGGAAGGCTTTATTATCCAGTCTACGTATCGTTTCGGCATGCTGGCGGCTTCCCTGGAAAAGAAGAAAAAACCCTTAGTCTATCTGGGAACCCGGCCTTATGATGTGAAAGGGCGCTATGTAAAAAGCAATCACTATGAATGTGTCTATCAGATGGTAACAGGATGCATTGCAAAAGGATATAATGCCTTTGTGATGGTGGCCGGAGACGCGTCTGATATAAGCGCCGGGTTTGAAAAGACCCGGGGATATAAGGATGCCCTGCAGGACGCAGGGCTTGAAGGCAGCAGCTGTTATTTTACGGAGCAGGCGCGATCCGGCGATGTTTTTGAACAGCTGAAGCTATTGGTGGATTTGACAAAAAAGACCTTGATCTATGTGGCGGAGCCGGAACTTCTTCCGGTAGTATACCAGGCGATCCGCAATTATCCCGATTACCAGAAGCTGTTTCCGGATACTCTGGGACTTATTGGCTTTGACATGACCGGCTGGACAAGGCTGACCACCCCGGCCATATCTGCCATCCTGGAACCTGCCTGCCAGGAAGGCGTCCGGGCGGCGAAAGAACTTCTGGAGCTTCTGGACGGTAAGCGAAAAGAGGGGGAAGTTGTGTTTAAAAACGTGATAAAATGGAGGGAAACTACCTGACATTGGAAATTGCTAGTGTGCTGTACCGCTGGTATCCGCCATGCCGGTTTCCTGAATTTTACAATATAGAGGGGGTATCACGAAATCATCTGATTTGATGATTTTGCGATACCCCCGTTTGCTGTCTGTGTCTTTTTGGCCGCCCAAAAGGCATAAAGCCCATAACCTTGACAAAGCGCTGTCATGGTTATTATAGTATAATCAGACTGTGGAGGTGATAAGTTGCAGGAAAGCAGACTGTTTCGGATTTTGTATTACTTATTGGAGAAGGGGCATGCCACTGCCCCTGAACTGGCGGAGAAGTTTGAGGTGTCCGTCCGCACGATCTACCGCGATGTAGACGCTTTAAGCAGCGCCGGTATCCCTGTCTATGTTACGACCGGGAGAAAGGGCGGGATACAGTTTCTTGATGATTATGTGCTTAACAGAGCCTTTTTTTCAGATGAGGAAAAACTGGAGATAGTATCTGGTTTGCAAAGTCTGTCAGCCGTTCAGTACCCGGAGGCAGACGCCGTTTTAAACAAACTCAGCGCAATTTTCCAGATCGGCCTGACGGATTGGATCGATATCGATCTTACCCGCTGGGGCAGCGCTGCGGAAAGCGAAAACCGAATGTTCAGACAGCTGAAACAAGCCATATTGGAAAGACGGGAGATCGTCTTTGATTATCACAATTCTTCCGGGCATACGAACAGAAGAAATGGACATCCGTACAAATTAGTCTATAAAGACGGGGCATGGTATTTGTATGCCTTTTGTCTTATGCGGAAGGAACATAGATTGTTTCGTCTTTCGCGGATAAAAAATCTGACGCTGACCCAAGAACCGTTTGAACGAAAAACCGATGTATGCCCTTGTGATTCTATTTTTCCAAAGCCGGAGGAAATTGGGAGACTGGTGGACCTGGAATTGGAGTTTTCGCTGGATGTGGGCTATCGGTTATTTGATATGGTGGACGATACGGCGATTACCGAACATGAAAACGGATATACGGTCAAACTGACGCTTCCGGAAAATAGCTGGCTGTATGATCTCCTTATGTCATTTGGAGACAAGGTGACGATTATCCGGCCTGAATATATTCGTAAAATATTGGAAAGCAAACATGAATCCGCAAGGGATCATCATAAAGGAGCATAAACCATATGAACATGAAAAAAGAACTTGAAAAAAAGGCAGGTATCGGAAAGGGCATCTATTTCAATGATATTGAAATCGATCCCCTTGGGATCAAGGCAGTTATGATAAATGAGGTGGTACCCTCTGACCCTTTGCAGGATTTTTATGGAAGTGTCCATGGGGATTATATGAAAACAACCATCCCTCTTTTTCGGAAAGCGGGGGCGGATGTTACCACCATAGAGGACATCCTGCAGCTGGGCATCTATATCACCAATGCCGTAAAAACTCCCAAGACAGAATATGCCATTGACAAAAATACCATTGAAAACAGCCTGCCGTATTTAGAGGCAGAGCTTTCTTTATTCCCCAATGTAAAGGTGATCATGCTCATGGGCGATGTTGCAAAGAAAGCTTTTAACATGATAGCAAGAAAGTCCTTAAAGAAACATGTTATTCCCGCCGTTTCCACCTACAAATTGCGCGGCAGCGCGATCTATTATAAGGGAATCCGAGTCATGCCGTCCTATATCATGACAGGGGGAAACCTTTTGATCGAAAAGTCAAAAGTAACCATGGCTGCTGAGGATATGGGAATTATGCTGGAAATGATCAAAGATACTTAAAAAGGATGTTTGTGTAATTGTTGACTTTACAACGAGAAGGAGATAAACTGTTTAAAAAAAGCGAGGTATCGTCCATGCAGATTTCAAGCAGATTTACGCTGGCTGTCCATATACTTGCCTGTATCCATATGTTCGGCGAGGAGTGCAAGGTGACCAGCGATTTTTTGGCAGGCAGCACAAATGTGAACCCGGTCATTGTGCGAAAAATTCTGGGGCAGCTAAAGGCAGCGGGGCTTGTGGAGGTGGCCAGAGGGTCAGGAGGGGCGTCTATTCCAAAGCCTTTGAGCAGCATATCCTTTCTCGATATCTACCATGGGGTTGGGTGTATTGACCATGGGGAATTGTTCCATTTTCATGAAAATCCCAATGGGGCCTGTCCGGTGGGGAGGAATATCCACAGGATTTTGGACGGCAGGCTGATGCAGGTGCAAAACGCCATGGAGAAGGAGCTTTCGTCCATCACGCTGGAGGATGTGATGAGGGATGCCAAGGGGCTGATGGCAGGGACTTGGGCGAAAGAATAAAAGACAGGAGATACGATGAAAATGGAACGAACGATTGGGGAAATGCTTGTGATGACAGGGGCGACATTGATCATTGCCGCGGCGGTTTTTTTCTTTTTGATCCCAAGCCATGCGGCGGTCAGTTCTGTGTCGGGACTGGCTATGGTGCTGTCAAATTTTGTGCCGTTGTCCATATCCGCCATTACCATGGTGCTGAATGTTGTTTTGCTTGTGGTGGGATTTTTGCTGTGCGGCCATGAGTTTGGTTTTAAGACGGTGTATACGTCCATTCTTCTGCCGGTGTTTTTGGGGATGTTTGAGATTTTTCTTCCAAATTACACGTCTCTTTCCGGGGACGCCATGCTGGATGTGGTGTGTTATATCTTTACGGTGAGTATCGGGCTTAGCATTCTATTTAACAGGAACGCGTCTTCCGGCGGGCTGGATATTGTGGCCAAGATCCTGAACCGGTATCTGCATATGGACCTTGGGAAGGCCATGGGTCTTAGCGGTATGCTGGTGGCTTTAAGTTCTGCCTTTGCCTATGACACGAAAACCGTGGTTTTAAGCGTCCTTGGGACGTATCTTAACGGGATGGTGTTGGATTATTTTATTTTTGGGCAGAATAGGAAGCGGAGAGTCTGTATCATTTCCAAGGACAAGGAAAGACAGATCTGCGACTGGATCTTGTATACGCTCAAAAGCGGGGCTACGATCTATGAGGCTAAGGGGGCTTACGACGGGATGGTGCGCAACGAGATCATTACCATTGTGGATAAACATGAGTATCAGAAGTTGATGCAGTATGTGACGAAGGAGGACCCGGCGGCTTTTATTACGGTGTACAATGTCAGCGATATGCGGTACATACCTAAGGGGTGAGGGTACTTTTCCTGGGTCATTGTGGTCTGCAGGGCAGAACTTTTGAAGGCAGAAAGGAGTATTTGGCAAACATAATGATTGAGTCTTGGTATGGAGATGAATGAAATGACAATTGAGAGTATAAACTTAAAAAATTACCGATGTTTTGAAGATATTGGAATTAACTTCCATGAGAAGTTGACCGTGATCGTCGGGGACAATGGTTCAGGAAAAACTTCTATTTTGGAAGGGGCTGCGGTTTCTCTGGGAACAATGTTTGTAGGATTAGACGGGCGGGGCAGCATAAGCATCAATAAAAAAGATGCCAGGTTAAAAGCCTATCAGATGGGGGAGTCGCAAGATATCCAGCCCCAGTATCCGGTAGAAATAATGGCTGCAGGCGGTATTGATGGGTCAACGATCACATGGAAGCGGTCTTTAAATGGAGAAAATGGAAGTACAACCATAAAAGACGCGAGAGCTATGACTGATATAGCAAAGAATTACCAGAAACGTCTGCGGGATGGCGACACATCATTGGTGCTTCCTATGATCGCCTATTACGGTACAGGCCGGTTGTGGGATTATCATAGGGAAAAGAAAACAGACACTTTTAAGGATAATACGAAAACTAACGGTTATATTGACAGTCTGGATGGGACGGCGAATATTAAACTAATGATGAACTGGTTTAAAAAGAAGACGATCCAGACCATGCAGATGTGTTCCGAAGCATTGGGAAAGTCCATAGAGCTGTCTGTCGTGTACAGAGCAATGCAGATGTGTTTTCAGCGCGTTACCGGATATTCAGATGTGGATTTTAATTATAATCTGGATACCAACGAGATTGAATGTCGATATGTTGATGAAGATGGACTTTCTATGAGCGTTCCGCTTCCGCAGATGAGTGATGGATATAAAAGTACCATCAGCCTGATTGGGGATATTGCTTATCGGATGGCTGTTTTAAACCCACAGTTGGGAATGGATGTGATTGATGAAACCGATGGGATCGTGTTGATCGATGAAGTGGATCTCCATCTTCATCCTGCGTGGCAGCACCGTATCCTTGGAGATTTGCAGGAGATTTTTCCGAAAATCCAATTTATTGTTACAACCCATGCTCCGGCAGTTATCAGCAGCGCAAAAAGTGAGAATCTTGTGATCTTAAAGGATTATGAGGTGGTGGGCCCAGGTGCAGAGATCTATGGAAATGATGTAAATTCTATTTTGAAAGAAATCATGGGTGTAGCAGAACGCAATCCTGCCATTGCGGATCTTTTCGCCAGGTTTTATTTCATGCTTAACGACGGGCAGTATGACCGAGCAGAAAAAATTCTGGATGAGATTGACGAACAAAGAGATTATCATGATAAGGAAGCGGCGGCTGACCGGGTAAAATTAAAACTGGAAAGGATCCAGGCATAGCGGGAATAACCATAGAACATTATATACCGGTTGAGCCAAAAGACGGGCGTGATGTAGGGCAGGCTTTGGATTATCATAACCTATTTGCAGTGTGCCACGGTAATGTAAAAAGGCGCGTAAAGGGTGCTCGGAGAGTCAATAACTTCTCGGAATCTCAATGAATGAGATACCAACTGAAAATTGACAACTGAATATCGTGCAAGAAAAGAAATTTGAGAAAAATGGACATAAACATTGGACATAGCGGGTACTATGCCTTGAAAAATCTTATGGAATCGCTTAAGATATCATTATTAGGCGGTGAATCCTAATAATGATTCTTGAAATGCCTCAGCAGAGGGCATTTCCCAGGCATCAAGATGCTGTAACATCATGATGCCGTAGAGGCGGCAGTACCACATCTTAGTCGAGCGGTGCCTGCCGTCTTCTAATTTATAGTCCTCTTTCTCCCGCTTGTTGGAGCGCTCCACAGAAGTTCTTCTATCATATTCCTTTTCCCATGCTTTAGAGTCCCTTGGCGGTATGTTAAATAACCTTGGATTGTCATCGGTAAAGATGTGTACGGTTCTTCCATATTTTGCCGGTGAACAGGGGTGTTCACAGAAGCAGCCACGTTTCCGGTTTGATTTCGGGCACCGGTATTTTGCCCGGTGTTTGGCAGCTTCATATCCATCTTTATGCATACGTAAGCCCAACTTACAGACAGGGACCCCATCGTCATCGATTGTGAAATCGTCCTTATAGGTAAAATGCCCGGTATGTCCGGGATTGAGGTCGATAAACGGTGTGATATCTTCCCGTCTGCAGTAATCATAAACAGCGTAAGCGTCGTGTGCAGAATCCAGAAGGAGCTTTTCAATCCGGAAAGCCGGAAGATACGCTTTCATGGTGAAAAAGGAATGCAGGAAGGAAAGCATGTCATGCCGGGAGGCCCGCTCTAAAAGCGGAAACACAGGGAGGTCGCTGAAGGAATCGGAAGCCACATACATGTAGAGGTGGTAACCGAAGAAATAGGATTCCCTGTGAGAGTCCCATCCCCAGTTACAGTCGGGCTGGGAATAATGGCGTTTACAGTTACAGGAAGAACAGCCTTTCTCCTTACAATGGCAGATGCGCTTTTTGCGTTGCTGTGCGGCAGTACGGACAGGGGTGCCGTCACCGGCAAGAGCCAGGTGCCGGGGATTAACCAACCCCCTGTGGATGGACTGGTCCAGGAACTGCTGTTGGTAAAGCCGGAAAATGAGGAAAAAGGGATTCTCAGGCTTTAACTGCCAGCGTTCCAGCAGGGGAAGAAGTTTTGAAGCAGTGATGGAAGAATCGCAGGGAGTCTTATCCCCTTTCTTCTTTCCCTTGGGAGTTTTCTTCATTTTAGGGAACCGGTCTTTCGGGGAAAGGTTGTTGGAGTCATCCTGCCAGATGCGGGAAAAGAAATCATAAAAAGTACCGACACCAGGGGTATCGCTGAAAGAGAAACCGCTGAGGATGGCATAAAGGGGAGTTTCCTTAAGCATGCGGCACCAGACAGTGATGGAAGTAACTTTCAGTTTCAAGGCAAGCAGATAGGAGCGCAGCATGCAGGAAGGGAGCCGTGGTTCCGGGCCAAAAACAGAGTAACATTCCTGCATGACAGAATCCGTCTTGGAAAGATCAAGAAACCAGAACTGCACGATATAATCCCAGGTGCTTTTGGGAAGCGCAAAGGGATCCGGGTAAAATTTAAGGAACTGGGATACGAAAGAATCCTGAAAGGCGGCATGACCGCCAGGGTTACAAGGTAACATCAAAAATCGCCTCCAATCAAAAAATGTACTTTTTGATCAAGGGCGCGAAGCGCCGCATTTTTTGACTGGTTTGTCAAGTGTTTTTGAGAAAAAAGTGGGTGAAAAAGTGGGTGATTTTTGAAAAATAGGTTCTGAAAGCCCCATGAAATAAGGGCTGAAGATTCCGAGAAGTTATGTCAGGAAAAAGGAGGATCTGACTTGTGATAAGCACAGGGAGAATACGGAATTTCTGAAGATCAATCCCTGTAAGAAAGAGACATTAGAGACCATTTTTTATACCTTAGACGGCAGGATCGATTCGTCGGATCAGGATGTGCAGTTTGATTTAGTGGATACTTTAAATCTGAATTGTGCATCCGCGTCTTTGCCAGAAGCGCGGAAAGCCGTTTTAGACGCATTGATCGATGAGATGAAGGATATGGATACATACCATTTACACAACTATTGTTCGGAATTATTGGAGACATTTAGGAATGAGGAAGATCCTAAGACGCCTTATGTTGGCATTTTGATCTGGTATCTGCAGACGATGGTAACGGCACTGAAATAGAACTGCCGCATCGTAAAAAAGCGGGGATGGAAATAGACCCTTAAGAACGATATCTTGCGCAAAATGGCAAAATAATGGAATTGCTGTATTGTTGAGTGAGCAAAGGGGCCGATTTAGTCGTGAAGCCAGTCAGAGAAGGAGAGATGTCCCGTCCGGGTTCAGATATGCCAAACATTCCGATGAGCCCAAAACGGAAATCAGTCGGGTATCATCCCTCCTGCTTTCCTGGTCTCATCTCCATGGCATATATTCACCCTGCCGGAACATCTCTCCTTCTCTGACTGGCAAAACCAGAATTCGCTGGCTAAGGTTTGCTCACTTAAGGTGGTTTCGGTAGGGGACGCTGCTTCAACTTTGCAGCAAAAAATAGCTTCTTTTTAGGGCTTCAAGTATATTGTTGAGTAAGGTTAAGGCGATGTTGCTGTGAACCTGAAAGGATCTGCAGACAAAGCAGTTATCTTTTCACTACAGAGTCGAAACGGCGTTCCCTATCGAAACCACCTTAAGCGAGCAAATCCCGGCCAGCGAATTCTGCTTTTGCCCGGGAGGGAAGGGAGGCTGTGTGCCGGGCGGGTGAATACATGCCATGGAGATGAGACCAGGAAAGCAGGAGGGATGATACCCGACTGATTTCCGCTTTGGGCTCATCGGAATGTCTGGCATATCTGAACCCGAACGGCACACAGCCTCCCTTCCCTCCCGGGCTCCGCCACAATCCCCGCCCATTGCTCACTCAACAATACAGCAACATAACGAATTTAAAGTTCCGGTTTATCCGGGTTAGGATATGGCAGGAAACAAGGGTAAACCACAGAGACGGGCATAGGTATGGCAAGCCATACCTATGCCCGTCTCTGTAAACATCCCATAACGAATACAATAGAATCGGTTATCGGGTTATACCTCTAGTCTACAATGGCGTCCTCTTTCGTGTAATCACCAAGGGAGTTGGCTTTTACCTGGACGCAGATAAAGCGGATAGGCGTATCCTCTGCCGCAAAGAACCGGCGTCTGGCAGCCGGGGCCGCATAAAGCCAGTCGCCGGCGGAAAGTTCTACGGTCTCCCCGTCAATGACCGCCTTGCCTTTTCCCTCAAGGATCCCGTAGATTTCTTCGTTGTTCTTGTGGGCATGGACAAAAGGCACGCTTGCGCCTGCAGGAAGATGATTTATGCTTATTTCTGCTCCGGTCAGGGAAAGCTGGTCGTGGAGCTCGGTTCTTGCATTGTCAGCTATGGTTACCTTGTTAAAATTTGCCATCATAGGACCTCCGTTCATGTGTTGTAATATTGATTAATACAACAATAGTTATAACACGGAATTGTTGTAATGTCAATGGTTATAACGGAAAAATATCGGAAATCGCAATGCAGAATTTTTCGTCAGGATGAAGGGGATTTGGGAAGGCAAGGAGGCAGACAGCGCTGATTTCTCCTTCCATGTTTGATAATCCAGTCCTGGGCCTTGGAGTGGCCGGAATTTTTCCATTGTGAAATAATAAGATCCGCTTTTTCCGGAGCGTCTTTGTACAGGTCATTGAGATTATTGCCCACACTTTTTTGGACAAACCTTTCCGGGTCATCTTTTAAATTTGTGAGGATGGCGGTATATCTCTCAAATTCGTCCAATGCTGCCGACAATTTTTTTGCCCAGGGCAGCCGTGTTCGGACGCCTTCGCTTGCAAGCCGCCGGACATGGACATTGTCATCAAGGGTCCACTTGATCAGTTCATCCATTACCTCTTGGGGATGCTCCCGCAAAAGAGGACGGATGGCGAATTCACCGGTAAACCGCTTTGTCAGTTCTTTTAAAAAAGAAAGCGATAAACGCCAATCCTCATTGCCGTGCCGCTCCACATACCTGCCTACAGGCCATAGCCACCACCCCAGCTGAAACATTCCTTCAGGCTGCTCCAGCTCTGGTCCCAAGATATTGAAAAAGGCTTTGATGTTTTCTTCGTAATCGCAGGTCATGGTTTTTTCCATGGCATCGACAATAAAGTCTAATCTTGTCAACAGTTCTTTGTCATCTAACTGGCCAATAAGGGAATGAGTAAAACTTTTTTCATCAAAATCCGGCATTACGGAACGCAGTTTTTGAGAGAGATCGAAAATGTAACCATCGCTATAATAGTCTTTATGTTTCATGCCTGTTTTCTCCTTAGAAATTCTGCGATTATCATAACATATAAATTGTTTGTACGTCAAATTTCTTTTTGTGTTTGCAAAAAAGGGCTGGGGGCGGATGCCGGCAGCTGGCGCTGGCTCCGCTGTCCGTTCTGCCAAAATATCAAAAACAAGGCGTGGGCATGGCGCTGATGGACCGGGGACATTTTGTTTCTTGTTTGGTGACGAAAAAGTTTGGTTTTGGAAAAGAAAATTTAAAATTTCTTTTGGACCTCTTTACAAATAATGGTGTTATGTTGTATCATAAGTTCAGAAATAAATTACATTCATTTCTTACTCAAATTTTAGTTTCATTTTAAGGAGGACATTGTTATGCCAAGAGGAGTAAAGAGGGAAGTTGTTTATACCGGAAAGGCTTTGAAGCTGCATGAGAAGATTCAGAAGCTGGAAGCCGATCTGCGGACAGCTAAGGAAGAACTGAAAGTCGCTTACAAGGAGCAGTTAAAGGCAGAGAAAGCCGCGCTTGCCAAAGAAAAAAAGGAGACGGCGGCTGCGGCAAAAAAAGCGTTAAAGGAGAATCAGGCGAAGATTCTCAGAGCCATTCAGGATTCAGGAAAATCTCCGGAAGAGATCTTGGAGATGCTTAAATAAAATATGCATATAGAAAAACCGCGTCCGGTCTGTAAAGATCCAGGCGCGGTTTTTTCTATAAGTGATATTCGTATGACATACACCAATTAAGAGGGCTGCTTTCCGATGTAAGCCTGGATACCGCCGTCTACATAGAGGATCTGTCCGTTGACAAAATCGGAGGCGTCGGATGCCAAAAATACTGCCGGTCCTCCAAGGTCTGAGGCTTCGCCCCAACGGCCTGCCGGAGTCTTGGAGATAATAAACTGGTCAAAGGGATGCCTGGAACCGTCAGGCTGGACTTCCCTTAAAGGAGCCGTCTGGGGAGTGGCAATATAGCCTGGCCCGATGCCGTTGCACTGGATGTTGTTCTGGCCGTACTCGGAGGCAATGTTCCTGGTAAGCATCTTTAAGCCGCCTTTGGCAGCAGCGTAGGCAGATACGGTCTCGCGGCCAAACTCGGACATCATGGAGCAGATATTAATGATCTTTCCATGGCCTTTTTTGATCATGCCGGGGATAACTGCTTTGGAAACGATGAAGGGAGCGTTTAAGTCCACATCAATGACCTGCCTGAAATCCTTGGCGGACATCTCGATCATGGGGATGCGCTTGATGATCCCGGCATTGTTCACCAGAACGTCTACTACGCCGACTTCCTGTTCGATCTTGGCGATCATGGCGTTGACCGCGTCCTCGTCGGTTACATCGCACACATAGCCGTAGGCGGTGATGCCTTCTTCCTTGTATGCCGCAACGCCTTTATCCACCAGTTCCTGCTTGATATCATTGAAAACAATGGTGGCTCCTGCTCCGGCTAAAGCCTTTGCGATGGCAAAGCCAATGCCGTAGGAGGCGCCGGTGACCAGAGCGACTTTGTTATCCAGGGAAAAATTTGTTTTGCTGTCCATAGATGGATTCTCCTTTTTCTATTATTGTTTGTATACAAATCTAAAATTTGTATACAAATATCTTGTACCTATACAATAGCACGTTCCCCGGGGATTTGCAATAGGAAATGTGACAAAAAAAGAAGGATTTTTTGGGCTATATGCATAAAGAGAGCGGATACCCTCCAGGGCATCCGCTTTCTTCAAAGCTAAAACTCTTCTATGATGCTATTGAGCGTTTCCTCGGTCTCGGAAGACAGGGCATCTCCAAGTTCAGCGCCTGTTACATAGTCGTCAGCGCCGTGAAAGTCTTTCCGGCCGCATCCACAGCCGCCGTTGTCGGTACCGCTGCGCATGGACATATTCCATCCGTCAGAAAAACCGGCATTGTAGCCTCTGCGGTAGCCAGCCCGGAAATCCCGCCTTCTGGTCTCCGCGCTGCAGCCGTTTTGGCAGCTGCACGGGCAGTTGCAGTTGTTATCGCAGTCATTTTCGCACTTATCTTCGCAGCAGCCGCAGCTTCCCGTATTGCCGCCGCCAACGCCGCAATTATTGCTGTTATTACAGCAGCTGCAGTTGCAGTGACAGTGGCAACCGGGCCGGCAGCAGTTACAGCAGCAATTATTGTTGGTATTGCCGCCGCCTACACCGTTGTTATTGCCGTTGCAGCAGCAGTTGCAGTGGCAGCCGGGCCGGCAGCAGCAGTTATTGTTGGTGCTGCCGCCGCCAACGCCGTTGTTATTGCCGTTACTGCAGCAGTTGCAATGGCAGTGACAGTGGCAGCCGGGCCGGCAGCAGCAGTTATTGTTGGTGCTGCCGCCGCCGACGCCGTTGTTATTGCCGTTATTGCAGCAGTTGCAGTGGCAATGGCAGCCGGGCCGGCAGCAGCAGTTATTATTGGAGTTTCCGCCGCCAACGCCGTTGTTATTGCCGTTATTGCAGCAGTTGCAGTGACAGTGGCATCCAGGGCGGCAGCAGTTATTGTTGGTATTGCCGCCGCCAACGCCGTTATTGTTGCAGCAGTCGCAGTCACAGGTATTTCCACAGCAGCAGTTTTTTCTGCAAAGGCAAAGATTACATCCACATAAATTACACAACATTTCATGTCTCCTTGATTTTTCATGTTTGTACTATATCCTATGAGACAGGCGGACATTGTGTGCAGGCATGGTTACTTTTTGAAAATCTGCGCATGATAAGGGTGAGGTGAATAATTATGAAATCTATTTGGAATAAAGACGGAAAGCTTCCGGGGAGAAATCATCTTCCCGGTGATCTGGATACCGAGGTGGCGGTGATCGGCGCAGGGCTGGCAGGGATTTTGACGGCATTTTATCTGGCGCGGGAGGGCAAGGAGGTGGTGGTGCTGGAGGCGTCCTCTACGGGCAGCGGGCAGACCTGCGGGACCACGGCCAAGATCACGTCCCAGCACGGCCTGATCTATCACAGACTTCTTGGAGACCGGGGAAGCGACGCCATGAAGCTTTACGGGGAATCAAACCAGAAAGCGATTCGGGAGTACGGGCGGCTCGTAAAGGACCGGTCTATTGGCTGTCATTTCGAAAAAAGGCCGGCTTTCCTCTATACTATGGAACAGCAGAATACCGTCCATCTGGAGGCCATAGCCGCCCGGCAGGCGGGCCTTCCCGCTCTGGAGGTGATCGAGACAGAACTTCCCTTTTCGGTGAAGCGGGCACTCCGCTTTGAAGATCAGGCCAGTTTTCATCCTTTGAAGTTTTTGGAGGCCATCTCTTTGTCCCTTACGATCTTTGAGCACACCCCGGCCATGGCGGTGAAGGGCCATAAGATCACGACTCCTTACGGAAAGGTTACGGCAAAGCATATCGTGTTTGCCTGCCATTATCCCTTTCCCCTGGTCCCGGGATACTATTTTGCCAGGATGTATCAGGAGAGGAGCTATGTTCTGGCTTTGTCGGGGGCTCCCCGGCTGGAGGGCATGTATCTGGGAGTTGACCCGGATGGGCTGTCGCTGCGGCGCGCGGGACAGTCCCTGCTGTTAGGCGGGCAGAGTCATCGGACGGGCGTTCAGAAAAACCGCCCTTATAGGGCTTTGGCATCATCGGCCCACAAGCTCTTTCCCCAGGCAAAGATATGGCAGAAATGGTCTGCCCAGGACTGCATAACCCTGGATTCTGTCCCCTACATCGGCCGATTTTCCCGCAGAAACCGGGACTGGTATGTTGCTACTGGGTTTGGAAAATGGGGCATGACGCTGTCCATGGTCTCCGCCCACCTGCTGACGGATCTTATCTGCAAAAGGACGTCCCCCTACGAAGCCCTGTACTCGCCCCTGCGTTTTCCGGCGCTGTCGGCCGTGCCCAGACTGGCAGGCCACATGACCCGGTCCGCGGCGGGACTGATCAAGGGGCTGGCTCCCGGCGTCATGCGCTGTCCGCACATGGGCTGCAAATTGTCCTGGAATGCTGCCGAGGCAACCTGGGACTGCCCCTGCCACGGGTCGCGGTTTGACAGTTCGGGAAAGCTTATGACCGGACCGTCACAGACTTCTTGCCGCTGTCATAAACTGATACCATAATAAGGATATCAGAAAGGAGTCGTTATGGCTTGCTCTTATTGTAACCAGACTGCCGGCTCTCAGAATATGCAGTCCGGCGCCTATGCCTTTTCCTGCACCAACACCGGCGCGGGAGGTATGGAGCAGTATCCCGTGGGTATGGGTTATGTGCCATGGCAGCAGTGGCAGCAGACGTATTCTCTGGAACAGGGGTTTAAGCGGGGAACTATCTTCCCGGATCTGGATCTTACTTTTAATATGGGGAGGTGCCGCTGATGCCGGTTTATGATCAAAACCAGCTTTTGTCCATGATCGATCAGGCCAGCTTTGCCATGGATGACGTGCTTTTGTATCTGGATACCCATCCCTGCGACAGGGCGGCGCTGAACTATTATCAGTACGCAGCGAAAATGCGTCAGAACGCTATGGACACGTATTCGGCCAATTATGGCCCGCTGACCGTAGATCAGGTCCGCTCCGATCAGTACTGGACCTGGGTTCAGGGCAGATGGCCCTGGGAAGGGAAAGGAGGGGCAAGCGTATGTGGAACTATGAAAAACGGCTGCAGTACCCGGTAAATATCAGCCAGCCTAATCCAAAGATGGCCCAGTTTATTATGAGTCAGTACGGCGGACCGGATTGTAAAAACAGATAATAAATCTTTAGACATAATAATGGAATTCCATCCGGTTTTCACCACGATAGTAAATGATCTTTTTTACAATACTGCGGAGAGCCACGCCTTTTATCTCATATGTAATATCCGGATTAGAAATAAGATTGTAAGCGGAGCGGATACTCTCCATAATCTCCGCTTTCTGCAGAGCCGGGGACGCATCAGACTCCTGGGATATCAGGTTTTGGAATTCTTGGTTTAAGCTTTCCCGCTCTGCCCTAAGCCGTTCTTTGTTTGCTTGGTATTCCAGAAGGGAATCAATACCGTTCTCGTAAGCGTCACGGATCCGGCGTTCTTTCATGTCAAGGCGGGATAGGGCGGCGTCAATGGCAGCTTGCTCTTCGGATCGTATTTTATTTGCGGGACGGATATATTCAAATTCTACATCTCCCGTATCCAGAACCCGCTGCAGAGATTTCAGAACCGCAGTTTCCGCCTTATGTACGGCGATGCTGCAGGAACCAGTATGGTAACCTTTGGCATATTTCCAACATTGGAAAAAATCGGGACGCTTCTTTGGATCGTTGGATCTATTTACCGACAGACTGGCACCACAGGTTCCGCATACCAGGATTCCGGAAAGCCAGTGCTGGCAGGAGGATATCTCCCGCCTTTTTATTGGCCGAAATTCCTGTGTCAGGCGGGTCAGATTTCCCTGGAAAAGGTCCGTGACACTCGGCCGGATCTCATGAGTTCCCTTAAACTGGATGCCGTTCCATTCCACGATCCCCATATAGAAGTGGTTTCGCAGGATCCGGTCGATGGTCCGGCGCTCAAAAGGATTGCCCCGTTTTGTGCGATATCCCCGTCGGTTACATTCTCTGGCAACAGCAGTCAGATCATGGCCTTCATGATAATAGCGGAAGATAAATTCCACCATGGAGTATTCCCGTTCGTCGATAACATAAGGATTTCCACCGCCAACCGCTTTATAACCCAGGCACGGGGAAAGCTGGTAGCCATTGCGAAGGGCTTTTTCGGACATGCCTCTTAGGACTTCTCCCGATAAGTTGATGGAGTAATATTCATCAAACCATTCAATAATGGTTTCAATGAGCCGTCCAAACATGCCTTCAGCAACCGGTTCTGATACGCTCTTGATCTCCACATTGCACTTTTTTCTCAGGATCCCTTTATAAAAGATGCTTTCTTCCTGATTTCGGGCAAACCGGGAAAATTTCCACAGATACAGCCGTTTGAATGGGGAAGGGGATTGGGATTTGGCTACGGCGATCATTCGCTGAAATTCAGGTCGATTTTCCGCTTTACGGCCGGAGATCCCTTTTTTCTCCATAAATATAAAGTCTTCTGGAATGATAAATCCCTCCTGCCTGGCAGTATCCCGGATAACACGGATCTGCGCGTCCGGCGAGAGTTCTGTCTGGTCATCGGTACTGACCCGCACATAGGCGGCGCCAATCTCTAAAGTATCAGCTTTCATATGATCATCTCCCTGTAAAGTGTACGATTTTTTGGTATAAAAAATACACCTATTGCGGAAATGGGCAAGAGATGATATAATGAATCCTGGTTGATGATTCTTATATTTCGGGCCTGTCCCGCAATAGAAAATCTATGAAAAGCCGTTCGATGCTGGTAACATCGGGCGGTTTTTAAATTGATATCCATTTTCTTTTCATACATATACCTAAGCTTTCGTTTTTCTATCTAGTAAAATAGCTTTAACCTTTTAGATTAATTTGCTTACATTGATAATGAAATCATTATAAATACATACAGGGATATCATCCCCAAAATTATATTGGTTAGAGAATAGGTTTTTCTCAAAATCATAAACCATTACTGTTTTTTTCTGCGGGTTAACAATCCAGTACTCACGGACCCCTGCAGTGCGGTATTTGAACAGCTTGATGCCATAATCCCGCTGCGGGTCAGAAGGAGAGGTCACCTCAATGATCCAGTCAGGGGCTCCATGACAACCGCGATCGTCTAGTTTATTCTTATCGCAGATTACGGAAATGTCTGGTTCCACATAGTTCCGGTCATCTTCATTTAGAAATACCGCAAAAGGAGAGATAAATACTTCACAGATTCCATTTTTTTGTTGTATATAATTGTCAATGATGGAAGAGAGTCTGAACACAAGTCTTTGGTGGGTAGTGCTTGGCGGAGCCATGTTATAAATCTGGCCATCAATTAGTTCAGCACGATGGCCATCAGGGAGGGAATAAATATCTTCGATTGTATAAAATTGTTTCTGCTGTAGTGCCATAATAGTGACCTCCTTTAGTTTAATTTTCCTCTGCTTTCCCCAACACTTTGTCATGGGAACATTGCAATTTGTTTTGATGTTTATCAGCAATAGTAACTAATTTGACTAAAACAAGAGTACCAGCATTCAATAATCATATTACTGTTAGCTTCTATAATTTTTATGAGTTTCCGTAGCTCATAAGGAGGTATTCGAGAAGTATTATTACATAAAATAGCACGCCCGGTTTGGGTTATCCATACTTTAGTTGCATTTGCCCGGGGCTGTCCCTCTATAACATGTACATGTATAGGCTCCAAAGGGTCATTTTCATTTGCCCAGAAATAGATCCGATATTTTCCGGATTTAAAAATTTGAGGCATCAGTAAATCTCCCTTCTTGCGAAAATTCAATAATCACATGTGCGTTATTTCGGATTAAGTCCCGAAAAAAATCCATTTCTTTGTCTGAAAAACCGTAGATATCTACCCATTCATACATGGGGAGGAAACAGGTAGCATGATGGAATCCATCTTTCTCATCAGGCTTTTCAATGTATACTTTTACTCGCCCATCTTCCGACATTTCAGAATGGACAATTTCTGTATTATCATTTAATGTCATATATGGATACATCATTGTATCAATCTCCTTTACCATTTTATTATACGATATCCAGTTTCAAATTATATTAATGGTCAATTCTCCTCCGCTTTCCCCAGCACCTTCCCCAACACGATAATCCTATCATCATCAGCCGTAAGCCCAGGATAATCAGGGTTTAAAGAAGTAAGCCCATTTTCCCCAGTCTTTTTGATGTAGATGTTATTGCCTTTTTGGAAGATGCCTATGTCTCCAACATTTAAGTGTTCGGTTTTCTGAACATAGACGATATCCCCGTCGGAATATTCAGGTTCCATGGAAGCGCCATTCACACCGATAACGTAGTCGGCATTTTTGTTTATCTCATTTTCCGGATAGGCTCTGACCCCGGCAGCTATGTCGGAAAACTCCACACTGGTTCCTGCGGCAGCTATCTTGCCATAGTAGGCGAAAAAGTGAGGAGGGATGGAGCGTATGGATAACCGCTGTTGGAGGTGTTCTATGGTATCGGTGGATTCTTTGGCCTGGGTGGTGCGTTCGAGTTCCCAGTCAAGCACGGAGTCAACATGGGATTGGCCTAAGGGGTCAAGGGAGCGGTATTTTTCTATGTGCTCAAATTCGGATGCTTTGAGTTCATACGAATAAAGGATTTCTTTGTCTTCCTGTAGGCCTAAAAGAAAATCAGTGGAAACATTAAATTTCTTGGAAAATCTTATCAAAAACTCAGAGTCAGGTTCTCTGGCTCCTGTTTCATAATTATTGTATGTTGTATATTTAATACCTATATACTCTGCAAATTCTTTTTTGTTCATTCCAGTTCGTTCACGCACTTCTCTTAGCTTATCCTTTATCATTCCTAACCTCCTCGTATGTCTTTATGTTATTACATATTTTACGTGTTGTCAATCTAATAATTCACAAAATGTAAAAATATTTACAAAATGAGTATTGACAAATACACAAAACGGGAATATAATTCAAGTATGGATTCACAAAACGAGTAACGGAGGTGATAAATATTGAAATATCCTAACATAGAAGCTGAAAGAGCCAGAATTGGTATGTCAAAGGATGATTTTGCAAAAAGATTAGGGATTGCGACAAAGACATATTACAACTGGCTAAATGGAGTGAATCCGATACCTAGCGATAGGCTAATTGAAATGTCATCTTTATGTGATTCAAAAATAGATTATTTGCTAGGGTTAAGTGAGAAACGGAGATAAGGAGCTTAGAGAGGAGGTGGGAATATCTATATTATTTCAGAAAGAATTGTGAATATTGCGGAACTGGAAAAGATTTTAGGTCGTCAGCAATGCGCAATTATATCTTTACGGATGGAATTGCAAAAAGAACAGCCTTCTCTGGCTGTATTAAGAACCTTGATATCCGAAATGCAAACTCTTAATGAGAAGGCAGTTACTTTTGAATTTTATTTGGAGAGAAGGAAGACTAAGAAGAAAATCTGTGATTTTTAAGGTCAATGCCCCTTTTCAAAATTATTTAACAGTTCACAATTTCCATTTCGCGGGCATATGTAGTATTTAGTATCTTCCGGTTGATCATATGGTGGGAGTTTGCTATCTTCGACTATTTTGCAAGTGGCATAGGAAAATTCGCGAGAGTCTCCCATTAGGCGGTATTTACCCGTGTGGGTTGTTTCGATGTTTAGATATGGACAAGTTACAGTTCTTCCAACAGTAGTGTAGTAACTCATAAATATTACTTCCTTTCTCATGTAGTTTTATTCCATTTTACAGAAAGAAAGTACATGAGTCAAGAAAAATATTGCAATACGTGGGAGGTGAGAGGGAATCAGTAGAAATCAAGTATCACCAGCAACCATCAGATTGGCCCAATATATCAGGGAGAAAGGGATCAGCATTTCAAAAATTTCAAAGACAACAGGTATATCGTACACCTGTTTATATGCCAGCCTTGGAGAAAAGGGACGAAACAGGCCATTATCTGTTGATGAAGCATTATTGGTGTGTAAGTTTTTGGAGGTTGATCCTAGAGATTTCGCATCAGACAAAGGGGCTTAGAGGAGGTGAAGGAAAAGATAAAATTTCTGATTTTAATTTGCTTGTTGGTATTAGCCGTCTCTAAGTGGATAACGTACCGATTTTCTATGATGGCAATACTTCTGTATTATGGTGAATTAGGACTAGAGTTGCCATCACTTGACACAATACAGAAGTACCGTATGAAAGCAGTAAGGAAGGAACTTGGTCTTGAATGAATCTAATGTAAGCCAAGGTGGTTTTGAACCATGGAAGTTACAACCCCAACAGCAATATCCTTTATTGCATGCAAAGATTCAACGCCCACGGATTTTGCGATATCTTTAGTTTTGTTCCAAGTTGTATCAGAACGGATGTCTGCTAAAAATTGATGGCCGGAAAATGTAAGGTCACGGATTCTTCCGACTTGAGGAGTAGTGCTATTTATTACATTTACAGGTTTAGCGTTAAGAAATCCGGCTTGAATAAGTTGAAGGCAATGATAGTTTAATTCATTTTCCGAATAACTTGGAAGGTTATCATGCAATTTGGATACCGTATATACGTCGCCGTAATTCATGGATTCAACAGCAATGAGGATATCACGAATACAATCCATATTTAGTTTCATAAAGTTTCCTTTCTATGTAAATTTTTTGTATTGCGAAATAATTTTATCATAGCAACAAAATAAACACAAAGATTTTATAGAAATTTTAGAAATATGTAAAAACTTTTTGGATTTTGCAGAAGTTATTACAGAATACGGTTTGTTATGTTTGGCAGTGCTGGCGAAGTATTTCGAGGTGCCAATTGAGTATTTTCTGGAGTAAGGGAGGTGGTTCAGACGACGATGGCAACGCAGCACATTGACAAGAGAATAGGAGGTGAGGGAGGGATAGAAACGAAAGGGTATCTATTAATGAAAATGAGCAGATATTTCTTGGTGATAAAGAGATAAAGAACGTTACGGCATATAGATTAGAAAATTCTGCAGAGTCAGAAGAACCAGCGAAGTTGACAGTTACTATCTATGTTAGTGTTGGTCGGTGTTCTGAATTTTGAACTATCGAAGTAACCAGAACAGGTGAGAAAAATAAAATTAATATGCTCAAAAGAAAGGAGGAAAAGTTGAAAATGGATGCTGAAAAACATATCAGAGAAAAAGAAAGGCTAAACCAGGCGCTATCCGGTAAACTTCCAGAAGTTCAGAATGAGTTGGAACAGGTTTTCCACAAATATGGCGTGGATTCAATGCCTGGTTTGGCGCATGACGTCAGCTGTTACGCTATTGAAGAAATATACATTAAGCGTTTCAGCCTTCCAGAGTACTAATGGTAATAGCAGGAACTAACAAGCGTGTCTCATTACGCTCTGCGTTCCACTTAAGTATGTGGTAATTAAAATCTGCAAAGCTAGCCATTGTATCACGAAGGGCTTTCCAAGAATCTTTATCCATTGTGGCATTACATTGAGGACATTTTGGTGGATTGTCTTGACTGCTTCCTTGAAAATTGGCATAAAACATACACCCACAAGGACAAGAAATGGTTGCTTTTGGATACATAGTATTTATCTCCTCTAATTATGTATTTGTACTCGGCTCTGGCGGGAGCCTGTGCATTAAGTATAGGTCAAGAGGGAGAAAAAGGCAATAGCAAGGCCGGTAAGCTGGCAAAGTATTTCAGCGTGCCGATTGAGTATTTTCTGGAGTAGGAGGTGAGAGATATATTCAGAAAAAAGAAACTGTCAATCGCAGAGCGGCAGAAACGCCTGAACCGAATATGTAAGATTGCGGAGTACGTGGTTCCCCTTATCGTTTCTGCCGTAGCGGCAACAGTATTAAATCTTATGGTGTTACGATAAACAGCCCATTCAGAGCCAGAGTGATGAGAGTGGTTATGAAAGCTACGAGAATCGGGAAAATGAAGGATTTCAGCAAAGTTTCTTTTGCGGTAATCCATCGGTATTCCTGGTAATGCTTCCCTTTATAAGTGGGACGGATATTTGTAAATAGTAGTTCGTCTACAATGGCAGTAATATAACCATCTTCGATAAGTTGTTTAAGGGTATCAGGCAAATCTAAGCCTTTTGTTCTTTGATTAAAATAGACTATTATGTCTAAATTTGAAGTGGTTTCGGATTGAGAACATAGATAGTTTACAGCTTTTAGCACTCGATAGCAGGGGCGGATTATCATGTAAAACTCTCCTTTGTTTTATAGTATTGGTACGAAAAGTATATCACGGAATGGAGAAAATTGCCAGTATGGAAAGAGAGGTGCTACAGGATGGCAACACAGCACATTGACAAGAGAATAGGAGGTGGAACGATAGTGAGCTCGAATGAAGTAGATAAAGAGATAAGGGAGCATATGGCGCACAAGGTTCAAATGGCACAGAGTATTGTTGAGTTTCTTAGGGAAAAAGAGCCGGAAATTACTTTTGAAAGGGCAGAAAGAATTCTCCTGGATACAATTGATGTACTGCAAAAAGCATCCAGGAGGAGAGTGATCTAGCAGAGCTTGCTTAGGTCAAGTTCCTTATCTTCTTCAGGGATGTGAAGTAATGCAAAATGATAAGTTGCAAGGAATGACCGAATTTCCTCGCTTGTGTGATCGAGGTTATATCCAATGGTGTTTTGTTCCTTAATGAGCTTCGTTTGTGCGTAAGCAACGGCCAGATTATGGATAGATCTTTCATCCATAGGATGCGTCCTCCTTTCTTCCGTACTCGGCTTGGTAGGAGCCTGTATGGAAAGTATAGCACAGATAGAGGAAAATTGCCAGACAGGAAAGGAGGTGAGGTGAGACGGAGAAAAATAGGATTGGTGGATTAGATGATTATTCACTTCAGGTATGTGGCTATAACAAAGAAAAAATTCTTAATGCTGTAAAAGATTGTGTATCGGCAATGGGTGAATTAACTATCAGTGAAAGTAAAATCGCAAGAAAACATCTGGACTCAGTCATGGAAGAGATGTACAGACGGAGTCCAGACACGGTGATAAATACTATTCAGCCTCCTTTATAAGCTTATTTTCGTGCGTTACATAGTTATACGCATAATTATACGCTTCGACATATTGGCTGGATAATGACAGTACATCGTCTAAAATAACTGCTTCACCTTTATATAACTTTTCTGGATTTGCAGTGGAACTTATATAAGCGAGGGCGATATTATGTGCGGCCAATTCGGGATTGATGGTCTGGACAGTATCAATTTCAGCAGGACTTAATCCATAGTTATTTTCCATGATATTCTCCTTTCTTCTGTACTCGGCTCTGGCGGGAGCCTGTATGGAAAGTATAGCACAGATAGAGGAAAATTGCCAGACAGGAAAGAGGTGGGGTAAGACAGTGGAGAAAGTGAATGAGACGATCGAAGTGCTTTGCGACTGGATTCAGACGCAGTTGGCCGATGGCAAGTGTGATAACAGTCATCAGGTTTCTGAAATGGTGAAGGCGCTGGCAGAGCTGGTGTCTGTCAGCGCAGAGCCGTTTTAACTCTTGCTATCGGTTTTTCCGAGAGTGTGGAAGACTGTATCGAAAAAGCGTGTGCAGGTGGAATAGTAAAGAACGTGATACATAGTGAAATTTTTCTGCATGCATACAGAAATAAATATTGAAAAACAAGTAGTACAAGTAGCACTGCATAAAATGCATCAAAACAAAGTGAAGGGTAAGGAATGGCACAGACTAAAAATACAGTAGAAATAGTGAATAAAATAGAGATTAATGGGAGGCCAGAAGTGTTATTTGATTCCATTCCTGATGCAGAAAAGAAGAGAATAGTGCTGATCATGAATGAAAGGATTATGAAGCCTATAGGGTATCAGAGGAAGACCAGTTAATTAAGTATGCTATTTTAAAAGAACAGGATGGACAATGAGACAATATGATTACATCCTTTTCCAGAACTACACTGTCAGTATAGGTTCCGCAGGGTGTTGTCTGACATTACTATAGCCGTAACCATTTCGGCGGTGTATGGTGTCACGGCGGGGCTTATGCTGGCTGGGTTGTGGATTGAATTTTAAATCATAAAAGAAAGGATGAGGCGTTATGACAAAGAGAGAAATTGATTTCAAGGAGGGCGCGGCTGTGCTTCGCAAACCTTATGACTTTGCGATCGTGGTGAGGCTTGAAGAGAAAAATGAGAGTGGTAAGGCGAAAATAGCCAACGTGACCACATCTGTCAGCAAAGAGTTGCGGGCCAAGGACGCCGTACCCGCCTTATCCACGGCTTGCGTGCGGATTTTAATGGAATTGGCGGGAGAAAAGAAAAAGAAGCAGGCAAAAATTCTTGCCGCGTATATAGAGCAGTTCGTGGATACAGCGGTGAGGCTGGCAGGGGAGGACGTCATGGACAGGGTGTCCGAAACGCTTTCAGGGGAATGAAGGAGGTGAGTAAGGTGCTGACGAAAGAGCAGCGTCTGGAGATCGAGAATTGTGTGTTGAAGCGGGTAATAGACCAGGTGAGGAGAGCCGCTGACAAGCTGGATGAAGAGGCGTCAGGAGATGGGATTAAGGGCATAGCCGCTATCAACCTTAAGGAGCGATTGAAAAACGCGATTGATTATGGTGACCGTCTGGAAAGGGAGTTTGTTTGGGCGGAATATCTCCTGAATTTTTCTCCTGACATGGACTGGGCGGAGTATTTGAGGGAGGGGTTTCCTGGTGACATCATGCAAAGAGAATCCCTAGTAACAGCCAGAAGTCAGGAAAACTAGTAACATGCGTATCCAGAGTAATTTTTTAACATGCCTGGGAAAGGGAGGTGATGGCTGTG
>CAJTGF010000059.1 GCA_910575585.1 Clostridiaceae bacterium
GTGGTAAGGCACCCGAAGGCACCTGCCGCGTCATGCCTCTGCTCAGCTGCCTATCTCCCAAAGCGTCCGGGCTTTTACAAGCCCATTCCCTTTAGGGGATAGGTAGTTGACCTCCTGGGATGTGTCATGGCATTTGCTTCATTGGTCTCCAGGAAATATTTGTCATAGCCTGCAAGATCATCCCACATGACATCGATGCACCGTTCCTCTCCGTTGTCCAGGATGATCGTGTTATAGCAGTGCTTCATATCCAGATCCTTCATATCATACGTGACAGTACCCGTGTCCAGACCGCAGTATCTGCTGAAGATACAGAACAGGGTCGTATATACGTTGCAAACGCCGGATTTCGTAGACATCGCCTGGAGCGCATTGTATTTGACCGGGTCAGCGGTATCATTGTGTTCGAGCATATTGATGAGGAAGTCATGGATATATTTTGCTTTATCAACAGTCCCCATCTGGGCAGTCTGCGTTTTAAGCATCTCGGCAGTCTGGTATGCGGCTTTAAGGTTGTTATAGTTCTGCTCGTTGATCCCTTCGGCGTTCAGGGCTACTTTGTTTACCATGCAGTAATAATGGTTCCCGTCGTGAAAATCAAGATACTTGTCGGCACCATTTAATGTGAAGAACCCCTGGAACATTTTAAGCGACTCTTCTTTGCTTAAAATACAGATCAGGTCATTTTTCCCATTCATACCCTTCTTGTTCCCCCAGTCGCGGTAATTCCCGCCAAACACGCCAGTCATGATCGTGTCATAGCAGACCCTCCTCTCCGCTTCATCCTTGAAATTTGCAGTCAGGCTGCTGGCAATCTCGGTTACTTCTGCGTAATATGTATTATTACTTGCGGTTACGGTGCCTGCATAAACCTGGATCGGGTTGATAGATATAGCGAGTATGCTGGCGATCGTTACAAATGCTAAGATGATAGCTGCATGTCTTCTGATATTGCTCTTCATTGTTATTTCCCTCCGATATTCTTTATTTTTTGATACCAACGGTTATCGGATTAAATCGGGGAAAATTCATAAATAAAATTCTTACTGTTTCCTTAAGAACGGACCGATTCCAGCAAAATATTTTTATCCATTTTTCGGGCACAAAAAAACACGGCCCCATCAAGGGAACCGTGTCTTAAACACAAAACTATCGCACAAGCATGCAGGACAAGCCTGCAGCATCTGCCTTTCTGCCTCGGATATCCGTCATGCCGAAGGAACACATGTTGTTACCGACGGCCTTGGAGGAAGCTGCCTTGGCGTTATTGGTAGATACACCGGTTTCCGCCAGCACATCTTCCGTCTCTTTTTCTTTCTTCTCTGCCAGCATCAGGATCGCAATGCCAAGCAGAGATAAAATGAATGAGAATGCCAGAAGGCTGGAACTTTCATCACCCGTCTTCGGCAATCCTGCCGGCATTGCGGCATCCGTTATGGCTGGGATATTCTCTGGGATCACAAGATATTTCTTATCAGGCCCATCACTGGGATCTGGGAATACCACCTCGTAATCCTTCTCTTCTTCCTTTTCCGGCGCAACATATACGGGAATCACACGAACTGTTTCTGTATATTTATAATGCCGATGTACGGAAGGGGCTGGTTTTTCCGGCTTCTCTCCCGGCTTTTCTTCTGGCTTCTCCTCAGGCTTTTCTTCCGGCTTCTCCTCAGGCTTTTCCTCGGGCTTTTCTTCCGGCTTTTCCTCGGGTTTCTCCTCCGGCTTCTCCTCAGGCTTCTCTTCCGGCTTCTCCTCAGGCTTCTCCTCAGGCTTTTCTTCCGGCTTCTCCTCAGGCTTTTCCTCCGGCTTTTCTTCCGGCTTTTCTTCCGGCTTCTCCTCAGGCTTTTCCTCCGGCTTCTCTTCCGGCTTCTCCTCAGGCTTTTCCTCGGGCTTTTCTTCCGGCTTTTCCTCGGGTTTCTCCTCCGGTTTTTCCTCGGGAAAATCAAAAAAAGTATCCACATCACAGCCATCCTTGTCCCGGCTGTCTGTGGCATCACTCGTTGTGCCAACGGTTTCGTCACTGCCGGTTTTATCATCAACAGCAACAACAGACTCCAAATTTGTATCTGCTGCGTCTTCTGCTGCAGAACTATTGAACGCCAATGCAACGCTCAATAATATCGTTGTTGCCATAACTCTCATTTTCTTGATCATGTTTTTCTTCATTTTTTTCTCCTGCTTTGTCTTTTTTTTATTCAGTTTTTTTGAGTTTTTTCGTTTATGATAAACCCTGCGCCTCGGGTCTGAGGGGAAATAAAACGCTCCAAACAAAAAAGTATGCGAAATCAAGTACCTGTAAGAGGCTTTACAAAAGCGCCAAAATGTTAAGTCCGAATGATCTATTCCCTCGCAATGTACCGGATATTCAAAGACTCGTGCCTCGCATGTTGAGGCCTGCCAAGCCTTAAAAAATACTTTTTTGTCCCATTTTTGAACTGATCGTTTTTTGTATGTGAACTTCAAATACCTCTATCAGATCATTAAGAGTATGGCTACGGGATCCTTATGAAAAACTGTTTTTTTCTGTACAGCATACAAAAAAACAGCCCGGGAGACTGTCCCGGGCCATCCTATCGTTTGGTCACGCTTTATTTCTTGTCAGTTGGTATTTTTTCTTATCTGCCAGGAGCCCTGCCAGGGTGAGCGCCGCTGCCCAAAAAACCAGAGCGGATGCCGGCTGGTCATCCGTTTTTGGAAGCTGGCTTGGTGTCTGGGACGGAGCCGGTGTCGGTTCTGGCGATGGGGTCGCAGGCTGCGGTGTCGGTGCCGTGGACTGGGGTTCCACTCCAGGCCCATGGGATGTGTTGCCTCCGCCGCTATGGCTTCCGCCGCCTCCGCCACTGTGTCCGCCGCCGCCGGAGGGTTTCCCTGGGAGCGCCTTGTCGTACATCACAACCGTATTGCCTTCAACTTTCCCGTCTGTAACGGTAAAGGTGATAGATTCTGCAACCTCATACCCCTGCGGGGCTGTTATCTCGGTCAATGTGTAGGTGCCATCCGCAAGGCCGGTGATCTTATGCGGGGTATCCGTTGAAGTCCATTCTGCCACGGTATTGCCATCCACATCGGTGATCTTTAACTTTGCGCCCAGTAGCTCATTAGAGTTTGCCGCATCCCGTTTGGAAACGTAGAAAGATCCCTCTGGCTTATCCGGCCTTTCCAGCTTATCGGGCTTTTCTGGTGTTTCTGGTTTGTCAGGCTTGTCCGGCTTTTCCGGTTCTGAAGGGGTATTCGGCTTCTCCGGCTCGGAAGGGGTGTTTTTCTTCTCCTCCGGTGCGTCATACATCACAACCGCATTACCATCAACCTTGCCGTCAGTAATGGTAAAGGTAATGTCCTCGGCTACTTCATATCCATCTGGCGCTGTCGTTTCAGTCAGGGTATAAGTCCCATCCGCAAGGCCCTCGATCACATGCGGGGTATCTGTGGATACCCATTCATCAACAACTTTGCCATCTTTATCCGTGATCTTTAAGGAAGCGCCCGGGAGTTCGTCACCAGTCGCCACATCACGCTTGGAGACATGGAAGGAAGACTCCTCCTTCTCCTCTGGTGCGTCGTACATGATAACAATGCCTCTCTCCACCTTGCCGTCAGTAATGGTAAAGGCGATGTCCTCGGCTACTTCATATCCGTCCGGCGCTGTCACTTCAGTCAGTGTATAAGTCCCATCTGCAAGGCCCTCGATCACATGCGGGGTATTTGTGGATACCCATTCATCCATGATGTCCCCCTTTTCATTCGTTACTTTCAGGGAAGCCCCGGGGAGTTCTTCGGAAGTCGCAAGGTCTTTTTTGGAGACTGTAACCTTTCTTACCTCCGGCGCATCATACATGATGACGATTCCGCCCTCCACTGCGCCGTCCTTGATCTCAAAGGTGATGCTTTCGGCTGTCTGGAACCCGTCTGGTGCTGTTACCTCAGTCAGGGTATAAGCCCCGTCCTCTGGCATGCTGACCGTATGCGGCTCGTCGCCGGATATCCATTCGTCTACCACGGTGCCATCCGCAGACGTGAGCTTTAAGAATGCCCCCGCAAGTTCTTCCGTACCCCCAACTGCCCGTTTCGAGATGACAAGGTCTTCCTTGACCGGTTTGATCTCGAACGCATACTGGATCGCCGTACTCTCAGTCTTCGTCCCGGATACCAGGAGGTTCTGTTCCCCTGCTCCACCCGGTGCGTAATACATCAGGCTCCCCTTTTCGTAGGTAAAGGAAAGCGGCTGGCCTTCCGGCTTTGCCTGGGAAGTGAGCCGGATCTCCGTCCCGCTCACGAAATCCATCCCGCTGTTCCCGTAGATACCGAACCCTTCACCGGAGAGCGTGATGCTGATCTTATAGCTGTCATTCCTATTGCCGTCACCATCAACAGCAGATACCTTGAACGGGTCGCTCAAAAATGTACCGTCACCCTGCTCCCTGAATATCAGGGTGCCGCCTTCGATCTCGAACACCGGAGAAAACGTATAGTCCCCAGGATGTGCCGACGCATCACGAAGTGCTTCCGTGTATGCCCGAACGTTCGCTTCCGTGAAATAGATGGTGGACCCAATGCCGTCGATGATGTCAGACGGCCTCCCGTCTACGAGTTCCCATATCATGGAGCTGACTGCGTTCAGGGCCGCGTTCCCGTTACGGGACATTTCCATATCCCGAATGGCTTCCGCATAGGGCACACCGAAGATCTCTTCAAACAGCCCGATGCCGTCATATGGCACACCTACAAACATCACGGCGCTGACCTTGTCATAATTTGCCCCGTCGATGATGCTGCTGAAATCAGCTCCGTCTGTCACCCTGTCCGGGATATGCTTGTCGCTATTGTAGCAGAAGGCGGTCTGGTCATTGACGATGAATACGCCGTTGTTCTGGTTGTAGAAATGGAACACCTTATCCCTCTTCAAGCTGTCCGGGATGCTGCTGCTCAGGCTCCAGTACTGCGACATGGAATCAAAAGCGTCCGTGTCAATCTCCTGGTACCTGCTCCAGTCCACACCGTCCATGACTCCGCCCGCAAGCTTGATGAGCGCTCCGTCACTGGTATACAGGCTATCCCCGTCCGTCTGCAGGTAATCCCCGGAACCCGAACTGGTCACGGAAAAACTGCCTGCATGGAGGCCTGGAAGGGAAAGCCTTGTGCTGCCGCTCCCAGTGGTGGTCCTTGCGTTATCCGCAATGACCAGTTCGCTGGCCGTCGTCCCAGACAAGGCGTGTTTTGCCAGGGTATCCGCTTTCATCAGGTCAAGCCTCCCGAAGGATGCGTTATCCATGGAATAGATGACCTTCGTCCCCTCATGGACCGTGTAAGCATCCCCATTTGACGCAGCTGACGGATAGTCCAGCAGGAAACTGTGCTGGTACGTGTAAAGCGCGGGATCGTCTTCCGATACCGTGAATGCCCTGGAATTCGAGACGATCTCCTCCAGATCCTTGGCCTCAAAGAATGCGTCAGCGTTCATGCCGGCGATCTTCGCCCCTAGTTCCACCCGCCTTGCCCCGGACCCGGACAGGAAATTGCTGCCAAGGTGGATCACGTCTTTCCCATCAACGGATTCCGGGATCACCAGGGTATCCCCGGAAAGGGCTGAAGCGTCCGCTTCCACGACGCTGTACCCCTCACGGCCGGAACTTGCGTAATCCGCATAGCTGACCCCGTTCTCCACCCGGGACACTGTGGTCGTCGCAATGGACTGGATCGGGGATGTTACCGCAAGGATCCCGCACAAAGAACCGGCAAACAGTCTTGCTCGTTTCTTTTTCATAAATATATACTCCTTTCTTTACGGCTCCCGCTGGGTACACGGGATGCCCGGTTTTCAAGTAAAGTATGGAGCATTGTGCGGTTTTGGGCGTGTGCTTTGCAAAAGCAGGAATTTCCAAGTTTTTCCACATCATTTCTTTGCAGCCTATTTTTGCGGATAACATTTTTTAAGGTTTTTGTGCCACAGGAGGCGCCTTCCATACAGAAAAAACACTCCCGCAGGCTGGCAGGAGTGTCCTTTTAAACTTATTGTTTTTGAAGAAGATTGGCACCTTACTGTCCCCCTCCATTGATGGCATCAGCCGTATCCCCTTCCTTACCTGTTTCTTCTTTTTCTCCGGGTATCCCGGCATTGCCCGGCTCCGGCTGCTGGCCCATGTGGTAATATACGGCTTCCTGTTCTTTTGCCTGCAGGAAAGAACCGTCCCCTTTCAAGATCCCCTGGTGCCTTTCATCGATCTTCGCAAATTCACCTGTATAGTCCTTATGCGGGTTCTGTCCCCCGCCCCATGTGATGTCAAGGCCAAGGCTTTTGCCGTGGAACACCGGCACCTGGATCTGCTCCGTTTCCTCTTCCTCCGGCTCATCCTCTGCCCTGGGCTCCATGATGACGTGCTGCATCACGGACTCCAGCACATTCTGTGCCACCTGACTTATGGTGCCCCCGTTGCCGTCCAGCCCGTCTGCCGGGCCCTCTGTCAGTCCTTCTTCCAACTCCTCTTCCAGCCCTGCCCCGCCCTCGATCATAGCCATATTCTCCTCATTGAATTTTGCCAAGACATCCTGGCTGTAGTACGTCTGTCTCTGTTCCTGTTCCGCCTCCTGGAACATCCTCAGTCCCTGCACACTTGGGGATACCGCATCAAAGCTTGGGATCGTGACAAAGCCGTGGTTCCGGATGTTTAAAAAGTCAGCGAACTTATCTTCCGTAAGACTGATCCCCATCGAGTTTGGCGTGATGGCTTCGCACAGGTATTCAGTTTTCTCTGCTGTGTTTTCGACTGCGGCCGTAAAGAAGAATGGGACGCGGGCTGCGTTCAGCTCGCTGAAGAACTCTTTCCCGCCATGCGTCTTGACGATCTCCTTTACCTCTTCTTTCATATTATAAAAGTCACTCAATGCTTTCCGCTCCTTTCTGCGGAAGGATACCATAGTGGCAGGGAATGCCACACAGAATCTTCCACCGCAGTATTGTTTTTTAATTTCCGGGCGCAGGGATATCCGCTCCGGCCCCGGTATAAGATATGGTCACTGTGTCCTTAACTGCTCAAAAAGCAGGGATGCGTCAAAGTCATCAAAATCTTCGGGATCATCCATGACTCCCATACTGTCCGGCATCCATCTATTCCCTCTGCCTGCTGTATCCTGTCCCGCATCCATGGGATACTCATGGAAGGTGCTGCCGCCATGGATTCCGTTGTTCCAGCTGTTTCCGCTATCCGTACCATCCCCGGAAAACCCTGTGCAGGCCGCGGCTGGCTCCTCAGGCTGCTGTTTCCCCGCTGCCATGGCCGTCCCTGCTGCGGTACGGTAAGGGCTGGCCTCCGCCGACCCCTCCATGATGTCCGCCGGCCTCGTGCCAAGGATCTCCTCTATCGGCGTGCTGCGGATCTTTTCCCTGCCTTCTTCCGTTTTTCTCCGCTGTTCCTCTGTTTTCTCCCTGGTCGTGCTCACCTGGTCGATCCACTGCACGCTCCCCTGCCCGCTGTTTTTTTTCTTCCATTCCTTCAGGCGGACAGTCCTGCCTTTTCTTTTTTCCTTATCATTGTCTGGTACCCAGGTCCCGGCCTGCGACATCTTGTTAAGGGAATCAATGACGGAGCTTCCCAGGTACGTCCTGGCAATGTTCTTGATGCAATGGCATTTATACTGGTCAGGGAAAGCGCATACCCATAGGACCAGGTCCGGGTGTTTTTTCTCGTCCAGTGTGACCTTGACCCGGTATACCTTCCCCTTATGCGGCTTGAGTTCCAGCTTTCCCGGTATATCGAACCGGATATCTTCCTTTTTGTAATGTGCTTCCAGGGCCTTTGCGAACACATCGGACAGCCGGATCCCGTTCAGATACAGCTGAATCAGGTCATTATCATGATGGAGGTACAGTCTTACCTGGAATGTCATCACTTCCCACCAGCTTCCATGCGGCGCAGACGGCTGACCATACACAAGTAGTAGCCGCGCACGTTGGTATAGATGAGGTCTGTATGCTCCCTGCAATTCTCATTGCCCATCAGGATCGTCAGGCTGTCCATGGCCCCGAAATAGTCCCGGATCATCTCTTCCCATGGGGCGAAGGTTCCGCCGGTGAGTACCAGGTACTTGTATTCATCAAGCCCGTTGAACGTGCTCATGATCTTTTCGACCGCCTCTTCGCAGACTTCCTTCACGACTTCTTCCAGGATGTCTGCGATCGGGTATGTGACCTTATGCGGGCGGCGGTTTTCCGGCGTGGATACGTACCGTACCGCCTCCCCGGCTTCCAGTGCGTTCTGGATGGACGTCTGGTCCAGTGACAGGTGGTATTTTTCATTCGCCCGGGTGCAGACGCGGTTTAAAATTTCCCGCATTCCGAAATTCGTGAAGGTCTCCCGGCCGCGGATGACCCTGTTGTAGAGTTCATATAAGTCCAGCGTCTCAAAGCCCGCATCAGCGATCAGCAGGTTTGAGGAAAAGTAATCCCTTGCCGCCCGCACGCTCTTGCAGTTGTCATCCATGCTAAGGCTCATGAGCGTCCCTTCCGGCTGCGCCATGACGTCGATGTCTTCCGGCTTTAACGTGAAGTCATTAGGCATGGAGCGGTCGCCCATCTGCAGCATGAACCGGTGCCTTCCGGATAACGTGTTGATGAGCTCCTGCTTATCTGGGCCTTTTAAGTAGGCCGGTGGAAGGCCGGTCTGCAGGTAGCATGGCAGTTTTGTGTACGCCCCGCAGCCGGTGTTCATCATGCCGAAACCCAGTCCGGTACGGGCGATCACCTGGAACAGGGTGCTGGAGTACCGGTGCCTGCCAAATAATTCTGACTGGGAATCGCTGGTGTCGTTGATACTGGTGGATTTCTGGGCGCATGCGCCCACCCTCCACACTTCATCGGTCTCAAGATCATGGTAAAGGATCTCGTCCTTGGACGGCAGGCCGAGGATGTCCTTTTTCTTCCCGATCTTTTTCGCATAGGATGGGAAACAGAACAGGCTGTTCTGGGAATACCCCTTTACCCCGGAATAACCGATGTCAAGAGCCACCGGCCAGCGGTTCTGGCATGCGGCATGTTTTTCTGCTTTGATCTCCGTCCTTGTACGGTAATCTGTTGTCTTCAAGATAGTTTCCTCCTGTCCCTGCGCATAGCCATGTCAGGGCCGCGCATGATTTTTGCAGTTTTCTGATGCAAGTATGGCTGATTTATTCCGGACCGGTTTTTTGCGGATAGCAAAAATGCAGGCAGTTTGTCCTGCCTGCACATTTTGCTCTTCCGTTTCCAGGATGCCTGCAGCGTTTATTCGTTATCCGCAGGCTCTGTGCCGGTTTCCGCTTCTTCCGCCCGGGCCTTTGCGGCTCCCGCCAGCTCTTCCAGTTCCGGGATCTCCATAGGTTCTGCTTCTGCAGCAGGCTCCTCTGCCTCTGCGGCTACGTTGTAACGGTCAACAAATTCTTTCTGGGTCACCAGTTCCTGGATCACAAACGTCTGTGTGAAATATACTTTTCCGCGGTACTCGCTGCGGGCGCTCTCCATCGCCCCGATCACGTACACGGTATCGCCAAGATGGATCCGCTGGTCCAGACCCTGCGGTACGCGGAAATACATCCCGGTCACGGCATAGGTGCGGTCGTCTTTCCTGGTCTCAAGGCGGATTTCATAGATGTCTTCCCGGCGCTTGGAGATGCCGGTGATCTTTGCTTCCAGGCGGATCTCGTTCGCCGCGTCAGCATATCTCCCGTTGAAACCGCCAAGCCCGAGCATCTGCTCCATGCGTGTGGCATCATGCTCGATCTCGTCAATGTAAATCGCCGTGCGTTCTGCGAAGCCTCCGCCGGTCTGGTAGGAATATGCGCCAAGGTATCCCTTGATCAGTACGTGATCCCCTTCGCGGAAAGATTGGATGATCCCTTTCGTCTTCGTGGAGGCGTTGAACAGCGCTTCCGGGAAATATGTCTCCACGCTCTGCTCAAACCTGGACTGTCCGTTTTCGCGGACCCTTCTTGTGACGATCTCATTGTAAGGCACGGTCAGGGAGCCGAAACGTTCATTCCCGTACAAGTGGGAGATCCTTCCTCTTAGATACACTTCATTCATTGGCTCATGGGTATTGTTCTGCTCTTTCATGGTATTCTTTCCTTTCTTTCCTGGGCTTTTTGCCCTTGTATTATTAAAAAATGATAGCTTTGCGCCTGGTCCCGTGCAGCCTGCGTCTACGAGCGGCACCGGTCATCGCCGGGCGTTTTCTGTTCGTACATTGGTTTCCCGGCTCTGTATGGTGTCCTGCGTTTTTGCCCGCAGGGCGCACATATCCTCAAAGCTGGTCTGCCAGGGTCAACATCCGTTAACTGCTTTAAGTATGGGAGATGCAGGGCAGTTTGGGTGCAGAAAAATATCCTGGAAAATCGGAGTATCTACGGTCCTGCGGATAACGATTATCTGCATGTTTTGTTTGGGCACGGCCTCCTGTATGCGAGGCTGTTGTCATGGAGGGGGTGATATTTTTGCGGATAATGTTTTTTTGATGCGAAATCCTGAATTTTTCTACGGATAACGTATTTTACAAAAAAAGCCCCCGGTCTCCCGGGATCCTGATCCAGATCATCTTGCGGGCATATCAGCCGGCCGGCCCTGCAACTGGACTATCTTTCCTAATGCAAACTGGGCATCCGCCGTTTCCACGCAGACAGAAAAACCCGCCTCACAGGGAGACGGGCTTTTGGGATAGTGATGGGTAATTTATTTTGCATACAGCTGCACGGCGTCATCGCCTGCGAACACTTCCGTGATATCCTGGTTGTCCACGCCGCATACGAAGATGTGGTCGTAGGATTCCATGAACTCTTCCGAAGTCAGGATGCTGTGGGCATATTCCAGCGTCCGCCGGTCAAGCTGCTCCAGATTGTCGATGAACGCCATCCGCATCCCGGTCAGCTGGTTCAACATATCCAGCACGAGGAAGGAAACGAAGAGCTTCTCCCCGCTCGAAAGCCCAGTATAATAGACCGGCTCCGCAGCGGCAGGGGTCTTGGCATATACTTTTACCCCATCCTCAGGCACAAAGCTGATCTCGAACCCTTCCGCCTTGGCTGAGTAGGTGTTGCACGCCTGCTCGAATTCCTTGACGTAGTAATCGATGATCCCTGTTTTTACCGGCCCCTTGTCGGCGAATGCGTCGATCAGGGCAGTATACACTGTGATATCGCTTTCCAGGCTCTGGTTCATAGCCTCCAGTTTTTTCCGGTGAATGCTGGCTGTCACCAGTTCCTTTTCCTCTTCCAGCTTTTTCTTCCGCTCTGCGGTATCCGTCCCGTCCCCGGCCTCTGGTTTCTCCGGCAGCGTGACCAGAGCTTCCTTCAGCGTCTTCAGTTCGTTCTCAACGCGCTGGTACATGTTGTATTTCTTCTCTTCCACATGGTACCCGTCAATCGCCTTGTTGATCTCTGCTATGCGGGCTTCACAGGCTTTGATGTCGTCTTCGTACTGCTTCACGAGTTTCCGGTTTTTCTCCAGCGCCTCCGACACTTCGCTCTTCGCCCCGCTCTTGTCCGTGGTGCAGGCGAGCTTCGTGGAGATGACGCAGGTCGGGAAATCCAAGTACCTCATGGTGCGTTCCAGGTTCTTGATAGCCGCGTCCGCAGTCGCATGGCCTTCGACGGCCTTCTTCCTGGCGGCATCCTTTTCCATGCGCTCCCGCTTCCATCCATCAAGTGAAGCAGGGTCAGGCTTCTTTGCAGGGTGGGTTTCCTTCCAGGCTTCTCTTTCCTTGATCTGTGCCTCCTGCTTTTTCTGCTTTGCCTCCATCATCTCGTAGTCCTTCTGTTTCTTTTCAGATTCCTTAGCCATACGCTCTGCGACCTGGATATCGATCAGTTCCGACTCGATCTGTTCCAGCGTCCGGGTAACCTCACCTGTCTTTAATGTGGCAAGGAACTGTTTGTTCTGGGTTAAGTTCGCTTTCAGCCCGCGTCTGGCGTCGGTCATTGCTGCGGCGCATTCATCGATCGTCTGGATCCCGAACGTCCCGTCAACCGGCAGGTAGAACCCCAGCATGGTGTCCATCTCCTCTGTAAACCCGCTGATATAAGAGATGATGGTCTCATAAGTCAGCTGCTCCGGGATGAATTCCGAAAGCAGCGACAGGAAGTCGTCCGGCTTCATCCGGGAAAAGACATCCCCGGAAGAGAGCAACTTAAGGTTTTCCAGGGAGATGCCGCTGACATCCACCAGCGCCTTGTTCAGTGCTTTTTCCGTAACCTTTTTCCCTTCCGGGCCGCCAAGCCTGCATGACGTTGATTCCCCAGTCCTGGCGCGGTAGATGTCAAGGCCGCTGGAGGCCTCCATGACCTCTACGGCAGCCCCATCCACCAGATATCCCGGAAGGCTCCCGGTAAGCCCGTACCGGATAGCGTCCAGCAGGGAAGTCTTCCCGTAGCCGTTCTGACGGAAGCAGTAGTTCAGCTTCCCGGGCACGAAATCGAAGTTTTTCTTTTTCCAGTTCATTACTTTGATCTTGGATAATTGCATATTATTTCCCTCTCTTTATTTCACGGTTCTCAAGGACCATGTAATCGAAAGCGAATACGCTCTCTCTTTTATCCCTGGTTTCCGGCTCCATCATGGCGCCACAGTCAGGGCATACCATCTTGCCAGAAGCTTCATCATACTGCATAGGGCCGCAGCTGATCGGGCATTCCGGCGGTACATAGTACGTCCGGACAGCCCCGCAGCGGAACACGGCCTTCTTGCGCAGGAGTATGCCGTTCCCAAGGTCCTTTTCTGCGAGGTCTGTCCTTGCCATGACCGCCTGGTCGCCTGTCAGGTACACGGAAACATGCTGATACATGGACGTTCCGTCCGGGAGTCTGGTCTTTCCCGCATAAACATTGAGTTTCAGCGCATCCTGTTCCCTGACCGTCACATTCTTCATGGAAGTTACGGTCCCTGCCAGGACGCTCCGGTCGTCTTTCTCATGCTCGGTGTCCGGCTTGATCCGGATCAGGCCGCTGTAGTAGATGCCGTACCCGGTCGCCTCCTTTTTGGAGTCATCCCGGAACCTGCACCGTACCACGATGACGCTCCCATCATGCAGGTTCTTCTGTTTGGCCCGGTCCGCCTGGTAGCGGCGGAAATCGTCAGCCTCCATGTCGTTCCAGAAGTATATGTCAGTATCCTTCATCTCCCCATTGTCTTCATAGCGCAGCTTCACGCAATACCAGGTATCCTCGCCTTTCTCGCCCTCGGCGGTCCCGGCGACGGTCCCCGCCACTACCATGTACCCACTGGCCCTATTGATATCCATGATTATCCCTGATCGTTTATCCATTGTTTTTATCCCCTTCCACGGGCCGACCCAGAAACGCGTTGGCTCTTTTTCTTAATGTCCTGCTACTGATTGATGCCCCGCCTAAGCTGCGTGATCCCGGCCTGCGGCCTTGCGCGTCCCGAACAGGGCGAACTTGTCAATGACGCTGTCCCGATACTTGGCATAATCCAGGTAAGGGAGCCTTGTCATGGACTTCCTCATCTTTTCGGCGGTATCGTCGCTCTTTGTCATGATCTGGGTATCCAGAATGAGCGACATGATCTCATAGGCCGTATAGGATACGGCAGGATCCATGCCGTCTGTCACCCGTTCGATCCAGTCCTTTTTGTACTGCAGGGAAGAGGTCGTGACTTCCTTCATGACCCGCCGTACCAGCTCCGTCAAAAGCTTTTTGTGGTCTTTGAACTGCCGGTCTGCGGCTTTCTCCGCCCGGGCCAAAACTATGCACTCGGGGGCTTCTTCATCCCCAGCAGCCCCTGCATCCATGACGGCCTGCTGTGCCTCTTTCAGGGCCGCTGCTGCTTCCTGCACGCTCTGCGGCGTGATATCGGTTTCTAAAAGTTCCATGAACCGGTCAGGGAGCAGGGTATACCGCTCGAAGATCGTGTGCTTCACTTCGTCCACGATCTTCTCTTCGTCAATGCCGCCGGAATGCTTCCGGGATACCTCGTCGGTGTACAGGTATCCGCGCCTCAGTTTCCAGAAGCCCCGGACGGTAAAGGCGTAATCCCCGATATCCGAGGAAATTATCTCAATGCCCGGAGCGGGTGTCTCCTCATCGGAAAGCCCGTACAAGCATGCCATGTCCTGGGTCTTTTCGTAGTCGAGGAAGGAGAAACGGATCCTCGATATACTGTGGTCAATCTCCCAGCCTTCGCATTTCATCCGCCCGATCCCGTTCTCTGTGCCAAAGATATGGTAGATCCGCTCAATGGCCGTCATAGGGAGCAGCTTGTAGCCCTCGCTCGCAGCCATGAACACTTTGCCCAGGCCGTTTGCTGCCTTGATGATGAACTGGATGTTTTTGCTGGACTGCATGCGCCTGGCGATGAAGATGTCGCGCTCCAGGCTCGGTTCCTGGATCGCCCTCCCCTTCAGTTCGATCCGCTGCCCCAGTGTCGCAAGGGCCAGCTGGCTGACGATGTAGGTCTTCCTATCCACCTGGATCATGAGCCTGGTACTTTTCAGTTCCTGGACGACACCCTGGTTGTCAGCCGGTTCCCCGTTCCTCACTGGGTAAAAGCTGGCTTCCGGGATCGTCCGGGCCATCAGGCGGCCGATCGCCGTTTTCAGGGTCTCAGGCGTTTTCCCTGCGTCAGGGGTGCTGTCCTTCTCTTTCTTCCCGGCCGTCAGGCCGGCTCTGTTCCCCATGCAATGGTTGATATCCAGGAAGGTACTGCTGACGCCTCCCGCACCGAATACATATACGGCAAGCTTCCCGTCCTGCGGCTGGTTCTCTTCCGGCAGCACGCTCAGGATATTGACGCACCGCATCGGGGCGACAAAGGAATAGGTGTTGTCCGAGACCCGTTTCTGGGTTTTTGCGAACAAGGCAGCATCGTCCCCATACACGGAAAAATCATCCAGCAGCAGAAATCCCATGGCCTCGTTGATGTCTGTTTCATTTTTGATTGCTTTTGGTATCATATGCCATTTTCTCCCCTCTTTCTTATTCCCTGATCTTTTCATACAGCATTCTGATGTCCGGGGAATCCGGGCATTCCAGGAGCTTCTTTGCCAGGATTGCCCTGGCCTGTCTGTTCTCTGGGTCGCTTTGCAGGGACCCGATGAGAGTCTGTTTTTCGCTTGCCGTGATCGCTGACCGGGCATAGATAGCCGAGATCAGTGGTGCGCAGCTGGTAAACAGCAATTTTTTTGTCATTTCCTATCCTCCTTCTGTGCCTTATTCCTGATCACCTGAAGTATGGAAACAGCACAATCTTTTAAGTAGCGTAAAATTGGGAAGAAAGCTATCTTTTTTGTTTTCCGGGTGGCATCATGACTTGTTTGGGACTACCGCAACAAAAAAAGCCCCGCAGTCATATGCGGAGCCTTTTGCCTTGGTTGTTTTTTTGGTTGGTTACCTGTACTGCGCCAGTTCCTTTTCGGAACTGCACCTTGCGAACTGAAGCGCCTGTGAGATCATGTCCGGCATGTTGAACCGGTCTGTACTCATGGCTTTGTCCTTGCAACTCCAGCCCAGGTTATAGGTCTCCATGTAAAAAGAGACATCCCGGTCTGCAGTATTCACATAGATCCGGCGCATCTTCCCCTTTTCGTACCTGGACACTCCGGTCACTTTCACCTTGACGCCGGCATTATAGACCGGTGTCATGTTCCCTGTTTTTTCTTCCCTCTCCATGAGCATGCGCTCATAGATCTTCATCAATTCCATGGTTGCGGTGACATCACCGGAAGCATCGTGGAACGTAACGCTGTCCAGCCCGAAATGTTTGGCGATGGTCGCCAGCTTGTAGTTCTTGACATCCTTTGGGCTGACCATGTTCTGGGAGATTGGGTACATATCCAGCGACAGGTACGGCTGGAACCGCTCTCCGCTATGACGTTTGTACATCTCATCCATGAACAAGTTGTCAAACCCACAGTTGTTGTACCCAACCACGGCCATTCCGTTAAAGAAGTCCCTGATCTCCTCAAAGACTTCATCCTCTGACGGCTTGTCTGCTAAAAACTCATCCGTGATCCCTGTTAGTTCTACGATCTTATCCGGGACAGTCTCCACGGGCTTGATATACCATTCCCTTTCTGCAAGGGTACGGAACCCGCCTGCGTATTCATGGGCCAGATGGATGGCCGAGATTTGGATGATGTGGCATTCCGGCTCCGAGCCCCTTTTTACAGGGGTCAGGCCGGTAGTTTCGCAGTCATACACGATGACATCCTCGTCAAAGTGTAGGAAATCTGCGAATTCCGTCAGCTTTTTGGGCGTGAAATACATTTTTTCTCCTTACAGTTCCTTCACATTGTACTTTTTCAGCAGTTCATGAGCCTTGCTGGTCGTGGCACGCAGTCCAATGTCGTGGCGCTGGCAGTACTCCAGGATCTGTGGGATGTACTGCTGCAATGCCGGAGGCTGGATCCCGATCAGCTTCTCGATGAAATCAGAACGGTATTTCAGCACCTGGCTCAAGTATTTCGGGCCGGGTTTGAGGTCGCTCCTTTCTCCTGCATCCTTAAAGGGACCGTAGTTGACCACCATATCGCCCGGATCTTCGGGCCTCAGGCTGTGACATCCGATCCAGTCTTCCTCGTTGACATACCAGTACCCTGTCTTCGGGGCTGTGGATCCAGCATCCTGCTTGCGGGTTTCCTCGGCCTGCTTGTCGGTAGCAGCTTTTCTGGCAGCAGCCTCTTCAGCAGACTTCTTAGCGGCAGCTTCCTCGGCGGCCTTCTTTGCAGCAGCTTCCTCCGCAGCCTTCTTAGCGGCAGCTTCCTCCGCAGCCTTCTTAGCGGCAGCCTCCTTGGCAGCAGCTTCAGCAGCAACCTTCTTAGCGGCAGCCTCATCAGCGACCTTCTTAGCGGCAGCTTCAGCAGCTTTTTTGGCGGAAGCTTCCTCGGCAGCCTTCTTTACAGCAGCTTCCTTGGCGGCAGCCTCTTCTGCGGCCTTGCGTTCCCGCTCTGCTTTTGTGGCTTTTGCGCCCTTGATCTGGTCAGCGGCAGCTGCGATATCCACTTCTACAGCGCTCCTGGTATTGATCCCGTACAGGTCGATCACAGCGTTGTCAAAAGCCAGGTCTGCAGCCTGCGTGAACGCCGACGCCTGGCCTGTGCCGTAGCAGCGTACCCCCTGCGCATTGGACACCACGCACATTGCCGATGCGTAACTGCCCACGCTGATATGTGGGAAGTCGAACATCACACCATCCTCCCTTGCCAGTATCTTCAGTTCCTGGTGGGGCACATATGTTATGTTGTTCACAGTTACCTCCTTCAGCTCCCTTTCTTTGCCTGTTGTGGTTTTAATTTTCATACTTTTTCCTTTCCGAGGACATTTCCTCTATTCCTATATATTTGTTCACCGGAAGTATGGCGAGGACAAGGGCGTTTTTCGCGCAAAAAAACCCGCACCGGGAAAAAGTGCGGGGTTGATGGGAAACATAATTTCATGCCTATGTTTTCCGCCTTTATAGGCGCATTTTCTGGACCGTGCATGTTACCGCCTGGTCCTTTACGATCACCGGGTTTAGCCTTAAATCGGTCTCCCTGAGTTCCCCGAACAAGGAGAAATACACCTGTACCGGGTTCCCATCCTGACTGATATAGGGCTTAATCCTGTTGAATGTCACCCTTTGCCAGGTATCCGGATCGGAATCATAGATCAGGATCGTATCCCTTTCCGGCTGTACCTCGGACACTTTGTCCACGGATATCTTGATCTCCGTTTCATCCTGCCCGTCCTTATCATCAGCCATGGTCTTCCCTTCGATCAGCACGATGGCGTCTTCTTCCAGGAGGTCCCAGTATTCGGCGTATGCTTTCGTGAAGCAGCATACCGGCACGGTGCCGGATGTGTCCGCAATATCGAAGAACGCCATCCGTTTGCCGTCCGCTTTACGGTTTTTCTCCCGGTAATTCTGGATGATCCCGATGATGCGGATATGGCTCCCGTTCGGGTAGGCGAAGATGTCATTGGCTGTGGAAGCCTTAAATTTCTCCGGCGCAGGGTACATGTCCAGCGGATGCCCGGAGACGTAAGCCCCCAGAAGATCCCGCTCCTGTTTTAAGTTCCCCAGGGTATTGTCGCAGACTGTTTCATCCACCGTGACAGCTTCCAGCTTCCGCCTTTTTTCCGAAAGCCTTTGCAGGATCCTGCTGCGTTTGGTATAGTCTTCAGCCGTCTCCAGTTTTTTCAACTCGTCCTTTACAGCCTTGACCCCTTTGGCGTACTCGCCGCTTAACGCCATGAGTGCTTTGCGGTTCGCGCAGAACTGGTCAAATACCCCTGTCTTGGTAAACGCATCATAGATCTTCGATGATGCCAGTGTCCGTTTCATGAAATCCCCAACAGAACAATATATCCCGTTTTTACTGCGTTCTTCCTCAATATAGCTGGTAGCCGTCCCCATGCCCTTGATTGAGCCAAGCCCGAAATAGATTTTCCCGTCATAAATCGAGAAATCCTGCTTGGAAATGTTCACATCCGGCCCCTTCAGGGTGATCCCCATGCGGTTCAGATCCCCGCACAGCTTAGGTATCCCGTCAAAGTCCGTGCAGTTTAATACCGCACACATATACTGCAACGGGTAGTGGTATTTCAACCATGCCGTCTGGTATGCGACGACCGCATAGCATGCCGCATGGCTTTTATTGAAGGCATATTTGGAGAAGTCCATCACCTCATCGAAGATGGTGTTCGCGATCTCCTCACTGATGCCGTTTGCCTTGCATCCGGCGATCCCCCTTTCCGGGTCACCGTTGATGAACGCCTCCCTTTCTGCTTTCAAAAGCTTTTCTTTTTTCTTGGACATGGCCCTCCGTACCAGGTCGGCCTGGCCTAAGGAGTATCCAGCAAGCTCGCGGAAGATCTCCTGTACCTGCTCCTGATACGTAATGGAGCCGTAAGTGTTCTGCAGGATCGGCTTTAATTCCGGCGTCAGGTACACTGCCCGCTTTTTTCCGGATTTCACTTCGATGACGTCCCCTAAAAACTGTAGGGGGCCCGGCCGGTACATGGCGACCAAAAGCGTCAGGTCGAAGATACTCTCCGGCTTAAAGCCCTTCAGCATATTCTTCATCCCGTCCGACTCAAACTGGAAAACGCTGTTGGTGTTCGCTTTCGCAAATACCTCCCTGTATACTTCCTCGTCGTCCATCGGGATCCGGTCAATGTCAATGGCTTCTCCCGTATCCTGGTAGATGCTTTTCAGCGTGTTTGAGATAACGGTCAGGTTCTTTAAACCGAGGAAATCGATTTTTAAAAGCCCGATACCCTCGGCCTGTCCCATGTCGCAGGACGTCATCATGATCTCCTTGTTGGAGAGGATGAGCGGCACGTAATCGTCCACAGGACGCCCATCCGTGACGATCACGCCGGCAGCATGCTGCCCGAACTGTGTAACTGCACCCTCGATACACATTGCGAAATGGATAATCTCAAGGGCGTCCTTGTTTTTAGCAAAAATCGTCTTTAATCCCTCTACCCTTCTTTCTGTCTTTTCTCCGGTATTCTTATCCGTATCAGCCACGGTGAAATCATCTGCGATGGCCCCGATGTTCAAGTACAGTTCGTTTCCCGCAAGTTCCTCTGCTTTCTTGGCGATCTCTTTTTCCAGTCCCATGAAACGCATGGAGTCCTGACCCAGTTTCAGGGCATAAGTCTTGGCGCCGGTGATCAGCGCCGCCTTCCCCTTCTGTGCGCCCCTCGTCATGATGCCGCATACGGAATCCTTCCCGTATTTATGCTTTACATACTCGATGACGTAGGGCCTGATCCCGGTCTCGATATCGCAGTCGATATCCGGCATGGACACACGGTCCGGGTTCAAGAAACGCTCGAACAAAAGTCCGTACTTCAGAGGGTCGATGTTCGTGATGCCGATCAGGTAGCACACCAGGCTGCCTGCCGCAGAACCGCGCCCCGGGCCGACATATTCCCCGACACGCCCTTCCGTGTACTTCTCGATCCGTTCAGTGTCGAAGGTCAGCGCAAGTGCGTGTTCCTTCTCATTATCTAAGTCCAGCTTCCCGGCTGCCCTGGCATAACGGAGGAAATCCTCCACGATGCAGTGGTAGTCTGCATAACCCATGGAACAGATTACGTCAAGCTCATGTTCCAGCCTGCCATAATCCGTAAAGTTCCCGTCAGGGTAGCGTTTCGGGATCCCTTCATAAGCCATACGCCTTAAGTACTCCTCTGGCGTTGCACCGTCAGGGGCCACGAATTTCGGGTAATGGCTGCCCTGTTCCAGCGTAAAATTACATGCTGCGGCAACCTTCCCGACATTCTCCATGGCTTCCCTTGCCTTTTCTTCCGGGATGATCCTGCAGAGGCTTTCAAAAAGCTCCACGTCATCCTTTAAATACATTTCCCGGTCCCACGGCTCTGGGGCGTACCAGCGCTGGTACTGAAACCGGGTAGACTGGACGATCGCCCTTGCCAGGACGGAATCTGGCTCCCTATCCGGGATATGGGCGTCATTTGCCGCCACGACTGGGATGTCCAACCAGTCAGACAGCCATGCCAGTTTCGGATACACTTCCTTTTCCATTTCGATCCCGTGGTTCTGGAGTTCGATATAGAAATCCCCGTGCCCGAACAGCTGGTCGTACCATTCCCCTTCCTTGATCAGGCGGTCATTCAGGGACTGGTCATCGATGTGGTTTTCCTGGATTGTCTGGATACGGCGCTCCCGCTGCATCCATTTAGCGATTTCCTTCTCATCTGCTGCGATGTGGGACTTGATGATTTTCAAGTCCGCGGCGTTCTTTTCTGAAAGCGCTTTTGCTTCCTCCAGTTTCGCTGCCGCTTCCGCCTTTGCCTTCTCCGCCGCCTCATAAGCGGTGCGGGCTGCCATGCGTTTTGCTTCATCCTTGCCCGTTTCCGCCTGTTTGAGCAGCGCCTTCGTCCCTTTCGCTGCAGCCTTTTTCAAGGCCGCGATCTGTGTGGAAAGTTCCTTCTGCGCCGTCTCCAGGGCATCCCGCTTTGCCAGGTTCGCCTTGTAGGACTGGGAGTCAGGGGACGTGTATCTTTCCTGCTCTTCCCTCAGCGATTCGATATCCTCCTCCACGGACCGGTTCGCCAGAACGATGGATGCCAGCACGCCGCCTGCACATGCACTGGTGGCGATGACATTGCCGTGCCCTGCAGTCCCCGGGCCGAAGAACTTCGTCAGGAGTTCCTTGTTCGCCCTTGGATATCCGCCAAACGTGCGCAGGCTCGTGGCGCTCACGGCTTTGATCAGGGCCTGAAAGCCCTCCTTGTTCTTAGCCATGACGATCAGGTGCTTGCGCCCTTCGTTTTCTTCTTCGACATAGAATTCCACGCCGAGGATCGGCTTGATGCCGTTCTCTTCGCAGCACTGCACGAAGCTGATGTAACCCGTCATGACGCCGTGGTCGGTCAGGGCCAGCGCAGGGGCGCCGAGCTCCTTCGCACGCATGACTAGGCGTTCCACGCTCATGGCGGAGTCGCGCAACGAATTCTCTGTATGGTTGTGCAGGAGCCCGTATTTCACCCTTGCCCCTGCTGCCATGGTAGTATTGTTTTCCAAGTGATATCCTCCTTTGCCTTCTTATGGTGTTCTGGTTAAAGTATGGAGGATGGGTACTGCCTGGATAAATGCAAAAAGAACGGGCGCCTCCCTTCCGGCTTATCCGCCATTCTTCCTCTTTTGCCCGCCACGCCTGCGCCCTATGTATGCCCTGGCAGCTTTCACGGACGTACAGGCTGCCCGCAGCGCCAGCACAGCGATACTGAGATACCACAGAGAAGGCCATGCAGCGTACAGTGCGGGACGGATGCAGGTATACCAGTGCCAAAACATGGCGGAACCAATGACAATGCCGCCAATGGCGCACATGGCCTTCGGTTTCCACCCATTCTTCCCTGCCATATATGTAAGCCCCCTTCCTATCTCTTTTTGGGAAGTATGGAGGGATCTTGGCGGCATATGGCTCTGGCGGGTAGCTATTTTCCCGGTGTGCTTCCGTCGGCAGTGTGCAAAAAAAGCCACCCCGCAAGGGATGGCTTAAGGAGATTGTATCTGTCTGGTGCCTATGTTCAGGCTGTCAGGAGCAGTTCCTTCACATACTCCCGGAGCGTCCGGTCGTCTGCGTTCAGGAGATGCATCGCGTTCGGGAACCGGCCTTTTTCCCGGAGCAGTGCGGAAAGCTTCCCGTTGTCTGCCTGCCGGATATATGCCCTCAGTTCAAAGGAATCCATGAATTCCGCAGGCTTCTGTGGGGCTTTCGTCCCGGCACTGGCCGTGCCGGAGGATGCTCCAGCTGCCGCTGTGCCGGCCTGGGCGGCTTCCTTTACGCTTCCCGTCTGTTTTTTACCCTGCTCCGGCTCGGTCTCCGGAACCGGCATGAAATCTTCCGGGATCTCGGGCGGGGTAACCCTTCCCGCCTCCTGCTGTTTCCCTGCCGCCTGCCCGGCTGCTGCCTGGGCGGGTTTTGCGGCGTTCGCAGACTTAGCTGTCTGGGCGGGTTTCGCAGCCTGCGCTGCCTGTACCGCTGCTGACAGCCTTCCCGTTTCCTTCATCTGCCGTGCTCCTGCCTGCATCTGTTCCATGAACACAGGCGGCTTGATCGGGGTTTCAGGTTCCTTCCCTGTTTTAGGGACTGGGATCTCCTTTTCCGTCCCCTTTAACTGGAACTGCGCTTCCCCGGTATGGGGTCTGATATGGCTCAGGGGCGAAACAGCTGTCCCCAGTGTTTCCACCAGGGCGCTCACTGCGCTCTTTTCATATCCCTCCAGTACCACGATCAGTCTGTTTCCATCTTCCAGTATCCTGATATTCTTCATTATTCTTTTCTCCTTTTCCTTGATAGATTTTTTACCAGTCCTTAACCACGGTCTTGATCAGGTCTGCTGCCCGGTCAGCCAGGTCGTTTGGCCGGAGGATGCTGATAAAATGATCCGCTCCATACATCTGGGTGAATGTTCCCGTATTGCCTGCGTCCACGGCGATCCCGAACACCTCGGCCCCAGAGGCCCTGGCACCCTGGATGGCGGCCGTGTTTTCGCGTATCCCGTCCTCTCCGGTGAAATAATGGGAAGGGAGCCCGTCAGATATCACGCACATGAGCTTATGTTTCTCCGTCCGCTTCCGTAAAACCTCTGTTGCGTACCGGATGCTGTAGGAATCTAAGTTGTTCCCGTCCGGCCTCGCCGAAAGTATGCTCATGCGCTCTTCCGTGGTATTCTTCCACCGTACGAAATGCGTCTGGTATGCGTCGAACCCATGGATATGCTGGAATCCCATGCAGTAGACGGGGATCTTCAGGACCGCAAAGGCTTCGCAAAGGACTGTTGCCGCAAGCTTCGCCTGCAGTTCCTTGGCACCCCGCATGGAGCCTGATAAGTCAAGTAACAGCATCAGGCACATGTCAGCCTTGTCCCCCGGCAGGATCCTCCGTTCGAACATCCTGGTGGTAGTCCTCCCGGATGCGGCCCGCTTCATGCTGATCCTGCCACGCTGGGTATACATCTTCCCTCCCCGGTCATCCATGAAGATCTTTTTTAACTGGGTGACCAAAGGGGCGGTGATCCATGCCGCTGCATTCAGTATGTCTGCGCCGCCGTCCGGTATGTCGTCCGCGGAGGGGATTATGTTTTTTTCTTTGATGCCGGAAAACTGCCTATGCTGGCTCCAGACTACCGCTGAATAAGACTCGGGTTTTTCCGTGCCGTCATCTGGCTTATCCCCGGCTCCCCCTGTCAGGAGGTAACGCTCCATGGCCTCGGCAAACTTCTCTGCGATATGCGGGTCGTATGCGAACACCGGCCCGTCATCCGTATCGTCGGTATCATTGGTGTCATCGGCATCAGCACCGCCTGGACTGTCAGGATTTTGCTCCAAAAAAACCTTATCCGCAGAAAAATCCCTGTTTTGCCCGCCATTTTTGCGGATAACCCTTTTTCCTCCATTTTCTTCTTCCCCGCCCGGCATAAGTCCGGCATCCCTCATGAGCGCTTCGTCCTCTTTTAAGGACTGCGCCTCCATTTCCTTTTTGCGCCGCCCGTTCCTGGCGTCCTCCGCCTTCTGCGGAGTTTTCCCCTTCCCGGAACCGACGGTCCTGTTTTTGGCATAACGCCCTGCCACTTCCTCAAAACGCTTCTTGATCTTGCCGGATGACTGTCCGGCCCATAGGGCCTTGGCTTCCTGGTATACCTGCAGGGAAAGCCTGACCCGTTCCGCCCCATCGGGTTCATTGATAGCCCGGTAAATGATGGGGGCGGTCCTGTTGAAATACTCGCGGGCGGTGTCGGAGGAGAAGCCTCCTTTGACAATCCCCCGGTCGCCGAACTGGATCAGCGCTTCCAGGTATTCCTCCAGGGCCTGCCCATGGTTCTGCGGCCCGGAGACCGGCTGCGCTTCTTCATAGATCTTTTCGATTGTGAAATGCAGGGCGTCCAGGGCAAAGCCCCCGACCACCTGGCCGGCGAAATTCTCGATGGCCGGGTCTTCGATCAGGTTGAATATCCTTGCGAACATTTCCTGCTCAAACGGGTTGGCGATCGTTTCTGCTGTTGCGTTAAAAGTATCAAAGTCCGTAAACACTTGGTGGAGAGCTTCATGTACGTTCACGCCGAAACGGAACACCGCAGCCTCCTCCCTGGTGAACCGCCTGTAATAATCATGCTCCCTTGCGACATGGATCACGGAGCCTTTGGACGTATAGCCAAGCTCCCCTATCTCCCAGAGGGAGACATCCATGACCAGGATGCGCCTCCCGGCAAGGAAAGTGTCCAAGGTCTCCATGGACCGCTTTTCGGCGTTCCATTCTTCTTCCGTAAGGGGGCGGTTCCTTTTCGGTTTCTTTGTGTCATTCATCTTTTTTTTCGTTCCTTCCTTTTTAGTGTTTTTTCGGTTTGAAATCCGGGAGGTTCGCGATCACGTTCTTGCTGATATTGTCAGCGGCCTGCGGATCCACGATCCCGACAGCGCCTACGACCGTATCGATCAGGGCCGTTTTCGCATCTTCCCCTTCGCTCATGTTCTCCAGTGCCCCGAGGCATGCCCGGGTGCTTAAGTTCATGGCGTATTCCGCAGTCGCCCGGTTTGATGTCAGGAGGTTCATGACCTTCACATAGGCGTTATGGACATAGGCGGCCGCATCCCGGTCATACCCGTAATTGGTCAGGAACCGGATGAAGTCTTCCGGGGACGGGTCAGCAATCCGGTATTTCTGCTTGAAGCGGCTGGCAAACGACTGGTTCAGCCACATGGTGCCTTCCGTCCCGACATTCATGGTTGATATGATGACCGTGAACGGGTTCCGGTTCACCTTCAGGTACCCGTCCTTCATGATGAAGAAGGGGTATTCGATGGCATTGTTGAGCGCCCCGGTGACCACGTTCTGGTCTGCGCAGTTAATCTCCTCTAAGAGCAGGATTCCGCCCTTTTCGTAGCCTTCCAGGAAGTCTGTCTCTGTAAAGACGAGCTTCCCGGCAACGATCTTGTTCTTGCCTTCCACTTCGTCTGATTCTGTGTACTTATCAAACTTGACCTCGTATAACGGCATCCCGGTCGCGGCAGACAGCGCATGCGCCAGCACGGTCTTCCCGGTCCCGGGGTTCCCGTACAAGAGCACGTTCACGACGTCCCGGCGTATCAGTTCCGGTTCCGTCAGCCCGCATTCGTACTGCATGGTCATGTTCTGGCCGATGCGCAGGTCAAGCTTGTTCATCAGGCGGAAAAACTCCGGGATCGGGACAAAGGTATCCAGAAATTCCGGCGGGATGACCCGCTTCTTCTGCTCCTCGCCCCATTCATGCCTGATGATATGCTCCCCGTTCCGGTAACCGGAAATATCTGGCCCTGCTGCCTCCTTCTTCGTGTCCTTTGGCTTTTTGAGTGCTTGTTTAGATTCCTCCTCCACCCTTATCGGGCTTTCCAGGAACGGAAATTCCTCATAATACCCGCAGGATACCGCCTGCTTCATCTCTTCCACAACGAGGTCGTCTGAGATCTCTGCTTCCTTCTGGCAGCCCATCAGGAATTCATAAAGGACCGTGTCGCAGAACTGGTACACCGTACCAATCTTTCCCTGACCCACGAAATCCGTGTACAGCCTCATGCAGTTCGCGTTGGCCTGCGTGGCAAGGACTGCAGCCGGTATGAGCATGGCAGCCGGATCCATTGGCATCTTCGTATAGGAAAGGCGGATCACCTGTCCTTGGCCCATGTGGGCTCTGCATGTGACAATGTTTCCTTTCGGGTGCTTGAACACCATGAAGACGTCATCCGATGCCCTGACGGCTTTCAGTGTCTTGTCATGTACGCACTGCAGCATGAACGCCGCCATGCTGAGCCTTGTCGTTTTTGGTATAGGGGTTGTGTGCGCCGAAGCGTCCGCATTGATATGTCCGGCGCTCATCGGGTACTTTCTGGTGATATGCCCGATCTTGGCTTCCTGGCCGTAGATAGCAGCAAGGAATGGGACGGTGGATATCTTGTCATCCGTGACCATGCCTTCCTGGATATTAGCTAATGCGGACAGGTTTTGTTTTACTGTAGCCATTTCTTTTCTCCTTTCCCTAAGCCGGGTATCCAGCTTTTCCTTATGTCTGTTCGCTTAAAGTATGGGTACACTGGCAAGGTCGGAGCCGACGGATTTATCCCTGCCTCCCTGTCCAGGACACCAAAAAACACGCATGCCCTGTTTCGTCCGGCGCATGCGTGCTGTATGCCTTATCCTTGCTGTCTTTAATTTTTTTTGCTGGTGACCCCCGGGCCGAAGTTGGCGTAATAGTCATCATCCTTTTCGGCCTCATCCTCCTGCTCCATGTATTCGCTGCTCATCTTCCCTGTCAGGATGCCGTCAGCCCCGGCTTTCCTTCCATCCGGTACGGCCTGGTTCACGGCCATCTTCCCGTCTGCTGTCATATAATAGCTGTCATTGCCCCAGCGGATCACCTTGTCCGTCACCATGTAACCGTCCGAGCCGAAGAAATACCAGTCCCCGTTCAGCTCCGTCCAGTCGTACTGCAGGTAGGAGCCGTCTTCGTTCTGGTACCACCAGCCGGTATCGTCCTGTCTCCAGCCGACGTTCTTATGGATCACTTCCACGGTGCCGGGGCCGCCGCCTTCCGCGCCATCCAGTTTCCTGGTCTCGGTCTCCACGCCGTATGCGTCAGAATAGGCGTCTGCCATCTCCTTGGTGACGCTAAACGCCCCGGCCTCCGCCTGCTCGCCCCGGTACCCGCTCCGGGAAAGCGGGGAGACCTTTAAGGAATAAGACCCTTCCTTGGTCATGAGCGGCTTAAAGTCATAGGTCGTCCCGCCTGTGTAGTAGATCTTGCTGCTCCCATTGCGCGAAAGGACGAGCCTATACCTGACTGCGTTATAAGCTGGATCCCAGGACGCCGTCCCGTCACTATGCCAGGCCGCCGCCTCCACGGGGCTGCAGACATCTTCCAGCTGGGTGAGCTGGAATGTCAGGCGGAGCGTCGTGCCGTTATCGAGGCGTGAGGCTTTTACATATTTTGCGCCGGCCCCATTCAGTTTTACCTGGTCTGCTTTTGTCAGGTAGAAAGCATACCCGTCTTCTGCGGTAAACTCGATGATGTAGTTCTCTTCCGCTGCACTCTTTGTCTTCTTTGCGCTGCTGCCATCATCGTCATCATCATCCGCGAACTCTGACTCTAAGTCAGCCGTCCCGCAGGAATAATGGGCGGATGACGGGACTTCCGCCTCGATCTCAGGATATCCGTATTCGTCATATCCCTCGATCTTGAAATCCACGGATACCCGGCTGATCTTTTCCGCTGCCAGGGCACTGCCCGGCGTCATGGCCGATGCGCCTGCTGCCGCAAGCATGGCGGCCATCAATGCTGTTACTTTACGTTTCATGTTTTTGTCCAGGGGAGTTCCTCCCCCTCCTCCTTTCATGGATTATCCTGGTCTAAGTATGGGGGATGTGTCAGGAAACCTGCGCTGTTTTCCGGATCCATATGCAGATGAAAAAATTATTTCTGGAAATTTTGAGTTTATTGCCTATAATATGCACAGATAAAAAAGACGCAGCGGGGAGAACCGCCCAGACGAAAAAATAAGACGCTTGTGGCGGGCAGGGGCCGCACACAAAGAACAGCAATAGGAGGATAAAAGAGATGACAGACAATACAACAAACGTAAGACGGGATCAAAATGGATTTACCTTTATGGACCTGGACAGGATGGGGAACCTGATGGAGCAGCTTGGGCGGTGCGATGGGAAAAGCCGCACATACTTATACGACCTGCTGCCGGAAAACAGCAGCCCGATGGCCGATATCCCGGTCCGCTCGGCGGTCAACGCTTCCGAGCATTACGGCGGGATGCGTATGGACGGGGTCCGTGGCAGCGGCGACGTCGTGTGCCGCACGGAGAATATGCCGTGCGTCTATAATGAGATCCTGATGAACCAGGTAACGCATATCGAGGACATCCTGCGCTACGCGGCGGTGGATACCTCGAAAATCACGGTGCTGTACAACAGTTACCTGATCAACCGTTTCCTCGACCTTTATGACCAGCCGATCCCGCTCGACCGGAACCATGCGATCGGCGACCTGAATATCCCGGAGGCAGGGTGTGATTACAGGCGGACGGACATGGCGAAGTTCGAATACCTTGGCCGTGATTCCGTATGGGCCAGGGGGCCGGAATACGCCAAACTGGAATGGGAGAATGAATTTAAGAGGAAGAAAAACGAGGAGCTTGCTGCCATGGCTGAAAAGCGGAGGGCGGAATCCAACAGGCGGCACACCATGCGCAAGGCCGTAGGAAAGGAAGGTGTAAGGGCATAAGAAAGTATAGGGGGCAGGGGACTCCTGCAAGAAGCAAAAGAAGACGGACATCTGGGTTCGTCTCTTTTTGTGTGCCACGCCATACAGCCATGCCATGCCTGTTTCTGCCTCTGCCATGATTTTTCGGTATTTTTTCACATGCCCATGTTTCCATACTCTCAATGTCAAAGATCTATAGCAAGAAATCGAGAGGAGGATGCATAATGGCAAGATGTAGTACACAAAAAGTAACAGAAACAGCGAAATCGCATGGCGTGGCAAGGCCAGGGTCTTCCTGCATGCCAAGGAGTTCAAAGGAGGAGGCCAACAGGCTCTCTGTCGACGCCATCATGGACCAGTACCCGGTCCTGTCCGCTGCGGAGGAAAAGGAATTGGTCAGCCAGAAAGGTACCAGCCAGTGGCCCCAGGCCAAGGAGCAGCTGATGCTCCATAACCTGCGGCTGGTCGCTTCCATAGCAAGGAAGTATAACTGGATGGATGAGTACAGCTTTGATGACATCGTGTCACATGGTGTTATCGGGCTGATGTTAGCCATAGACCGTTTCGACCCGCGGGAGGGCACGAAGCTCGCTACGTATGCGACCTACTGGATACTCCAGGAGATCCGGGACAACCTCCTGTATAAGAGAGGGCCGGTCAAGAGGCCCGCTTATCTGGAGAAAATGGCCGCAAAGCTGAAGCGGTGTTGTTCCGAACTGGCCCAGGATGGGGACTCCAGCCCGTCAGACCAGCTGCTATCCCAGCGGACCGGCATCCCGGAACGCAAAGTCCGCGAGATCATGGACATCTACGGCAAAAACGCCATATCCATGAATGCGGACATCGGCGGTGGGGGGGATACGCAGGTCGGCGATATGATCCCTTCCAATGTCAATGTGGAAGACGAAGCAGTCAGGAAAATCACCCTGATGGATATCGCGGAAGCCGTCAAAAAGCTGAAGCCCATAGAGCAGCAGGTGATCATGATGCGGTTCGGCTTCGTGGGCGGATCCCCGATGACGCTGGAACAGTGCGCAGAAGAGACTGGGTATTCGATTGAAGGCTGCCGCCAGGTACAGGAAACGGCCATCCGCAAACTACAGGCGGATTACAGGGAGACAAAGAAACATTAAAGCCAGCGACTGCATGGAAAAAGCTGCCCGGGACGATCCGACGGCAGCTTTTTTGCTGTCCGCAAAACGGGAATGATATCCCGCCAGGGTGCTGTATAATTTTTGCAGGAAAGATACGGCAAGCAGTGTAAAAAATGGGGAGGTTGCGGCCCTCCGCATGGGGGATACGGTAACGGTCAGGCATTTGTGCCATATGGGTGCCCAGTGCCAGTTGCAGCCAGGGGATACCATCCGTGTCCAGGATGGTAGTGGCACGGGGAAAGCGCAGGTTCTTGGTAGGGCTGCCGGCCTGCTGCGGATGTTCTGACATCCAGGACACAAAAAAACGGCATGTACACGCACGCCGTTTTTGTCAGACATTTAGTTGAACGGGAGTCCATCCAGTTCATCCAGCCCGTCCGGGATATTCATGAACCCGTCACCGATTGGAGATGGTGCCGGTGCAGCAGCTGTTCCGCCGCCATTGCCTCCGTTACCTGCATTCTTGCTGTCAGCAAACTCCTGTTCGTCCACGATGGCATCAGTTGTGTAAACTTTCTGACCATCGCGGTTAGTGTAATTGCCTGTCTGTATCCGTCCGGATATAAGAACTCTCATGCCCTGGCGGAAATACTTCTCCGCAAACTCGCCCCTTTTATCAAAGGCGATACAGTTGATGAAATCAGCGGTCGGCTGTCCGTCGCTGTTGTTTTTACTTCCCCTGCGGTCCACCGCCAGCGTATATCTGGCAATAGCCATGGAACGCTCTCCCTGGGAGTATCTTACCTCTGGGTCTCTTGTAAGTCTTCCCATTAATATGACTTTGTTCATTTTTTCTCCTACTATTGTTTTATTTTTTGTCTGACACAGTACTCGGTTCCTTTTACTGTATCAAATCAATAAGAGTATGGAAACGGCAGGCGCACAAAAAAGCCCGTTTTTCAAAAACAGATTATTTTGCATCCTGCCATCTCCCCTCCCGCATCAGTGTTTCTCCGTCCCATCTTGGGAAAGCACCGTATAATAGGGGCAGTTTGTACAATCCCGGCCATAGGCGCATTTACGGGAATCGTCGTAAAGGCATTTCTTCTTTCTCTGCGATACCAGGAAAGTGACCAGGGCTGCCAGGAGCACCAGCTGTGTCGCTGCCAGGACCGGATGCTCCATGACCGCTTCGATGACGCTGTGGTAGAATGCGGATATCACGCCCATGATCTTCCCGAACGGCGTCTGCTCCGCAGTGGATACATAGACCGCCTCGGCCTCATAGGTATACACTGCCCGGTGGGAAGCATCCAGTTCCTCCGTGTACAGGCACTCCCATGCAGCACCGTCCTGGTGCGGCAGGGTGACTTCTGCGGAATATACTGCGTCAATGTCCCTCACATATTTTTCCCCAGTACCCACTGCGTTCCGGTAGGTCTCCCCGTTGCGCTCGTATGGCTCGCCATCCCAGTCTATCGAATCGACCCGGTAATATTCCCCGTCCAGGCCCAGCATATCAAGGAGCTCATCCGCATGGTTGGCAAGCGGCTCATCCGCACGGATCTCCTTGCCGTTTAAGTCCAGGGATTCAGCACCGTACCCGGATATCGTGATCGGGAACTCAAACGGCATCCAGTACCAGGCTCCTTCCGACTGGTCTGTCAAAGGGAGCATATCGTTTATGGACTCCCCGGTATCCTCGTCAGTGTAAGTGTACTCCACAGAGTCAGGGACTGGAACACCTGTTTCAACCCCGACGTACCGTTTTGTAGTCACCGCCTCCTTTACCCGGTCCTCGATCTCGCTGTCTACCAGTTGCTTTTTTGTGAGGCTCCAGGAAACTCCATCCTTTTTTATGGATTTATCTGGCAGGTACTCGTTTTCCGTGCCTTTGAGAAATGTTTCCGTGGTCAGTTCCATCGTCTGCCTCTCTGGTGTGCGGGAATCCGTCATCCGTAGCCCGTCAATGCTGCTCAAAACAAATTCCGTGTCCCCGACCAGGATGGATTCCGTCAGGTCATTGAACCCGGTGTCGGCATCATCATAAGATTCAAAAGTGATCGTGGTCTTAAATTTACGGTCGTCCCCGCTGACTCCGTCCAGATCAGCCGTAAAACCAAGCCCTGTACTGTCTGTGCAATCTGTCCCCGCTGTTTCTGCGGCCACTCCTTCCCCTTCCTGTACCGCCAGTGTGCCCAGCAGATCAGGTGCCTGGTCCGCAAATACCGGGCATGGCCGGATCATGGATGAGAGCAGCACAGCAGCCCCCAATGCGACATACCCGGTGCGGGATATATTTCGTTTACGCATCATAGTCATAATTTTTCCTCCTGCTATTAGATACAAAGCGTATCATTGCTCTGCTCACTTTACTGCGTCGCCTCCTCCGCAGATCAGTATGTCAAAGGCTGTTACCTCTCCGGCATACAATCCACCGGGCTTGCCCGGTGGTCAGTGAAAGTCCGCCTCGCTTTTTATTTAAAAAAGTATGGCGCATCCTCCTGGTTTTTCTGTGCTTTTCCTGGCTCATGTTCAAAAAAGAGGCAGGCAATGTCGCCCCTGCCTCCGGATTCAGGCCTTCCCTAGCCTGTCTGCTGCTATTCCAGAAAAACTACTCTTCTGCCGTACCCTTTATCAGTTTCTTGAACGCAGATGCCGCCGTGAACTTCGGAACCTTGGCAAGATCTCTTCCCCGGTACGCGGGTTATGCGCATGTCTCTCCTTGCGTTCCGCCTGTTCAAAGATCCCGAACCCGTGGATGGTGACCTTATCCCCTGCCGCTACGCTGTCCATGATCACATCTGTGGCTGCCTTGAGTACCTTCTCCGTATCTGTCTTGCTGAATCCTGTATTTCCGCAATGTTATTCACCAGATCTGTCCTTGTCATAATAAAATCTCCTTTTCCTTTTTTATTATTTTTCTGCGGCAATCCCGCATGGATAAAGCTTACATCACCAGTATGTTTCATCTTTTTTCCTTATGGTTTTTGCAGATAGCGTTTTTAAGGTTTTTTCTCAGGCGTTCCCCTGGTTGAAGCTGGCGACCATATCCGCCAGCGCCTGGTTTTTCACTTCCTGTCCCTGGGCCACGACCCCCTTGCTTGGGGCGGAAGAAGCAGAAACACTCCTTAACGAACGCATGACGGAGGTCTCCCCTGGCTTTGCGTATGAGGTCTCCTTGCGGCAACCCTTCTGCACGGTCCCCGCAGTCACCCCGCTCTGCTTCATGGCATCCTCTGGGATACCGACTTTCGGCATATTGTTTAAGATCTGTTGCTTCTTTCCGTCATCCGCAGCGACTGCGGCCATTGCCCTGCCATCCAGCGGCACCGGCGTTGTCACCGGCCTGCTCTCCGGGTTCCTGCTCTTCTGCTGTTCCTTCAGCTTGTTGCTGTACAACTTCCGGTTCCGCTCCAGCCTCCTCATGTTGCTCGCCCGGGCGTTGCAGTAGGTAAAAGTATAGATGTTCTCGCCCGTGTTCAGGTTCCCCAGGTATTTCGCATTGGGATGTTTCTGGGTTGGGTAACGTTCTTCATAGATCGGCTGCTGGCCGGATACGAAGCATAAGGTATGCATGTTCTTAAGACGCCGAACCTCATCGATGGTAATCAGGTCCCTGGCCGCATATTTGTAGGACTTGCTGTCTGACCCGCTGCCCTTGCCATTCCGGGAGGAGGAAGAATCCTTGACCCTCATGGTCTCCTTGCCTGCCATCTTTACAATCTCTTCATGGGTGGATGTCTCGTTACCGCCCAGGTACAGGATCATGGAACACGCTCCTTTGATGGTCTCCCAGTCATCCTTGTATAGGTTTTTGATCTGCCCGATCGCCTGGATGAAGATCATGCAGGACAGGCCGTATTTACGCATGGTGGTCAGCTTCTGCTGGAAATTCGGGATGACGCCGATATTGTAGGCTAAGAATCCGGCGCCTTACTGTCTCACGACAGCAGGTTTCCGAACCCTCGCCCCGGAACCGCACGTACACCTCTCGATGTATACGGCTCCCCACTATACATCCTCTACA
>CAJTGF010000060.1 GCA_910575585.1 Clostridiaceae bacterium
ATTCTCCTTTCTTCTGTACTCGGCTCTGGCGGGAGCCTGTATGGAAAGTATAGCACAGATAGAGGAAAATTGCCAGACAGGAAAGAGGTGGGGTAAGACAGTGGAGAAAGTGAATGAGACGATCGAAGTGCTTTGCGACTGGATTCAGACGCAGTTGGCCGATGGCAAGTGTGATAACAGTCATCAGGTTTCTGAAATGGTGAAGGCGCTGGCAGAGCTGGTGTCTGTCAGCGCAGAGCCGTTTTAACTCTTGCTATCGGTTTTTCCGAGAGTGTGGAAGAATGTATCGAAAAAGCGTGTTACTTCTTCAGCAGTTCGAGAAGAGTCTTCGTATTTGTCAATGAGATTGTTTTGAAGTGCGAGTTCCGTGAAAGATTTTGCAAGTTGAAGCTTTGCATTATCAGTAAGTATAGCGATCATAATTTAATCTCCTTTCCTTGGTATTTCAGCATGGCAGTGCTGATAAGGGGATTATATCATGATATGGATGAAGTTTCCAGATGCAAAGGAGGTGAGAGGGACGGAGACAGAACCACAGCACATTGACAAGGAAATAGGAGGTGAGGAAAGATGAAAAAAAGGGTTCCCATTCCAGGTATGGTCAAAAGATTTCTGGAACGGACAGGAGGATATGTCAATTATCTGTATGATTCACAAAAACTCCAGAAATCTAAGGAAAATACCCATGAGAGTGTATACAAAGAACGTTTGCATACAGAAGAGGAAGCGGGGCAAATGCTCGAGGATGCAAACTCATTTATACAGAAATATTTCCCATGGACAAAAGATTTTGTGATTTTTCAACTCAGCGATGGAACTATCCGGCTGGATGCGGCTGATCGGGCATTTCTTGACGGAGATTGAGCAATGTTTCCATCGGCGTATCTAGAAGCAGGAGTCCTTTTTCTAGCATAGGGATTCTGCGAGCACTGTTTGGGTATATATTTCGATCACGTAGTGTTGTCAATAGTAAACAGTAACTTCCTTCGTCAATGTCCACAAATACAATGTATTCAGAAGAAGTGTCGTGCGGATAGATACAGCAATAGCAACGAAAATGTTCATATTTTATTTTTGCAATTAAAATTAGAAAAGTTTGTATTCTGCTAGAAATATCTTCATTGGCTTTTTGCCAGGAGACACGTTCTTTTTTACAGTCATCAATAAAATTTGGAAAATAGTCAATCAAATTAATTGATTGAATTCCGTGCTTTTTTTGCCTTGTTTCTATTATGGCCATATAATTTCTTCTTTCTTTTTATTTCAGCATGGCGGTGCTGATAAGGGGATTATATCATGATGTGGATGAATTTTCTAGTAGAAGGAGGGTAATCAGAACAGCAACACAGAACATTGATAAGAGAAAGAATGTAAGGAAAGGTGGGAGTGGAATAGTGGAAAGTCCTCAATTTACAGAAATGGACTTGCATTGTATCGCACGACTGGTTCAAAGTTCATTTCAGGCTCCCGAGCAAGAAGAGATAAAAACCGTCAGGAGCCTTTATGGGTGTATGTACTGTAAATATGCATTTGAATGTGGTAATGCAGTGGAGCAAAGGGGGGAATTATTCCATTATCGTAAAATACTTAGAAAGCTGGAGGAACTAACTGGTGTCCGTGAACCGTACACCCCAAGCACTCTTGAACCTGACGATATTGGGCGGAGATTTTTTCCAGGTTCATACTATATGGAGCATCCGGAAGCCCTTTACAAACTTAAAATGGTTCATCCCGAACATATGATGGGTGATTTTGGGATATGTCTGGGAAAGCTTATAGCTCATTCCAAAGAAAAGTCTGATCAAAAATAGGGCAGTTATCAGGATTTGTGCCGTGTCCACAGCGGATTAATCAGAGAGAGGTGAAAAGTTATACGTAAAAGCTATGCAATCGTATATCAGAATCAAAGGTCCGGTAAGGTCGGAATGGATGTATTTACAGGAAGTTCACCAGTAGAAGTGGAAGAACGCTTTTCTGACCGTTATTGGTATAAAAGATATAAAATATTGAATGTAATAGAGATACCGGAAATAGATAAAGGGAAAGGGGATGGGAAATCTGATTCTAAGAGGATGTAAAACCATAGCGGAGTATGCTTTCCGTAGATGGATGGCGGAGAACGGATTCGTAGATGGGTATTTTACCCTGGAGATAAGCGGAAATGATGCCATTATTAGAGACAAAGTCGGCAACACGCTGAATCTGACTTATGACAAAGTGGAAAAGTGTGTGAAGGCAGAGGAGTAGGGGGTGATATTGGTTGAAGAAAACTCCATATCAGCAGGAACATGAGGATATAGCGGCTATTATCGTTGAAGCCAAAAGCAGAAAAGGGTGGACAGATAAAGATATAGGAAAGCTGATAGGACCTAACGGAATAGAAGAAAGAACTGTCCGGAACAATCGTTCCATGAAGGCTTTCCCCAATATGAGATTTTGTGACGTTTCTGTTTTAGCAGATGCTGCTGGATATGATATCAAGTTTGTAAAACGGGAGATGTACAGATGAAACAGTATAATTACATCCCCTTCCCAAAACTACGCCAGCAGTACAGGCGTCGCCAGAGGCTCCTAAGGGCGTTCATTGACATTACCATAGCCGTAACCATTTTGGCGTCATATGGCATTATGGCGGGGCTTATGCTGGCAGGGCTGTGGATTACATTTTAAGGAGGTGGATCAGTTGTTGACGAAGACGCAGCGCCTGGAGGTTGAGAACAAAGTGTTGCGGGAATCAATAGACCGTATTAAGAAGAAATTAGAGGAACGGGACCAGATGCCCCTAAGAGAGCGGTTTGATGAGTCTGTAATGAGTTCATGTCTGGCGTACATTGGATCCGCGGTAAATTACGATCGCTGCCTGAAAAATGAATTGGAATTTACGGAGTATCTGCAAAGAAAAATCCCCGGCAGTAACCAAGAGCCGGGGAAATAAAAAAGCTAAGCACATCCTCATTATAACATGAGGAGGAAAGGATGGCAAGTATTGAAGATCAATAAATTGGAGATTGAGAATATAAAGAGGATCAAAGCGGTCAAAGTTGAACCGACAGCCAACGGCCTTACCATAATCGGAGGGAAGAACAATCAGGGAAAGACATCCGTTCTGGATTCCATCGCCTGGGCATTGGGTGGGGACCGGTACCGGCCTTCCCAGGCCCAGCGGGAGGGTTCCATGATCCCTCCCAATCTGCGCGTTACTATGGATAACGGACTTATGGTGGAGCGCAAGGGCAAAAACAGCGATCTGAAGGTCACGGATCCTAATGGAAAGAAAGCTGGACAGCAGCTCCTCAATGAGTTTGTGGAGCAGCTGGCTCTGGATCTGCCCAAGTTTATGGAGGCCAGCAGCAAGGAAAAGGCCAACACGCTTTTGGAAGTGATCGGTGTCGGAGATAGGCTGACACAGATAGATAAAGAAGAGCAGGAGCTGTATAACCGTCGTCTGACCATAGGACAGATTGCGGACCGAAAAGAGAAGTTCGCGAAAGAACAGGTTTATTACGCGGATGCCCCAAAAGAATTGGTATCTCCTATGGACCTGATCCAGAAGCAGCAGGATATACTTGCCCAAAACGGGGAAAATCAGAGAAAACGGAGCAGACTCCACCAGCTGGAACAGGATTACCAGAAAACAGTTGAGGAGATGGAGGATCTGCTCAAAAGGCAAAAGGCCCTGGAAAGCGACCTTATGATCGCCAGAACCGCCACGGCGGACTTGGTTGATCGATCCACGAAAGAGCTGGAGGAGAGCATCGCCAACATCGAAGAAATCAACCGAAAGGTCAGGGCGAACCTGGACAAGGATAAGGCCGAAGAGGATGCCCAGGAATACAGAAGACAATATAATGAACTGTCAAAGCAGATTGATGATGTGAGAAAGTCACGAACAGAGTTGATGGACAATGCCGCCTTGCCACTTACCGGACTTTCCGTTAAAGACGGGGAATTGATCTACAATGGTTTTCAGTGGGACAGCATGTCCGGGTCAGATCAGCTTAAGGTAGCCACAGCCATTGTCCGGAAGTTGAATCCTAAATGTGGTTTCGTCTTGTTGGACAAATTAGAGCAGATGGATACCGATACCCTGAACGAGTTCGGTCAGTGGCTGGAGGCGGAGGGCCTGCAGGCCATTGCCACCAGAGTCTCCACCGGAGGGGAATGTACCATCATCATCGAGGACGGATATGTGGCGGGGCAGGAGCATCCGGTCATGGGAGATAAGAAGACGGAATGGAAGGCAGGTGTGTTTTAATGAAGATCATCAGAGGGAAGATTCCGGGAGCTAAAAAAGTAGTCATTTATGGACCAGAAGGTATCGGAAAATCTACATTTGCCGCCTGTTTCCCTGCCCCGGTGTTCATTGATACCGAGGGAAGCACCAAAGACATGGATGTGGACAGATTTGAAAAGGCCAGCAGCTGGACCATGCTTTTGGAGCAGGTAAGATATGTGAGACAAAACCCGTCTGCCTGCCGCACCCTGGTCGTTGACACGGCAGACTGGGCGGAACAGATGTGCGTGGCGGATCTATGCGCCAGATATGGAAAAAAGGGCGTGGAAGATTTCGGGTATGGCAATGGATACGTATATGTGAAAGAGGAATGGGGACGCTTCCTCAATGCCCTGGAGGAAGCCGTGGAAGCCGGGATCAATGTGGTCCTGACGGCCCATGCCCATATGAGAAAGTTTGAACAGCCAGACGAGATGGGAGCTTATGACCGATGGGAGTTAAAGATTGGAAAGAAAACCTCTTCCCAGACCGCCCCACTCTTGAAAGAATGGGCTGACATGGTGCTGTTCGCCAATTACAAAACCTGGTCCGTGGCCGTGGATGATAAAGGCAAGAAGCGGAAAGCCCAGGGCGGTGGCCGTGTCATGTACACGTCCCACAACCCATGCTGGGACGCCAAGAATCGGTACGGCCTGCCGGAGGAGGTGCCGTTTGAGTATGAGTCCATCCGGCATATCATAGAGCCGGATGGAGCGTCCCGGGCGACGGAGGTTAAGTCACCGATAATCCAGAAAACAGCTTCTCCGGTAAAAACTGTGGCGCAGGAACCGAAAGAAACATCAATAGCTAAAGAAGAGCCGGTCCAGCAGGAGATGGATCTGCAGCAGCCTCCGGCATCCATGACAGCGGAGACAACGGAAGGCCCTTCCTGGGTTCCGGATGGGCGGATACCAAAGGCGCTACGAGACCTGATGATCGCTAATAACGTATGTGAGTGGGATATCCAGGGCGTATGTGAGGCAAAAGGTTATTTCCCCGGTGATATGCAGATATGGGAGTATCCAAGGGATTTTATAGAGGGATGTCTGGTGGGAGCCTGGGAGCAGGTCTATGGAGCTATTCAGGAAATGAAGGAAAAGGAAGCGATACCATTTAATTGATCCGTAGGAGGTAATACGATATGAGTACACAAAACACAGTAGAGAGGGAGTTAAACTGGGACGACACGATTGAAAAGGATAATCAGTTTGTCCTTCTTCCAGAAGGGGATTATAACTTTACGGTGGAAAGCTTTGACCGGGCGCGTCATCCAGGGAGCGAAAAGATACCGGCATGCAATAAAGCGATACTGAAGATAAGGATCGACGCGGCGGAAGGGGAAGCGATCATAACCCATAACCTGTTTCTCCATTCCAGGGCGGAGTGGAGGCTGTCGGAGTTTTTCGCGTCCATCGGACAGAAAAAGAAAGGCGAGACATTGCGTATGAACTGGGGTACAGTGCCAGGGTCAACGGGCCGGCTGAAATTAGGCACACGGATCCATGAAGGAAATACATACAACGATATTAAGAAGTTTTATCCCAAGGAAAACACGTCATCCGGTTTCACACCAGGGAAGTTTTAAGCTATGGCAGGGATGGAGCTGCGGCCGTATCAGAGCGAGGCAAAAGCGGCGGTTTTTGAGCAGTGGGAGACAATAGACAGGACGCTTCTGGTGCTCCCGACAGGATGCGGAAAGACCATCGTGTTTGCTAAGGTGGCGGAGGAGTGTGTCAGGAGAGGGAGAAGGGTCCTGATCCTGGCCCACCGGGGAGAGCTGCTGGAACAGGCCGCGGATAAGATCGCAAAGAGCACAGGGCTCATGAGCGCTGTAGAGAAAGCGGAGAATACCTGCCTTGGCAGCTGGTACCGGATCGTTGTCGGGTCAGTGCAGTCCATGCAGAGAGAAAAGAGGCTGTCCCAATTTCCAGAGGATCATTTCGACACGATCATCATTGATGAGGCGCATCATTGTATATCAGACGGATACCAGAAGGTGCTGGGGCATTTTCCAGAGGCGAAAGTGTTGGGAGTCACGGCCACGCCGGACAGAGGCGATATGAGGAATCTTGGGGAATATTTTCAAAGCCTGGCTTATGAGTATACGCTGCCCAAAGCGATAAAGGAAGGATACCTGTCCCCGATCAAAGCATTGACTCTGCCATTAACATTGGATCTTTCAGGCGTCGGGGTGCAGGCCGGGGACTTTAAGAGCGGAGACCTGGCTACGGCCCTGGATCCGTACCTGCGCCAGATAGCGGAGGAGATGGAAAATTACTGCGCGGATAGAAAGACGGTGGTTTTCCTCCCGCTTGTAAAGACAAGCCAGAAGTTCCGGGATATTTTGAATGAGAAAGGCTTCCGGGCAGCGGAAGTGAATGGGGAGAGCAGGGACAGGGCGGAGGTGCTGGAAGCGTTTGAGAAGGGGGAGTACAACGTGTTGTGCAATTCCATGCTGCTGACGGAAGGCTGGGACTGCCCGTCTGTGGACTGTATTGTGGTGCTGCGCCCTACCAAGGTGCGGAGCCTTTACAGTCAGATGGTAGGGCGGGGGACAAGGCTGCACCCGGGCAAGGACCACCTTCTCCTGCTGGATTTCCTGTGGCACACAGAGCGCCATGAGCTGTGCCATCCGGCGCATCTGATCTGCGACAATGAAGAGGTCATGAGGAAGATGACGGCAAATCTGGAAGAGGCGGCGGGATACTCGGTGGATATCGAAGAGGCTGAAAAACAGGCTTCGGAGGATGTAGTAGCACAGAGGGAAGAGGCGCTTGCGAAACAGTTGGAAGAGATGAAACACCGAAAAGGGAGACTTGTGGATCCGCTGCAGTTTGAAATGAGTATTCAGGCGGAAGATTTATCTGGGTATGTACCGTCTTTTGGTTATCAGATGGGCCCTCCAAGTGACAAACAATTGAAAGCGCTGGAAAAGTTTGGTATAAACCCGAATGCTGTTGATAACATGGGAAAAGCAGAGCTGCTTCTGGATCGCCTGATAAAACGTCAGAAAGAGGGATTGGCAAGGCCAAGACAGATCAAACAGCTAGAGGACAGGGGATTCCAGCACGTAGGTACATGGACGTTTGAACAGGCAGATAAGATGATCAGCAGGATCGCGGCACTAGGATGGAGAGGTGTCCCGCCTGGAGTAAATCCCCAGGAATATGTGCCGGAGTAAAGAGAGGATGACCTATGGAAAACAACCAGTTTGATCTGCTGGAGGTCATCAGGCATATAGAACCTGCCGAACTGGATTACCAGGATTGGGTCAACATCGGGATGGCGCTGCGGCATGAGGGATACAATGTCAGCGTATGGGATGAATGGAGCAAACGGGATCCCGCCCGATATCATTCCGGGGAGTGCCAGCGAAAATGGAGATCATTCCATGGGGCAGGTTCCCCCGTGACCGGAGGCACGATCGTTCAGATAGCAAAGGACCATGGGTGGGCGCCTGACCGTGGGCATGAACTTAATTGGGATGATGTCATTGAGAGGGATCCAGCTATAATCGTAAACAGTCATTACATTGAAAACCTGGAGATCCATGAACCAAAAGAATGGTGTCCAGAAAAAGAACTGATCACTTACATAGAAACACTATTTGGCACCGACGATATTGTCGGCTATGTGACCCGGAGCTGGAGTAAGCCGGACAATGATAAAAAGTATCCGGATAAAGGCTGCTGGGATAGGACTGCGCGGCAGTTAATCCAAAGTTTGAGTAAATGTAAGGGAGATATTGGTTCCGTTCTTGGAGACTATGATCCGGAGGTGGGCGCATGGATCCGGTTTAATCCCCTGGATGGGAAGGGCTGCAGAGATGAGAATGTGACGGATTTCCGGTACACTCTGGTGGAATCGGACAGCATGGATCTGGAACAGCAGAACGCCATCATCCGCGAACTGGAGCTGCCTGTGGCGTGTCTGGTCCATTCCGGGAATAAGAGTCTGCATGCCATTGTAAGGGTGGACGCGGCTGATTATAGAGAGTATAGGAAACGGGTGGATTATCTATATAATGTCTGCCAGAAGAACGGCCTTAAGACGGATAATCAGAATCGGAACCCTTCCAGGCTTTCCAGGATGCCGGGAGTCATACGGAACGGGCGTAAGCAGTTTTTGATAGCCACAAATATCGGAAAAACTTCCTGGGATGAATGGCACGAATGGATTGAGAGTATCAATGACGACCTTCCGGAACCGGAGAACATGGCGGACGTATGGGACTGCCTTCCAAAGCTGGCAGACCCGCTCATTGACGGAGTCCTCCGCCAGGGCCATAAAATGCTGATAGCAGGCCCGTCTAAGGCGGGAAAATCCTTTGCTTTGATAGAGTTGTCCATTGCCATATCGGAAGGCAGGAAATGGATGGGATGGCAGTGCGCGAAGGGCAGGGTGCTGTATGTGAACCTGGAGCTTGACGAAGCCAGTTGCTTCCATCGTTTCAGGGATGTCTATACTTCATTGGGATGGAGACCTGACAACCTGAAAAACATCGATGTATGGAATCTTAGGGGGAAGTCTGTTCCAATGGATAAGCTGGCTCCCAAACTGATCAGGAGGGCGGTCAAAAAGAATTACATAGCGGTTATCATTGACCCGATCTACAAGGTCATAACAGGAGATGAGAACAGCGCCGATCAGATGGCAAATTTCTGTAATCAATTTGACCTGGTCTGTACGGAACTTGGCTGCGCGGTGATTTACTGCCATCACCACTCAAAAGGCGGGCAGGGCGGCAAGAAGTCTATGGACCGGGCCAGCGGTTCCGGAGTGTTCGCCAGAGACCCGGACGCGCTGCTGGATATGATTGAGCTGGAACTATCAGAGGACGTGTTAAAGCAAGAGGAGAATAAGGCCGTATGCGCTGCCTGCAGGCAGTTTCTGGATGCCCATTTTGAGTGGCAGGAAGACGTGTCACAGGATGATCTGTGCAGCAGCTATCAGATGCTCAATTACTGCGAGAATAAGCTGTCTAAGGGGCAATGGGAAAACCTGAAGGCGATCGTGGAGACGGTACGAGAACGGGTGAGGACTATCACTGCCTGGAGGATCGAGGGGACGCTGCGGGAGTTTCCGAAGTTTGAGCCCGTGAACCTGTGGTTTCGGTATCCGGTGCATCAAATAGACGATATAGGAATCTTAAATGATATACAGCCGGATGCGGAAAAGCCATATTGGCAAAAGGGCAAAGAGGCCAGAAAGAAACAGGGAGAAGCCCAGCGAAAAAACAAGCAGGAAAAATACAATATAGCCATCGAAAATTTCCGTTTTGGCAATAATGGTGTATATCCGACAGTAAAGGAATTGTATGAGCAGATGAAAAGTGACGCCGAGGCGATAGGAGAAAAGTATCCTGCGGAAAAAACGATCTGGAACTCCTTGAAAAAGCTTGGATACACAACGGATAAGGATACAAAAAGGATTGTCTTATTACCAAGTGATTCTGGTGACGGGAATGAATGATCCTTCTTTCCCATAACCAGGGAAACGCGAGCGCGGGAAATGTGATGACTTGATTCCCGTGACCAGGTATTTTTGGTACTGGGAAGATTCCCGTTTTTATTCCCGTAACCAGGAGTTTTAGGTGGCGGGAACATTCCCTCCCGGCACCTATATATATTATATATATATCCCTTTCGGGAACGGGAATCGGGAATGTGCGGGCTCCCACCCTTACGTGTGGGGTGACATAGGCACACCCCACACACGGGAGGGAACCCACCCAGCACAACCGCGCGGGAAAGGAAAACATGAAAAATGATAATTGAATTTTTTATGCCAATGACACCCCCTACCTGTACCCACCAAGAGAAGCAGGTCAAGGTGGCGAATGGCAAGCCGGTATTTTATGAGCCGCAGGAAGTGAAAGTAGCCAGGAGGAAACTGCAGGCACATTTGGGAAGGCATGTACCGGAGCAGGAATTTAAGGGAGCGGTGAGGCTGACGACCTGGTGGTGTTTCCCGATGAAGGGCAAACACTATGATGGGGAATATCGGACTAGCCGACCTGACACGGACAATCTGGTAAAGATGCTAAAAGATGTGATGACAGAGCTTCACTTTTGGAAAGATGATGCCCAAGTGGCCAGCGAGGTGATTGAAAAGTATTGGGCGTATGTACCTGGGATCTACGTGAAAGTGGAGAGCTTAGATGACGAATGAGCAGGTAAGGGATGGATTTAACGAAGTCCATAACGAGTTTTGGAACCGGTATAAAAATCACGTACCTAAAAAAGATTCGGAGGAATGGGATCGGCTCCTTACATGGGCTTCTGTCCTGAAGAGGAGATACCCATTTTTGAAAGAGACGGTTATTGCTCTGGTGGAGGAGCTTGACCAGAGAATGAGGAGGAAGGATGAAGCTAAAAGAGATTTATGAGCCATTGAGACCATTGATTGAGGACATGGACCTGGTAGACGTGAAGATCTATCCGGGGATGGACGGGGAGGTCAAGGAGGTGCTGCTGAAATACGTGCCTGGCCAGGGGAAAGAAAAGGCGGTTTGGGAGAAATATACAGGCCTGTTTGAGGAGGGAGGAAAGTGATGAAAAAATATGAGCTGACGGAGGAAGTTGTCAACTTTTGCGGGATCGATCTGTTCCGGATTCGGGCATTAAAGGCATTCGGGGATGTTGGAGATGGGGAATTGGGTGGATTTGTAGAGACGGAGGATAATTTGAGCCATGAGGACAATGCGTGGATCAGTGGAGATGCGTGGGTCAGCGGCAATGCGTGGGTCAGTGGCAATGCGTGGGTCTACGGCGATGCGAAGGTCTGTGGCAATGCGTGGGTCTACGGCGATGCGAAGGTCAGTGGCAATGCGTGGGTCTACGGCGATGCGAAGGTCTGTGGCAATGCGTGGGTCAGCGGCAATGCGAAGGTCAGTGGAGATGCGGACTACGCCACAGCGAAAGGCTTTGGTTCCCAATTCAGGAATACCACATTTTTCCGGTTGAAAAATGGTGGCGTCGGAGTTCAATGTGGCTGCTTTTACGGTACGCTGGCAGAGTTCAGGGAAAAGGTCAAGGATACATATCCGACAAACAAAAAAGGGAAAGAATATCTGATGCTGGCAGATCTGATGAAGTGTCACTTTTGGGATGGAGAGAATGAGGGCGATGCTTAAATACCCTGGTAGCAAATGGTCCCTTGCGAAGTGGATCATCAGCCATTTCCCGGAACACCACAGTTACCTGGAGCCGTTCTTTGGTTCAGGGGCTGTCCTGTTCAACAAGCCAAGGAGCAATATCGAGACAGTGAATGACCTGGATGGGAATGTGGTGAATCTGTTTGAGTGGATTAAGCATGATCCGGAACGTCTGGCAAGAGAGATCTATTACACGCCGTACTCACGGCAGGTATACGAAGATGCATTTTCGACGGTACCAGAGGACAGCCTGCAGAAAGCGGTTAACTTTTATGTTCGGCTGCAGATGGGACATGGTTTCCGAACCAATGGAGAGAAAGTAGGCTGGAAAAATGATGTGCAAGGTAGGGAGAGAGCCTATGCGGCAAAGGATTGGTGTGAGCTTCCGGAGAAGATTATGCAGGCGGCAGAGCGGCTTAGGGGAGTACAGATCGAGTGCAGGCCGGCAGTGGATGTGATCCAGCGTTTTAATTCCCCAAAGGTGCTTATTTATGTGGATCCACCTTATGTACTCAGTACCAGGCACGGGAAACAGTATCGGTGTGAGATGGATGACAAAGATCATGAGGAGCTTATAGATGTGCTGCTGGATCACAAGGGGCCGGTGCTGCTTTCCGGGTACGACAGCCCTCTGTATCTGGAGCGGCTTCGGCATTGGCACCGTGAGGAAGCGGTAAGCTATTCCCAGACAGCATCCAGGAAAACAGAGGTTCTGTGGATGAATTTTGAGCCAGAGGAGCAGATGAGGATGGCGGGGATTTAGGAGGACAGAATGGCAGATATTAAGATTATTAAGGGCGTGGACTGATTTATGAATGCCCGGAGTGCGAAGCAGAGGTGGAACTGGGTCAGACCTACTGTCAGGAGTGCGGGGAAGGGCTAAACTGGAAAGAAAATTATGAGGATATTGATAGCTTGTGAGGAATCTCGGGCGGTGACGAAGGAACTTAGGCGGCTGGGGTATGAGGCTTATTTGTGTGACATTGAGACGAGAAAGGAGAACTTATGAGGCAGAACTTAAAAGAAGCCCGCCAGAAGGCAGGCGTGACACAGCAGCAGATGGCAGACAAGCTGGAAATCAGTTTAAGGTACTACCAGAATATTGAGGCGGGAAGCCGAACGGGCGATTTTGGTATCTGGGATGCTTTGGAAGATATCACTGGTATTCATCAACGGACACTCCGAGAGATTTCAAAAACTCATCCCGTCCAAGGAGATAGTCCGTAGGGACATTCAACACATCTGCTATGTGTACCAGTAGAGCATATGAGGGGGTTCGGGTTCCGGTTTCATAGCACTGATAGGAGCGTAAAGCAACATGAATGGAATCGGCCATAGTCTGTTGAGTAAGATTGCGATTCATGCGCATTTGGCGAAGTCGTTTATTGAACATAAAAGTCCTCCTGAAAAAAATACTTGACTACGTGCATATTGTACGCTATTATATATCAAAAAACAGCGTGCATATCGCACGTAAAAAGGAGGGCAATTATGACAGTAAAAGAAATTGCATTTAAGTTGGAGGATTTACAGGTAAAATCATGGGCGCTTAACAGTTTGACGCTGGCAGTCCGTGACGCCATTGTGGAGGGGCCGAACGCTACAAGTAATTTTGATGGCGCTCTTCATGTGTTGACCTGCATGACAAGCGAACTGGAGGGAGAGATGAAGGAATTAAGTGATGCCCTGTTTGAAGTGATAAGGGCAGAAAAGAAGGGAGCGGCGTAAAAGCGTTAGAAGAAAGAGAGGATAATATGCAGGAAAAGATAGTAAGTGTCAATGAGCAGAATATAACGGTCAAGGAGTTTAGAGGCAAAAGAGTAGTCACTTTTAAAGATATTGATACTGTCCATGAGAGAGCAGATGGAACGGCAAGAAGAAACTTCAACAGTAATAAACAACATTTTATCGAGGGGGAGGATTTTTTCGTACGAAATTCGTACGAAGCCCAAGCAGAATACGGTATTACTGCCCCTAATGGTTTGACACTTATTACCGAATCAGGATATCTTATGTTGGTAAAGTCTTTCACGGATGATTTGGCTTGGGACGTTCAGCGGCAGTTGGTCAAGAGATACTTCGCCCAAAAACCAGTAGATACAATGGTTACATATCAATACCCGCTTTCCGCAGCGACTTTTGAGAGTGTTGCGAATCTGGGAAGACTGATTGAGCGCGTAATGAGAACAGAGGGTGCTTGTCCTCATGAAATTGCTATGGTACTTAAGCCCATTTTCCAGCAGGCAGGGATAGAGATTAATGAACGCTTTATCAAGGTTCCGGCATATGAACAGTTGGTATTTGATGTTGTAGCGCGATAGGAGGCAGCAGATAACACACACAGATAAACGAATCGTTAGCTTTATCGTTGACTATTACAGAGAAAATCAATTTTATCCCAATTATGATGAGATTGCGGAGGCGATAAATCGGACAAAATCAACCGTGCATACTCACATGAGAAGGCTGGAGGATGAGGGCGTTATTATTCGAAAGGCGGACCATTCATCACAATACAGGTTGATAAATATGGGTTTTATCTGTAAAAATGAGGGAGGATGATCGATACGGCAGAAAAAATAAGGACCCCGGCGCAACAGTTAGAGGAGTTCCTGAACTTCGTTGACCAGTGCTACGCGGATTACCGGTATGCCTACGAGGCGGTCAACGAGGAGGACAAACGGCTCCAGGATCTCCTTCATGAGATGGAGTTTGCATCAGATAAGGCGGAACGCAACCGGGTGGCCACAAAGCTGCAGAACAGCCGGAAAGAGCGCAGACGGAACAAAGATATTGTGAAGCTGAACGAGCAGGTGGTAAAGTTCTTTGACGAGAAGGGCCATCGGGATACCCTGAATAAAATGCGTCAGCTCCTGGGGCGCCAGAGGAAGGAGGAGGAATACCTGTTCGGGGAGCGGGTGTACAAGCCGAGGGCGAAATAGTTGAGAGAGAGGAGGAGATGCATGTGCAGCGTTCAACAGCGGAAGAGATTGCGGTAGCGGCAGCCACGGAGGCGCTGAACCGCCATGAAAAGCAGAATCAGAGAAACAAGCGGGTGAAGATATTTCAGAACACCAAGAAGCTGATGGAGAATTATAACCGTATCTGTCAGAGCGTGGAGGAGGGGATTTCCGACATATCAGAAGTAGAGACGGAGGAAGATATCAGCGAATACACGGAAGAGGAGATCCTTATTAACAGCATATTGAAGAGTAAGCTGCGGAGTATTGTTATGATCGCGCACATTGATAAATGTCTAAAACTGTTGGAGAATGAGCAGATACGGAAGAATACCCATGAGAAATATCTGGCGTTTACATGCTTCTATCTGGACGGGATGACCCATGAGAGCATAGCGGAGGTGTTGGGCTGCGCGGAAAAAACGTCACGACGGTGGATAACGGAATTAACGTCTATACTTGGTGTTTATCTGTTCGGCTCTGACGCGCTTATGCTGGATTAGGAGAGTGACAGAAACATGTCCAAAACGTGTCCTTGCAATGTCCGTTTAAATGATTTATAATGATATCGTGCATAATTGGATACAGAAAAAATGCATGATTCTCCCTCTTTACATATACAGCCATTAGGTGTTACAGCCTGGTGGCTGATTTAGACGGTATACCGTCAATAGACCTGGTTTTGGACTCTCCATCCAGACATTCCAGGCGGAGAAAGGCACCCTAGAGATAGGGTGTCTTTTTCATGTATACATTGACAAATGCGAACATATGTTCTATAATTTCAATATGGTGAATAGGACAGTAAGCTATTGAGTATCATAATAAACAAATCCCAATAAGCATATTTGGTAAGATTTTCCAGTACGGCATATGCTATAATGTAGAAAAATGTCGGATTGGAGAGTACGATATGAATACAAGAAACATAAAATTTCAATATTTTGGAATGGTAAGACAGAAAAGAGAAGGAGATAGCTGGAAAGGACTCGGGAAATTTGATGTAATTACATGGGTTAATAATATAAAAATTAAAGATTTATTAAGACAGCCATTAAACTTAGGGGATACAAAGGGACAAGTAGAAAAAATAGAATATTCAGAGAAAGAAGACGTTTGGGTAATACGTTTTATGAAGTTGAGAGAAGATAACATCCCATCCATAGCAAAAAGAAATCAAGAAGCTAAAGGAATTGAATTGGCAGATGATGAATATATTGGAGAAGATATTTACATGTTATATGATAATCGGGTTGGGGTAGCAATGATTCAATCTAATCGTTTTTCACTTGGTATAAAAAGATTATCCGAACTTATTTCTCATGTTTGGGGAAAAGATGAGGAAAGGATAGCAATCAAGCCTATTTCACAGGATATAAATTTAAAAAGTAAACGGAGAAAATATCGGACGATAGAACTTTCGTTTGCGAATATACAAAAAGAAGAATTGGATGAAAGGAGTTCTTTAAGTCGTCTTAAAAGCTTTTACCAGAAGTTTTATGGTATTTCCGGAACAATAAAAATAGGAATTGGAAGAACAAAAAATGGTACACTAAATATCGATGAAGTCGAGCATTTAATAGAAGAAGTGAAGACAGATCCATCTATAGTAGGAGCCCGAATTAAGGTAAAGGATGATGATAAGGCATATATTGAAACAGTTGATTTGTTTGATAATATATATAATGATATTATAGAATTTAAAACCCAAGAAAAGACAGTATTGAATCCAGAATATGTGGCACGAAATATGATAAAATATTACAAAGATAGAAAAAACGAATTGGCCGGTAAAATGATTCAAGCAAAATGAAAAAAGGGGGCTTGAGATGGCGCTAATAGGGTATTATATTGAAAGATGCTATCCTTATGTAATTTCAGCCATAATTTCAGCAATACTTTTTCATCTGAAAATTGATATTAGGATGGATGTTAATTATACGGAATTACTTAATGGGTTAGTAAATTTGGAATCAATTGTTATTGGATTTATTGGCGCAATTATGCCAGTTGTTTTGAGCATGAGAAATGAATCAAAATTTGTTAGGTATATTTTTGAAAAGGATAAAAAGGGTCTGTTTGGAAAATATGTAAAATCAACTATTTTTGTTGGATTAGTTGGTACATCCGTTTCATTAATGATGCATGTTCGAAACAGTATGAGTGTTAGAATATCAAGTTTTATATACTATTTTTGGATATTTACAACTTTATTATTTTTGTTTTCCACTTATAGAAGTATGTCACATATGGTAGATTTGATTTTTTCTAAAGATACTACAGATGAAAAAGATTTAGACCAAAAAGGAATATCCAGTACCCATGCAGAGATAGAAATAAAAGAAGAATTTAAGAACCCTAATTTATAGTAGTTTTTATTTTGGACTACAGTATAGAGAATTTAATAGCAGAAAATGAGTATCCATCTATCCAGATGTCTTTTTTTATCAAAACAAAAATGAAATGGATGAAAGATGGATGTGGATGTCTCTTTTCTTTTCCCAAAAACAAATACAGACCGATTAAGAGGTAGCCTCGCCGCCTCTTTTAATTTTCCCAAAACCGACGAACAGGAGGTGACCCCACATGGCCAGAGCGCCAGATCCAAGAATAGAACAAGCAAAGGCCATGTACCTGAAAGGCATGAAATTAGTGGAAATCGCAAGCCGACTAAATCTCCCGGAAGGCACGATCCGCCGCTGGAAGTGTACCCATGGATGGGGCAAGGAAGGAGGCGAACGTTCGGATAAAGAAAGCGAACGTTCGGAAAAGAAGAGAAAGAGGAAGCAAGGCGCACAGCCGGGGAACAAGAATAGTTCCGGTGGTCCGCCAAAGAATAGAAAGGCAGAAAAATACGGCTTCTTCTCTAAGTATCTCCCGGATGAAACCCGGGAGATTTTTTCTGCCGTTGATCAGGCCAATCCTCTGGACCTGTTGTGGCATCAGATACAGATCGCCTATGCTGCTATCATCCGGGCGCAGAGAATCGCCTATGTAAAAGACCAGGACGATAAGACCATAGAGAAGGTTGGCCATAAAGATGGAGAGCAGGTGACAGAAGAGCGTTGGGAAGTACAGCAGGCCTGGGACAAACAAAACGAGTTTATGAAAGCACAAGCCCGCGCCCAGGCAGAGTTGCGGGCTATGATCAAACAGTACGATGAAATGCTCCACAAGGATTGGGAGTCTGTCAGCCAGGAGCAGAGGGCGAGGCTTTCAAAGCTTAAGGCTGAAACCGAAAGGATCAAAAAAGAAAACGACAATGACAACGGAGACGGAGTGGTGTACGACTGGATAGCAAGCGTTACCGGGGAGGTATCAGAGGCATCAAAAGAGAAAGGGGACAGCGATGAATGAGCACGAACAATGCCATGTTGCGCCGCCGCTTTTTTGCGGAGCGGATACCCTTATACCGCAAGGATCCGGTCCTATTCGCAAATGAAGTCCTGCGGTTTAAGCCTGACAACTGGCAGCAGAAAGCCCTTATGGATTTGGCAGGGAATCCCAAGGTTGCTATCAAATCCGGCCAGGGCGTGGGAAAGACCGGAATGGAGGCAGTGGCGCTTTTATGGTTCCTGTCCTGTTTCCCGTATCCCCGTGTTGTGGCCACCGCCCCTACAAAGCAGCAGCTCCATGACGTGCTTTGGTCAGAGATCAGCAAATGGATGAGTCGTTCGCCGCTGCTCTCATCAATCCTTAAATGGACAAAGACCTATATTTATATGATAGGCAATGAAAAGCGTTGGTTCGCAGTAGCCAGGACCGCCACCAAGCCGGAAAACATGCAGGGATTCCACGAGGACAACATGCTCTTTATCGTGGATGAAGCCTCTGGCGTTGCGGATCCAATCATGGAAGCGATACTCGGCACTCTGACCGGAGAAAATAACAAATTGCTCATGTGCGGGAATCCCACAAGGACTTCCAGCACATTTTTTGACGCTTTCAACGGAGACAGAGCCCTTTATCAATGCCATACCGTGTCCTCCGCAGACAGCCCCAGAACAAATAAGCAGAACATCCGGTCGCTTATACGCAAATACGGCAAGGACAGCAATGTGGTGCTTGTCAGGGTTTACGGGGAGTTTCCTAAGCAGGAAGATGATGTGTTTATCATACTCTCTGTTATTGAACAATGTGGAAGCCGAATATATGAACTTCCAGAAGATAAAGGCATGCCGTACATCATATTTGGAGTGGATGTTGCGAGATTTGGAGACGATGAGACAGTCATATACAGGAATGTCAAGGGGAAACTGAAAATGGTTGCGCGCAGGCGGGGACAGGATCTAATGGCTACCGTTGGGGATATTGTTGCCCAATACAGGAAAGTGATCCGGGAGTTTCCGGAATATGGCGGAAGAATTTATGTCAATATTGATGATACAGGGGTGGGAGGCGGAGTAACAGACCGTCTAAGAGAGGTAAAGCGCGAGGAGAAATTGAATCGCCTTTTTGTCATACCAATCAATGCGGCGGAAAAGATCGAGACGGATACAAAGGAGGGCAAGGAGGCGGCAGAGCGCTATAATAATCTTACTACGCATATGTGGGCCGTTCTGCGGGACTTGTTGGAGAACAGACAGATCGAGATTGAAGACGACGCGGAAACTTTTGCCCAGATATCTGTCAGGAAATATTTTATGGCGTCAAATGGGAAGCTGGAACTTGAAAGCAAAAAAGAGATGAAAAAGCGGGGGGTAAGATCACCGGACAGAGGAGATGCGGCGGCCCTTTCCGTTTATCTTGGAAAAGTTAAGAAATACACGGGAAGCGCGCCTGGTAAAGAAGTGATCAGCAGACTTAACAAATCCAGCTATTGGCAAAATGGAAGGTGAGGTGAGGCAGCAGGATGTCAGGTAAGGAAATTGGCCGGATAGGTCAGAGACGATATGGCGGAACTATTTATGAGGAGTTTTTACATGAATTAAGAGGGAAAAGAGGGATAGAAGTCTACAGAGAAATGTCTGAAAACGACGATGTAGTAGGCGCTATCCTCTTTGCGATTGAAATGCTGGTGAGACAGTGTAAGTGGAATGTTGAACCTGGAGGAAACACCGCAAAGGATAAAGAAGCCGCTGAATTTGTGAAAAGCTGTATGAACGATATGCAGGACACATGGATAGATACGATATCCGAGATACTGTCTTTCCTTACCTATGGATGGAGCTTTCATGAGATTGTATATAAGCGCCGCATGGGGAATACAAACGATTCCCGGACCAGAAGCAAATATGATGATGGCCTGATCGGGTGGAAGAAACTGCCGATCAGGGCGCAGGAGACGCTTTATCAGTGGGAATATGATAATGAGGACAACCTTTTGGGAATGACGCAGATGCCTCCTCCGGATTTCGGAATCTTCACGATCCCATTAGAAAAGGCGCTGCTCTTTCGGACAAAAAGCCGTAAAAACAATCCGGAAGGAAGGAGTATTTTAAGGAACTCTTACCGCTCCTGGTATTTTAAACGAAGGATTCAGGAGATTGAAGGAATTGGTATTGAGAGGGACTTGGCCGGACTTCCGGTGATCTATGCCCCGGGGGATTTGGATATATGGGACAGCACTGTGGAAGAAAACGTCAGAGTCAGGCTGTGGTTGGAGGATATGGTGAGACATATCCGGAGAGACGAAATGGAGGGGATTGTTCTCCCCCATGGCTATGAGTTAAAGCTGTTGAGTTCTGCAGGCACCAGGCAATTTGATACTAATACGATCATCAACCGTTACGATACCAGAATCGCTATGACAGTATTGGCGGATTTCATTTTCCTGGGACATGATAAAACAGGGAGCTGGGCGTTAAGCTCCGATAAAACGCAGTTATTCGCTGTTGCCATAGGAGCGTTCCTGGATATCATCTGTGAGACATTTAACAGTCAAGGGATACCGGCTCTCATAGACCTTAACAGAGAGCATTTTGCGGGTATTATGGAATATCCTAAGATGACGCATGGGGATATTGAGGATGTGGATATTACAAAGGTTTCAGCGTTCATAAAAGATATGGTGGGGATTGGCGTTTTGATTCCGGATGACGGTCTGGAGGACTACATCCGTCAGGCGGGGCATCTTCCGGGAAAGACCTATGAGATGATGAGGGAGGAACGAAAACAGCAGCAGGAGTCGAACCAGCCCCCAGAGTCCGGACCATTTGGCGATGTTGGTTCAGACGCTGAAGGAGACGGGGGACCGGATGAAAAGACTGACGCGGCCAAAAGACGCCTGGGAAGGGAGACCGGCATATGAGATTCCGGATGCTTGCTCCATCACGGGTAAAAAAGGCAAAAACAGAAGGAAGCCAGGAAGTGCTGCGCCGTCTTGAAGAGTTTTTGGAAAATAATTGTGATGAGCCGGTTAAAATCTTATACGGCTTTTGGGAGGATCAGCAAAACGCGGTCACCTACCAAGAATTAAGACAAGCGGTCATTGATGGAATGATAGATCAGGAAACATTGCGTTTGTGGTCCCAGGATTATTCCGTTTTGATGGCGAACAGACTTAGGAGTCTGTGGACAGAAGCGATTGCGGCGGGGGCAGCAGGACAACCGATTCTTGACCGAGAGACATTTGCGTTTCAAACCCAGACTCCAGGCATATTGAACTGGATCGATAAACATGGCGCGGAGTTTGTTACAGCCAGTACACAGGAGCAGAAAGACGCCATTGCGGCGCTTTTGACAAAGAAGATGAAAGACAGTCATACGGTTGATGAACTTGCGCGGCTCATAAGGCCCTGTATCGGGTTGACAGAACGTGATGCCAAAGCGGCAGTCAATCTTTATGATACCATTGTGGCGACCCTGACAAAGGATCATCCGAGAATGAAACCGGAAAATATTCGGAAGAAGGCGCTGGATGCCACCATGAAGTATGCAGAGAAAAAACACCGACAGCGGGCCATGACAATTGCCCAGACAGAAAGCGCTTTTGCGTATAATCGGGGAGCTGATGAGGGGGTCCGGCAGGCCCAGTCAGAGAACCTGATCGGAAAGGTGATAAAACGATGGAGCACGTCTGGCGATGATCAGGTGTGCGGCGTATGCCGGGGCTTTGAGGGGATGGAGGTGGAAATGGACGAAGGGTTCCCATTTAAAGGCAGGAGTCTGTTTCCCGGACAGAATCTTTTACCTCCGGCACACCCAAGATGCGCATGCGCGGTGGAGTATATTGAGGCAGAACCACCGCGGATGCCATATGAGACCCAAGGTCCTCAAAAAGCTGATGAAGAAAATGAGGGTGAGCACCGCGGACCGCAGTATCTGGGATCGCTTGACGATACTTCGGATGCTATGGTAAAATCAAGTTTAGAAAAGCATGAATCTGAAATTGTGAAGAGCAATATTGAGAACGCTATTGTGGTAACTATGTCGGGGCTTATTTTTCAGTGTTATGGAAATAAAAACGGGGTGTATCCAAACGTAGATTTGGGGGATGAACTGATGAATGCCAGCGTTACGCACAACCATCCGTCAGGCTCTTTGAATGAGTATTCATTCAGCCAGGATGATATTGATCTTTTTGTTGAATATAACCTTAAGCTGCTCCGTGGAATTGATGAAAAATATATCTATGAGCTTTCAAGAGAAAGAACTGACCTTGACAGCCATGCTGCTTTGGAAGAATTGATAAATTCGAATGGCGATTTGGCAAGACATGAAGAAGTGATCGAAATTGCCAGAGGGTTAGGTATCGGATACCGGAGGTGGAAACGGTGACAAAGGAAGAAATTCGTACGATCTTTAATGGATTGGAGGATACACAAAAAAAAGAAGTCGAAAAAACATTTCAAAGAAAGAGAAACCAGCTTTTTGAATGGAATAACGCGGAGCGGGAAAAAATCTGTGAGAAGCTGAAAAAAGAAGGAAGGTACAGAACAGGGCTGGATGCGACTAATACCCAGCCAGAAGTGAGGAAACTCTCGGAGGAGTACAACCGCCGGTTTGACGCGCTTTTGGAAGAATGTGTTTGTGAGATAATTGAACAAAGTAAATTGAAGTGAAAAATACCACCTGCCTGCGCAAGTGGTATTTTTATGCGGAAAGAAGGTGATAAGATGAAAAGCTTTTCAGATATGATCAGTAAATCGGCCAAGCCAAGACAGAGGCAGACGGAAGATGTTTTAAAAGGGCACTTTAAGATCATGAAATCGGATGATGAAAAGATGCTTGCTTTCGGCTGGGCAAGCGTCTCCATGCGGGTAAATGGAGAGGTGATCGAGGACTGGCAGAAGGATATTGTGGAGCCGGAAGAATTGGAGAGGGCAGCGTATGAGTTTGTTTTGTTATATCGGGAGGGCGGTGAAATGCATGAGAAAAGTGGCGCCGCTGTTCTCATAGAGAGCGTTGTGTTTACAGAGGAGAAGATGCGGGCTATGGGGATTCCCGTAGGTACACTCCCGATTGGATGGTGGATTGGGTTTAAGGTTCTGGATAAAGATGTATGGGAAAAGGTTAAAGATGGCACTTATCCCATGTTCTCTATTGAAGGGGAAGCAGAGAGGGTGGAGGCAGAGTAGGGCAAAAAGAGAACTGATTGACGCTGTGAAATCGTCTTGACACTGAAACAGAGGAAAGATTAAAAGAGTATTGTAAAAGCCTTGAAGTAACGTGCGGAGAAACGATTAAAAGAGGAATACATCTGCTTTTGAAACAGAAATAAAACAGCCAAGCATGGACCAAAGCACTGGCTGTTTTACAGTCCTCTGCAAAATAAGATAAATAGAAAACAAATATAAAAATATGTGTTATACCCATTGACAAATATTATTATATGTGTTATTATAATAGTGTCAGGAGGAGAATACATGAAAAGTTATTCATCAAGGGAAGTTATCAAAATGCTGAAAGCGGATGGTTGGTATGAGGTAAATGTAACGGGCAGTCATCACCAGTACAAACACCCAACCAAAAAGGGACGCACAACGGTAAAACATCCTGACAAAGATATCCCTCATAAAACGCTGAAACGCATTGAAGAGCAGTCGGGGCTAGTATTTAAATAGCCCCGGCCCTTCCCGGCATACCAGATTAAGGAGGCTATATTCATGAAAAAAGTAGAACGTTACGTTTATCCCGCGGTCTTTACTTATGAGCCGGATCAGGAGATTGCGGTTGATTTTCCTGATCTAAAGTGTGCAACAAGTGGCACAAATGATGATGACGCGCTTTTATCCGCAAGAGAACTTCTTGGATGTGTCCTTTACGGTATGGAGGAGGACGAAGAAGAAATTCCTGACCCTACACCACTGGCAGAAGTAGAGACACAGCCAAATGAGAGGGCAGTCTTAATTGATGTCTATATGCCCTCTGTTCGAATGGCACAGATAAATCGTTCCGTCAACAGAACCGTCACCCTGCCGGCATGGCTTAATGCAGCAGCGCTGGAGAGAAATATTAATTTTTCCCAGGTGTTGCAGGACGCTTTAAAAACTCAGCTTCACATGGGATAAAACAACATAACTAAGATAATCAGAACACCTTTCATACAAGAGGTGTTCTTTTTATACCCAAAAACAGGAAAGGAGGCGGCAAAGTGGCAACAAAACTTAAAAATCTCAAGATCAAGAAAGTAGATTTTGTGGATGAGGGCGCTAATCCGGATGCCCACATCAAAATGATAAAACGGAAGGAGGGGGAAGGGCAGAATACGGGGGAGGGAGGCAAAAAGGAGTCTGGAAACATACTGAACAGGCTGCTTAACTTTATAGGTAAAGCTGCCGGCATGGATCAGAGCGAGATCGACAGCGCAGTGGATGAGATCAAAAAGAGCGATTCCGTGAGTTTTCGTGAGCAAATAGATGAAGTCAATAACCGGAAGATAGCGGATGAAATGTGGGATGTTTGCTATGCGCTGCAGTATTCTCTCTGTTCGATCTTAAACGACAGGAAGATGGACGGCACTGACGCGGCAGCAGCTATGCAGGAAAGCCTTGATGAGTTTTATGCGGCGGTACAGGAATCGATCCAGGAATGGTCCGGCGGAAAAGAGGCCGGCATTGTCAGGAAAAAGGAAGAGGTGTCTAAGGCAGACTTGGAGATTATGAAAGCGGCGGCAGAAAGGTTGAACCTGTCAATCCAAAAGGCAGGTATGGGTGACAGACCAAACGAAAAAACAAATCAACAGGGATCCAATGATCAGAAAAACAACTCGAAAGGAGAAGAGGCGGAAATGAAGATTGATAAGAGCAAACTGACGGATGCGGAGAAGGCTTTCCTGGAAAGCATCGAAAAACGCTGTGGGACAGAGGAGGATAGCGCTGACGGGAATGGAGGCGGAGCGGAAGCGACGTCCTTGGAAAAGTCAGTGCATGAGTCTGCCGCACAGGCAGAAAACGACACTGTTTCTATGCGGCAGGACCAAGGAGGAGATGATATTTATAAGGGCCTTCACCCTGCGGTAAAAGCGCAGCTGGAGGAACTGCGGAAGTTTCGGGACGGCGCGGAGACCAGGGAACTTACAGAGATTGCGAAGAGATATGTAATCATTGGAAAGAAAGAAGAGGAGCTGGTTCCTCTGCTGAAGAGCTTGAAGGCAGCAGGCGGTACCGCTTATCATGACATGATTGCCTTACTTGACCAGGCAGTGGATACCGTTGAGAAATCCGGATTTTTTTCAGAGATTGGAAGGTCTGGCCATGGGAGCCCTGGAGGGAATTGCGCGGAAATGAAGATCAATGGGATCGCCAAAGGATACATGGAAAAAAATCCGGCCTTAAGTTACAGCCAGGCCATAGCTAAGGCTTGGGAGGATAATCCGGATGTTTTGGCGGAGTACGATGAAGAGGCTGGGTTTTAAGAAAGGAGAAGAACATGACAAACAGAAATTTCAACGGAGTACAGATTAACCAGAGCGTAACCATAGTGGAGACAGCTGGCAAAGATATGGAGGACTGCCGGAACAGGATCCTGGTTTACGATGAGGGGGGAGATGTGGTTCTGGCAGAAAACGGCACAAAGCCTATTATCGGCGTTGCGCTCATAGAGGCTGGCGTGAATGATATTTCCGGTGCGGCTTCCGGAAAAGTGGCTGCGGGTGCGGATGTTGATGTACAGATCAAGGACATCGGGTATGTTCTTGCCGGAACCGATATTGCCAAGGGCGTTGAAGTAACAGCGGGAACGGAAGGTTTGGCCGTGCTGGCGGCAGCAGGCGATTATATTGTGGGCATTGCCCTTGGTTCGGCAGAAAAAGGCGAGTATTGCAGGCTCCAGATCCTTAAGTATCAGAAAGGCAGCGGTTCTGGGGAGAACAAAGAAAATAGCAATGGCGGTAATGAAAATCAGGGAGAACAGGAGGAACAGATAAATGGCTAAGAAGACAGCAGCAAGCATTCAGGCAGATATTGCCAAGGGCGCTTTCAGACCACACACGGCGTTGTCCAACATGGCGCTGGCGTATTTTCAGAGTGATACGAAGGCTTTCGCGAAGACAATTTTTCCGATCTGTCCGGTGACCTTATCCTCTGACAATTACTATGTTTTTGACAAGGAGGATCTGCTTCGGGACAATTGGCAGAGGAAACCTGCCTATGGAAAGGTTGATCCGGCGGTATTGTCCGAGCACACAGAGAGTTATGCCTGTGTGGTAGATCAGATGATCATGGGTATTGACAGGATCCGTCAGACGGACTTAACGCGCCGACAGGGGCCTGGAGCAGCGGACCCAAGGACGCAGCGGGCAAGGACAATGGCAGGGCAGGCGAATATCCATCAGGACGTGCTGTTTGCAAAGGCTTTTTTCAGAACCGGGGTGTGGGGACACGAGGAAGCAGGCGTTGACTCAACGACTCCCACAAGCGGCCAGTTTATCAAATTCTCTAATGGGAATTCGGATCCGGTGGCTCTTGTTGATGACAGGAAAACGGTTATGGAGCAGAATACGGGACGTATGCCTAACAGAATGGCCATAGGAGTAAATGTGTTTAACGCTCTCAAAAAGCATCCGGCAATCCTGGAAAGGGTGAAGTATGGCGGAACTACGGCAAATCCGGCGACCATTACCGAGAATGTCCTGTCCCAGCTGTTCGGTGTAGAAAGACTTACGGTTCAGCGTTCCATCATGAACCGGGCAAAACTTGGGCAGAAGGCAGACATGGGATACATCGGCGATCCTAACGGGTTTCTGCTGGCGTACGCTACGGATACGCCATCCATTGATGAACCTTCTGCCGGTTACATATTTACATGGGATATGTTAGGAAATGGAAATATTATGCCCGTTCTGAATTATGACGGCGAGCCTGGAACCCATTCGGAGTTTATCGAGGGTCTTATGGCAACTGACATGAAAAAGACGGCGGATGATCTGGGGATGTTCTTTGCGGACGCGGTGTAGGGGAGGAGCGTTATGAGACTGATTGCGAATAGGCCCTGCAGTTTTTGTGGCCGGCAGTTCTATATTGGTGATGAGATACCCGCAGACTTTGTGGCTGATCCCAGGACCCAAGAAAGAATGGGCGTGCTGACCATTGTAGATGACGGTATGGGGATACCGGGCGGACAGTCCGGTCCTCTTTTTACGCAGGGGCAGGTTGAGGCAATGATTGCGGAGGCCGTAATAGAGGCAGAAAAGAAAAGAGCGGATCAGCAGGCAAAGCTGCAGGAGTATGCTGCGGAACTGAAAGAAACGGAACCAGGCGCATATGAAGGAGTGGTTCAGATTGGTGTAAAAGGCGCTGAGGATGGGCAGTATACTGCAATCCCCGCAACTCCAGAGGAAATTCAGCAGGTATTCAGCATTATGCAGATGAACGCCACAGATGGAGCTGAGGTAATCGCCGGGGTAAAATCCGAGAATATTCTGATACTCCTTCATGCGGCAGATACTCGAAAAACAATCAAGGATGCCGCCAAAAAGCAGGCAGACAACATTTTCTCCACTTCCAGCAGTCCAAACGAACCTGCAGGCAGTAACCCAACCACAGGGGGTAATACGGAGGGAGATGATACCTAATGGCAAAAGGGGCGTATACGTACGATCCGGCAAAGATCGGGGAACCTGGAAAGGACCGCATGAGGTTTGAGTTGGGAGACACGATGGTAGAAGGTCTTTCTGACACCACAGCACTGACTGACGAGGAAATCCAGGCGGCAATCGGGGCATATCCGAAATCATGGAAAAGAGCAAAGCTTTTACTGCTGGAAAGCTTATGCCGCCGTTTTGCTTACGAGGTGGATACCAAGACCGGTCCTCTATGGCTGTATATGCAGGAGAGGGCAAAATTGTGGCGGGCAGATTATGACAAACTGAAAAAAGAGGTGTCCGCGCAGTCCTGCGGCATACTACGGTCTGGAGCCGGAACACACCAAAAGCCGCCATATTTTTATACTGGCATGCAGCAGAATGAAAGGGCAGGTGGCAGATGATAAATACGAGGATGATGTATGTACGTCCGGGAAACCTGATCAAAGAGTTTACCATTGAAAGCAATAAGCAGGTAGTGACAAGCACAGGGAGGGTGGCGAATCGTCATACCGGAGACGGGACCGAGACTTTGAAGGGGTGCTTTGCGGAAGCTTCTGACGAGGACAGGACGAACCATAGCCAGAAAGACCATGTTGTTACTCATACCATCGTCCAGGCAGGGGCTCCAAAAGTAAAAAGGGGGGATAAGCTGGTCCTTGGAGAGCGAGTGTTTTACATTGTTGATATGGATGATTGCGGTTCTCTGGGGATATCTACGATCTATTACGCGGAGGAAAGGCAGGATATAAAGTGAAGCTATGGGCAGATGGCAAAGCGACAAGCGCGGGGAGCGCTATCCGTGCGGCGATAAAGGAGCAGGTGGCGGACATTAACCGGAAAGTTCTGTCCAGGGGTGTGCGGGCAGTCAATGCGATTAGGAACGCGGAGCTGGAGGTACTGAAGGGCCAGAGAAGCGGAAGAGTTTACAGAAAGCCTTTTACCAAAAGAGCCAGGTATACCGCATCCGCTCCCGGGGAACCGCCGGCAAGGCGAACGGGAAATCTCCGCATGCACTGGAACGGCCAGGTAAAAAGTGAGAATACCTCCAATGGCGGTGTTGCCATTGCGGCGGAGCTGGAAAGCCAGGAACGGTACGCGCCGTTTCTGGAAAACGGCACGCCAAAGATGAAACCACGGCCATTTGTGGAGCGTATCAAGGAAAAGGCGGCTCCTGAGATCAAGAAGATCTATAGCGAGCCCTATAGATAGGAGATAGGATGGCATGGCGTTGGTGACGGAAAGGCCGAGAGCGGCTTATGACTTAACGCAGATCAGGCGGGGATACCTGCTTTGGGGCAGGCACCGCACATGGAATGAGGGTAAAGCCGGATTTGTGACAACGGCGACGGAGGATCAGCTGATTATTCAGTATTACCCCGGCGTTGGCAATGTGACGAATCATTTCATCATTCCTGTGTCCGAGGCGGCAGAGGGTCAGTGGGAGATCCGCTGGTCCGCTGATATGGCAGAGATACAGGAACATGGCATGAAAGCGGATAACGGGCAGCAGGAGGGAGATGGTAAGGAGGATGATGTTGGAGGAATTGATTCATAAAAGGTTTTCCGGTTCAGAGAGCCTTGCAAAGCATTTGGCTCTATTCTGCGGAACGCCTGCCGTATTCAGTCCGGAACCGCCAGATGAAAGTCAGGAAGGGTGGGGCGGAAACATACAGTACCCACAGATCATCTATAATTTTGACCTGCAGGCTAATGAGGAAAGGCACAGCGCTGGTACATTGTCGGTATCTCTGCTCTGTCAGAATACAACAGAGATTACGCCGGAGGCCATTGAGCCGCTGGTGAGGGACTGCCTGCGGGACGTGATCTTGAAGCCGGCAGAGGGTACGCCTTACTGTTTCGCGTGGGCAAGGACAGATGCTTTTACCATAGATGAAAAGAAGGGGAGCGTGACAATCGGAAGTGAAGTGCGGTTTGACATTCTGGAATATCCTTCCCAGGAAACGTCTGATCCGGATCCGGTAATGGCGGTTAATAAGTACGTAAAGGAACTGTATCCGGAGTGTCTGATTATGGGATACGACCAGATGGAAGAGGTAACAGAGGCAACGGCACAGCGGCCGGTGATCTACTGCCGGCTGATGTCCGCAGATAAGGCCCGGGAAACCAATACGGTTGCGTGGATGGATGGCAGAATAGCCGTCCATATCTTGTGTCCGGAGAGTGGGACCAGGATGAAGATGGCGGCTGCCATTGCGAACAGGATGTCATTGGACGGAGAGATCATTATGCTGGACCACTCTCCTATGTACATCAAACGGCTGCAGGCAAACTACAGATCCGATTATCTGAAAGACGGTCAGATCTTTGTAACAGGTCGCTACGGGCTTTTGAGGTATCGCCCAAAGGGGCATACCTTAAGGTCTGTAAGATACGAAAAAATATAAAAGGAGATGGACATGGCTGCTAAAAATACAGAACAAACAAAAGCGGAGCTCCGGGAGAACGCAGTCAGGATTCCCCCAAAACAGAAGGAATCCATGTACACACTTGAAGAGTTTGTTGCAAACGCGGACGAGTTATTCGGTGTCAGGCCAGAGTGCGTATTTGCCGCGCTGAAACAGATTGGGATCCAGGAATGTACGAAAGCGAAGGCGGCGGAGATCGTAAAGGCATTCCGGGGAAGGGAGGTTAAATAGTGGCAGGGATATTCAGGTTAGGAGAGGAAAAGGTCAGGCCGGGGACATATTTCCGCATCACCACAAATGATAAGCTGGAGGCGGAGATCATCAACGGCATTACAGCGGTTATCTTCCGCTCGGATTTCGGTCCTCTTGGACAGGTGACAGAACTGAGTAAGGATGAGGATTATGCGGATGTGTTCGGCGCCGGAGGGACCGCGGACGCGGTCAGGGAGGCGTTCAATGGCGGCGCTTTAACAGTCTTGGCTTTCCGCCTTGGCTCCGGAGGAAATTGTTCAGAGATTACGCTCCAGGATAAGGACGGGGAGACATGCGTGACGCTTGGCACAAAATATCCGGGGGCCAGGCCGTTTTCTGTTACGATTCGTGAAAAGATTACAGACGATACATTAAAGGAATGTGTGATCTATTCCGGGACCAAAGAGATTGAGAAAGTCACATTTGTGGCAGGAGAAGGGGAGGCGGCGTCACTTGCGGCGGCGATCGCCGGAACGGAAAGCTTTGTGGCTAAAACGGCAGAGGGAAAAGAACAGGCTGAGATTGCCAACGTTTTGCAGAAAAGTCTTACATCAGGTGAGGATCCGGCAGTGACAATGGATTCTTACTCGGATGCTTTCGCTGCGCTTGAACCGTACATATACAATACCATCTGTGTGGATACGGAAGATTACGCGGTACATCTTATGGTCCAGTCCTATATTAACAAGCTTTTCGAAAACGGGTCGTTTGTCCAGGCGGTGGTTGCGGAGACCAACAAAACGGACATTAAGACCAGGCAGAAGCACGCAATGGAATATGATGATGAAAAAATGAACTATGTCCTGAACCCTAAGCTGGGTATTCACGGGACAGTCATTGACGGTTATCAGACTGCGGCCAGGATTGCGGGAATGATCGGGGCCGTGCCGTGCAACCAGTCCCTGACCCACACGGTCATTGAGAACGCCACGGAACTGCTGGAAGAGTTAACGCCTGTGCAGATGACCAAAGCGGAAACTATGGGATGTCTTGTTCTGTCAAGGAATACCAGGAAGCAAATCTGGATTGACAATGCCATCAACACTATGACTAATCCTACGGAAGACAAGGATAAAGGATGGAAGAAGATCCGAAGGGTTAAGACACGTTTTGAATTCCTTAGACGGGTCAACACCATTGTGGACGACCTTGTGGGAAGGGTTGATAACGACATGAACGGAAGGGCGACCGTTATGAGCCAAATGCAGGGCGTCGGGGATTCCATGATAGGGGAAGGCAAACTGATGGCGTGTACCGTATCCGAGAGCAGCGGTTATAAGGCGGATGGGGACAGCGCGTGGTTTGATATTGACGTGATCGACAAGGATTCGATGGAACATATCTATTTGACGTTTTTGTTCCGGTTCAGCACAAACATGGAGTAAAGGAGGAGTAGCATATGAGAAATGTGAGGGCAGCAGGCGATTCCCGACATGGCAGGACAGGAAAGGATGGGGCGTTTTACAGTAAGGATGGCGTCCTGCTTGCGTTAGTAGAGCAGTTCACGTCAAATGTCAGCTGGAATAACGCAAAGTACAGCGTGTTAGGTGACGCGCAGGAACATGAGACGACCAATACCTTTGCCGTCAGCCTTACCATGTCACAGATCGTCGTGGAGGATGATGAGTTCATTATTGAGCTGATGGAAGCGTTGGAAACACAGATTATGCCCGTATGGGATTTCCAGGGTTCGCTTCTGGGGAGAAACGGTTCGGAGGAGCGGGTGATCTACCGGGACTGCATCCCTTCCGGGCAGGTGGATATTCAGAATATTTCTGTAGGGGACGTGATCAAGCGCAACTGGAATTTCTTTGTCAACAGGGCGCCTAAGCTGCAGTCGCTGCTTGGGATTTGACAGGCAATAAATGAGTTACTATAACAGAGGGCGGCAGGCAGCTGCCCTCTTTCAGTACGAGAAAATGGAGGAAAGGCAGATGTCAAAGGAATATGTAAGAGGAGTAACTGTGGGGAAGGGAAAAGCAATAGAGGAGATCCCGCAGTCAGAAGTGATGGAGTATGAGACTGACCAGGAAGACACCAAGGCACTGATCCGGGCTAATGAGGAAGATTTCATCCAGGGCCTTATTGACGCGGCAAAGTTCGCGTCGGAAGAAACACAGCGTATTGAGATCATCCGGGAAGGCAGGTTGTACTTTGCGTTTAACATCCGCCCCTTAAGCTCCCAGGAGTATGAGAAGTGCAAGAAAAAGCATACCAAGTATGTGCGGAACAAGCAGCTGGGCATGAAGCTTCCGGAGGACACGGACCGCGTTAAATATCAGTCAGCCATCATTTATGAGGCGACCGTAGACGAGGACAAAGCAAAGCTGTGGGATAACCGTAAGGTATGGGATGCGCTCAATGCTAAGAAAGATCGCATTATGAACGGCTTGGATGTAATCGAGTATTCGCTGAAAGCAGGCGAGAAAGATAAGGTCCTGGAGGCGATTGATAAGCTTAGCGGCTACGACTCCGACAATCTGGAGGAAGTGGCAAAAAACTGATAAGCGCCGGGGGAAAGACCTGTCTGCTGCATCACATCTTCCAGACAACAGGCATCACCCCGGATGAATTTTATCAGAAGCCCATAGGAGTACAGTATTTTATGCTTGCCTCTATGCGGATAACCCTGGAATCACGGATGAAAGGAGGCGAGGACAGTGGCGGAGACGGTCAGGATTGAGATACCGATCGAGACCATAGACAATACGGATCCGGAGCTTTCCAACGTCACCCGGAACTTTGAGAAAATGGAAGAGGCTGCCCAAAGCGCTAATGGGGCGGCGAAAAAGGCGAACAATACGGTTTCCCAGTTTGACAGGCAGGCGGGGAAGACACAGAAACGTCTGGCCAGCTGGGCAAAAGAAAAGTATGAGATCCTTTTGGAGGCAAAGGACAGGATTGGTCCGGTCCTCTCCCACCTTGGAAATGGGTTAAGAGGTGTTGCAGGCAAGACCTGGAGTGTTACGATGAGGGTAGTTGACCTGGTTACGTCGCCTGTGAGAGGGATTATCAATCTGCTGAAAAATCCGGTCTTTCAAGTGGGAACGGTTCTTGGGGTCAGCATAGGCATAAAAGATTCCATAGAGACGTTCAAGGACTTTGAGGCTGCCATGTCACAGGTACAGGCCATAAGCAGCGCTACCGGTTCGGAAGTGGCAAAGCTTACGGACAAAGCGAAAGAGATGGGCGCGAATACGAAATTTACGGCAGAGCAATCTGCGGAGGCGTTCAATTATATGGCCATGGCAGGCTGGAAAACAGGTGATATGCTTGGGGGTATAGAGGGAATCTTAAACCTCGCGGCTGCATCCGGAGAGGACCTGGCTACCACGTCCGATATCGTTACGGACGCCTTGACGGCGTTTAACATGAAAGCGTCGGACGCGGGAAGGTTCTCTGATGTTTTGGCGGCAGCGGCGTCAAACGCCAACACAACCGTGTCCGGAATGGGGGAAACGTTCAAGTATGCCGGCTCCATGGCCGGGGCGCTGGGATACTCCATAGAAGACGTGGCGTTAATGACCGGACTCATGGCAAATACCGGTATAAAGGGGACCATGGCAGGCACGGCCTTAAACATGATCCTTACCAGGTTATCTACAAATACCGGCGGGGCCGCGGACGCTATTTCAAAACTAGTAGTCTGTCCTTAAAATGCTTGTGTGTATAATTGACGTATAGTATAATGGTTGTATCAATATTATTCAGGAGTACACAACCATGGGCAGAAATAAAAAATACGGCAATATAACATTAACAGACGAAGACAGGG
>CAJTGF010000061.1 GCA_910575585.1 Clostridiaceae bacterium
GCGCTGGCGGACTGATATTCAGAAAAGGTTTCATCACTGTAAGGAAGCAGGGTCATGGCACTGTAGGACAGGCTGATCAGATTCACCAGCCGTTCGATCCCTTCCTTGCTGCGGATCCGGTATTCCTCCATCGACCAGAAGGTTTTCCCTTCATAATAAGAAACTTCAATGTTCCACCTCAGGCCATACCAGGCCAGAGGCAGATAAAAAACATTTTCCGCTCCATAGGAATAGGTTGTTTTGTCAGCGCTGTTCTCCCAGTCAAAGGAAATCGCTCTTGGGTCAGCTGTGCATAAGAACAGACGGCGGCTCCCCTTTCCGTTTTTGGGCGCAGTAACTAAAGCATACACCACTTTATCTTTCCAGAGGTTGGTGATAACCGGCATCATGCCAACCTGCCAGTCACCGGTTTTCGGTTCGCCAAGAACGATATCATCCAGCTGAATCCGGCTTCCCCGTTTTCTGGGACGGCCCTTTTTTCCAGTCTTTGCGGGAGGAAGCCCGTAAAGAGCCGTATCCACCCTGGCATTACAGACCATTTCCAGGTTATCAAACTGTTCCACAAGAGCGACTACTTCCGCTTTTGGATACCAACTATCGCACAATAAGATTACTTGACGCTCAGAATTCATGACTTTCATGGCCTGAGCCACCAAATCGGCAGCTAAAGCGAGCTTGCTCGTTTCCTTATCCCAGAGCCGGTAGCCCACCGGGACAGAAAGATAGAGAATTTTCCCATTCTGGTATACCGGGAAAGAGAGCAGGAGACTGACCATGCAGTGTCCATTAAGATAATTGGAGCCATTGTGGGCGGCATGGTCATAGAGTTTGGAACACATTTCAAAATGCTTACCGGATTTTTCGATCATGGTATCATCAATAGAAAGAAAAATTGGCTGATCTGTCAAAGTGCCAGGAACCGTCTGGACAGCTTTGGATACCGTAACATCATTCCAGGCAGAGTGATCATAGGCGTCTGTTTTGAGTGTATAGTAAAACGCGTTAAGCGAGGTATCGGACAGTCTGGAAATCACATGGCTGTGGGCAAAACGAACGGAACGGAAAATGTCCAGAGTCAAAATGGAGATGACCAACAGGAATAGATTCCTGGCGGTAGGTCTGGAGGCATTCGCAAAATAATCCTGAAAATANAAAAACAGTCTGTTAAAAATGGAATCTTTAAGGTATAATAAGCGGTAGATACAAACTCATCTCTTTTCGTGTGGATTTTGGTTTGGTTGCTTAAATTATACCGCAAAGAGGCTGAGTTTGTATTTTATTTTTTAAATATCAAAAAGTTGTAAACTGGTGTACTTTAAGAAAAGCTCACAAAATCAGTAATGATAAAGCAAATCTGGATATTCTCCTGCCGACAAGCTTCCACCGCCATCATTCGTTGGAGCAATTCCATATGTCTCCTGATCTTGTGCGGAAACGATTGTTTCCCTGTCCCGCACTTTCGTAACCTGGTCATTGAACAAATAAATCCAAGAAAAATGGGTTTTTTAGACGACCAGGCTATCTTTTTTGTATTTATAGAGGCTCTGCTCAGTGAGACTGCCGCGGTGTTGAATCGTAACCGTTCAGATAACCCTTGAACGGTTACGCCCCCCGCCAAAGAAAAGGGAGCCGCCCCAGCCCTTAAGCCAAAGCCGACTCCCCAAACATCCAAAATCAAAATCCATCCACCGATCAGTCCGCGTTATCCCCCTGGGCAGCCCTGGCTTCCACTTCCTTCTTCTGGACATCACCAGGAGCCTGCTCATAGCGGCTGAACTCGTACTCATAGACACCGATGCCTCCGGTCATGGACCGCAGATCCGTATTATATCCAAACAGCTCCGACATGGGAACATCCGCCTCAATGATCTGTTTGCCGTGATGGTCCGAATTCATCCCCAGCACCCGGCCTCTTCTCCTGTTAAGGTCGCCCATAACATCACCGGTAAACTTATCGGGAACCGTAACTTTCATGGAAGCGATGGGCTCCAAAAGAACGGGACTTGCCTCCATAAACGCCTTCTTAAATGCCATGGAAGCCGCCATCTTAAATGCCATCTCCGAGGAATCCACCGGATGATAGGAACCGTCCAAAAGCACCGCCTTGATGCCCACCACCGGGTAAGCAGCCAAAGGCCCTTTGAGAACGCTTTCCTGGATGCCCTTCTCAACCGCCGGGAAATAGTTCCTGGGTACAGCCCCGCCGAACACCTGCTCCTCAAACACGTAAGGCGTCTCCAGATCCCCGGAGGGCTCGAAGGACATCTTCACGTCGCCGTACTGGCCGTGGCCGCCGGTCTGCTTCTTATACTTGCCCTGGGCTTCCACTTTCTTGCGGATAGTCTCCCGGAACGCGAATTTCGGCTTGCTAAGCTCAATGTCCACCTTGTACCTGGCTGAAAGCTTGCTGACAACCACGTCAAGCTGCTGATCGCCGATGCCGTAGATCAGGGTCTGACGGTTCTCCTTGTCTCCCACTACCTTTAAGGTCTGGTCCTCTTCCATCAGCTTGGCCAAAGCCGTAGCCACCTTATCGTCATCGCCTTTTGTCTTGGTCTTATACCGCATGTAGGTATAAGGAGTGGAAATCTGAGGCTTGTGGTACACAATGGGAGCCGTCCGCACCGCCAGAGTGTCCCCGGTCTGGGTCACGCTAAGCTTAGCCACAGCGCCGATATCCCCGGCGTGAAGCTCCTTAAGCTCCATCTGCTCCTTGCCTCTTAAGGTGTATACCTTGCCGATCTTCTCCTCCGTATCTTTATTCACATTGTAGGAAGCGGAATCCGGCTTTAAGGTTCCCGTGCAAACCTTTACTAAGGAATACTTGCCGATAAACGGGTCCACAATGGTCTTAAACACCCGCATGGACAAAGACACGCCGTCGTCGTACTTGGCCACGAACCGCTCGCCGGTGGACACATCCACGCCGATGCACTCAAAATGATCCGGTGACGGGAAATAGCGGTCAATGCCCTGAAGCAGCATCCTGGCTCCCTGGCAGTTGATGCCGGAACCCAGCATAACCGGAATAATGCTTCCATCTATCACATGTTCCCTAAGAGCCGCGGAAATCTCCTCATATGTAAACTCCTCGCCGGAGAAATACCGCTCCATGTACTCCTCGCTGGTCTCGGCCACTGCCTCCACCAGAGCCCCCCGGCAGATGTCAAGGTTCTTTTTGGAGTACTCGGGAATCTCGCATTCTACGTAATCGCTGTTGGTGGTAAACCTTCTCCCCTTCATCTTTACCACGTTCACAAATCCAACAAACTTCTCGTTCTCACGGATCGGCAGATGGAACGGCGCGATCTTTCTGCCGAATCTGGTCTCCAGCTTCAGGAGCAGCTCCCGGAAACTGGCATGGTCGTCGTCCATATTGGTCACAAAAATGATGCGGGGAAGATTAAACTTTTCGCAAAGCTCCCACGCTTTCTCCGTTCCTACTTCAATACCGGCCTTGCAGTTAACCACGATCACCGCGGCATCGGCAACGCTGATGGCTTCCTCCGCCTCTCCCACAAAGTCGAAGTACCCGGGAGTGTCCAGAAGATTGACCTTAATCGGTCCGTCCTCACCCTGAAATTCCAGCGGCACCAGGGAGGTGGAAATGGAAAACTGTCTCTTGATCTCTTCCTTATCATAATCACTGATGGTAGAGCCGTCCACTACATTGCCCATTCTCTTGGTAACTCCGGTCACCAGCGCCATGGATTCCACCAGGGTCGTCTTACCTGCACCGCCATGGCCTAGTAACACGACGTTACGGATTTGCTTCGTTCCATACACGTTCATAAACATTCCTCCTGTACATTAATTTTTGCCCATAAGAACATTTTACTAAAAAATTCTGAAATTTACAAGCAATTTGTGCATTTTAAATAGGCAAATTCAAGAAAACCGGGAAATGTCCCGCGCCGCCCCGTCAAACCGCCTCTGTCAGCAAGTCCCCATATCTTTGCCCGCTCCCGCCAAGTCCTCAAAATCTCTTATAAAATCCTCCACCGCCGTCGTCACTGCCTGGTTCTTTGCCAGCCCCTCCATCACGTCAGGGGCCACGGTGGCCGCCCCGATCCCGTGCCGGCACAGTTCAAGGACCTGCATGGAATTTTTAAAGCTGGCCGCCAGCACCTGGGTCTCCAAGCCGTTATTTTTAAAGATATCATGGATCTCTTTTGCCGCGCCGATGCCGTCATAACCCATATTGTCAATGCGGTTAATGTAGGGAGCCGCGAAGCTGGCCCCGCACTTTGCCGCCAAAAACGCCTGCATCGGCGAGTAAATAGCCGTAGCCGTCACCAAAATACCCCTTCGCCGCAATTCCCTCATGGCCTTAAATCCCTCCTTCACCGACGGGATTTTCACATAGGTGTTCTCTCCCAGCTCCTCCACGATGCGGCAAGCCTCCCGAACCATCCCTTCCGCCTGTCTGGACACTGCCTGGACGTGGAGCTGCCCTGCCTCCCCCACAAACCGGCGGATCTGCCGCAGGGCCTCATAAGGGGCTTTTCCCTGCTTTGCCAGGATGGTGGGGTTGGTGGTCACGCCGTCCACGGGATAATATTCATAAAGTTCTTTGATCCTGTCTATCTGGGCATCATCGATCAATAATCTCATAGTATGTCTCCTCCATTTCTATGCCTTACAAAGTCTGCTCGGTCCTTCCGATAATATCATCCTGGGTCTTCTTTGACAGCACATTGAAAAACGCGCTGTACCCCGCCACTCTGACAATCAGATCCCTGTGATCCTGGGGATGTTTCTGGGCGTCAAGGAGCGTTTCCTTAGAAACAATGTTATACTGCACGTGATACCCCTTAAGCCTGTTGAAAAACGTACGGATCAGCATCATGAGCTTCTGCTTATTTTCCTCTGTGGACACCATCTGAGGCGTCATCTTCTGGTTCAGCAGCACCCCTCCCGTGATCTTTTCCACAGGCAGTTTGGAAACCGTCTTGAACACGGCTGTGGGGCCGTTTTTGTCCGCGTTGTGGGCCGGGCTGCACCCTTCTGCCAAAGGCTCATGGGCGTTCCTGCCGTCAGGCGTGGCCATAGTTCCCATGCCCTGGCCCACGTTGGCGCTGATGGAGGAGGTGCCTCCGTAACGGATGCCTCCCACAGGTCCCCGGCCATAGCGGGTGTTGGGGTATTTCTTTATCTCGTCCAGGTAGGAGTCGTAAGCTGTTACCACCAGGCCATCTACCTCGTCATCGTCATTGCCGTATTTGGGGGCCTCTGTGGTCAGCATCGTTTGGATCCTGCGGTTTTGGGGCGACTGGAAATCGTCCAGGATCGCGTCCCACAGCTGCTTTCTGGTGATCCGTCCCTGCTCATAGACCAGCCTTTTTATGGCCCCAAGGGAATCGGCCATGTTGGCAATCCCCACCTGCAGCCCGGAAATAAAGTCGTACACAGCGCCTCCTTCCTTAATGGTCTTTCCCCGTCCGATGCAGTCGTCGGTCAGGGCGGAGCAGAGGATATCCGGAACATCCCTTTCCGACGCCTTATCAATGGCATTTTCCACCACAACGCTCCAGCGGGTCATTTCCCTTACCGTTTTGTCCCAGGCTTCCATCAGCTCCTCATAGGTCTCCATATCCGTAAAATAACCCCATCCCTTGGTAAAACGTTTCCCGCTTGTTAAGTCCACGCCGTCATTCATGGCACACAGCAGCACCCTGGGGAAGTTGATGTAGGACATGCCGGTACACCGGTAGCCCCATTTCCCCGGAACCGCCGTCTCCACGCACCCGATGGCGCTGTAATCGTAGGCATCCTCCTCCTTAACCCCCCAGTTGATAAAGGAGGGGATGATGATCTCGTCATTGTTAAAAGCCGGCATCCCAAACCCCAGCTTCATCACCTCAATACACTCCTCAAAAAAGTGCTTATCCAGATCTTTGTGGTAGCGGACCGTCAGGTTGGGCTGGGTCAGTCTTGTGCGGGCCACGGACTTAAGCACGGCAAAGCTTAATTTATTGACCCCGTCCTTTTTCTCCCTTGTCTGCCCCCCGATGGTCACGTTCTGGTACATAGGCGATCCTGCGGAACTTAAGGTGTGGGCCTGGGATCGTACCTTGTTGATGGTCAGGGTCTTGATCCACAGGCAGGCCAGGATCTCCAGGGCATCTTCCTGTGTCATCCGCCCTTCCTCCAAATCCTTTTTGTAGAACGGGTACATATACTGGTCAAACCTGCCGTAGCTTAAGGAGTGGCCGTTGGACTCGATCTGTAAGATCAGCTGAATAAACCACACGGACTGAACCGCCTCTAAAAATGAGGAAGCCGGCTCGTAGGGAACCTTTTTGCAGATCCGGCTCATCTTAAGAAGTTCCGCCTTTCTCCCAGGGTCCTGCTCCTTCAAAGCCATGTCAGCGGCCAGCCTGCTATAGCGCGTCCCAAAGCAGCGGACTGCCTGGATCACGGTCAAAACCGCTTTATAGAACACATATTTGTCAATGCTTTCCGGATCCGTAAGGTCCAGGCCGTCCTTCATGGCCTTAGCCCGCTCTTCATAGCCTTTCAACCCCTCTGTCAGGACTCTCTGGTAATTGACCGCCAGATGGGCGTCCCCGGCGTTTAGCTTTCCCTCCATGCCGAACACTCCGGTCTCCATAAACACGCGAACCTCCTCAGGCAAAAGCGCTTCCCCTCTGGCCCTTAGATTATTGTTCTCCCAAAATGGGGCGATCTGTCGAAGCTGCTCTTTTGTCTCCTGGGTTATGTAAAACACGTCCCCGTCCCTTTTCTCAAACAGATCCAGTTCCTTTAAGACAAATTCCATGGTGTACTCCGGGAAAACAGGGGCGTTTCTGTTCTTGGTGGCCTGATTGCCCGCAATAAGGGACTTATCCTCAATATAAATGGTCATGCCCTCCAAGATCTTTTTCAGCATCAGCGCCCGGGCCATAACCTTTGGCTGGCTTTGGTTTTCTTTGTATGCCTGGGTGGCCAGCACCGCCCGCTCCGCGTCAATATAGGGCTTCTCATCCAGCACCTCCTCCCGAAATGCCTTCATTCTGTCTGTCAACGCTCCAAAATGCCCATGATCCTCCATAAGCTCCTCCTTTCATATCCATATGCAATCATCATTTATTTCAAACATAACTAAATTATATTTTGTATGTAAGTTATTTTAGCCTATATTTGAAAACATGTCAATGTTTCATTTGAAAGTTTTTGTTTCTTTTTTGAAAGCCATATGGTATACTCTAAAAAACGATCCCCAGCTTCCCCCTTCCCTGCCGGGCTTTGGGGAACCTGTGACCGAAAAAACAAAGAGAAAGGATTTCCAAATATCATGAAAAGCGCAGACCGCACCGTCGTGGGCACCTTATTTAACATCCAAAAATTCAGCGTCCATGACGGCCCCGGCATCCGCACCGCCGTGTTTTTTAAAGGATGCCCTCTAAACTGCCGCTGGTGCGCCAACCCCGAAAGCCAGCTTTCCAAAGTCCAGATCCTGTGGGACGCCCGCCTGTGCATCCGATGTGGCCGCTGCAAAAAGGCATGCCCTGCCAAAGCCGTGTCCATGGCCGGGGACCGGATCTTTATAGACCACACCCTCTGTACCGGGTGCGGCCAGTGTACCCGCCAGTGTCCGTCGCAAGCCCTTAAGGCGGAGGGGGAGCATAAGACCGTGGCCCAGGTTCTGGACATCGTGCTCCAGGACCGGGACTTTTATGAGGAAAGCGGCGGAGGCATCACCGTGACAGGAGGGGAGCTTTTGTGTCAGCCGGAATTTGCCCAACAACTTCTGGCCGCCTCCAAAGAAGAAGGGCTTGACACCTGCTGCGAGACCGCGGGATTTGCCTCTCCCCAGGTCTTTGACCGAGTCATGGCATCGGCGGATCATATCCTTTTTGACATAAAGCACTGGGACGACGAAAAACACAGGGAGAAAACCGGCATCTCCAACCGGCTGCCCTATTCCAATATGCAACGGGCCATAGCCATGGGAAAGGACGTGCTCCCAAGAATCCCTGTTATCCCGGGATTTAACGACTCCCTTTCCGACGGGACCCGGCTGGCCCAAGCCCTCATAAAGGCAAAAGCCCGCCGCTGTCAGCTTCTGCCGTTCCATCAGTTTGGGGAAAATAAGTACCATCTCCTGGGAATGGCCTACGACTATGAGGATGTGCCGTCCCTCCACGAGGAAGATCTTGAAGCGTACCGCCAAACATTTCTTGACCAGGGGATCCATGCCTTTTTTTAAATAAAACAGGTGATACAGGCTGAATATACGGAATAAAGAAAGGAAGTTTGACATGAACAACCGGACAAATCGAATTTTAGAACTGCTGACCCAGGAAAAGCGGCTGGAAGTGTCCCTTCTGTCCGAAAAACTGGGAGTCTCCCAGGTAACGGTCCGCAAGGACCTGGACGCTTTGGAGGCCAGAGGCATCATCAAGCGGGAACACGGCTTTGCTCTTCTTCGCAGCGAGGATGACATCAACGGAAGGATCGCCTACCACTATGAGGAGAAGCGAAAAATTGCCGTGAGGGCCGCGGAACTTGTCCGCAGCGGAGATACCGTTATGATCGAAAGCGGAAGCTGCTGCGCCCTTCTGGCCGACCAGCTAGCCAATACAAAAACCGACCTGACCATTATCACCAACAGCGCCTTTATCGCGGATCACACCCGCCAAAAGACCAATGTGCGGATGATCCTCCTGGGCGGCATCTATCAGCCGGACTCCCAGGTCATGGTAGGCCCTATGGTAGGCCAGTGCGCGGAAAATTTTCTCGTGGATCTGTTTTTCATCGGCGCCGACGGCTACGTTTCCCGGATCGGATTTACCAACCGGGACCAGATGCGGGCTCAGGCCGTGCGGGACATGGCAAAGCAGGCGGGGCAGGTGGTGGTGCTGACGGAAAGCGATAAATTCTTAAAGCACGGCAGCGTGCCTCTGAATCTGAAAGACAAAGTAAAGACCGTCATCACGGATAAGGGCATCGCCGCCCAGACCCGGATAGCGCTTGAGGGGGAGGGCATGGAGGTGGTGGCTCTTTAGATCAGAAGATAGGGGTCAACGAGGCTGCTAAAAAGGGGCTGCTTTCGCAGCCCCCGCAAGATCTGTCTTATGGATGCACCACCACTTTGATAGACTCCGCGCTCATCTGCATATGGATCGCCTCGTCCATATGCTCCAGGTCATAGGTGTGGGTAATCAGTTTTTTAAGCTCCAGCCTGCCGCTGTTGATCAGGTTCACCGCCCGCTGATGGGTATTGGGATTGATCATGGAACCTACGATGCGCAGCTCCTTCTTGTACACGTCAAACAGCGGAAGGGGAACCGCAGCATCCACTGCCGGCACGGAGAACAGCAGAATCGTGGCCCCAAAGCCCGCCGCCGAAAATGCCTGCTCCACCGCAAAAGGCTTTCCCACGCACTCGATGACCACGTCGACTCCGTCTCTGCCGCAGATCTCCTTAAGACGCCCCGGCACATCTTCATGGATGGGGTCAATGACGGCGTCCGCTCCCACCTCCATGCCGATCTTCTGCCGCATCGCAACAGGCTCGCTTAAGATGACCGTGGAAGCGCCGCAGATACGGGCCATCTGCACCATCATCAGACCGATGGTCCCGCCGCCGATAACAAGGACCGTGTCTCCCGACCGGATCCCTGCCTGATCAATGCCGTGGACCACGCAGGCCAGGGGCTCCGCCATGGCCGCCTCGTCAAAGGAAATATCCTCCCGAACCTTAAAGCACTGCGTCTCCGGACATACGGAATATTCCGCAAAGCCTCCGTTTACGTTGACTCCCAGGGCGAAGAGATGCTCACACTCCTGCTTTTTGCCCATGCGGCAGGGCATGCACTGATCGCAGTACATATTGGGGTCCAGAGCCACATGATCCCCGGGCTTTACGGCGGTCACTTCCTCCCCCACCTTCTCCACCACGCCGGCAAATTCATGGCCCAGGACCACAGGAGGCGTCACCTTCGCCGATCCTTCCTCCCCATGGTAGATATGCACATCCGTGCCGCAGATCCCGCATGCCCTATTGCGCACCAGCACATCCTTTGGCCCCAGGGGACCAAAGGTCATGTCACGTACCTCAAATTTGGGATCTTTATCCGCGCCTACAAAAAAACTTCCTTTCATATCTCTGCCTCTCCTTTTCCAAATGACTATTCTTTGATTTCATCAATATCCGTCAGATTAACGCCTAACGAATTTAAAAGCACTTTTAAAGATTTATAATCTTTCTTTAACCCCTCATAGGTCTCAACCGCATGTTCCTTTTTGGCATTCCTCATATGGGACTGCACTTTTTGAAACTCATGAACAGCCCTCTCGATGATCTCTCCATTGCTCGGCATCTTCTACCTCCAATCTCACAGTCATTTCCTCAGTTACCTTTCGTTTAAGTATATCATGATGAAAATACAAAGTCTATGATAACCATCTATTTTTTCATGATGTTGGGGTCAAAAGTTTTTCTGACCCCTGATGCCTACGGATTGCACCGCATTTCATGCTCCCGCAATCCGAAAAACATTTAAAATCCGCCCTATCGGGCTACGTTTTCATGTTTTTTCGGGTTCCAAAGTCATGTATTGACATGCAACATGTCATACATGACCTTTTGACCCTGGCATCATTTTCATGAAAATAAGGCTGCGCCGTTTCCACCGGCGCAGCCTTATCCTGATCACACTTTCTTATTTTCAAGCTAATTTCCTGCCTTGGCCTGATCCAGACACAGTCTCACGGCCTCTTTCACCCGGTCGCTGGTCAAAGTCGCCCCGGTCACTCCGTCCACATCCGGGCTGCCTGCCTCCACAATGGCCGCCGGAACCTTCTCCAGCGCCGGGCCGGCGATGTTTTCCGTCTCCTGGTTGCTGACCACGATCACCTGGGCGATCTTGCCGCCCTCCACAACCACCTGAACCACCATATCGCCGCTTTGTCCGTCTACGGCAGCCTCATAGGAGCCGTCCTTGATGCCGGTCATATCATACCCTTCTTTGGCAGCAGCCTCCTTCTCAAACAGCTCTTCTTTCAGCACAAAGGACGCTGCCTTCACCGGCTGGCCCTGTGCCAGATCCATGTTCACCACGTTCCGCCCTGTGATCCGTCCAAATGCCACAGGCCCCATAACTCCGGTGCCGCCGGACACGAACTTGCCCCAGATGCCGCCTACCACTTCACCGGCAGCGTACAGTCCCGGAATCGCGTTTCCGCTTTCATCCACTACCTGCATATCCTTGTTCACCGAAACGCCGCCCAGGGTCATGACCACCAGAGCCTTAATGGGAACCGCGTAGTACTTGTCCCCCTCAATCTTGTTCACTGCCAGGCTGTAAGCCGTAACCGTACCGCTAAGATCACGGCCAAATTCGTCGGTCCCACCGGCTTCCACAGCGGCGTTATAGGTATTCACGGTCTCCACCAGGGCATCTTTTGGCACGCCGATGATATCCGCCAGCTCCTCTAAAGAGTCGGCTGACTGGATCAGCTTGTGACCTATGCCGTCCTCCGGCTCATAGTAGTAGTCCCACATAAACGCGCCTTTTCCCGCCTTTAGATCCTCAATGATCTTGTCCGTGAAGATATTGTACTGCACGGCGTTTGTCTGCTCCTCCAGGGCGGTCTCCCTGGGTACCACCTCGTCCAAAGTCTCGTTGATAAACCGCTTGCCCTCCTGGTTCACATAGATGCCGCCGGCCTTCCACATGTACACGTCGCCGATGGCTCCCTTGCCTTCGCTGTACTCCAGGCCCATGGGGAATGTGGGGATATAGGACAGCTTCTCCTCTTCCACCTTGGCTCCCACGTTCTGCATGATGCGGATCCCCTTGCCATCCGCGCTGTCTGCGCCGCCTACCAGATATTTATCCCCATGCTTGGCATACTCGCCCATCATCTTGGGGTTGCCAGAATACCCGCCGGTAGCCATGACGATGCCCTTCTTCGCATTGTAGCACACCGTCTCCTTGGTATCGCTGTTATAGCCTACGGCAGTCAGCACCTGCCCCTTGTCATTGCCCAAAAGCTCTGTGACTTCCGTGTAATAATCAATGGAAATATTGTCATACTTGGCCGCTTCCTTGTCCAGGATCTCGTGGACCGCCGACTTGTATTTGGTGGGGTCCATGGCCTTTGGCTTATAGGTTCTCTGGACAGAGTACAGCTGATGCTCCGGGGCGAAGACGCTCTTTAACCCGTTCTGCTCGGAAAATGTGTACTCGCTCAAACCGTGATCCCACAGCCACTGTATGGCATCCACATCCTCGTCCACATAGATCTCGATCAGCTCCCGATCCCCCAGCTGGGCCCCGTTGGACAGAATATCTTCAATATAGGACTCCTTGGTGTCCTCAATGCCGTCCAGTTCCTGAATAATGGTCTCGGCCCCGGACATGGAACCGCTGGTAAAGTTTAGGGAACCGCCTGTCTTTGCCAGTTTCTCCACGATAATAACGCTCTCTGCTCCCTCGTCCGCCGCCGCGATGGCCGCTGCCAGACCTGCTCCGCCTGCGCCCACGATCACCACGTCCGCCCCTTTCACCTGGTCAAATGCCTGGCTTAGCTGCTCCTCCTCTTTTTCTGTCTCCTGGGTTGTCTCCTTGGCTGTATCTTCCTTTGTGGTCTCCTGTGTCTCGGTCTGGGCCGCCTCTGTCGTCTCCTGGGCCGTGTTCCCCTGGGAACATCCCGCCAGGATCATGGACATTGCCAGAACCAATGCTGTGGCGCGTTTCTTCATAAACCGAATCCTCCTTTGTTTTCATGGAATACCTCGTTGATTTTTCGTAACAGTTCAAGGGTTATCTGAACTGTTACGCTTTTTCCATATCAGGTTGCTTTTATTATAACTTTCCTGTAAAATAATGACATACATATTTCCGCACTGTTTCTGTCAAAATCATACATTGCACGTTTCCAGCCGTTTCTCATGTTTGGAGCTTGCCTGAAAAATTATTTCTGCAGGCATCCTAATCTGGATAAAGGAAAAATTTAAATTCGCCATATTGCTGTATAACTGAGGCGGCGTAGTCGCAGGCCGAAGAGAGAGGCGGGAAGACTAACAGATGCAAGTGGCGATAAACAGAGTACCAAAATAAAACTCCCGTTGTATAATAGGTGGAGGTCTGGCAAACCGCACGAAATATGGGAGAAAAGTAATATTTGAGAATTTGAGGCGTGAAGTAGGCGAAGTCATCAGCAAAGTGCGCAAGATGAAAGGATTCTCGGGGCCTACTGTGTAAATATCTTTATCATAGCTAAAGGAAACCGTTCTCTCATTGGTCAGAGACAACATCCAGCCAGCATACATTTAAGCCGGCGAATCCTGCTTTTGCCCGTGAGAATCCGTCTGCTGTCCGGGTGAATATATGCCATGGAGATGAGACCCAAGAAAACAGGAGGGCCTAACCCCGAGTGGTTTCTGCTTTAGGGGCTCATCGGAATGTTTGGCATATCTGAACCCGGACAGCAGACGGATTCTCACGGGCTCACCACAGCATCGCCGTACTCAACTAAATAAGCAGTTATCTTTTCACTACAAAGTCGAAACAGCGTCCCCTATCAGAAACACCTTAAGCGAGCAAATCCCGGCCAGCGAATATCTGCCTTCCCTCCCGGGCTCCGCCACAATCCCCCGCCCATTGCTCACTCAACAAATCCCTCAAAAGCATGACAACCACCCACAGAAAGGAAAAAACTCTATGCCATCCAACGCCAATTTCAGCCGCCTTACCCCCCTGACGGAAGACGCCCTGTCCCGGCAGCTGAAGGAATACCAGCTGACCCTGACCTCCCTGGGGCATTTTACAGCCCGCAGGCTTACCTCCATTGCCAACACCTCCCTGCCTTACCACCGGATCTGCTACATTACAGGAAGCCCGATCCGCTACACCATACACGGGACGGACATGATCCTGGAGCAGGGCGACGTACTGTACACGCCTCCCAACACCATCTACAGCGCCAGCAGCGCGCGGCCCGGCTCCCCGCCCGGATTCCTGTTTCTCTATTTCACGGTACGGCCCATCCACAGGGAGCAGGCGTTTGTCCAAATGATGGAGACCTCCGGGAAGATCCGCGTCTTCCACGCCCTGCGCTCCCCCATAGAATTTTATTTCCACACCATAATGGAAGAGTATGAGAAACTGCGCCCCGGCTATTATCAAAAGATACACAGCTATCTGACGCTCATTGTCATGGAGCTTTTGCGGCGAAAAGATTTCGTCAAAACGGCCCCTGCCGCCTCCGTCCATCTGCCCCGGACGGAACTTTTGCTGAACAAAGCCGTCAGCTATATTCTGGCCAACATAAAAACCCCTCTGCGGGTCAGCCAGATCAGCCATGCCTGCGGAGTCAGTGAAAGCTACCTGTACCGGATCTTCTCCTCCCAGCTGAATATGTCCCCAAAAGACTATATTTTCAGCTGCAAGATGGAGTATGCCGGAAATCTTTTAAAAGAACAGACCATGACTGTCACGCAGATCGCCCAGGAACTGGGGTTTGCCAATGCCAATCATTTTTCCAATGCCTTTTTTAAGCATACCGGTGTAAGGCCGTCCCAGTATCCGGCCCATGGAGAACACACATAACTTCACTTGCCTCACAAAAAACAGAGGACATTCCCAAAACAGGAATGTCCTCTGCCCCCTTTTAAGTCCTATATACCAGTAAATCCCTATCCCTTATCTCGTATACCCAGACGCGCTCTTGCCTGCGATACGTCCGAATACCACGGTATCGGTCAGAGCGTTGCCGCCCAGACGGTTGCTTCCGTGGATCCCGCCGGTCACCTCGCCTGCCGCGTACAGACCTGGGATTGCGTTGCCGTCCTTATCAAGAACCTCGGTATTCTTGTTGATCTTCACGCCGCCCATGGTGTGATGAACCGTAGGAACACGCTCGCCTGCGTAGTACGGCGGGTTGTTGATACCGTTGTTGACCTTGTCCGTATCGGTAAACAGCACACGGCCGAACTCGTCTTCTTTGCCTTCCAGGTCGCCGCCCAGGCAGTGACGGTTGTACTCTTCCACAGCCTTCACCAGGTTTTCAGCCGGAACGTTGATCTGCTCTGCCAGCTCCTCAAGGGTATCTGCCTTGTAAGCGCGGCCTGCAGCCACCAGATCGCTCATCTTCTCGTTGAAGTTGTTCACTTCGTCCCCTGTGGGGTAAGTATCGCTGTCCATAACAATGTACATGGTAGTATCTGTCTGATCAAACAGTCCCAGGGTCATCTCATCCCGGCGTCCGCCTTCGTTGACAAACCGGTTGCCCTCTTTATTTACAAAGATACGGCTCTCCACGGCATGCTCGATGTTGCCGGAAAGGCTTCCGGTCTTAGGATCGCCCAGAGGAAGCATCTGGATATTGCCCATCTGCACCAGATCCGCGCCAATGGCCTCTGCCATAAGGATGCCGTCGCCGGTAATGGCCGGTGTGTTGGTAGACGGGATGGAATCATCCAGAGTAGGCCATAACTTGGTCTCCGCGTTGTACTTCTCACGCATCTCCACATTCTGTCCGAAACCGCCGGTAGCCAAAACTACGCCGTTGTTAGCCTTTACCGTTACCTTATTACCAGTCTCTCCGGTACACGCAACGCCTACTACCACGCCGTCTTCCACGATAAAGCTGTCTGCCTTGGTGTTGTACTTCATGGTAATGCCGTCGTTGGAATCCATATATGCCTGATAGGTCTTAAAGAAGCCGGATCCTTCCGGTTCCACAGGCTTGTGAGCTCTCTCATACATACCGCCTGTTACGGTAAATACACCTGGCTGGAACTCCATGCCCAGGCTCTTAAGCCACTCAACGCCGTCCCATGCATTCTCAACCAGGATGCGCACCAGCTCCGGATCGCCCTGCTTGTCGCCGCCGTTGAAGGTCTGCTCATAGTGGAAATCCACACTGTCGTTTCTTGCCAGAGCGGTCTCGCTGCCGTCGTCAACGGCGTTCAGCGCGCCGCCTGCCAAAGCGGTGTTGCCGCCCATGTTGCCTGTCTTCTCAATAACGATAACGCTCTTGCCTTCCTGGCTGGCTGTCACTGCCGCCGCCATACCTGCGCCGCCTGCGCCGATAACAACTACATCCGCGGTCAGCTCTTCATCCTCAGCCACTACAACCTCAGGCTTGATCTCCTTAAGTGCAGCCACGTCTCCGCCTGCCTGCTCCACACAGTTGGCAACGCCTTCCAGGATGGCGGTGCTGGTCAGAGTCGCCCCTGCCACCGCGTCGATGCCAAGTCCCTGAAGCTCGATGATCTGTCCCGGCAGAGAATCACATACCGGCTCGCCGATCCCCGGAGTCTCCTCATGGTCCAGCTCAATGGCTGTGATGCCGTTGGCGTCAAAGGTGACGTTAACGGTCATCTCTTTCATGCCGGTCACCGTGGCGCTGTAGGTGCCTGGGGTGTACGCCCCTGCCTCTGCTGCTTCTGTTTCGGTTTCTGCCGCTGTGGTGGTCTCCGCCGCCGTAGTAGTCTCAGGCGCGGAAGTATCAGCCGGCTGACTCTGGCAGGCGGTCATGGAACCGGCCAGGGCAGCTGCCATCATAAGGGCAGCCAAACGCTTGTAACTTTTTTTCATGCTTTCATCTCTCCCTTTTATTTTTATGCATGATTTAAGGTTAACACTGTTAACCTTGACAAAATCTTATCACTTCTTTTGGCTTTATGCAAGTACTTTTTTACAAATTTTACAGCAGATATCCATTGAAAAAGCCTTCGCGGTTTGGCCCGCCAAGGCTTTTCTTTCTTTTCTCCCATATGCAATCATTTTATAAAGCAAGTCCTGTGTTCTGCTCCAGATTCCTGTAAATACGCTCCTGCAGATCCAGGATCTCCCTCCCCGGGTCGCCGCCTTCCAGCACAAGCCCGTTGACCATGACAAAGGCCGCCCCATAGGCCAAAGTCTGAAAATTAAAATAATAGCTTTTATACACATCCTCCGAAATCCCATGAGACTGGCAGAATAAAAGAAACTGCTCCGCCATACTCTGAAAACTCCTCCACTTTCGGATGCCTGCCTGTCTTTCATCAATGGTATTCCAGAAAGACTCATTGATCAGAAACGGGTTCTCACAAAGGAAACGGATGTATGCCTCGTTCATCTCCAGATGGCACCTTTTATGATCCGTCCCCCATCTGACTTTAATGTCCTCCATCAATTGATACAGCATATCATCCAGATATTTTGACATGGCAAGAAACATCCCTCTGCGGCCGTCAAAATGCTTAAAAGGCGCGGCGCAGGATACATGGCACGCTTCCGCCACCGCCCTGGCGGAAAATCCCTCCATGCCGTTTTTCCTGATCTGTCTGATGGCTTCCTCCACCAGCTCCGTCTCCAAATCTCTTCCTGTATCCCGCATAGCCAAACTTGAACCCTCTTCTTTACCATATTCTGTATTGTCCGATCTCCCTTTATTATATTCCATGATCATTGATTTTACAAGATTTTCCTCCTCCTTCTGATATGTACTCTCGGAATCTCTCTTGCACCTGCCTTTGTGGCAGATTGGCTGATTTTCCGTCATATGCACATAAATTTAATCAACGTACGTTCCACGTACGCCTCATAAATTTATGCACATCTGACAAAAAATCATCCCACAAAATCAGGCACAAAGAGACTCCGAGAGTACATTGATCTTCTGCTGATAAAAATGAGGCCCGCCAAAAGCGCGCCTCACTAAAATTTCTATCTACTCTGCTGTCACCCCGTACACCATCACAAACTCCCCCTCTGAATAATCGGTAATCCCATTAAGAGGTTCCAGATTTTCCGACACCACTTCCCCCACGGCTCCGCCTGCGATCCGTTCCTGCTGCAGCTGTTCCTCGTCAGACCCTGTAATGGCCCTTCCGCTGTTTGCCTCCAGATTGTCGGAAGGCTCAAAAACTGCCAATGTTCCCAGTTCCACCGTGTCATTGTTGACACTTATGGGCACGCCCGCTTCCTGTGCCGTGTCCTTGGAGTCTTCACTGTCTGTCCCATCTCCATTTTCCCCGGTCTCCAAAGTCCCGCCGGTCTCATGCTCCGCCTGGGCGTTGGCCTCCGTCACCTGCCCGGATCCGTCTTTTGCCCCGTCTTTCGGAACACAGGACGCAGCCGCAGCCACAACGATCATCATAACCACAGCCATAAAAATCCGTCTAACTCTTTCTCTCTTTAAACCAGCCATAAACCGCTCCTCCTTCTCTCCCAAATGTACTCTCGGAGTCTCTTTGTGCCTGATTTTGTGAGATGATTTTTTGTCAGATGTGCATAAATTTATGAGGCGTACGTGGAACGTACGTTGATTAAATTTATGTGCATATGACGGAAAATCATCCACAAAGGCAGGTGCAGGAGAGATTCCGAGAGTACATCCAATCATCTGCGCAATTCATATTCCCCTCATCTCTAAAGCAGCCTCTTTCTGCTCTAACGATCCCGCAAAACCGCCGCGATCTTTGGAAGCTTCCCTGCATCCATTCCCACAACGGTCCGCTCCACCAGAACCTGGCCGCCTCCGGAGGAATCTTTCAGAAATCCGTCAGGAAATGATCCGCTCTCATCCCAAGTCAGCACCTGTACCGGCCGGCGGGAACGCGCTGTCCGCACGCGCTTCTCAAACCCGGCCAATAACACAGGACGTTCCATCTCCTGGGGAAGAAGAAACTCACACATCAAGTCCGCGGGAAGAAAATACCTTTTTTCCCGATCAGCCAGAAGCGGGATCCTATCCAAAGATCCCAGCCTGTACAAAAGCAGCGCTCTATGGGCAACGCGATCGGCGGCGTCGCCGCCTGCAAAAAAATTACGGCCGCGTCCAGGTTTTTCTACATAGAACTGCAGTTCATCCGCAATTTCACTCTTCATGGCAAATACGCGATCATCCTCTGTGATAAAGACCGCTTCCGGCATTCTCTTATCCCGCGAAGCTTCCTGAAACCCTGCCGCAACCGACTGGACCTGAACCGCCCTCATGGCATCCTTATCCTGAAGATCAACTCCGTAAAAACGGACCGGCTTTAAAGCCGATACAATACTGTAATACAGCCAGGATTCATAGACACCGCGCAGCAGATCCTTGCAAAACGGAACCACTTCCCTTTTCGCCCTGTCCTCCATCGCTTCAACGGACAATTCCTGCTGCAGCCCGTCTAACACGATCCAAAATGCCGGCTTTGCCATCCCCATCTTAGGATCTTCCAGAAGATTCTCTATGGCCCTTGCAACAGTAAACTCCTTTAAATTTGCGTCCGCCGCCATTTGCTGTCTCATCTGCGCAAACCTGCAGGCTAACGCGCTCCCCATCTCCTGATATTCCCCCAGGACCTGCATCCCAAGAGCTTTCTGAACCTCCTCCACCAAATGGTAAAATTCTTCTTTTCGATCCCCGGGAACAGACAAACGCTCACTGGTCACCTTAATATCGCCACAACCCTCCACAAACTGTTTCAATCGAAAAAAATCCCTTTGCCATCCTGTCATGCCTTCTGACCTTCCAGCCTTAAAAGAGTCCGTTTTACCATGGCTCGGGCAATCTCGATCTTATACCCGTTTCCCGACAAAGCAGAGGCGTCCGCCATTGCGTCGTCCCCGGCTTTTGCGGCAGACGCTTCTGTAATCCCCTTCTCCACAGCCTTTTCTGCCGCCGTAAGCCGAAGGGGCGCCGGGAATACACCGCCCATGACTACCTGTATGGTCCCGCCGCTTCCCAAAGCCGCCGCGCAATTTACAATGGGAAAATCAATGGATCTGCGCAGAGCAAATTTCTCAAACACGCTCTTTTTACATTTGGGGACCCGCACATGGGTCACGATCTCCCCGTCCTCAAGAATACAGGACCGATAACCATTTGCCGCAAAGAATCCTTCCGCCAGAACCTCCCGATTCGACGTAATAATGGTAGCGCCAAGAGCAATGAGCGCCGGAGCCGTATCGTGGGAGCTGGCAGCTATGCATCCGTTCTGAACCCCGAAAATGGAATGATAGCGGTTATCTCCCATATATGCCGGGCATGTACTGCCCCCTTTGCGGCTGCAGTGGAACCGGTCGTCAGGAGTTCTAAAATACCAGCATCTGTGCATCTGGCAGATATTTCCCCCAAGAGTAGCCATATTGCGAATGGTAGGCGACGCCACCCTGTTACAAGCTTCCGAAAGCGCCTGGCAGTGTTTCTTCACCTTGTCATCGGCCGCCACGTCAGCCAGCTTAGCCATAGAACCTATGAGAAGACTGTCCCCTTCTTCCTCGATCTTATCCAGACCGTCAATGGTCTTTAAATCAATGATCAGCGAGGGATACACCGGCAGTATCTCATCCTTAAGCGTCCCTAGAAGATCTGTTCCTCCGGCTATGACCATACCTCCCCGCGCCGCGTTTTGAGATGCTTCTTTGACCGTGTATGCCTGCATATGCGTAAACTCTCTCATTTTCCTTCTTCTCCTTTACGAAAATCTCCCTCTTCTGCCCCAGCTGGACCTGTATGCCCTGGGTAATGCTCATATCCGTCCAAGGGCTGCCAGTATCTTATCCGGTGTGTAGGGAGCCATAGGGATAAATTTACCAATGGCATTCTGTACCGCCAGACCCACCAGCCCCGCGTCACAATGCGCGTGGGCCACGCCTGTGGAACCGTAAGCGCCGCCTCCGCACCTGGTCTCTACCGGAATGGTGTCGATCACCGGCTGGTCCAGAGACGTAGGCACCTTGTAATCGTACATATTGCCGTTTAACAAAACGCCTGTATTTTTATCCCAGATTATTTCCTCCCGAAGCGCTCTTCCCGACGCCATAGTCAGAGCCATCTCCAGCTGTCCAAGACCTGATGACGGGCGGATCAGCTTCCCGAAATCATGGGCCGCGCAGTAATCCAAAATCTCCACCAGTCCGGTCTCCGGGTCCACAGCCACCTCACAGAAGTCCACATTCATAGTACGTATCACATCGTTCTGGAACGGAACCTTTGGCTTGCCGCAGTATCCCACTGCCAGCTGCCCGATCCCCACCAGGGACATCTGCTTTGCAGGATCAGACTTTAACGTGATCATGGAATCCACCAAATCCACTTCATCCTCGGTCACCCCAAACAAGGAAGCTCCTGTCTCCAGTATCTGCTTTTTCAGCTGTATGGCAGCTTCTTTTGCCGCCCATGTACACGTCGCGCCTCTGTCCGCGGCATCACCCTTCTGCCAGTTTGGATAATTGGCCGCATAATACACGATCACGTCCTCCGGCTTCATTCCCATCTCCTCCGCAATGACCAGCTGCACCGCGTCCGGCCAGTAAGTGCCGATAAGAGCCTCAGAGTAGGGCATATAAATCTTTCCGTCCGTATTCATCCTCAGGTTAATATTGTAGGAGATCATCCCCCAGGTCATGGACCAGCAGCTCCTGCAGGCAATACCGTGGAAACGCCCGTCAGCCAGCTTCTTTTTTCCCGGCAGATGCCATTTCTCCTCCCATTTAAAAGCCTTTTTCCCTGTCTCCATACAAGTCTCCAGGGATGGCTTGGTCACCTTCACATTCTTCATGATAACCTGGGAAATATCCATATTCAGGGTATCCGCAATCTTGGCAAAGGCCAAGTTTACCGGTTCCCATGTATCCTTGCCCGGGTCTGCCGTGGTGCAGGCCCCATTCGTCACATAATACTCCATCTCCGAATAGATATTGGGACAGGATGTGGACTTGAACCCCTGGGCATTGGCCGGAAGCACCAGATGTCCGTGGGTCTTATCTCCGTATCCGCCCCTTGCTCCTGTCTGATGGACATTTTTCAGCTGGACGGCCACCAGGGTTCCGTCATTCTTAAAGCCGATGCGCACGGTGAAAAAACTCTGGGGTACATTGGCATCAAACGATTGACGGCGGGTGCTGACACACCGCACAGGCACGCCGCCCAGACGCCGCGACAGTACCGGCGCCAGCAAAGCTCCCCTTTTCTCCACAAAGTCACAATACCGCGCCGCCATGTAAGGGCTTAATGCCCGCACCTTGTCCTCATGAACTCCCATGCCCATAAAAGCCGATATAACAGGGCCGTTGGCAGGGAAATGGGCGTGGTTTGTTACGTAGCACATCTTCTCCCCGTCAGGATTGCCCCATGGATCATTATCCCAATAGGAAAAATAGGCCGGCGGCATGGGACGGAATTGATTCCACATAGGACGTCCGTATTCTATGACCTCGATATGGTCTGCCTCCTTAAAGCCCTTCTCCACATTTCCGATCTCCCACTTTATGGGAGCTCCAAAGGTATTGCCTGTCATGTTGCTGTCAGGATTCATCTCCGGCCGGAGAATCGGCGCTCCCGGTTTACCGGCCTCCCGGCAGTCCAACACAAACGGCAGAACCTCCCATGTGACTTTTATCAGATCCAGCGCCTTACGGCATATCTCCTCGCTTTGGGCCACCACCACAGCGCCGCACTCATCCCCCTCAAACTCCGCTTCGTCCCCAAGAAGCGGGCTTCTTCCCAACTCATAGTAGGACGGCACGTTCACCGGCATGGAGGCCAGTTCCTCATCCTCATACGTTAAGATCAACGTTACCCCCGGAAGCTTCTCCGCCTCCGAGATGTCCAGACTTTTAATCTTCGCATGGCCGTATGGGCAGCGAAGGGCCATGGCGGTCAGAGTTCCTTCCCTATATAGATCCGTCGGATATTTGGCCGCGCCGCTGACCATATCCCACGACTGGCGGCCCGGATGATTCCAGGTTCCCACCACCTTAAAATCCTGGCGGTCGTCATTGGTTCCCTCTAAAACCCATTTGCTGGTCTCTCCCATCAGCTGTTACCTCCCTTTATGGCTTTTGCCGCTTCCTGAATGGCTTGTACGTGGCGGGAATAGGTGCCGCACCGGCAGATATTGCCGGACAGCTCCGTCCGTATCTGCTCCTGTGTAGGATTCGGGTATTTGGTCAATATGTATTTTGCCACCGTAAACTGCCCCGGCGTGCAGTATCCGCACTGGCTGGCATCGTACTTCACATATGCCTCCACCAGCGGACGATACTTAGGGTCAGCGGCAATGCCTTCCGACGTCTCAATCTTTTTTCCTTTACATTCCACAGCCAGAGTCGTACAGGCCAAAGCCGGTTTTCCGTCGATGAGTACCGTGCAGGATCCGCACCCGCCCCTGTCACACATCTCCTTTGCGTTGCCTGTAAGCCCCACCGCCCTCTGCAAGGTCTCCCGCAAAGTCCAGTGATCCTCCACATACACTTCCACGTCGGCGCCGTTAATGTGAAGCGCCATACTGGCAGGCGCGTCCAACTGGGCGTGTTTCTCCTTAAAATGTTTTTGCAGGGCGTCAAAATTCTCCGCTTTTTCCCCGCACACCGGACATACATATACCAGCTCCTCCACATTGTTTTTGCCGTCGCCGGAAGCCTCCGTCTCACTTCCCAGAACCGAGCCGATTCCAAGGGCAGAAAACGCCACCCCCGCCAGCCCGGCTCCTCCGGCTTTCAAAAAATCACGCCGCGAAACTTTTCCACTCACTTTCCGTTTCCATCCTTTCTCTATTTTTCATTTTCCCTCTCCCCAGCTTAATGCTCTGCCGAAGATCAAAAAAGATAAGGGACATCTATATGTGGCTAGAATTCTAGGTATTATACAAAAGAATATTCAGGCTGCAAGGCCGCCTGATTTTTATATTACTAGAATTCTAGGTATTTGGCCAAAACATATCTTTCCGTCGTATCCGCGCAGAACCGGCCGCTTTAAAAGCCGCCGGTATTCACCAACATCTTTTCCAGCAAAAACTCCAGAGTTATTAATTCCTCCCCGGTAAATCCCACAAATTTGCTGGAAATATATTGGTCAATGGTCCTGTTAAGTTCAGGCTCTATCTCTCTTGCCCGGTCCGTCAGGACCAGCCTTCGGTATCTTCCATCGGTCTCCAGAGACTCCCTTCGGATATATCCAAACTTCTCCAGATAATTTACCAGGCTGGTAGCTGACGAACTTTTAATATCCAGAAATTCCTCCAAATCTTTGGTAAACACGTCCCCGTTTTGGGACTCTGTCATAATATAGTGCAGACTGACCGCCTGCACACAGGACAGCGGAGAGCCGCTCTGAAACTTCCTGGCCAGCTGCCGCTTCATCTTGTGATTCAGCTTCTCCAGTTTTCCCATAATGCTCCTTTTTATCAACTCGTCCGCTTCCCTGTTCTCTCCCATCGTCCAATCCTCTGGCCTTTGTTTCGCCACTGCTTTTCCTTTGACTAGATTTCTAGTTATTAGCATACTACATTGAGAGAAAATGTCAAGAGCAATTTGACAAAAGCATCTGTGTTCCCTTTATATCAAGTTTTCCCTTCTCGTCCAGGCTTCTCAAATTCTCCACATGCCTTGTGATCACCGCCTTGGTAACCCGATTGTAGGTTTTCCCTTTTTTTATCGTCATCACATACAGCCATTTCTCCATAGTCTCACCTCCATTCTTTACCAGATATCCCTATGACACCTCATCCCTCACAGCCGGGGCATCCATAGATCCGCAATAAGCATACCACAACAAATAAGACACCTGCCTGTCATATTAGAAAATTATCTGCCCAAACAGACAAAAAGACGGCAGGCGCCCATTGCTCCAAAGGCATCCTGCCGTTTTCCTATCCACAGATCCTTACGTTTCCAAAAACTCACCGCCCGCCTTTAATTGGCCAGCAGCATCCGGTCATTGGCAAATTCTTCCCCGCTTGCCTCGGCAAATTTCCGTAACAGATCCTCTACCTTCAATTTCTTTTTCTCCTCCCCGGACACATCAAAAATGATCTGGCCGTTATTCATCATGATCAGCCGGTTGCCGATGTGAATGGCGTCCTTCATGTTGTGGGTGATCATCAGGGTGGTAAGGTGGTCCTGATTGACGATATTCTCTGTAGTCTCCAAAACCTTGGCAGCCGTCTTAGGGTCCAGGGCCGCCGTGTGCTCATCCAGAAGAAGGAGCTTAGGCTTTTTCAGCGTAGCCATAAGAAGAGTCAGGGCCTGCCTCTGGCCCCCGGAAAGCAGTCCTACCTTGCTGGTAAGGCGGTTCTCCAAGCCAAGTCCCAGCTTTGCCAGCATATCCCGGTAAAGCCGTCTCTCCGCCGCGGCGATTCCCTTTCTAAGGGTCCGCTTATCCCCCCGCCTTAGAGCCAGGGCAAGGTTCTCCTCGATCCCCATGGTAGCTGCCGTGCCGTTCATGGGATCCTGGAACACTCTCCCTAAAAATGCCGCCCGCTTGTGTTCCGGATACTTTGTCACGTCCACGCCGTCAATGACGATCTGTCCCTCATCCACCTTCCATGTGCCTGCGATAGCGTTGAGCAGCGTGGATTTGCCGGCGCCGTTTCCGCCGATGACCGTCACAAAGTCCCCGTCATTTAAGGTAAGGCTAAGACCTTTCAGGGCCTGCTTTTCATTTACCGTACCTGCATTAAAGGTTTTTGAGATACATTTAACCTCCAGCATCAGGAATTCCCTCCCTTCCTCTGCGCGTTCTTTCCCGCGCCGTTTTTCTTTCCCACGCCTGTAAAATACCGCTCCTGCCACACGGGGATGGCCAGGAACACCGCAACCACAAGCGCTGACAAAAGCTTTAACAGATCCGTGTCAATGCCCCTCCAGATCACCACCTGCAGCACCAGATAGTAGATGATGGAGCCAAAGGACACTGCCAGAAGCTTAAATCCGAAATTCCTGAATACTTTTCCGAACACCGCCTCCCCGATGATAACCGCCGCCAGACCGATGACGATGGCGCCCCGGCCCATGTTGATATCCGCAAATCCCTGATACTGGGTCAGCAGAGCCCCGGAAAACGCTACAAGGCCGTTGGAGATCATCAGCCCCAGCACCCTGCCAAAATCCGTATTGATGCCCTGGGCTCTGGCCATCTTGTCGTTGCAGCCTGTGGCCCGCAGGGAACACCCCAGCTCCGTCCCGAAAAACCAGTACAAAACGGCGATCAGGATCACCGTGAGCAAAGCCACGATCAAAATTGTATTTTTAAAGAAAGGCACATTCTTAATAAACCGCAGGGACACCAGCAGGGGAAACTTATCCACGTTGATAGCCTGGTTTGCCTTTCCCATTATTTTCAAATTCACGGACCACAGCCCCAGCTGGGTCAGGATGCCGGACAGGATAGCCGGGATCCCCATAAATGTGTGAAAAAGCCCGGTGACAAGGCCCGCCGCCATGCCTGACGCCAGCGCCGCCGCCATGGACACCCAAACATTGTTGCCGGCCAGCATCATCATGATGCAGACCGCGCCGCCGGTACACATGGAACCGTCCACCGTCAGATCCGCAATATCCAGGATCCGGTATGTCAGATACACGCCGATGGCCATGATCCCCCAGATCAATCCCTGGGCCGCCGCCCCCGGCAATGCATTTATCAAACTCATAATCTCCATAATCTTTCTCCTAGTCCGTTATCCGTCATGGGTCTTCCCTTTTGCAGATCCGCCTATCTGCTAATCCGCCTATCTGCCTATCTGCCTATCTGCCAAAAGGGCAGCAGGAAGAAAACTTCCCGCTGCTTTCTCAAACGTTTACTTATTCTTCAATCGCCTCATACCCGTCAGGGATCTGGATCCCCAGGGACTCGCAGATGGTCTTGTTGTACTTCTTGGTAAACTGGGGGGCGTACTCAATAGGCATCTCGGAGATATTGGACTCGCCTTTCAGGATCTTGGCAGCCATCCTTCCCGTACCCACGCCCAGGTCATAGTAGCTGATGGACAGTGTAGCCACGCCGCAGCCTTTGCACATGCCTTCCTCCCCCGCGATAACAGGGACTTTGGCAGGTCTGCAGATGTTATCTATGATCTCCGTAGCTGACGCCGCCGTGTTGTCTGTGGGGATGTAGATCACATCGCTTTCCGAGGACGCCTTTGTGGCAATGGTGGACAGATCGTTGGAATCGGAAAAGGAGTAGTACTCACAAGTATATCCCATGCCCTCCAGAGCAGCTTTCACCGTATCTACCTGATACTGGGAGTTGGCCTCGGCGGAGCAGTAGAGAAGTCCCACTTTCTTGGCATCCGGGAACAGCTCGTTGAGCATGGCCGCCTGCTCGTCAAGAGGAGCCAAATCCGAGGTTCCGGAAATGTTGCCGCCTACGGTGCCGTTAAAATTGTCGATCCCCAGGGCAACGCCATACTCTGTCACCGACGTTCCCAAAATCGGGATCTCGTTGGTTCCCGCCTGAGCCGCCTGAAGGGCCGGCGTAGCGTTGGCCAGGATCAGATCCACGTCCCCGGAAACGAAATTGTTGATAATCGTGGAACAGGTGTTGGAATCACCCTGGGCGTTCTGCTCGTCAAAGGTGACCGCATCCCCTAACTCCTCCTTAAGGGTATCTATAAATCCCTGAGTAGCCGCGTCCAAAGCGTCGTGCTGAACCAGCTGGCAGATCCCTACTTTATAGGTCTGACCCTCAGCCCCGCCCTGGACCCCCTGGGCATCGGCCGCTGTAGTGGCAGCCCCGTCTCCGCCGGCAGCTGTGGTCTCGCTCCCTGAATTTGAGCCGGAGCATCCTGCCATGGACAATACCATAGCTCCGGCAAGAATTGCTGAAAGTACTTTTCCTGATTTTTTCATAATACTTTGTCTCCCTTGCTGATAAATTGGTTTTTTAAGTTCAGGAGATATCATACTACAAAATCCTCTGGGCGTCAATCCTATGATGCTTTAAATTCACATAAATTCAACGCAGTAAAGTGTTCATTCATGCCACCACCTTATACGTCGTTGCATGAATATCGGAGTAAATGGTGCTTGATATTCGTAAACGTAAAACCATCCGCCCCCGTGTGGAACCGTATTCCAACCTGGAGCATTCCCATCTTGTCGTTGAGAGAAAGTTCATCCATAGAAAAAGGGGGAGTCCATACCATGTTCTCTTGCTGGTTAAGAGCGGAGAGGGAAGGGAAAGCAGTCCATTTTGTCCCCCTTATTCCCATCCAGCAGGAAGATACTTCTTCGTGTTCTCAATCATATCATCCACCAGCCTGCGGATTTCCTCCTCTGAACATCCCTTTCCGGTCACTGCAGGGTCATGCATAAAGGCTTCAACCACCAGCTCCTTATTGCACGTAAGGGCAGCTTTGAGAATCCTCTCATGATTTTCCACATGAGGCATGATCAGCTCCTTGATCTTTTTGGGAACCTCTCCCGCTGCAACCGGGTAAATGCTGTCCCTCTCAAATAAGGCGTTGGTTTCTACCAGGGCCGTAACCGGAAGATTGGAAATCTGTCCTGCCGTGTTTGGGATATTTACATTGCTGATCACCCGTCCCAGTCCGCAGAGGGCCTTGATCAACAGGATTCCCTCTTCTCCCGTAGGCTCCAGGGCAATATCCTCCTCCCCTGCCGCCAGCCTTCTGCTGCGGGCCAGACGCTCTTCAAGGTTTTCCTTTCTCCAGGCTGCCGTAGTCAGCCCAAACTTCCATGAAGCCACGGTTTTGGGGTCTTTCAGGTACTCATTTCCCGGCATAAACTCCGCCAGATGGCGGTCTCCCGCCGCTGCAATGGCTCCGAACCGGTTAAACAGATCCATCTTCACACGGTTGGCGCAGGCAAAAGAAGAATTCATCCAGTTCTCGCCTTTTACTTCATATCCCCTTTCAAAATTCTTCCGGATATAATCACGGTACATGGGGAACAAGTCAATCCCCTTATAGGAAGCTTTCGTAAACCAGGTGAAGTGATTAATTCCCACCACATTCACCGCAACATCGTGCCAGTCCCCGTCATTCTCCCCCAGCATCTCCTGACAGATGCCCAGCAGCACCTTCTGAGTACCAAAGACCTCATGGCAGCACCCGAATGCCTTGATCTGAGGAAATGCATGATAAAGGGTCTTTACGCACACAGACATGGGGTTGGTATAATTGATAACCCATGCATCCGGCGCATACGCCTTTATTGCCTCTGCAATCTCCACAAACATCGGAATGGTCCTAAGCGCCCGGATCATGCCTCCCGGACCTGCTGTGTCGCCTACGGACTGGTATATCCCCAGCCGCTCAGGCAGATGCACATCCGATTCCATTTCATCAAACGTTCCCGGCAAAATGGAGATCACCACAAAATCACACCCGTTCAGAGCCTCCTCCAGGCTGCAGGCCACCTGAAATTTCCAGTTCCCCTTTGCCTCTTCCCTCGCCATCAGACGGTTCCCGATGATTTCGTTATTTTCCGCTGCCGGCCGGTCAATGTCATACAGACGGATGGTTCCGCTGATCTGCTCCTCCAGAGCCAGATCCGTCATAAAAGTCCATGCCCAGCCTCTGGAGCCGCCTCCGATATAGGCAATCTGAATATCGCTTGCTTTGTTGTTTTCATATTTCATAACCATTCTCCTCTCTATGAATCATTAACCTTTCAAACCCGATGTACTGATACCCTCTACCAGATATTTCTGGAAGAAAATAAAAATAAGGACCGATGGGACAATGGATAAGCTGGCCATGGCAAACATAGCCCCGTAATCGGAAGAAGATCCTGGATCACAGAATAACTTCAAGGCCAGACTGACCGGATACTGGACAGATTTGCTCACATACAGAAGCGCGGATAAAAAGTCGTCCCATCTCCACATAAAGGAAAACAGGTACACAAAAAAACCCTGAATGGCAAAAAAGTAGGGTACGATCAGCGGTGCATAGCTTCCCACCCATCCTAATTTCTGATACCAAAGGTACTGGGGAATCATGAGAACCTGTGCGGGAAGCATCATGGACAGCAGCATGGCTGCAAACAGCAAATTCTTTCCCTTGAATTGAAATCTGGCAAATCCATAAGCCACCAGTGACGACGATATTACCGTGCCGATAGTAGCAATGATGGAAATGAACAGCGAGTTTTTGAAAAACATGAGGAAAGAAACACCGGCAAATCCCTTCCATCCATTGACATAATTAACCAGCGTAGGATTCTGAGGAATCAAGCTTCCTGCCGTGGTAAAAATCGTACTGGACTCCTTAAAAGAACTCATGACCATCCAGATCAACGGATAGATCATAATACTACCACTCCATCATATTCCGCAAATATCGGTTTTCCATTATCTCTATACAACTATCTTTACCCCATTTGGATATGTTTTTTCAATATTATATTCTATTCCTAATGATTCCAACAACTCTATGTTTTCCTGCCTATGTCCTCCTCCTTTCATTTTTGAAATCTTTTTTGTACCAGCTAATCTAAAAATAAACCTCTTTCATCTTTCATATTCTTTTATTATCCTTATGTACTTTTTATACTTGATATGCTATTCCTATTGCTCAACACACTGAAAACAAAAGATTTGTTTTCATCACAAATTACTTTCCAATCAAACATAGGGGATTTCTAAAATTCTATCATAAACACGGCAGGTAGTAACCAACCACCTGCCTATTGTTCAATATTTGCTTTACTATTTATTCAAAATAATCAAAATGTTTTATCAGCTTTCAGTTTTTTCACTTCGTCAAGGGAAAGTCCTGCGTATTCCGCAATTTTTTCAAGTGTCAACATTCCATCTGCTAACATTCTCTTAGCAACCTCTTTCAAAGATTCTTTTCTCATATCCTCCATCATTTTACACATTTCCTGAACTCCTTTCGGATCATGCATGAGTTTTCCTATATCGGATTCTCCACGATATTCACCATTCACATAAAGGATATGCTCCCCATCTTCAAAAGATTTACCCGTTGCAAGGTTGATTCTCTCAATCGGATAAACTGCTTCTCCCTGACCATAAAAATCTTTTTCAATGATAAAAATTGTATATGTGTCTGGCAATTCTTTAAATTCCTGCCCAGAATGGAGATTTTCTATATCCATTACACTTGAATGGTACCTTGCCCTGTGTGGGTCTGCTCCCTTATCCTGCCTCTGGACTTCCAAATCATATTTTTTCCCATCTGAATCCGTTCCATATGCGTCCAAACAGATAGAACGTGCGCCAGCAAGTCTTTTCATATCTTTCTGTGTTTCACAATCAGTAATAATTAAATCTGGTTTATCAGTGATAATGCGTAACACAAATTCAGCCAGTGGAATATTGTCTTTAAATAGACAACGCATGAAATCATCATCGATTGGCCGTAAACCTCTTAAACGCTGTAAATCTTCCTGATATTGCTGTTCCGTCACTGTCAATCTTCCCACCTGCTTTCCCTCTCCTTCTCCTATCTCCATACTACCATAAACCTCCTGATTTTACAAGCCAGGAGCCAGCGCCTTTCTGATTCCTGGCCTGTTTCCATTATCGCTTTTTTACATCTGCCATATTTTATTTTTCAGCATACGCTTGATTTTGTCACTCATAGTTTCCTTGCTGGCCTTGCTGAAATGAACCCGTACAATGTAGGTAGTCCGGCCAATCTTCTTCACCAGTGCAGGCGCGTCCTTAGCCGGTGTCGTTGTGGTAATGTCCTCTGTGATTTTCTCGCTGCTCATAAATTTTCCTTTTCATACAATCAAACTTTGTTATCTCTTACTCACAATCTCCTTCGCCGCCCTGACTTCTTCCTCCCGGGAAATTCTTACCAGAAAATAGAACCGACGCACATCGTTCCAGTATGCGGTCATAAATCCTTGCGTGAGCAAGGTCTGGCGGGTTCTTAATCTTTTCCAGTTTCAGATTTGTCGTAACAATCAGTGGCTTCCTGCTCCGATACCGGCTGTCAATGACGGTAAACATCTGCTCCATGGCATACTCGGTATTCCTTTCCACTCCTAAATCGTCAATGACAAGCAGGCTGTAATCGTCCAGGCTGGCGATAAAGGCTGCCCTGTCCTCGGCAAACATGCCGGTCAGCCGGTTCTATGTATTCGTCCCCGGCAAGTTCCATATCCCCGGCGGCTCTGTCAATGGCCGCCCTGACTTCTTCGGTAATCCCTATCATATGTTTTCTCCTCGTGAACCCAAAGGTCGCTTCCAATTACCGAAAGTCCTATATTGGAATGGAAAAGACCGATCCCACAGATACCTATCTCATTACGGACTTTGGCAGGGTAGGCCGTACGAAAAAACTGGAGCCATGGCGCGGCGGGCAGTTCATAGCCTTGAAACGCCTTACAAGGCACCGTACGCACCTTTCTGAGTGCATCACCAGGGAGAAGACTTATTTGGTCTCTAATCTTTATCTGAAGTTTAGTGAGCTTCAGCTCCTTGAAAGGGATGATAAGCCTTTTGGCAGTCTCTATGGCGCCACGTCCTCAGCTGTCCTGACGGAATTTCTGTCACCACAGGAGATCATGGATATGCCGGAAGAGGATCTGCTTACTTTCCTTGCGGAAAAGAGCAGAAACCGCATCTGTGACATATCCAAAACTTCCGAGCTTTTACGGAAGGCAGCCAGGGATTCCTACCACTTAGACAAGTGCATGTACGAACCACTGAACATATCACTGGCAAGCTCATTTAACTGCATCCATGCCTATCAGAAAGAAATCAAGCTGATCGAACAGGCGATTGAAAAATGCATCAATGGAATGAACCCTAACGCCCTGATCATCCTTCAGTCCATACCTGGAATAGGTCCGGTATGGGCATCTGGGATTCTGTCAGAAATAGGCGATATAACCGCGTTTCATTCATCCGATGCCCTTGCCAAATATGCCGGGCTTTACTGGCCTAAGGGGTATTCCGCAGATTTCACTTCTGTGACAACCAAATGTCAAAAGCCGGAAATCCCTATCTTTGCTACTATCTTGGCGAAGCGGCAAACAACGTCAGGAAGCACATCCCTGAATATGCTGATATCTATGCCAGAAAATATGCTGAGGTAACCAAACATCAGCACAAAAGAACACTCGCGCTTACATCTCGTAAATTTGTACGACTCGTTTTTGGATTGCTGGTCAAAAACCAACTGTACATCGGCGAAAAGCTGGACACCGAATATAATATTAAATCAAACCAAAATCTTTTTCATAAAGTTCTTGACATATTGCCAGAATGCTTTTGCCTTGTCTTTTTCATCAATTCAAAACTACTTGTGAGTAAAAAGTTTACACTACTAAGAAGCCAGGGAATCCCAATAGGTTCCTGACGTATCCTGTTGCTCCAGCGGGTCCGGTTCTCCCGCCAGCGCCGCCAGGGCAGGGACAGTAAGGAAATACCAGTCCGGCAGAAGAATACCGTCCCCGAAGGTCTGGGCAGCGCGGTAAGCGTCGCCAATCATCCTATGTACATGGGACGCATGAGAAACAGGGCCCCTTTCCAGTCATGAGCAGCATTTACCTTCCCATTCCCATCAGCCGCTTACCATTGATCTCATTTTGTCCCCTGGAATGTAACTAAACCACCACCGGCTAGAAGCCGGTGGGTTTGGGCTAGCTGCTGAAAGCAGCCTAAAGCTGACCAACCTCGAAGTTATCGCTCTTCTTTCGTTCTTCTAAATCCTGATTTTTGATATATTCTTGTATGATCTCATCCGTTACATTTCCACTGCTTGCTACAAAATACCCTCTTGCCCACAGATGACGACCCCAGAACTCCTTATTTATTTCTTTGTATTCCATCTGTAGTTTTCTTGATGTTGTTCCCTTCATATACTGTACTAGTAGTCTGTCCTTAAAATGCTTGTGTGTATAATTGACGTATAGTATAATGGTTGTATCAATATTATTCAGGAGTACACAACCATGGGCAGAAATAAAAAATACGGCAATATAACATTAACAGACGAAGACAGGG
>CAJTGF010000062.1 GCA_910575585.1 Clostridiaceae bacterium
CAGCGTCCCCTACCGAAACCACCTTAAGTGAGCAAACCTTAGCCAGCGAATTCTGGTTTTGCCAGGCAGAGGAGAGCTGTCCCGTCCGGGTGAATCTATGCCATGAAGATGAGACCAGGAAAACAGGAGGGCCTCACCCCGAGTGTTTTCCGCTTTGGGCTCATCGGAATGTTCGGCATATCTGAACCCGGACGGGACAGCTCTCCTCTGCCTGGCCTCACGACAATTCCCGCCCCTACTTTGCTCACTCAACTAAATAGCAATTCCATTATTTTGCCAGTTTGCGCAAGAAATCGTTCTTAAGGGTCTAATTTGCTAGAGCGTGTTTGAAAATTCATTCCCGCCAGATGCACGCCCCACTTCGCGGTATATTTGAGGCAAATTCAGGTTACATAGCCCGCTATGCGTCCTTCATTTGGCTCAAATCTCCCACAAATTGTGACGCGCATCTGTCAGAAAGCAATTTTCAAACACGCTCTAGTGCAACGATGTATTCGTCTTATTTCTGTCATTTTTCTGTACAAACAACATAAAGGTTTCAGGTGTCGCGCCGGAAAGAGTGCTGCCAAATATACGATGGCGCAGGCTTTAGGCGCGGCTTTGTCGTGGTCCGGCTGCCCGGAAAGAGATCTGCGAAAAAGGCAGTCCTAAAAGCGAAGAAAGAAAAATCTCCCTCTCCTTATGCCGGTCCCATTGAAAATACTTCCCCCATATGCTAAAATGAGTGATGAAATAAAACAGGAAATCACTGACGGCAAATGACGGCAGAAGGGAAGGTCAGCATATGAAGAGAGCAGGCAGGTTAACCGGACCGCTGTGCCTGGCGGCGGTTATGGCATGGACGTTGTGGGGGTGTAAGGAGAAAGGTCCTTTGGACCCGGACGATCCGGTGACTTTGACTATATGGCATTACTATAACGGCTCCCAACAGGCTGCTTTCGACGCTTTGGCGGAGAAGTTTAATGAGACTGTGGGCAGGGAGAAGGGCATTGTGGTGGAAAATTACAGCCAGGGCTCGGTGGCTGATCTGGAGACGGCGGTAAGGGATTCGGCGGAAGGGAAAGTGGGCGCAAGCCCCATGCCGGATATCTTTTCTTCCTATGCGGATACGGCTTATGAGATGGAGCTGGCAGGCGCTCTTGCCAATCTGTCCGACTATCTGGATGAGGAGGAGCTGGCAGCTTATGTGGACTCCTACATAGAGGAGGGGTGCATCGGTCAGGACGGGACCCTTCGGATCTTCCCCACGGCAAAGTCCACGGAGATCATGATGATCAACAAGACGGACTGGGAGCCCTTTGCAAGCGCCACAGGCACGACCCTGGAGGATCTAAAGACCATGGAAGGGGTGACCCGGGCAGCCCAGGCGTATTACCAGTGGACCGACGGCCTGACTCCCGATATTTTGGGGGACGGCAAGGCTTTTTACGGCAGGGACGCGGTGGCCAATTATTTTATCATCGGCATGAAACAGATGGGGGTGGAACTCTTTCAGGTTAAGGAGGGCAAGCTGACCATTAACCTGCCGAAAGACCAGGCAAGACGCCTGTGGGAGAATTATTATGTGCCTATGGTGAAAGGGTATTTTGGAGCCTACGGGTCCTTTCGCTCCGATGATGTGAAGACCGGGGAGATCCTGGCCTACACCGGTTCCACCTCGTCGGCCATGTATTTTCCCGGCCAGGTGGAGACGGAGAAGGACAGTTATGCCATCGACTATATCGTGGCCGCGGCTCCCGTGTTTGAGGGCGGGGAGAATTACGCGGTGCAGCAGGGGGCCGGGATGGTGGTCAGCAAGTCCGACGAAAGGCATGAATACGCGGCCGTGGAATTTTTGAAATGGTTTACCCAGGCGGACAACAACTTGGAGTTTGGCTGTGTGTCCGGCTATCTGCCGGTATTGAAGGAGGCGGCCAGTCCCGAGAAGCTGGATCAGGTTATCAGCCAGCGGCAGCTTTCGGTGGCTCCCAAAACCTATGACTGCCTGATGGCGGTCTTAAAAGAGCGGAATCATTTAACCTTGTACACCAATAAAAGCTTTGTCAACGGTTCCGCCGCAAGGAAGATTCTGGAATATGATCTGGCAGATAAGGCGGCCAAGGACCGGGAGGATGTGGTGAACATGGTTCGGCAGGGGAAGAGCCCGGAGGAGGCGTGGGGCGATTATGTGACGGAGGAAGCCTTTGAGCAGTGGTACGATTCATTTTATGACGCGCTGAATCGTGCGGCAGGCAAGCAGGGATGACATGAAGGGGACAGAGAAAAGAAAACCAACCATATTCCGGATCTTTCTGATCCCTTTGATCGCCATCATGCTGGTGCAGGGAATGATCACCATGGGCACGCTGATGATCAGAAGGACCGGAGCGACGCTGGAAGAGTATTCCGGCAATATGATGACCCGCCTTGTGGAAAACCGAGGCGTTATCCTGCAAAATGACATGAATCAGCGCTGGGCGTCGGTGTATGAGCAGGAGACTTTTATGAATGAGATCCTTGAGCAGTTTTTGGAGGATGAGCAGGGGGGAAGGGATCAGCTTTTGGCATCCCGGGACATGAGAGAACGCCTGCTGGTCCGGCTTTTTCCGGAATGTTTAAGAATCCTGCAGAATAATACCACATCCGGCGTGTTTGTGATCCTGACAGGGGAGGATATGGAGGCTCCGGGGGATTATGACGGATTTTTTATCAGAGATTCGGACCCGTACACCAATCCTGCCAATCTTTCCGATCTGCTGCTGGAACGGGGGAACAAACAGCTGTCCAGACAGTGGAACATCCCTTTGGACACGTTTTGGACAACCCGTTTTTCCATGAACGGAGCGGCAGATCCCAAGCAGCGGTATTTTTACGAGCCGTGGCGGGCCGGAACGGAGCATAAGGACGCGGAAACCTACAATCTGGGTTACTGGTCCACGCCTTTCCATCTGGAGAAGGAGATGGAGGACGGCTATGAGATGATCACGTACTCCCTGCCCCTTCGGTATAAAGGACAGGTCTACGGCGTGCTGGGGGTGGAGATCTCCACCAGGCGGCTTAACGAGTATTTTCCGTCCGGGGAGTTAAACGACAACGGCCAGTCGGGGTATCTGCTGGCTGTGGAGCAGGAGGATAAAACTCTGATTCCCCTGACGGGAAAAGGGAGCCTTTATAATGAAGTAAATGCTTCGGCTCATCCCATAAGGCTTAAGGAAACCAGGTACGGCAATCTCTCCCTGGTCAAGGATATCCGCCTGGATCAGGAGCGGATCTACAGCGTGGCGTATCCTTTGCGGCTTTATGGTAACAACGCGCCCTATGACAATACCAAGTGGGTGCTTTTGGGCCTGAACACAGAGGACGCCCTGTTTGGCATGAGCCGCCGGCTTTATTTGTGGGTGGCGGCGGCTGTTTTGATTGGTCTTATGTTCGGGGTGGCGGGGATCTATGTTCTGGTAAGACATCTCACCAGACCGGTCCAGCGTCTGGCCTGGTGTATTGGCCGGGGCAAATCCGGTCTTATGCAATTTAGATCCTCCAATATCCTGGAGATCGACGCCTTGTATGATGTGGTAAATGATCTGACAGACAGGCAGAGGGAAGCGGAGAACATCCTTTTGGAGGAGAAAGAGCGCTACCGGGTTGCTCTGGAATCTTCCAGCGACGTCTTTTTTTCCTACGATCTGCAAAGCCATGTGCTGGACATCGTCAATCACGAAAATGTCAGCGGGCAGTGGGAGTGTGAGGGATTTGACAGCGGGTTTTTGGACCGGGTCTTTGTCTTTGAAGGGGACCTTTCCGCCGTGAAGAAGGCGTTAAGGACCGAGGAAGATACGCTGTCTGTCCAGTTCCGGATGAAATGGCGGGAGGAGGATGCGTTTATCTGGGTGGCATTGTCCGGAAAAACGGTCCTGGACACAGAAGGCAGGCGCCGCAAGCTGGTGGGAGTTATCCAGGATATTGAAGAGCAGAAGAGGATAGAGGCAAGGCAGCGAAGGCGGGATGAGACGGACGGCATCACCGGTCTCTATGCCTTTGCCGCCGGCATGGAGCAGGTGGAGGAATTTCGAAGGACAGAGCCAGGCGGTGTGATCATCAATCTGTTTTTGAACCGGCTTAAGGAGATCAATGAGAAAAACGGCGTGGTGTTCGGGGATCTGATCCTTGAGGAAATCGGAACGCTGATCCGGCATGGCTGTCAGGCATTTGCCGGAAATACAGGCAGGAATACGGTGGCGCTGCGCCTGGACGGGGATGATTTTGTCATGTGGCTGGAAGGCGCGTCAAAAGATGAGGCAGCGGTTTTTGTTGAGGATCTGCTGGACAGGGTCAGAGCAGACTTTGAGGGAGACCGGTTCATCATAGACGTGCAGGCCGGTTTAGCCCGGGGAAAAGACGGCGACATGGAGGAAACGCTGATCTGCATGGCCAGGCAGGCCCGGAATTTGTGTACCTGCCACGGGACGGGGCAGTACCTGTTTTTTGAGGATCTTCCCCATGAAAAAAGGGTGCCTCTCCCTCTGCTTTTGGGACGGGAGATCAATTCCCTGGATTACAGCGAGGATGTCACCATGGCCTCACTGGCCCTGAACCTGTTTGGCAGAGGGGACAATTTCCCGGCTCAGATGATGCTGATCATCCGCAAGACAGGACGGTTTTACGGCGCCAAGGCCGTGCTGGTGTCTGTTCTCCAGGATGATTTTGACTCCAACTATCTGGATTACCAGTGGCATGAGAACGGCGAAAACACGGACGAGACCGTAAGGAAATACACGCCAGGGGAGAAAGAGGAGTTCCTTGGATGGCTGGGGAGAAAGAAGGCCCGGTATTTTTCAGAGGAGGACACAAAGCGGGAAGCGATCCGGAAGTTTTTGAGCGTTGAGCCGGGACAGTGGGGCGTGGTTTTGCCTATGTACGACAGCGGCAGTTATATGGGGAATCTTGCCATTGTAGGCGTCGGGCAGCAAAGCCCTAAGGGCGGGGAGCCTTGCCAGGATCTGGCGGAGCTTGGAAGCGTGATCCAGAGCCAGATCAACCAGCGCCAGTCGGATATTGCCAGCAAGGCCAAGTCGGAATTTTTGTCCCGCATGAGCCATGAAATCCGCACTCCCATGAACGGCATCATCGGCATGACGGCCATTGCCCTTCAAAAGGATCAGAGCCAGGAGCGGGTCATGGACTGTCTGCGCAAGATACAGTCTTCGTCGGATTATCTGCTGGGGCTGATCAATGATATTCTGGACATGTCTAAAATCGAAAGCGGCAAGATGAAGCTGGAGACCGTGAATTTTAATATGTACGACATGCTGGAGGTTGTGGGCGAGATGACGGGCCCGCAGGCGGCTGCCAAGGAGATTCAGTTTGTCCGGGATATCCGGTTAGAGCACGGCTGGTTTGCGGCGGATAAAATGAGGATCAGCCAGATCCTGATTAACCTGTTGGGCAATGCGGTGAAGTTCACTCCACCAAAGGGAACGGTTACCCTGACGGTCCTGGAGCAGGAAGGGGAAAACGGGGAGCCTGTGGTCGTATTTGCGGTCAGGGATACAGGGGTAGGCATCGCCAAGGAGGATCAGGAGCGGGTGTTCGGATCCTTTGAGCAGGCTACAGGCCCGGATGCTTCCAGACGGCAGGGAACCGGTCTGGGACTGTCCATCAGCCGCCGCCTGGTGCGGATGATGGGAAGTGATATCCGCCTGGACAGCCAGCTGGGTCAGGGCAGCGAGTTTCGCTTTGCCATAGCCATGAAGCCGGGGCAGGATCTGGATCACAGGGAGCAGGAGGAAGAGGAGCGTTCCTTTGAAGGATTTTCTGTGCTGGTGGTAGAGGACAATGAGCTGAACGCGGAGATCGCCCAGACTCTTTTGGAGGAGCGGGACTTTAAGGTGGACTGTGTCTATGACGGCGCCCAGGCGGTGGAGCGGATGAAGGAATGCGGCTTGTGGGAGTATGACGTGATCCTGATGGATATCATGATGCCGGTGATGAACGGTCTGGACGCTGCCCGGGCTATCCGGGGAATGGAGCGGGAGGACTGTGGCCGGATCCCCATTATTGCCATGTCGGCCAACGCCTTTGACGAGGATCTGAAAAAGTCTGTGGAGTGCGGCATGAACGGGCATCTGTCGAAACCGGTGGAGGTGGATAAGCTGTATGAGATGCTGGGGAAGGTGATTGATCGGGACAGGCGGTGATAGGTTTTCCGGAATTTATGTAAGGCTGCAGTAAAGATATGGGATTTTATTTCCATATTTTTCCAGGGAAGAAGCAGGGCGGACAGATGGACTTTGGCGCCCGGCTGTGGTATAATCCTTAAACATAGGGCGATAAAATAACTTTTACCACATGTACTTACCATGGAAAGGGGGAGGATGATCGTATGGCGTTGACCAATGATGATCTGCTGGCGCTCTCTCAATTGCTGGATGTTAAGCTGGATTCCAAGTTGAAACCTATTGAGTTTAAACTGGAGGGGATTGAAGACAGGCTGGGCGGTCTGGAAAGCCGGATGGACGGTTTGGAGAACCGGATGGACGGTTTGGAGAGCCGGATGGACGGTTTAGAGAGCCGAATGGACGGTTTGGAGAGCCGAATGGGTGGTCTGGAAAGCCGAATGGATGGTCTGGAAAGCCGAATGGGTGGTCTGGAAAGCCGAATGGATGGTCTGGAAAGCCGGATGGATGGTCTGGAAAGCCGGATAGGCGACTTGGAGATTCGGATGGATGGTCTGGAGACCGGCATGGATGCGCTGAAAACAACAGTAAAGGGTCTGGAGATTCGGATGGATGGTCTGCAGACAGAGATGGAAGGTCTTAAAATCCGGATAGGCGGTTTGGAGGCTGAGGTGGATGAACTTAAGAACCGGATCGGATGCCTGGAAAACAAGGTTACCAAGATTGCCGTGACCCTTGAGATGGATATCAGCCCACGTCTCAATACCATTGAGTCCTGCTACACGGATACATACCGCCGCTATCAGGTCTACAGCGACAGGATGGAGGGCGTATTTCGGGATGTGGAGCTGCTGAAAAAAGTGGTAAGGGACCACAGCAGGAAGCTTGAGAGGTATGGTTTTGCTCCAAGTTAAGGATGGGGCCGAACATTGTTTGTGAGATCCTTCCAGCGGGCGTATGGCCTGCATGGAAAAGATAAGAGCGTTTTTGAGTTGCGGACTCGGAGACGCTTTTTCTTTTTGGGACAAAGGGCTGGCGGCGTTTTGCCGGTAAAAGCGGCATATGGAGCGGCCCGCGTCGCGGATAAGATCCTGGAATACGCGCCAAAGGAGTGGGGATTTGTGATGGGAACAACGCTTTTGTTCGGGAGAGGGAAGCCTTGCGGGCAGGTCCTTGAGAACATCCGAAACCTGCAATTGTTTTCTTTTCCGAAGAAAATCCATTGACAATCAGCTGCAAAGGGAGTACCCTCGTATGTGGATTTCAGAGATCTTATATAAAATTTGAAGAAAGAAGCGTATGATCATGCAGCAGACAAAACGATATCTATTTACCAACCAGGACTTAACGCGGCTCATCGCTCCGCTGATCATAGAACAGATCCTGGCGGTTACCGTGGGCATGGCGGATACCATGATGGTATCCAGCGCAGGGGAGGCGGCTACGTCCGGAGTGTCCTTAGTGGATATGATCAACAACCTGATCATCAATGTGTTTGCCGCCGTGTCCACAGGAGGGGCGGTGGTGGCGTCCCAGTACCTGGGCCATGAGGCCAGGGACAAGGCCAGGGAGTCGGCCAACCAGCTGATCCTTATTACCGGGCTTATTGCCGCAGGGATCATGGCCTTGTCCATCGCATTCCGGGGCGGTCTTTTAGGCGCGCTGTATCAGGGGGTGGAGGCAGATGTCATGAGAAACGCCTTGATCTATCTGGTAATGTCCGCTTTGTCCTACCCCTTTTTGGCGGTTTACAACTCCTGCGCGGCGCTGTTCCGGTCCATGGGAAACTCGGAGGTGTCCATGCAGGTATCTATTATCATGAACGCGGTCAATGTGGCTGGCAATGCCTTTTTTATTTTCGGCATGAAATGGGGCGTGTTCGGGGCAGCCCTGGCATCCCTCATTGCCCGGATGATCGCCTGCGTGATGCTGTTTATCCGCCTCCAGAACAAAAAGCTTACGATCTATATTGATCCCCGGCTTTTTCGGTGGAACGGCGGCATGATCCGTAAGATCCTCCACATCGGTATTCCCGGCGGGGTGGAGAACAGTATTTTTCAGCTGGGAAGGATCCTGGTGGTCAGCATTATCGCTACCTTCGGCACAGCCCAGATCGCTGCCAACGCCGTGGCCAATAACCTGGACAGCATGGGCGTGCTGGCAGGCCAGGCCATGAACCTTGCCATGATCACCATCGTGGGCAGGTGCGTGGGGGCCGGGGATTATGACCAGGCGGATTACTATGTAAAAAAGATGATGAAGCTGACGTACCTGATCAACGGGATCTGCTGCGGGATGGTGTTACTTAGCCTTCCTCTTACCCTTAAGCTGTACGGGCTGTCTGCGGAAACGCTTAGGCTGGCCGCCGTTCTGGTCCTGATCCATGACGGCATCGCCATCTTGTTGTGGCCCGCGTCTTTCACCCTGCCTAATGTGTTAAGGGCGGCCAACGACGTAAAATTCCCCATGATCGTTTCCATTATGTCCATGGTGGTGTTCCGTATCGGTCTTAGCTATGTCATCGGTGTCTGGCTTGGGCTGGGAGCCGTCGGGGTGTGGATCGCCATGGTGGCGGACTGGATCGCCAGGGTCACCTGCTTTGTAGGGCGATATAAAAGCGGAAAATGGAAGGATCTGGAAGCGCTTTAAGGCAGGAAAAGGGAAAGGGGAAATTTGTGAAACTTCCCTCTTGTATTTTCTGGATAATGGTATATAATACTAGATGTAGTGTTACAGACCATGAATAATACAAGATATGGAGTGCAAGGCTATGAACATCATAAAAAGAAGCGGTAAGGAAGTTTGCTTTGAGGCGGAGAAGATCCAGAGCGCGGTGGAGAGAGCCAACCGGACGGTGAAGGAAGAGGAACATCTGACAAAGGCCCAGATCGCCAAGATCGTCCAGGAAGTGACGGCGAAATGCCAGGAGTTAAACAGGGCGGCCGGGGTGGAAGAGATCCAGGATATGGTGGAAGAGGAGATCATGCGCCATGACGCGTACAAAGTCGCCAACCATTATATCACATACCGCTATAAAAGGCAACTGGTCCGCAAGGCCAACAGTACGGATCAGCAGATCCTAAGCCTGATCGAGTGCAGCAACGAGGAAGTGCTCCAGGAAAATTCCAATAAGAATCCGGTGGTCAACAGCGTACAGAGAGATTACATGGCGGGGGCAGTCAGCAAAGACATCACCAACCGCCTTTTGCTTCCCCCGGAGGTGGTCCAGGCCCATGAGGAGGGGATCATTCATTTTCATGACGCGGATTACTTTGCCCAGCACATGCACAACTGCGATCTGGTGAATCTGGATGATATGCTGCAAAACGGCACGGTCATCAGCGACACTCTGATCGAAAAGCCCCACAGCTTTTCCACGGCCTGCAACATCGCTACCCAGATCATCGCCCAGGTGGCGTCCTCCCAGTACGGCGGCCAGAGCATTTCCCTGACCCATCTGGCTCCTTTTGTGGATGTGAGCCGTCAGAAGATCGTTCTGGAAGTGCAGGAGGAGATGAAGGAACTGGGATGCGAGTGTACCAGGGACCAGATGGAGGCCATTGTGGAGAAGCGGCTTCGGGACGAGGTGAAGAAGGGGATCCAGACGATTCAGTACCAGGTCATCACCCTGATGACCACCAACGGGCAGGCGCCTTTTTTGACGGTGTTCATGTACTTAAATGAGGCGGGAGAGGATCACAGGTTAAAGCATGATCTGGCCATGATCATTGAGGAGACTCTGCGGCAGAGGATCCAGGGCGTAAAGAATGAGAAAGGGCAGTGGATCACCCCGGCATTTCCCAAGCTGATCTACGTGCTGGAGGAGGACAACATTCACCGGAACAGCCCTTACTACTATCTGACGGAGCTGGCGGCAAAGTGTACGGCCAAGAGGATGGTGCCGGACTACATTTCCGAGAAGGTCATGATGCAGAACAAGGTGGACAAAAACGGAGAGGGCCACTGCTATACCTGCATGGGCTGCCGCAGTTTTCTGACTCCCTTTGTGGATCCAGAGACGGGAAAAGGCAAGTACTACGGAAGGTTCAACCAGGGCGTGGTGACCATCAGCCTTCCGGACGTGGCCCTGTCCTCGGGAAAAGATATAGAGAGATTCTGGGAGATCTTAAACGAGAGGCTTGAACTGTGCTACCAGGCTCTTATGTGCAGGCACAGACGGCTTAAAGGGACGCTGTCGGACGTGGCGCCTATTCTGTGGCAGAACGGCGCGCTGGCCAGGCTGAAAAAGGGGGAGACCATTGACCGGCTTTTGTACGGCGGCTACTCCACCATCTCCCTGGGCTACGCGGGGCTGTATGAGTGCGTGTATTACATGACAGGCAGATCCCACACCAACTTAGAGGCCATGCCCTTTGCCCTGGAGGTAATGCAGCGGCTTAACGACGCGTGTAAAACGTGGAAGGAGAAAGAGAACATTGATTTCTCTCTGTACGGCACCCCTCTGGAGTCTACCACCTACAAATTTGCCAAGTGTCTCCAGAAGAGGTTCGGCATCATTGAGGGCGTGACGGACAAGAATTATATTACCAACAGCTATCACATCCATGTGATGGAGGAGATCAACGCCTTTGACAAGCTGTCCATTGAGGCCAAATTCCAGGCATTGTCCCCGGGAGGGGCCATCAGTTATGTGGAGGTGCCGGATATGCAGGGCAATATTCCGGCGGTTATGGCCCTTTTAAAACATATCTACGACAATATTATGTACGCGGAGCTGAACACAAAAAGCGATTACTGCCAGTGCTGCGGCTTTGACGGGGAGATCCGCATTGTGGAGGATGACCACGGGAAGCTGGTGTGGGAGTGTCCCCAGTGCGGCAACCGCGACCAGGACAAGATGAACGTGGCCAGAAGGACCTGCGGCTATATCGGGACCCAGTACTGGAACCAGGGCAGGACCCAGGAGATCAAGGACCGGGTGCTGCATCTGTAAAGGCGCGGCGGGAAGCTTTTTGAGGGAGCAAACATTTATGTATTACAGCAACATTAAGAAGTGGGATATCGCCGACGGCGCAGGGGTGCGGGTGACGCTGTTTGTGTCCGGCTGCACCAACCGCTGCCCCGGCTGTTTTCAGCCGGAGACCTGGGATTTTTGCTACGGGCAGCCTTTTACTCAGGAGACCCGGATGGAAATCCTGAAAGCCCTTGAGCCGGAGTATATCCAGGGGCTGACCCTTTTGGGGGGAGAGCCTATGGAACTGGAGAACCAGCAAATTCTGGCAGGGCTTTTGAGGGATGTGCGGCAGGAATTTCCCCAAAAGGATATCTGGTGCTATACAGGGTTTACCTATGAGGAAGATCTGTGCCAGGGAGGACGGCGCCACGGGGATTGTACCGATGAGCTTTTGCGCATGGTGGATGTGCTGGTGGATGGAAAGTTTATTCAGGAGAAGAAAAACCTGACCCTAAGCTTTCGGGGATCGGAGAATCAGAGAGTGATCGATATGCCAAAGACTCTTTTGGAGGGCCGGGTGGTCCTGTCTTCGTGGAACGGCTAATGGGGCTTTTTGCCAAAGATTCCCTTATAAATTCCGGGAAAATACCGATATATATAGTGTATTTGTGGATTGCGGGACTCTGTCTTTTCGGGTAGGGATCCTGTGACAAAAGTTAGGTATATTTTTATACCGGAAAGGAGAGTATTATGGCATTTGGCGGTATTTCATCAAATTACTACAGTACTTACAACAACTATAGCTACAGCGGCTACAACGGAGTGGACACCTGGACGGACAACGCCAACAAAGAGACCGAGAAGCTGAAAGATAGTCTTGGCATTGACAGTTCTGGCAACAAAAAGACAGACACCACGACCAAGGCCAGCAGCGCTTCCTCATTCCTTATGGGATATCAGATGGCATTGGAAGATCTGGAGGCAGTATCAAAGAAACTGCAGACAGACAGCAAGGACAATGTATTTTCCAAGCTGGACGCTGTATGGAATGACGTAGCCAACGGAAAGGCCACCAAGGACGACTTGGAGAAAGCGCTGAACGATGTTGTTTCCGCAGTAACGGATTTCGCGGATAAGTACAATAACACGGTGTCCTACTTAAAGAAGAACACGGAGCACGGTTCCGGCGTATCCAGCCAGCTGGCTAGTTTCGAGAGAGGACTTCCCACGGAGAAGGCGTTGAAGACCATGGGCATGAGCCTGGACAAGAACGGCAATCTTCAGGTGGATGAGAAGAAACTGAAGGAAGCTCTGGTCAGCGGTGTAGGCGCGTATATGGACGATGAAGGCAAGCTGCAGAACGGCATAACCTTTGACGAATCCGGAAAGATGCAGATTGATCCCAAGAACAGCACGCTTTTGGTAGATGACAAGGGCAACCTGACTTACACCGGCGACAGAAAGTCTTTGACCAGCGGTTCCGATTTTGTGAAGGAAAGCATAGGCGGACAGTACGGCATGGCTGACCGCATCGGAAATAAGGCCACAGCTGCTTTGGATTCCTCGATCAGCAGTATTTTGGGAAGCGACGCCCCTGAGGCGGAAGCCATCAAAGAAGCGGAAAAGAAGGATGCCGGAACGTACGGTTCCACAAAGAAGCAGTCAACGATGTCCGATTCGTTCTTACAGTTTGCCAGCTTTGCAAAGAGCGGGGCTTACAACTTAAGCAACTATTACGCGGTAAACATGCTGAATATGCTTGTATAATCTTTTCGATAGTTAAAAACGGAGGCACAGCTTTAAGCTGTGCCTTTTGATGTCTTCATATCCGGATCCGATTTATAAAATTGATTGGAATTTAACAGTTTTTCTTTCTGCACCCGGGAGATGGTATCTGTGATATCTTTTATGAACACGTAAAACAGCCGGTGCTCTTCCCCCCACTGGGAGCCTTCCAGATGGCCGTAGTCATCAATCCATCGTATCTGTCCGTCTTTTCTAAGGATGCGGTATTGGACGCAGTCCACACGTTTGGCGGATTGCCGGATCTGATCTTCGATCTCCCACTGCACGCGTTCCAAATCCTCCGGATGCACCAGCCCTTTAAAAGAACCGCCTACGGCATCCATAAATTCATCCATGGTGTCGCAGCCGAAGATGGTCATGACAGCCGGGTTGGCGTAGAGGATTTGCTGCTCATTCACAGCCCGGTAGATAAGGAATCCGTCGGACATGCTGGCCAGGGACTCTGCCATGTGCAGGCGGCGGCGGTCTTCCTCCTCCTTTATGATGGCGTCAATGCTCCGTATGGTGAGAACGGCGGTCTTTGGCAGTCCGTCTTCCCGCTCGCTGACGGTGATGCTGGTAAGGCACCACTCCTTGTCGATCCCCTTGTCCTTGGCGCTCCTGCGGTAACGGTATTCCGTTGAATCCTGGGTCAGCAGGGTGGCCTTAAGGTTTTCCAGGGACAGGAACCGTCGGATATTCTCCTCGTCCATCCGCAAAATCTTTCCGGTGGCAAAATGCCGGTTGATGACCGCCTCATAATTGCCCCGCTCCATGATGCCGCTGGCGTCCGGGTAGATCATCCTGCAGTAGTTGTCCCTTAAATGGATAAAATAGACTTCCCGGTATGCCAGGAGCATGCTGTTGAGGGCTCCCTCGTGGATCTGCATGTGGGTCACATCCCGCATAAGGCAGGCCACGTAGCCGTATCGGTGCTGGTAAAGGGTCAGCTGCAGGTAGTGGCTGGAAATGGAACTGTAGGCGTAATGGGTTACGGTCTCTCCCAAAAACGCCGCCTGGTACGCCTTGGCCAGCAGCACCTTCCGATCATCCCCAAAGACTTTTAAGATCAGGTGGCGCAGCTGCGCGCGGTCGCCGCCGCAGTTTTTTTCCATCTCCTGATTGATGTAGATGATCTCATAATCGAAGGGGCGGCCAAGAGGGTCCAAAAGGATCCTGGACAGGCCGTACCCGCAGGGGAGATTGCCGTAATGCAGCTCCAGATCGTGGTGTTCCTGACCGGTAAGATCAGAGACTTTCTGCTGGGGCATCTTTTCAGGGACCATCCTTTGGCGGAACGAGGTGATATCCACAAGAGAGCCGAAAAAGAGTCGGTGCCCGTCCCTCTCCCGCAGGAAGAACAGCTTGATGTATACCCACAGCGCCCTGCCGTCCATGCGCAGATAGTGGATGTATCCGTCGGAACAGCTGGGGCGGTTCTCGTAAGCCCGCTCAAAGAGGGAGAAGAGGAGGGGCCGGTCATCATCCCGTACATGGTCCCAAAGCCTTCTGGCATAACCAACGGGGCCGTTAAAATCTGCTCCGGACAGCTGGAAATACTGTTCGTTAACCCGGGTGATCTCAATCTGATTTTCGTATACATCATAAAATGCCGCCGCGCCCAGGATATTGTTTATCATGGTGTCCGTAAACAGGTTGCCGTCCATCAGTTCCCTGGCATGGAGCGCTTCCACCTGCTTGGTATGCATGCCCCTAAGATCCAGCCGCCGCTGGTCTGCCAGAAGATCCTCGAACTCCGAAATGGGAAGCGGTTTAAAATAGTAGTATCCCTGGGCATAGCGGCAGCCCATATTCCGCATAAAGTTCTCATGATGCTGATTCTCAACGCCCTCCAGGATAATGGGAATGCCAAGGAGCCTGGCAATGTTCACAACAGATTCCAGGATACCAATGCCCTTATGTTCCTCCTCCACGCTCATATTGAGGAAATCCATGTCGATCTTCAGCACGTCAACGGCCATGCTCTTAAGCGTATTGAGAGACGAATAACCGCTGCCGAAATCGTCCATCATCACCAAAAATCCCGCTTTGCGCAGGCGTTTTACCGTGTCATTGACTTTGCTGGACTCCTCGGCGTAGGCGCTTTCCGTGATCTCGCACTTGATGTAGCGGGGAGGCACATGGCAGGAGGTGGAAAGGTGGGTCAGATAGCCGGCCACATCCATGGACAGGATATCCAGCCGGGAGATGTTGATGGAAATGGGAACGGGCCGGTACCCTTTTTCCATCCAGCTTTGGAGCCAAGTGACAACTTTTGTCCAGATCAGCTTGTCCAGCTGGGTGATGCAGTAGTTTTTCTCCAGCACAGGGATAAAAGCCCCGGGGGATACCACCTTCCCTTTGTGGATCCAGCGCACAAGGGCCTCGGCGCCTACGATCTTCCCGGTGGAAATGTCGCACTGGGGCTGGGCGAAAAAGGTAAATTCGTCCTTGGACAGGGCGGTCCGCACATCTGCCAGGACACGCCACTCCTGTTCCAGCGAATGTTCCATGGTCGGGTCATAGAGACGGGTCCGCCGGGAAGGGTTTCCCAAAGCGTGGGTCAGAGCCACGGTGGCCCGGTCGTACATCATCTCAGGAGAAACCGAAAGATCATCGATTTTGTACACGCCAAAAGCCGGGAGAGAGTTGGAGGCATGGCTCCACTGTTCCAGGATGGCGCGGATCTGATCCCATAGGGTTCGGATCAGATCTGTCCGAAAGGGCAGGATGATACAAAAATTATCGCCGCTAAAGTGTCCGGCGATGCCGCCATGCTGTACGGCAAAACTTTTGAGGCATCCGGCCATGGACATAAGGATCTTATCTCCGGTGTCTCTTCCGTAAAACTTATTGATCATGCGGAAATGCTCGATATCCAGAGCAGCCATGGCGTATGCGCCTGGCTGTGTGTTTTCTAAAAATTGTCCGGCCGCATACAGGAACCCTTTCATGTCATAAAGACCTGTCAGAGGATCTTGTCTGGCAGCAGCTTTATCGTCCATCGGTAATACCTCCCAAGATATATGGATCTTATGGAAATTAGTATACTATTTTCCGGTAACAAAATCAACCGCCAGTACATGTATGGGGCCATGTTCCCCAGGAATCAGTGATCCTTTCGTTACTGTTTACAGGTACTCTGTGAACGTAACCGCATATGCTCATTTAAAATCGTCTGCGGCGATGGGGCATGTGTTTGCCCCCCGTAACGATACTGGACCATGACGAATCAGCGGAGTGATTAGCCATGGTGTGAACAGTAACCTCCTTTCATAGAAAATGTACTCTCGGAATCTCTCTTGCACCTGCTTTTGTGGCTGATTTTCCGCCAGATACGCATAAATTTAATCAACGTACGTTCCACGTACGCCTCATAAATTTATACCTTGTGGTACAGAGTGCCGCCGCTCCGTAGGAGCATGTGTTACGGTATGCCCTTGGGTATGCGCATCTGACAAAAAATCATCTCACAAAATCAGGCACAAAGAGACTCCGAGAGTACATGAAAAAAGAACGAATGTTCGGAAAATGCTTGCGTAAACAGAATAAAGGTGATATAATCAAACAGAACATACGTTTGCAAGGAGGGATTGGGATGCTGATCCAGGAACAGATGGATCTGCAGCAGAAGCTGGCTGTTTTGTCGGACGCGGCAAAGTATGATGTTTCCTGCACATCCAGCGGTGTTGACAGGGGCAAGAAAAAGGGGATGCTGGGTAATGCGGTGGCCGCAGGGCTGTGCCACAGCTTCGGAGCCGACGGCAGGTGCATCTCCCTGTTAAAGATCCTGTTTACCAACCAGTGTATCTATGACTGCCGATACTGCATAAACCGCCGTTCCAATGACGTGGTGCGCACCGCCTTTACGCCGGATGAGGTGTGTACCCTTACCATGGAATTTTACAGGCGCAACTATATAGAAGGATTATTTTTAAGCTCCGGGATCCTCTACAGTCCCGACTACACCATGGACCTTATCTATCAGGCCCTGAAAAAGCTGAGGGGGCAGTACCGGTTTAACGGTTACATTCATGTGAAAGCCATTCCCGGGGCCGACCCGGTACTCATAGAACAGGTAGGACTTTTGGCGGACCGAATGAGCGTGAATTTGGAGCTGCCTACGGCCCAGGGGCTGAAGAGCCTGGCCCCATCCAAGTCCAGGACAAGAATACTGACCCCTATGCGGCAGATCCAGAGAGGGATCCGGGCGCGGCGGGAGGATGTGATCCCCTATGAGAGGGGGCAGAGGTTTGTGCCTGCAGGGCAAAGCACGCAGATGATTGTGGGAGCCACCCCGGAAAATGACTATCAGATGATCAAAGTGGCGGAGGCCCTGTACCAGAACTACGATCTTAAGAGGGTCTTTTACTCCGCCTTTGTCAGGGTTAACGATGACAGCTGCCTTCCGGTCCTTCCCGGAGGCCCTCCGCTTTTGCGGGAGCACAGGCTGTACCAGGCAGACTGGCTCATGCGGTTTTACGGCTTTCAGGCCGATGAGCTTTTGACAGAGGAGAAGCCCCATTTTAATGTGCTTTTAGACCCCAAGTGCGACTGGGCCCTTCGGCATATGGAACTGTTTCCCGTGGAGATCAACAGGGCTGACTACGGTATGCTCCTTCGGGTGCCGGGGATCGGGGTCAAGTCAGCCAAAAGGATCGCGGCGGCCAGAAAAGGGGCTGAGCTTGATTTTTTGGACCTTAAAAAGCTGGGAGTCGTGTTAAAGAGAGCCGTGTACTTCATCACCTGCAGGGGAAAGATGATGTATCCTTTGAAAGTAGACCAGCAGTTTATCACAAGCCAGCTGGTGGGGGAGGAGCGAAAAAAAGTGTGGGATATCAGGAGTACGGACAGCTACCGGCAGATCTCCATGTTTGACGACGGCTGGCTGGCCCCTGCGCCCACTGGGGAGGATGTATACACGGCGGTGTTGGGACAGATTTAGACCCTTAAGAACGATTTCTTGCGCAAAATGGCAAAATAATAGAATTGCTGTATTGTTGAGTGAGCAATGGGCGGGGATTGTCGTGAGGCCAGTCAGAGGAGAGCTGTCCCGTCCGGGTTCAGATATGCCAAACATTCCGATGAGCCCAAAGCGGAAAACACTCGGGGTGAGGCCCTCCTGTTTTCCTGGTCTCATCTCCATGGCATAGATTCACCCTGCCGGGACAGCTCTCCTCTGCCTGGCAAAACCAGAATTCGCTGGCTAAGGTTTGCTCACTTAAGGTGGTTTCGGTAGGGGACGCTACCTCAACTTTGCAGCGAAAAACAGCTTCTTTTTATGGCCTCAAGTATATTGTTGAGTAAGGTTAAAGCGATGTTGTTGGGAACCTGAAAGGATCTGCCGCCAAAGCAGTTATCTTTTCACTACAGAGTCGAAACAGCGTTCCCTATCAAAACCACCTTAAGTGAGCAAATCCCGGCCAGCGAATTCTGCTTTTGCCCGGGAGGGAAGGCAGGCTGTGTGCCGGGCGGGTGAATCTATGCCATGGAGATGAGACCAGGGAAACAGGAGGGCCTACCCCCTCCTGGTTCCCGTTTTGGGCTCATCGGAATGTCTGGCATATCTGAACCCGAACGGCACACAGCCTCCCTTCCCTCCCGGGCCCACGACAATCCCCGCCCATTGCTCACTCAACAATACAGCAACATAACGAATTTAAAGTTCCGGTTTATCCGGGGTAGGAGAAAGGAGCAGTTATGACCATATTTCAGTGCAGCGACACGCTGGACGGGATCTTGTGCGGGGTCTACGATGCGTGGATGAGCAGACTGGGCCATGGGAATGTGGCCCTGGAGTTAGAGGACACCGGGAATCGGAAGCTGTTTGCAGAGTACCGCAGGGCGGAAGAGAGCCGGGAGAAGACAGACAAGGTGATTGCGGCCGTGTACAGGAAAGCGGGGAAGCAGGCGTATGACATGGTGTTTCGGGCGTCTCTAAGCCGGGAGGAGGAGAAAGCGGACAAGATTTACCGCTTTTTGGTTTACGCGCTCAACTGCGGCCCCAAGGTGGCGGATATGCTGCAGATACCTGCCGTTTACGAGATCTTCCGCATGAACCGCAATGTGGCTAACGAGGCCCATCTGCTTATAGAGTTTGCCCGGTTTTCCGAGACAAAGGACAGGGTGCTGGTGTCTATGGTAGGACCGAAAAATGACGTTACCATTCTGATGGCGCCTCACTTTGCGGACAGGATGCCGGAGGAGAACTGGATCATTTATGACGAAGGGAGAAGGAAGGGGATCGTCCACAAAGCGGGGGAAGGCTGGATGGTGGTCCGGACCGGGGACGATGCCTGGAAGGAACAGCTTAGGAAGGGGACAGACCAGGAGAAGTTTGCCGGGCTGTGGAAAACCTTTCATAAAAGCATTGCCATTGAGGAACGGCGCAACTATGTGTGCCAGCGGGGCCATCTGCCTTTGCGGTTCAGGCCGTATATGACCGAATTTTCTGACAGGGGATAGCGGATAAAAAGTGCTTGCCTTTTTTCGTTTCATGGAGTATAGTGGATTTATCAGAAATCTTACACAGGGAATCTTTTTGATTCGTCAACGCAGATTTAGCGTTCTTGGATGCACGTTTCCGTGCCATGATTCCATTTAAGAGAGATGAATACGAAAAAAGGAGGCATTTTTTTGTTCAGTAAAGTAAACAGCATAGGGCTGAAAGGTCTGGACGGGTATCCGGTGTCCGTGGAGGTGGACGCAGGCGACGGCCTTCCCGGAGTCACCATGGTGGGCGCGCTGGCCTCGGAGGTCAGGGAAGCTCAGGACCGGGTGCGCACGGCCCTTAAAAATTCGGGATATCACATCAGGCCCCGGAAGGTGACGGTGAATCTGTCTCCAGCGGATATCCGAAAAAGCGGGACAGGATTTGACTTTCCCATTGCCATGGGGATGCTGTGCGCCTATGGCATGGCAGACCAAAGGAAGCTGAAAGGCGCGGCGCTTATGGGGGAATTGGGACTGGACGGTGAGTTAAAGCCGGTGCGCGGCATACTGTCTTTGGTATCCGAGGCAAAAGCCCAGGGATGGACCAGATGTTTTCTCCCCAAGGAGAATGTCAGGGAAGGGCAGGCCATTGAGGGGATCCGCGTCATCGGCATTTCCTCCCTAAAGGAGATGGCGGAGTACATGAAAGACCCGGATACAGGAAAGGCATGGGAAGGGGGACAGACAGAGGATGGGGGCCAGGAGGCTTACTCTGTGGATTACCGGGAGGTCCGGGGCCAGGTTTTGATGAAGCGGGCGGCGGAGGTGGCGGTGGCAGGATGGCACAACCTGCTCTACATCGGCCCGGCGGGAACGGGAAAGAGCATGATCGCGGAGCGGATCCCCACCATCATGCCCTCCTGCACCAGGAAAGAGCGGCTGGAGATATCAAAGGTTTACAGCATCTGCGGCCTTCTGCCCCAAAGCGGAGCACTTTTAAGCCGAAGGCCCTTTCGCAGCCCCCATCACTCCATCACTGGGGCGGCCCTGGTAGGCGGCGGCAAAAATCCTATCCCCGGGGAACTGTCTTTGGCATCCGGAGGCGTTTTGTTTTTGGATGAGTTCCCCGAATTTTCCAAACATGTGATCGAGATGATGCGCCAGCCCTTGGAGAGCAGGAAGGTGGTGCTGTCCCGGGTTAGCGGAAAGTATGAGTTTCCGGCGGGATTTATCCTGGTGGCAGCCATGAACGTGGAAACATCGAATTTGATACAAACTACTTATGACAAAAAAGCTAAAAATACTGCAAAATCAAGGTATTCATTTAATCTTTTATGTGACTAAAGCTACCATCAAGGACAACTGGTCACGCTTCCAAATAAAGCAGAAAGACGAATTTGCACCTGTTTTTAACGATAGGAAAGTATCGTTATAAAGATTTACTTATCGTTACAAGGTATAGGTCTCGTGAACTACTCACGACTGAAGTCACGAGTGTGTGGCGGCAATTCATCAAGACCTCTTGAATAAGGATATGATGAAGGCGAAGGACTCCCAGGAACGGGATCTCCATCCGCTTCGAAACAGGGAAAGTTATATAATCAGTTCGCCGCAAGCCCACGGTTTTAACCGTGGGTTAGGCGGTTAAAAAAAACAGAAAAATATAAGAATCCCATCCCCAGTTGCAGCGAAAAGCGGCGTGGATTTATCAACCCCCTGCGGACGGATTTATTTAAATACATTTTGGGAAGATGGTTGTTAAGTTTGCATCAATGGAGTCATACTGTATTCCTCCCTAGAATATTTACTGAATAGATTGTAGCATATTTTTTCAGATATTGGAATGAAAATGTACGGCGAAAGAATTAGACTATGCAAAAAGGACGGATATATAATTTATTTCAGGACGAAGAAGCTGTCACACATCCAAAGAGGCCCGGGGCGGTATTTATCTTCCGGGGAGAACCATATGCGTTTGCAAGACACGAGCATTAAATCAGGCGGTGTGCGGCAGGGGACTGTACGGGAAGGAGGACATCATGGAATTGGAAGGGTATGGCAGCGGGTGCGATGAATGCAGCGAGGAGCTTGGAAATTGCGGGAGCAGTTTAAGCGGCTACATGGGGGCAAACTGCAGCCAAGAAAAAAGGAACGGATCGAGGGCATCCAGGACAGTGCATTCCTGCTGAACGAGGCGGCGCGGTTCGCCAAAGGTACGGATGCAGCCCAAATCCGCGAGAATTTCCGGAAGTATGTTGAGGACGTCAACAGCGGCAACGAGGCGGCCAGACAGGCAGCACAAGAAGGGGCCTGCAGGGATCTGGAATTTTTTATCATCAGCATCCTTTCCAGGAAGTTCAGTACATATGTTGAAAAAGACAGGGGTTTTTTTGAGGACCTGGTACAGGCCGGGTGGATGGGGATCATTGCGGCTCTTGCGAAGTATAACCCAGACAAGGGCATGCCAACTACCTATTTTTTCCCCATATCCTGCATGAGATGACCTCGCAGGTCAACCTGATGAAGCATGACACCAAACCACACATGGCAGCTACCAAGAAGAAGATCCTGGAAGTCAACCAGCAGTTCGCCAAGTACGGGACGGAGCCTTCGATCCATGATTACGCTTATCATCTCGACATCCCCTTCCACCGTATTATCAATACGCTGGCGGAGATGAGGGCGGGGAATACCAAGGTGAGCATCGACGACCCGGAGGCAGTGCCGCTGGAAGACCGGCAGTCTACTATGCGGGGGCCGGAGGAATCTGCGATCAGCAGTTTCAACTTCAGCCAGTTGATGGAGATTGCCCGTGAACTGGAACCCAAGGAAGAGATCATCCAGTGCTTCATTGAAATGTGCGATGGAAACGTCAAGGCGGCAGAGCTCGCAGAGCGGTACAGCCTGCCTGCATCCGAGATTTCGGAAGGCGTCAAAAATTTAAAGAACCGCCTGCGCTACCACCCGAGGATGCGGGAGCTGTATCCGGAACGGTTCCGGGCGAAGGAGCATGAACTTTCCGAACGGATCACATGCATGCCGGTTGAAGAAGGGCGTATGGCGATTGATGATCTCCTGGATTCCTTGAAGGCTATGTCCGATGGCGGGCAGGACCTGGATGTAAAACTTGGATGAATACCGCAGCATCTGGCGGAGGAGCGGCACGGCCTTTTCGGAAGTAACCAGCTTCCCTATTACCACTCTCTGGGCACATGCCAGCCGTATGGCATGGCCTGGAAGCGGACGGATGGTATGGAAGCCCATCACGCCTGCTGCGGAAGGGACCCGTAAGGTCAACTGGGCAGCAGGAACAGCGTAATGCTGGACTAAACTGCGGTTCTTGCGGCGGCCTCCGGGTCGGCGCAGGAATCCCCGTCCGAGCCTTCGGGGTCGGGCGGGGTAGTTCAAAATGGATGAATGGGATGCAATATTTCATATGCCATTTATTACGCAGGAGGACAAAGAGGGCTATTTGCTGTTTTTTGGAGTCATTATTAAAAATCGGAAGGAGGGAGCAGGAGCGGATGTATACAGTCTTTTTTGGAGTCCGGCCAGGAAGCGGTCAAATCTCAAGCATATTCCTGTCTGCCCATCCTCAAAAGGCTCACTGGGATGCCTGCAAAATATCAATGGACAAAACGGATTTGTGTTATCTGTACGATGCTGTATACAGCAGAAAAAGCAGTTCGATCCTGCAGGGGATTGGCAGGAACATGCTGTCAGCCAGAGATATCGGCTTTCTATGCCGATATGTGTGTGAATATTATCTGCGCTGGGGACCGGAAGAAACTATACAGAAACTCTCCAGGTCAGTCCTGCGGATGATGAAGCTAGACAATCTTGTGGAAGAAATGAAACTTCCGCCAGAGATCTCACTGCCGGAAAGAAAAATTTATCTTTTTTTCCTGATGTATCCGGAATATTTTAAAACGTACCCCAAAGCATTATTCATAATAGCCATTTACCAGTCGGTGCTCAGAGGGGACAGGAAGGAATTCCCTCGTTGCTTCTTTTCAGGGGGATATGGGGCGGAGCAGAACGCCAGGATTTGCCTGATCTATGCGCTCCAGGCATTTGCTGGCTGCCGCACCAGCGATGACTGCATCCGGTTCATGTCATCCAAGCAGGCTGTCGCATTCCTGAGGAGGGCAAAGCTGTACAATGTCATGAAACAGAGATACATGTCTCCGATAATGTATGTCGATGACGCATTGCAGAGGTCTGGCGTGCTTGATTGGGGATAGGGGGCTTGTACAGATCCCCATAAAAATACATAATTATAAAGGAGTAAAAAATTGGTTAATAATTATAACATGAAAAAACAAATGGAGAAACTAATCCAAACAAAAGGCGGCAAGGCGTTTTTTCGTGAGCTTAATATGGCCCGTATCCCATTCTTTTTCATTGCGGCCATAGAAAACACGGAAGATAGAACGGAATATTTCTGTGAAACCATCACACCGGGAGCGATGGGTATCCGCCTTGCAGAGGATAAAATTGCAGATCATCTGAAGCTCCAGAATCATGGCTTTATCATGGTTTTGGACATTGATCCCAGTGGAAAAACGGGAAATAAGAGCAGTGGCACCGTTTCTCCTACGGATCAAGAGCTGAAGGCAGGCAAAAGCGACAATGTAACAACTTCCGCCTTACTTGATTCCATGATAAGATCGTTATAAAACGTTTCGGCGAAACCCCAGGGGCTTGCCCATAGGATGAAGCCGCATAAAAACCTCCATCTTCATCCTAACCGATACTTGACTATCCTTGGATATATGGTATATTTAGAAAACGGAGAGAATAGGAAAGGAGATCGATGAAGCAAATATTAAATTTTAATGAAGAGGGACTCAAAGGATTGCATTTCTTTACGGAACACTTAAATTTCCCCATTGTGGCGGCATCTTACAGCGATTGGGAGAAACAGCAACTTTCTTATCTGGAGCATAATTTCCAGTCAGGAGGATTCACAACAACAAATCTCTGCCAGTGGTGCATCCGCCACAATATCCAGTATCAGATAGTATACCCCCTTAGTATCAGGAGCATTTTTAGGAATCCTTACAAGTACATGAAGTATCTACAGTTAAAGCAAATGCTTAATAAAGCGGTAATGCAGTGAGCATAGCACAATATTCTCTCTAAAAAAAGTAGAAGGTTGAGAAAATGCCTATCCGCAAAAAATCCAGCATAAAATATAAGCCATACTTCCCTTAAAAGAAGCAGGAGGATATAAAAACATATGGCTTTACCTACACAGATCACAATACCAGATGAAACTGTCCATGAACGGTTTCTTCTCCGTGCGGCCGCAGGAAGAAGGAGTCGGCAGCTCGGGGACATATTTGAGCAGTGGATCCTGCGAGGCTGTGACTGGTACTGGGACAAGGAGATAGCTTATATCGAAAAAACGCCAGAGCCCATGCGTCCGATCAAGGTATATGGGGATCGGAGAAAGGGCCAGTTTATCGCCATCTACACGAAACAGGCACAGCCGGATTTTAAGGGGACTTTGTATGATGGATCCACGATCATCTTCGATGCGAAAAGCACCAGCCAGGATATCCTGCAGCAGTCTGCCGTGACGGATGAGCAGAGGAAGGAATTTGACCGCTATGAAAAAATGGGGGCACGCTGCTATATCATGGCAACGTTGGATTTCACAGATTTTTACCGGATCCCCTGGGGCGACTGGAAGGCGGCACCAGAAAAGTTGGGCCGCAAACATTTTAAACGGGGTGACTTAGAGCCATACCGGATTCAATGCAGGAACGGTGTAATCCTTTTTTTGGAAGGAATCGAACTATAATTTGCCGTACCCGGACAGAGAAATCTGCCCGGGATATTTTTTTTGCCATTTTCCTATGTTGTCGGATAGCCATAATTCTTATGTAACACGAACATAACAAGGAATAGAGACAAGAAAGGAGAACAAGCAAATGATCTTGAGCGAAGAGTACCTGTATGAGATGAAGGAACATATCAAGGAAATGCAGGAAGGATACTTCACCAGGCGCGGGCTGACAAAAGAAACAGTCTTAAACGACACCGGCACCATGGAAAGGCTCTGGACGATCTACCAGAAGGACGTAGAGGATTATGGCTGTGACCGTGCGTTTTCCCTGGATGATGCCATGAATGAGGTATTCGGACCCGAACCGAAGAGGAGCGAGCCGAAATACCGCTGCCCGTTCTGTGGGTCAAAGCGTTTTATCGGGCACCAGCTTATCCGGGCTGACGTATATGTGGATGAAAATGGCACCTATGACAACCTTCCTGGTGGGCTGGAGGCGCATATCTACGACTCCGAGCGTCCATACGGCCCGTTCACCTGCGATAAGTGCGGGCGTGAATTCGATGAACTCCCGGAATATAATACGGTAAAGCTTTCACGAGGAACTTTTACCGTGGTTTCAGGCGTGGACGTGCGAGTTTTCAAGAAGGCCGGATACGGCTACCACCATGAAGACAGCGGATATACCGTTGTCAGTAACGGAAAGAGCGCTGTAGCGCTCAGCAACGCAGACTATGATTTTTATTACGGCGGACAGAGATCGTTCACGTTGTAAGGAAAGGAAAGAAAAAATCATGAAATATCTATTGAACTGGAACGATGAATACCTGGATATGCAGATCGTGAGCGGGCCGCTGGCCGATGACAAAGCTGTGCGAGAGGTAATGAAGGAAACGGTCATGGAACGCCTGGTACAGCTTGGCGTGGCTGATAACGTTAAAGATGCGGAAGAGATGTATCTTGCCGCAGAAAAAGTGGTGGGGCCGGAGGAAAGCATGGAGGAACTGCATGTCAGCCCTTACGGGGCTTCCATCCGATACGGCGGCTATGAAGACCGCTACCAGATCGTAGAACACTAACCATAAACATCCTGCTAGGAGGCGGGCGATAAGCAAAAAAGGAGAGAAAAAATGGATAAGAAATTTAAGAGATCGGATTTTATTGAACGCATCTTCTTCCGTGAGGCCGACGGCTTCATCGAGATGTATAGGATCGGCGAGGAACTTCGCTTTGACGGCCATAACCAGTACTTCCTGAACCACGGAGTTTCCAGGTTCTGCGACATCAACCTTCCGGCACTGTTGGACTGCTTCGGGGTTAAGGATCTTGACGCATTAAAAGAAGACCTCGGACCGTACTGGGAACGTGATGCGGTCCTTGCTTGGTTCGATATGGAATGCCAGGCAGACGGGTGCGAGAGCAGGGTCAACTCCATGATGCTGGATACATACAAGGAAGCATTCCAGATGATGTGCCAGCTGTTCGGGTACCTGGAAGACCGCAAAAAGGCTAAGGGAAACGATGAAGGGATGGAGATTAGCCGCATCCTCACGATATCTACTGGGCATATCAGCCTACAGACTGCCAGGCTGATGGATACGGATGCTATCCATGCGGGGGTTTACTCTGTAGGCGAGTCCGGATACCTTATCCTGACCGTCGGATGGGAGAATTACGATGACGCGATGCCGGAGGACTTGAAGGCGTGCGTTAAGTTTGCCGCAGGACACGGCTGTGATTGGCTGTGCCTTGACGGGGATGCCGAAACGGTGGAAGGGCTGCCTGTGTATGAATGGGCGTAGAAGGTAGCAGGAGGTGCAGGCGATGGAAGCGATTAGAAATGTTTGAGGAGGAGAACACGGATATCGAAAGTGGGAATATGCTCATCTGTGAGTCAGGCAGCATACGGCCTGTTATGTGGGCCACTAGCCAGGACACCATCCTAGAATATGTCTGGGCAACGCTTGAGGATGTGAACACTGATGAGGAGGAATGTACGGAACAGGACTGGTTCATCTTCCACGCAGGGACGCATAGGGAGGAGATCTGGGAATGGTTCGATAAGCATTACAGCATGGGTGTGGCGGGACTACTGGGATGCGGTATCAGCATCCCGGTACTTCCCTGGGCATGAAGCAATGCAGAAAGGGATCGACATGAAAGAAGAGATGAGCCTCAGATCCGACATTTTGTAAGGCAGACAATTCTATATGGTAAAAACTTGCGCCATAGCCTGGGAGGAATCCCGGGCTTTTTTACTCTGGCCTGGATTTGCCATTCTTTGTTTTTATGTCCTTTCAGGCGGCATTGCGTATCCATACTTCCCATGTAAACAAGTACAAGGCACTGCAGAGAGGAAAGAAAGGAGAAAAAGCGTGACGAATGCAGATAGAAAAGAACGTCTGCCACCCTGATAGGAATGATGTGTGCGGCGATCAAAAAAATGGACAACAACATAGATCAGAAAAGGAGTCACCCTATAAAGATCACAGTAGTGACTCGGCAAACGTATAAAAAATAAAGCAGGAGAAATTTTATGGATATTCTCACCAAATTTGAAAAGGTTGAAATGAAAGCGGATACTCGCATCTCAGAAGCAGATAGGATATTCTGTGAAGCACACCAGGCAGCCTATGACAGAGCCAAGACTTCCCTATCGAAACTGGGTTTTATGTGGGATGACATACTGAGCCAGCAGAGGGAACTGCTAGTATCGACAGGAACATCACCAGAAACTTATCTCGTCACTTATGATGGCCTGAAACTTTCTGATAATGCCATCCGGCAGCAAACCCATTCCCTGCATCCCCAGTTCATATGCCAGCTTATTTCTTATTTCAGCAAGACCTACCATTTTTCCATCAATGAAAATGATATCATAGATAATCTTGTTCCCCAAAAGCCAACGGACAGATGGGTGGATAACTATAAAGAACTGGTCAAACAGTATACAAAGGAGTTGGATGAACTATCTCTCTCTTATGCAGATGTCCTGGAACAGATATTCCTTCAGACAGACGGACGGGACTTTTTTGAACAAGCCCTCCATGAACTCAAGAATAAATGCCATCGGGCATCCTGGATTATCAGCAGAGGGATACCACAATTTGAACAGAAAAAAGGCACTATACAATTCACGGGCTACGCCTGCAGTTTCCGGGACTGGTGCGGCAGGGGAAACTGGTCGCTGGCTGACAGGATAAAGGATATCTTACGTGGCATCGCCCATTTTGAAACAGATTCTCTTGACAGGATTCCCGGCAGTTTATCGAGAGTCCTTAAACGGTATGACTGCCATGACAACCAATATGAGTTTCCGGACTGTGAAAAAATCCAGTCCCTGCGGATGTTCAAGAACGGAAGGGTTGATCTAAAATTTACCAGTGAAGCTTATGCCACCCAGTTTATAGAGGACTATATGAAAACTATATGCTAATGAGGTGATACGAATGAAATATGCTTACCGGGGAGAATCCATCCCCCAGGATAAACGAAAAGCACTGAATGAAAAAGTACTGTACCTGATCGACAGCGGTCGCTGTGAGGAATGCTCCATCGGTCCTGAGGATATCTATAATGCTTATACCGGCGATGGCGGCCTTCATGGTCTGGAACGGGCGGACTACGAGAATTACCATAAATACAGCGAGGCAAAGCAAGAGATTGAAAACGGCCAGTTCTTTACGCCGCCCCGCCTGTGTGAATTTATTACGGCCTGCCTGAAATTGTCTGAGCATGACCTGGTGGCAGACCTTACCTGCGGCATGGGGAGTTTTTTCAACTTTATCCCCACAGAGGCCAACATCTACGGATGCGAACTGGATGTAAAAGCCGTGAAGGTGGCAAAATTCCTTTATCCGGAAGCAACGGTGGAGTGTCGGGATATCCGCACCTGCCAGCCGGAGACACGGTTTGACTATGTAGTGGGGAACCCGCCCTTTCATTTAAAGTGGTGGACCAAAAGCGGCAGGGAGATACCCTCCCAGATGTACTACTGCCTGAAAGCGGCAGAGGTATTGAAGCCTTTGGGAATCCTTGCGCTGATCGTACCCCAGTCTTTTCTGGCAGATGATTTTACTGACAAGGGGCAGATCCGGGAGATGGAGAGCCGGTTCAGCTTTCTGGGGCAGGTCCTGTTCCCGGACAATGCTTTTTCCAGTCTGGGCGTCAGCAGTTTCCCCACAAAGTTGCAGTTCTGGCAGAAAAAGACAGCGGACCAGGGATGGAAGCCCCACCCGTACCGGACAGAGGCCGACTACATCCTGCCAAAAGACTTTGATATCCGGAAGGATGCGGAGTGTACCCATCAGAAGATACTGGCCTTTGCCAAATCAGCGCTGGAGAATAACCAGTCCAAAATCCTGCTGGAGCTGGCAAGGTCACGCCATACATCCGGTGATTTCAGATACCGGACGCAGAAACTCTTATACCATATCAAGGCACATCCGCTTACCCGGCCATCCTATGCCAAATGCTGTGAGTACCTGCACCGCTTTTATACCCAGCGTCAGCCGGATAATATGAGTTATGAACAATGGTGCCGGGTTCAGCTTACGGAGAACAAGGTGCTTACCTATCTCCGGCAGGCATTAAAAAAGCAGAATCCTGTGACGGAAACAGACTGTATCCGTCTGGTTAAAAGGAAAGGCGAGTTTGCCTATAAAGGGTACAGCGCAGCCTCACGCCGGCAAATCAAGGACAGCAAACGCCTACCTGTGCCAATCTATCAGGCAGTGCTTGAAAACACCACGGAGTCCTATCCGGGCTATGAACGGCTACTTTGCAGGAAACGGGCAGAATACGAGATACAAAATATGCCCTATGCAGAAATGGATGAAGATTCGGCTATCGCCAAATGGCTGGCAGATTTTTCACTGTGGGATTCCTCCCGTATGGAAGAAATCCGCCTGAATGAGATCCAGCGGCACGACATCAACCTTACCCTACAGAAACGCTATGCGCTGCTGCAGTGGGAACAGGGAAGCGGAAAGACACTGGCCGGCATTGCAACAGGGCTTTACCGGATGCAGAACCAGAATGTACACAGTACCTGGGTGGTTTCCTCTGCCATCTCCATTCGTAACAACTGGAATGTGGTATTGGCAAACTATGGCCTGCCCTGTGTGTTCATCAAACGCCTGGCGGACCTGAAGCGTGTCCGGCCCGGAGATTTTGTGCTGCTGACACTGAACAAAGTAAGCATTTATAAAAAACATTTGCGCAAGCATATGAAGCTTCTGCACCAGAACATCCAGCTCATACTGGATGAGAGCGATGAAATCTCCAACCCTGGCAGCGCCAGAAGTCAGGCGGTGCTCTCCTGTTTCCGCCGCTGCCGGATGAAGCTGCTCACCACGGGCACCAGCACCAGGAACAACATTTCGGAATTTGCACCACAGCTGGAGCTGCTCTACAACAATTCCGTCAACATGATCTCCTGGAACCCGTATATCTATCACAATGACAAGGAAGCGGAGGCAGACGAAGAACCGGACTGCGACAGCAATCCTTATTTCGGCCAGCCCATCCCTGCCTATAAGAAAGGGTATTCCCTGTTTGCTGCCTCCCACCTGCCGGAAAAGGTAACCGTATTCGGCATGGAGAAGCGCACCCAGGATATCTACAACGCGGATATCCTCAGCGATATTTTAGGGAAGACCGTCATTACAAGGACCTTTGAAGAGGTTTCCGGCAAGGATATCAAGCAGATCCACCAGGTACTGCTTCATTTTCCGCCGAAAGAAAAGGAAGTCTACCAGAAAGCGATAAACGAATTTCACGCCATGCGGGATAACTATTTTTCTTCTACCGGCAATTCCAGGAAGGATTCTATGATGCGCCTAGTCCAGCAGATCGTATTGCTCTTGCGCATCAGCGCCGCCCCGGATACGGTACAAGAATATACAGGGGATACCCCGGCGAAGATTATGGCAGCTGTTGAGATGGCAGCTGAATGGGAGAATGAGATCATCGCCATCGGGGTGCGGCACGTTACCGTGTTGAAATCTTATGAAAAGGCAATACAGGAATACCTGCCGGACCGTCCCTTATTTGTGGTGACTGGTGCCAACACCAGCTTTGCCAAAAGACGGGAACTCCGCCAGACACTGCAGGACAGCGGGAACGGGATACTTCTCTGCACCCAGCAGAGCCTCCCCTCCAGCGTCAATTTTGATTATGTCAATAAAGTCATCATACCGGAACTGCATTACAACAACTCTGGCATGAGCCAGTTCTATTTCCGGTTCATCCGGTATACCTCAACGGAACACAAAGACATCTATTTCCTTACCTACGCCGGAAGCATTGAGTCCAATCTACTGCAGATGGTGCTGGCAAAGGAGAAGCTGAACCTGTTTATGAAAGGGCAGGATGTGGACCTGGATGAGATCTATGACAGGTTTGATGTGGATTACGACCTGCTCTCCCTTCTGATGCGCCAGGAACGGGATGAGAACGGGAAACTCTGCATCCATTGGGGCGAACAGAAAATGGTATGAAATGCCGCAGAAACAACACTCTGTCCCATCATACGGGCAGGGCATTGACGGCCATAACCAGTATTTCTTGAGCTACGGGGTTTCCAGGTTCTGCAACAGAAACGATGGCGGGCCTGCCCGTGTATGAGTGGGAGTAGAAGGTAGCAGGAGGTGCAAACGATGGAAGAGATCAGAAATAAAGCATTAGAGCAGGTACTGCAACAGGCGGAGAACCAGCATTGGAGCTATACCATATACCGTGAGCCAGAAGGGAGCTATAACGGATGGCATTACAGTAAAAGTAATTATGTTGAACTGGGAAAGTATTCACCAGCAGACAGAGATTTCAACATGATCATTGATTTTGATGCTGATAACCCCATTGAGTCTTTTCTAGAAGATTTAAAAGCGTATGCAGAAGATTTCGGCATTGACGAATATGTCGAGGGATGGATACCAGAAAGAGGAAAGGGTGGCTGTCCAAGCAGCATCAGAGAGTTGGTTGCAGATGATGAGGCTATCAAGGAAATGATCCTGGAATTGTTCAAGATCTGTAACCAGAAAGAGGGAGGCTGCTGACTATGTATATCAAAAAGTCTCTGTATGGAGGATTGAACTACAAAGATGCAAAAGAAGTGATCAGCCAGCTGGAATGGGACGGCAGATTTGACGTCCCGGCGGATGCGGTGGAAGCCTGCATCCTCTCTGACATTATGGTGCGCTTCCCGCAGGCAGACAAGGAAAAGATCAGAGACGCATTGGAAGGGAATAGGAAGTATAAGTTCCACATTCCTTCTACGAACGATGGGATTGTAGCATCCCCAGACGAGCCGGAGGAGCGGTGGCCTAACTGGGTGGAGATATCCGGCTATCAGGTTTCGGAACAGTACTTATTTGGACAGGTCTTTTACGAAACGGCATACGACGTTGAAGATATTACCGAAGAAAACGTATGTTATATCCCAAGAGAGCAGTTTTATGCCATGTTCAAAGGGATACCGCTCATTGAACGGTTCTACCATGAACCGTTTAGCCGGTATGATGAGGCAGTGGCATTCCTGGAGTCCATGGAAAAACATGACCCAAAATCAGAGGTGGTCATCCTGGTACATGACCGATCAAAGATCATGGAGACCGACTGGTATAAGGCGAACATGAAGGTAGTGGAGGAACTTCGTTCCCACCCGGAGAAAAAAGATAGGTTCGCTATACCGGTAAGTGTCCACCTGGGACTGTTAGGGATAAAAACCTGGCAGGGCAAATCCTGAAGTAAAGGAGTGCGCCGAAGCGATCACCCTCCAGCTGGCACAGGCAGTGCCTTGGTTCAACTGGGAACTGTTCCGGGATATCAAGAACTAACCACAAAAAACAGAACGCATGAGGAGGAAAGATATGAAAGTAGCAGTTACATGGGAAATGTGCGGGTTTGTTGAGATCGATGCTCCTACTATGGAGGAAGCAATGGCATATTTCAATGAAAATTCAGATGATATCCTGCTCCCCGATGACGGGGAATATGTTGACGGAAGTTTTGTACTGAGTAGCGATGAGCCAGAATTTTTAAAGGTACTTGCAGAACTGTAGGAGCAATCTGGTAATATGTCAAGATGATTTTTGAAAAGATTTTGATATGTTTTTCAGAAAAAAGGGTAACTTTAATAGACCTATGCTTGATGCGAAACATAAGTTCGAT
>CAJTGF010000063.1 GCA_910575585.1 Clostridiaceae bacterium
CTCCCGAAGTTACGGGGTCATTTTGCCGAGTTCCTTAACAATGCTTCTCCCGCCGGCCTTAGGATTCTCTCCTCATCCACCTGTGTCGGTTTACGGTACGGGTACATGCAGTACAATAGCGGCTTTTCTCGGCGGCTGGAATCGTGTGCTTCGCTACTTTTCTTCGCTGCGCATCACGCCTTTGACTTGATGGGCGGTTTTGCCGGCCCATCGTCTCCTGCGCTTGCCCCGGTCTTCTCATTCCCGGGACACACTATCCTTCCGCGTCCCCACAGTTCTGACTGCATGCAGTACAGGAATCTCCACCTGTTGTCCATCGGCTACGCGTTTCCGCCTCGCCTTAGGCCCCGACTTCCCCAGGGCAGATCAGCTTTACCCTGGAATCCTTGGATATTCGGCCTGGAGGATTCCCACCTCCATCTCGCTACTCATTCCGGCATTCTCTCTTCTTAACGCTCCACAGCCCCTTCCGGTACTGCTTCAACGCACTAAGAATGCTCCTCTACCACTTGCGCGTCCGCGCAAATCCTAAGCTTCGGTGTCGTGTTTCAGCCCCGGACATTTTCGGCGCAGGACCTCTCGACTAGTGAGCTATTACGCACTCTTTGAATGTGTGGCTGCTTCTNACTTTGGGACCTTAGCTGCAGGTCTGGGCTCTTTCCCTTTTGACCGCCCAACTTATCTCGTGCGGTCTGACTCCTGACGATCATCTGTATGGCATTCGGAGTTTGATATCCTTTGGTAAGCTTTGACGCCCCCTAGGGAATTCAGTGCTCTACCTCCACCAGACTGCATCAGGGCTAGCCCTAAAGCTATTTCGAGGAGAACCAGCTATCTCCGGGTTCGATTGGAATTTCTCCCCTATCCACACCTCATCGCCACCCTTTTCAACGGATGTGCGTTCGGTCCTCCACCGCCTTTTACGGCAGCTTCAACCTGGACATGGATAGATCACCCGGTTTCGGGTCTGCGCATGCTGACTTCGCGCCCTCTTAAGACTTGGTTTCCCTTCGGCTCCGCATCTTCTCAATGCTTAACCTTGCCAGCATCCGCAGCTCGCCGGACCGTTCTACAAAAAGTACGCGGTTCCGCTTTGACGCGGTTCCACAGCTTGTAGACACAGGGTTTCAGGTTCTTTTTCACTCCCCTCCCGGGGTTCTTTTCACCTTTCCTTCACAGTACTATGCGCTATCGGTCACTAAGGAGTATTTAGCCTTGGGGGGTGGTCCCCCCGACTTCCCACAAGGTTCCACGTGTCTCGTGGTACTTTGGATCCCGCCCGCTGGCTGTCGTTTTCCCCTACGGGGCTTTCACCCTCTCTGGCCGGACGTTCCAGTCCGTTCCGGTAACGAATCGCCTCACGTTATGCGGTCCATAACCCCGGGATGCACGCATCCCGGTTTAGGCTCCTTCCATTTCGCTCGCCGCTACTTTGGAAATCGAGTTTTCTTTCTTTTCCTCCGCCTACTTAGATGTTTCAGTTCAGCGGGTTCCCTCTGACGCGCTATGGATTCACGCGCCAGCGCTTAAGGTTTCCTTAAGCGGGTTTCCCCATTCAGAGATCTCCGGATCATCGGATATTTGCTCCTCCCCGAAGCTTATCGCAGCTTATCACGTCTTTCATCGGCTCTTAGTGCCAAGGCATCCACCCTGCGCCCTTATTAGCTTGACCGTCCGCTTTCTCCTTTCGGATACTCGCCGGTGTATAGCGTTACACCTTCCGGTCACGTTTCAGGCTGCTGTCTTTGACTCACAGGATAGTCCTGTCTGTCTCTTCACAGCGTCTGTGTTTCTAAAAGTTTTTTGGTTCGTCACGGCTTTCGCCGTAACGCCTCGGATGTCTTGAATATCTCTATTCTTGATATAGTTTTCAATATGTGGTTTTCAAGGTACATAGCGACTGAACTTTTATCAGTCATTAGTAAATTTGATTAATTCAAATCCACTAATCACTGGTAAAAACCAGTTATATGGAACAGCACTACCCTGCTGAAGTAGGTTAACATATCTTTTTCACCTTTACGGCATCACAGGTTTCGCCTTTATCTCCGCCCATTAAGACATGTCCGTTCTATATAAAACACTCTTTCGAGTGATTTTTTTAATGAATCCGGCGCCCGCCTGCTCTCCCATATCGTCTCCAATATAGTACCATCGGCCGCTTACGTCTTAACCGTCGTGTTCGGCATGGGTACGGGTGTTTCCCATAAGCGCATCAGCACCGGAATCTCTCTCTGACCTTTCCCTCACGTGTCTTCTTCCCTTTCCTGCTTCCTCCAACACGCTTCAAAGACCCAACAGTATCTAAGACCCTTACTTCTTCTCTTCCTTAGAAAGGAGGTGATCCAGCCGCACCTTCCGATACGGCTACCTTGTTACGACTTCACCCCAGTTATCCGTCCCGCCTTCGGCAGCTCCCTCCCTAAGGTTGGGTCACTGACTTCGGGCGTTACTGACTCCCATGGTGTGACGGGCGGTGTGTACAAGACCCGGGAACGTATTCACCGCGGCATTCTGATCCGCGATTACTAGCGATTCCAGCTTCATGTAGTCGAGTTGCAGACTACAATCCGAACTGAGACGTTATTTTTGGGGTTCGCTCCATGTCACCACTTCGCTTCCCTTTGTTTACGCCATTGTAGCACGTGTGTAGCCCAAATCATAAGGGGCATGATGATTTGACGTCATCCCCACCTTCCTCCAGGTTCTCCCTGGCAGTCTCCCCAGAGTGCCCGACTCTGCTCGCTGGCTACTAAGGATAAGGGTTGCGCTCGTTGCGGGACTTAACCCAACATCTCACGACACGAGCTGACGACAACCATGCACCACCTGTCTCCAATGTCCCGAAGGTCTGCCTGCTTTACCAGACATTCATTGGGATGTCAAGACTTGGTAAGGTTCTTCGCGTTGCTTCGAATTAAACCACATGCTCCACCGCTTGTGCGGGTCCCCGTCAATTCCTTTGAGTTTCATTCTTGCGAACGTACTCCCCAGGTGGAATGCTTAATGCGTTTGCGGCGGCACCGACGGGCTTTGCCCGCCAACACCTAGCATTCATCGTTTACCGCGTGGACTACCAGGGTATCTAATCCTGTTTGCTCCCCACGCTTTCGAGCCTCAACGTCAGTCTCTGTCCAGCAAGCCGCCTTCGCCACTGGTGTTCCTCCTAATATCTACGCATTTCACCGCTACACTAGGAATTCCGCTTGCCTCTCCAGTACTCCAGCTTAACAGTTTCCAAAGCAGTTCCGCGGTTGAGCCACGGGCTTTCACTTCAGACTTGCTATGCCGTCTACGCTCCCTTTACACCCAGTAAATCCGGATAACGCTTGCCCCCTACGTATTACCGCGGCTGCTGGCACGTAGTTAGCCGGGGCTTCTTAGTCAGGTACCGTCTTTTTTCTTCCCTGCTGATAGAGCTTTACATACCGAAATACTTCTTCACTCACGCGGCGTTGCTGCATCAGGGTTTCCCCCATTGTGCAATATTCCCCACTGCTGCCTCCCGTAGGAGTTTGGGCCGTGTCTCAGTCCCAATGTGGCCGGCCACCCTCTCAGGTCGGCTACTGATCGTCGCCTTGGTGGGCCGTTACCCCGCCAACCAGCTAATCAGACGCGGGTCCATCTCATACCACCGGAGTTTTTCACACCGGACCATGCGGTCCTGTGCGCTTATGCGGTATTAGCAGTCATTTCTAACTGTTATCCCCCTGTATGAGGCAGGTTACCCACGCGTTACTCACCCGTCCGCCGCTAAGTCGCATCCGCTTCCATCCGAAAACTTCCGCAAATACGCTTCGCTCGACTTGCATGTGTTAAGCACGCCGCCAGCGTTCATCCTGAGCCAGGATCAAACTCTCATGTTAAGATCTGCTGCCGGNCATCTCTGACCGGAACCTATCAATGGTTGTTCGATCCGGTATCAAGATCAACTCTTGGCTAATCCTTTTACCGTTCTACTGTTGTTTGGTTCGTCTGCTTTCGCATTCGTTCTGAATTTTCTCAAATCCAAGGCTCCAAACCGAGCCTTTTTATTTGGAATTTTCAGGGTCTTACATACTGTTCAATCTTTGATTTTCAAGGTCCGTGTTGTTGTCTGGTGTTCAGCAGCAACTCATTTACTATATCATATCGTTTCTGCTTTGTCAACAACTTTTTTTATTTTTTTCGACTTTTTTCAAGTCTCTCAATCGGTTGGAAAAGAGCGGAGAAAGAGGGATTTGAACCCTCGCGCCGGTTGCCCGACCTACACCCTTAGCAGGGGCGCCTCTTCGGCCACTTGAGTATTTCTCCGTGTTATCTTGTAACTTTTCCATCTGATCCGCATCTTCCAAAGAAGCTTTCCTGTCAGACGCATTTGCAATTATACAAGAACTTATAAATCTTGTCAAGCTGTTTTTTACAGAATTTTTCAGATATATTTATTTATCTCTTCCTGGATCTTTCGATGCACAAGATCCGCGATCTCAACCGTCTTTAACCCCATATATTGTTCCGGGTAGATAGCTTTCAGGAAATGTACCTGAACTCGCTCTTTCTTTATGGAAGAAATATCGAAGGGACGAAAACTGTTGATCAAAGCTACGGGGATAATAGGACATCCTGCCTTTACGGCGCTTTTAAATGTGCCTGCCTTAAAATCCAAAATTTCATTGCCCTTGCGGCTCCTTGTTCCCTCCGGAAAGATCACAAAATTTCTCCCCTGTTTTACTTGGGAAGCCATCTCCTTTATGATCTCCATAGAGGAACGGATATCTGTCCGGTCCATGGGGATCCCTCCCAGAAGGCGCACTACCTGTTTTACCAGGATCCACTCGGTTGCTTCTTTTTTGATGACCACCCCAAGGGGCCTTGGACAGCTTTCTATGAGAGCCAGCATATCAAAAAGGCCCTGATGGTTGGGAAATAAAATAAACCCATTGGTCTTTGGAAGATTATCCACCCCAACAGCCACAACTTTCACCCTGCCTCTGCGGTTGATCCGCCTAAGCCGCTTTCGCAGATAATAATAGCGCTCTTCTTCGCTGTACTGATCCGGATTTTTTCCCATTTTGTCAATCTTATAAAACCACCATGGTACATGGATGATATTGGTTATAACCATTAAAAGGATTCTTTTCATTTGTTCCCCCCAGTACAAAATTCTAATATTGCTGTCTCGTATAGATTATTCCCCTGAGAATCAATTACTACTACTACGGGAAGATTTTTTACTTCCAGCCGCCGGATGGCTTCTGTCCCCAAATCTTCATAGGCGATCACTTCACTGGATAAGATACATTTGGATAAAATGGCTCCCGCGCCTCCTATGGCTGCAAAGTAAACGGCTTTATTGCGGATAATGGCGTCAATGACCTCCTGACTCCTCTTTCCTTTTCCGATCATGGCTCCAAGGCCCATGTCAAGAAGCGTGGGCGTGTACCGGTCCATGCGGCTGGCGGTGGTGGGACCTGCTGACCCGATGGGGCGTCCTTGCCTTGCCGGGGACGGTCCCATATAGTAGATAACATTCCCTTTGACGGAAAACGGAAGTTCTTTTCCCTGGTCAAGGGTTTCCTGCATCCTTTTGTGGGCAGCGTCTCTTGCCGTGTAAATAGTTCCGGACAGATATATGTAATCTCCGGCTTTTAAGTTTTCGATTTTCTCTCTTGTCACCGGCGCCTGAATATGCTGTTCCATAAGGTTCCTCCTTTAAAGCATGCGGTTTACGTGGCGATTTACATGACAGCAAATGTTTACAGCCACCGGCAGTCCTGCGATATGAGTTGGATACGTCTCAATGTTTACGGCCAGTGCTGTTACCGTTCCGCCCAGCCCCCCGGGACCGATCCCCAGGCCGTTGATTTTCTCCAGCATTTCCTCTTCCAGCTGTCTTACATAAGGAACAGGGGACGGCTCTTCTAAATTCCTGGTGAGGGCGTGTTTGGCCATGAGCGCGCATTTTTCGAAGGTACCTCCGATTCCTACGCCCACTACCATAGGCGGACAGGCATTGGGGCCGGCATCTTTTACCGCGGTCAGGATAGATTCTTTTACTCCTTCGATCCCGTCTGCCGGCTTCAGCATGAAAACACGGCTCATATTTTCGCTTCCAAACCCTTTGGGAGCTACGGTAATGTGGAGCGCTTCTCCTTCGATCACCTCATAATGGATGACTGCCGGAGTGTTGTCTTTTGTGTTGACGCGCTCAATGGGGTCGGACACAACGGATTTGCGCAGATATCCTTCGGCGTATCCCTCTCTTACGCCCTGGTTTACCGCGTCTGTCAGGGAACCGCCCTGTATATGGACTTCCTGCCCCAGCTGTATAAATACCACAGCCATTCCCGTGTCCTGGCAAATGGGTATCATATCCTGGCCGGCTATGATGAGATTCTCCTCCAGCTGGTCTAAAATCTTTTTTCCAAGGGGGGATTCTTCTTTTTGGGATGCTGCCTGGAATACGGCTTTCATATCCGGGGACAATGTATGGTTGGCTTCTATACACATTTCCTTGATGGCCTTTGTGATCTCCTGTGTGGTTATGGTTCTCAAACCTGTACCCTCCTGTCATGTTTTTCACAGAACTTTCTGTATGTTATCATACGTGATTTAAAAGTTGAAATCAAGTAAAAATTTGTTGTCTGTTTCTATTGACATTTTCTGGTTTTGATTGTATACTTGTATTAAGTAATTAATACAATAATATAAAGGAGGTCTTTTATGGCGTGGCAGTTTGACAGTGGAAGGCCCATTTACACACAGCTGTTGGAACAGATCCGAATTCTGATCATATCGGGCCGGTATCCGGCAGGAAGCAAGCTTCCCTCTGTGCGGGATTTGGCAGCGGAATCGTCTGTGAATCCCAATACCATGCAGAGGGCGCTGGCAGAGCTGGAGCGAAGCGGGCTGATCTACAGCCAGAGAACTTCGGGAAGATTTGTAACGGAGGATGAGGAGTTGGTCAAGAAGATGAAGGAGTCCATCGGACAGGAGAAGATCCTTACGTTTTTTCATGAGATGGAACAGCTGGGGTATGGAGCGGATGAGATTATTGATCTTATCCACAAGATTATCTCCCATGATTAACATTGAATGCAAACTTTATCGGAAAGGGTTACTATTTGAATGAAGGAAAAAATACTTAACAGCAGATTTGTACGCAATATAGTAGAAAAAAAGGGCATCGTAACCCACACATCTGACGTATGTGTATTTTGCGGAAAATGTGCGAAGATATGCGGTACAGGTTCTATTTCCGTTAACAGGAAAGAGAAAACATTGGTAATTGACCATGGCAAATGTATGAGATGCGGACAATGTGCAAAGGCGTGTCCCAAATCCGCACTGAAAATAGAAAAATCAGGAGGTGGAGTATGAGTACCATTTTGGAGTATTCCCATGTAACGAAGCAGTTTGGTTCCATGTACGCCTTAAGTGATGTGTCGCTGACCATTGAGCCGGGACATATTATCGGGCTGCTGGGGCCTAACGGAAGCGGCAAGACGACGCTTATTAAGCTGGCCTGCGGGCTTTTGGTTCCGTCTTCAGGTGTTTTATCTGTCTGCGGCGGGCCTGTGGGGCCTGAATCCAAGGCAAGGATCTCTTATCTGCCGGATAAGAATTATCTCAGCGAATGGATGAAAGTTTCTCAGATGATTGACCTGTTTCATGATTTTTATGATAATTTTGACCGTAACAAGGCGTATGAGATGTTAAAACGGCTGAACATCAATCCCGGACAGAAGTTTAAGACCCTTTCTAAGGGAACCAGGGAGAAGGTGCAGCTGATCCTGGTCATGAGCAGAAACGCGGACCTTTATCTGCTGGATGAACCGATCGGCGGAGTGGATCCGGCGGCAAGGGATTATATTTTGCAGACTATTTTGACCAATTATAATGAAAACGGCTCGATCCTGATCTCCACCCATCTGATTTCCGATGTGGAACAGGTTCTGGATCAGATTATTTTCTTGAAAAACGGGGTTGTTACGCTGCAGTCTTCTGTTGACGGCATCCGGGAACAGTATGGAAAATCTGTTGATGAATTGTTCAGGGAGGTGTTTCAATGTTAGGGAAATTGTTAAAGAAGGATCTTAAATCCACCTACCGCCTGTTTATTCCTCTTCTGTGCGGCTACGGGGTGGCTTCGGTGCTTGGAAAGATTTTGTTTGAGATTGTTCTGTCTCAGGAACAGTTTGCGGATAACAGCGGGTTTTTTAACGGGATTACGATTTTTACGTTCCTTTATATGGGGCTTTTTATTATCTATCTGGTGGCCTGTTATCTGATGACCTCTGTGTTTGTGATCTATGATTTTTATAAAACCATGGTCAGCGACCACGGGTACCTGACCCACACCCTTCCGGTGAAGACCAGCAGTCTTATATGGTCAAAGACTTTAATTTCGGCTTTTTGGCATATTGTAATGAATCTGATTGTTGGATTGTCTGTGCTGCTTTTGTTTACAGGCCATTTAAGACAGATCCCTGTTATGTATATTTTGGAGAATTTTCTGGATTCTATGGATTTAATGTTTAAAAATTATACGTTTTATACCGGGCTTAATGCGTTTATTAATCTGTTTAACGAGCCGCTCCTGTTTTTTGCCTGTATCGCAGTGGGGCAGCTTTGGAAAAATCATCGGGTTCTGGGGGCTATCTTAACGTATATCGGGGTTCATGTATTTACCCAGATTTTAAGCACGGTGGTCCTGGTAGTTTCGGGAACCGGAAATATTTATTTTAACTCCTCACAGTTTTTTTACACCGGATATATGATTTACGCGACCATGTTTTCCATACTCAGCACAGTGGTGTGTTTCTTGATCACCAATTATATCCTTTCCCGGAAGTTAAATTTGGAGTAAAAGACGGCAGCCGGCCTTTTCAACCGGCTGCTGTCTTTTCGTTTATCACCTGGCAGTTTCTTTATGCTTCACTGCCGTTGTTCTCACCATTTTCTTCTTCCAAAGCCTCTGCTTCCCCTTCTTCCGTCTCATCGCCGTCCTTATTGCCGTCGTCTCTGACTTTGGCGATGCTTGCGATATACGTGTTGGAATCTGTGTCAATATTCATCAGCTTTACTCCGGATGTATTGCGGCCAAGGACGGAGATATCTTTCACGCTTATCCGGATGATGATCCCCTCATTGGTGATCATCATGATGTCGTGATCCTCCTGAACCAGTTTGGCGCCTACCAAATCCCCGGTCTTCTCCACGATCTTATAGCAGCGAATCCCTTTTCCGCTTCGCTTCTGAACCGGGAACTCGCTGATATCCGTCCGCTTGCCGATGCCGTTGGCAGATACCACTAAAAGGGTCTCGCCCTGGGAATCCATCTGCATGCCGATGACCTCGTCGTCCTCATCCAGTTTCATACCGATGACTCCCATGGACACGCGGCCCGTGATTCTTACGTCGGATTCGTGGAAGCGGATGCACTGGCCTTTTTTGGTCACCATAAGGATATCCCTGGTGTTGTCCGTGGCTTTTACCTCTATAAGCTCGTCGCCTTCCTTGAGCACGATGGCCTGGAGGCCGTTTTTCCGGACATTGGAGTATTCGCCCATGGGGGTCTTCTTGGCCATGCCGTACTTGGTGGCCATGAAGAGGAAGTGGTCGTCGTTAAATTCTTTCATGGACACAATGGAGGTAATCTTTTCTCCGGGCATCATCTGGAGAAGATTTACAATGGCTGTGCCTCTGGCAGTCCGCCCTGCCTCCGGAATGGCGTAGGCTTTCAGCCTGTAGACCCGGCCTGTGTTGGTAAAGAACATGATATTGTTGTGGTTCTTTGTCATGATCAGGTCTTCAATGTAATCTTCGTCTATGGTCTGCATTCCCTTGATGCCTTTGCCGCCCCGGTTCTGGCTCTTGAAATTGTCCGGGGACATCCGTTTGATGTAGCCTAAGCGGGTCATGGCTACTACGGTGTCGTCGTTGGGGATCAAATCTTCCATGGACATGTCAAACTCGTCAAATCCGATGGAGGTCTTTCGGTCGTCCCCGTATTTGTCGGAGATGATCTGGATCTCCTCCCTTATAACGCCTAACAGTTTTTTCTCGTCTGCCAAGATGGATTTTAACTCCTCAATCTTTGCCTGCAGCTCCTTGTATTCCGCCTCCAGCCTGTTTCTCTCCAGACCTGTGAGAGCCCGAAGCCGCATGTCCACAATGGCCTGGGACTGGGCGTCGCTTAGGCCGAACCGCTCCATCAACTGCTGCTTGGCAGTCTGGACATTCTGGGAACCGCGGATGATGCGGATAACTTCGTCGATATTGTCAAGGGCTATAAGCAGGCCCTCCAAGATGTGAGCGCGCTCTTCGGCCTTGTTTAAGTCGTATTTGGTCCTTCTGGTGACTACCTCTTTCTGGTGTTCCAGATAGTAGCCAAGCATCTGGAGCAGGTTAAGGACTTTCGGCTGATTCTTCACCAGGGACAGCATGATCACGCCGAAGGTGTCCTGCATCTGGGTGTGTTTGTACAGCTGATTCAGGATGATATTGGCATTGGCGTCACGGCGGATCTCCATGACGATGCGCATGCCCTCCCGGTCGGACTCATCCCGCAGATCGGTGATGCCGTCCACCTTTTTATCTTTTACCAGCTCCGCGATCTTTTCGATCAGGCGGGCTTTATTGACCAGGAAGGGGATCTCCGTAACCACGATCCGGCTTTTGCCGTTGGGCATGGTCTCGATGTCGGACACGGCGCGAACCCGTATCTTTCCTCTTCCGGTGCGGTAGGCTTCCTCGATCCCCCGCTTTCCAAGGATGGTGGCTCCTGTGGGGAAATCGGGGCCTTTGATGATCTCCATGATCTCCTCAATGGAGGTCTCCCTCTCCTCGTTTACCTGATTGTCGATGATCTTCACCACGGCGGCAATGATCTCCCGCAGGTTGTGGGGCGGGATGTTGGTGGCCATGCCTACGGCGATGCCGGAGGTGCCGTTTACCAGAAGATTGGGGTACCGGGACGGAAGAACCGTAGGCTCTTTTTCCGTCTCGTCAAAGTTTGGCACAAAGTCCACGGTGTCTTTTCCGATGTCGGATAACAGCTCCATGGAGATCTTGCTGAGCCTGGCTTCGGTGTACCGCATGGCTGCGGCGCCGTCGCCGTCCACGGAACCGAAATTGCCGTGGCCGTCCACAAGGGGATAGCGGGTGGACCACTCCTGGGCCATGTTTACTAGGGCTCCGTAGATGGAGCTGTCGCCGTGGGGGTGGTATTTACCCATGGTATCGCCGACAATACGGGCGCATTTTCTGTGGGGCTTGTCCGGGCCGTTGTTCAGCTCCACCATGGAGTAGAGAACTCTTCTCTGTACCGGCTTTAAACCGTCTCTTACATCCGGCAGGGCACGGGAGGCGATTACGCTCATGGCGTAGTCAATGTAGGACTCCTCCATGGTCTTTTTTAAGTCTATGTCATGAATTTTGTCAAATACATTTGGTTCCATAGTTTCCTCCCGTCTTAAATATCCAGATTCTGGACGCGCTTGGCGTTGGCTTCGATAAATTCACGCCTGGGCTCTACTTGGTCGCCCATAAGGGTGGTAAAGGTAAGGTCCAGCTCGGAAGCTACGTCGTCATCCATATTGACCCGAAGGAGGATGCGCCGCTCCGGATCCATGGTGGTCTCCCACAGCTGCTCCGCGTCCATCTCTCCCAGTCCTTTGTATCTCTGAATCTTATTGTTGTTGTCTCGTCCGATCTCTTTTAAGATGGAGTTTAATTCCGGGTCGCTGTAGGCGTACCATACTTTTTTGTTTTTTTCTATTTTGTACAGAGGCGGCTGCGCCAAATACACATGGCCCTGACGGATAAGCTCCGGCATAAACCGGTACAAAAATGTCAGAAGCAGGGTGCTGATGTGGGCTCCGTCCACGTCGGCATCGGTCATGATGATGATCTTGTTGTACCGCAGTTTGGAGATGTCAAAGTCGTCGTGAATGCCGGTACCGAATGCGGTTATCATGGCTTTTATCTCCGCGTTGCCGTAAATCTTGTCAAGCCTTGCCTTTTCCACGTTGAGGATCTTTCCTCTGAGGGGAAGGATGGCCTGGGTGTCCCTGGAGCGGGCGGTTTTGGCGGAGCCTCCGGCGGAGTCGCCCTCTACGATGTAGATCTCGCATTTTTCCGGGTCTTTGTTGGAACAGTCGGCCAGCTTTCCTGGAAGGGCCATGCCTTCAAGGGCTGTCTTTCTTCTGGTCAGATCCCTGGCTTTCCTGGCGGCTGCCCTGGCTCTCTGAGCTAAAATGGATTTTTCGCACATGGCTTTGGCTACCGCCGGATTTTGCTCTAAAAAGTAAGTCAGCTGTTCGCTGACAATGGAGTCTACTGCCAGTCTGGCCTCGCTGTTGCCCAGTTTCTGCTTGGTCTGTCCCTCGAACTGCGGCTCCTCGATCTTGACGCTGATAATGGAGGTAAGCCCCTCTCTGATATCCTCGCCGCTTAAGGACGGCTCGCTGTCTTTTAACAGTTTATTTTTCCTGGCATAGTCGTTGAAGGTCTTTGTCAGGGCGTTTTTGAATCCGGTCAGATGGGTGCCGCCTTCCGGGGTGTTGATGTTGTTGACAAAGGTATAGATATTTTCGGTGTAGGAATCGTTGTGCTGCATGGATACTTCCACATACACTTTATCCCGGGTGCCCTCGCAGTAGATGACCTGATCGTACAGGGGAGCTTTTCCTTTGTTTAAGTAGGTGACAAATTCTTTGATGCCGCCTTCGTAGTGGAAGACTTTTTCTTTCTTTTCTTCCCTGTCGTCCCGCAGGGTTATCCTTAAGGCTTTTGTCAAAAAAGCGGTCTCCTGGAGACGTATCCGCAGGGTGTCATAGTCGTAGACGGTCTCCTCGAAAATCTCTTTGTCCGGAAGAAAACGCACTTCCGTGCCATGCCTGGCCGGGCTGCAGGAACCGACGACAGCCAGGGGGCCTGCCACTTTCCCTCTCTCGTATCGCTGATGGTATATCTGTCCGTCTTTGTAGATATTGACCTCCAGCCATTCCGACAGGGCGTTTACCACAGAGGCGCCTACGCCGTGAAGGCCGCCGGATACCTTATATCCCCCGCCTCCGAATTTGCCGCCGGCGTGGAGTACGGTAAATACTACCTCCACGGCGGGGAGTCCTGCTTTTTTCTGTATGTCCACAGGGATCCCGCGGCCGTTGTCAATGACTGTGATGGAATTGTCCTCGTTGATCTGCACATCGATGTCTGTGCAGAATCCGGCCAACGCCTCGTCCACGGAATTGTCCACGATTTCATATACAAGATGGTGAAGTCCTCTGGCAGAAGTGCTGCCTATATACATTCCAGGCCGTTTCCTTACTGCTTCCAGTCCTTCTAAGATTTGGATCTGTTCTGCTCCGTACTCTGTACCCACTTACGTACCTCCTTTTAATAGATAAAGCTGATGATATTCTGTCCGTGGTCAGCGGCCTGACGGAAAAATGTTTTCACCTCTTGGAAATTGGACCACACATACTGAAAAAACTGCTCTTCATTCTCATCATCCCTTACGGGATACACATGATTTTCAACCATGTCTGCCATGGAAAATTTATGCCGAAATGCCTTTTCGTCCCAGGACATCAAGGTGTCTGCCAGTTTCTTTACCAGATCTTTTTCAAGGAGTCTGGCCGGGCCGTATCCCATGTCATCGTCGTTGACAGGACTGCCGCCAAGGACAACCTGGCTTAAAAGATTGTCCTCATCGATCTCCCATACTTCGCCTGACAGGACGAAGTGGATGGCATGCCATGATTTATCGATGTCCAATGTATTGTCATCACTGCCGGAAATATCCAGTTGGGCTCCGTTTTGGAGCTCTTTTACGTTTTCGTCATCCATGCGGATGTAACATCCAATCATTCCCATATCTATATTCTCCTAATCTGCCAAATTTTAATAAAACGCATTTGGCATGGTCATTTCCTTAAATCTTCCGGAATTTAGTTTTCCGCTGCCACCGTCCCCCGGACCACTTTATAAATCCTGTCTATGGGAAACCGATGGTTTACAAAGTCTTCCACTCCTGTGCAGGTGATCATGGTCTGGATCTTTTTTATGCCGGCTAACAGCTGTTCCTGCCGCCCGCCGTCCAGCTCCGACAGCACGTCGTCTAAAAGCAGCACGGGATAGTCCCGCACCAGCTCCTTCACCAGCTCAATCTCCGAAAGCTTCAAAGACAGGGCGGCCGTCCGCTGCTGTCCCTGGGAACCGAATCTGCGGATGTCAATGTTGTCTACCAGGAAACTGATATCATCTCTGTGGGGACCTGTAGTGGTGGTCCGCATCTTCACATCCGTCTCTCTGCAGAAACACAGCTTTTCCTCAAACCGTTCTATGGTTACATTTGGCTCATAGGACAGGACAAGATTCTCCCTGCCTCCTGAGATCTGGCTGTGGGTCTTTTGCACCATGTCGTTTAGTTTCCCCACAAATTCTTCCCTGTACTGGATCAGTTCTTTCCCGTACTGGATCAGCTGCATGTCCCACACATCCAGAGTTTCCTGGTATTCCGGATGAAAATTCAGTTCTTTTAAAAGCTTATTTCTCTGGAGCAGCACCCGGTTATACTGGACAAGGGCATGGACATACATTTTATTAAGTTGACATAACTCTAAATCCATAAAACGCCGTCTCTGATCAGGGCCGTTTTTTATGATATTCAGATCTTCAGGAGAAAAAAATACCACATTGACGATCCCAAACAGCTCGCTGGCTCTTCGGATGGGAATTCCGTTAATAGCGATCCCTTTGGCCTTATTCTTCTTCAAATGCATATCAATCCGGTAGGGAACATCCAGTTTTCTCACGCACATCTTAATGTGAGACTCCTCTTTTTCAAACCGGATCATCTCTTTATCTTTGCTCCCCCTGTGGGACTTGGTGGTGCTGCACACATACACAGCTTCCAGCACATTGGTCTTCCCCTGCGCATTATCCCCGTATAGAATATTCGTCCCAGGGCTAAAATCCATATGTAATTCTTCGTAATTCCTGTAATTTTTCAGTTCTATGGATTCAATGATCATGTCCCTGCTTCAATCCTTATGGTCTCCCCGTGAAAACTTACTTCATCCCCGGCCCGCAGCTTCTTGCCTCTTTGATATTCCACCTGACCGTTTACTTTCACTTCTCCGTCCAGGATCGCGTACTTAGCATCCACTCCCGAATCCACAAGCCCTGCGGCCTTTAAAGCCTGGCTTAATTTTATATATTCATCTCTCAATCTAACGACTTCCATGGAAATCCTTTCTTAGTAAGATTTGGCCTCGTCAACCTCAAAAGAACATGGTTTAGTACTTTAAATAGTTGCTGCGTTAAAATTCACCGGCAGGATCAAATAGATATAGTTTTCATCAGAATCCTTAATAAAACAGGGAGATTTTGGATTCATCATATACAGATCCACCTCTTCGTCATCAATGATGCGCAGAGCGTCCATTAAAAACTTGGGATTAAACCCGATCATAATATCCTTCCCCGCCTTCTGAATGGGAATCTGTGAATTCATGGACCCAAAACTGGAATTCATCTTTAATTCCATGGTCCCGTCAGTAATATTCAGAATAATCGGCTTTTTATCATTTTCCCGTACAAAAATTGTCGCTCGGTCAATGTTGTCCAGAAAATTCTTTTTATTGATAGAGATCTTGGTCTCATAATCGCTGGACAGCATCTGCTCTATGCGGAAGTATTCCCCCTCAATGAGACGGGAAACTACCACGGTGGAATCAAATTCAAACAAAATATGGTTTTTGCTGAAATAGATCAGCACCTCGCTTTCATTGTCCCCATTTAAGATCTTGCTGATCTCATTGAGAGTCTTGCCAGGAACAATGACTTTTATATCATCATAATTATCTTTCAAGGTAATTTTTCGTATAGACATCCGGTGACCGTCAAGGGAGACCACCTTAAGTTCACTGCCGGTTACCTGGAACAGCTCTCCGGTCATCATCTTGTTGCTGTCATTGACAGAGATGGAAAACAGGGTCTGGCGGATCACTTCTTTTAAGGTAAACTGGGAAAGGCCGATATGATGGTCTTTCTCAATATAGGGCAGATAGGAAAATTCCTCCCCATCCTTCCCCTGGATGTGGAAAACGGAGGATTCACAGGTAATGGTGGTAGTGTAATGATCATCAACAGCTATGGTCACAGGCGCGTCTCCTCCTGACAGCTTCCTGATAATTTCGGAGAAAAGCTTGGCTTCCAGGGCTATTTTCCCTTTTTCCTCAATGGTCCCTTCCACGACTGTCTCGATGCCCAGTTCCATGTCATTGCCGGTCAGTTTGATCTGGTCTGTGGTGGCGTCCATAAGGATGCACTCTAAGATAGGCATGGTGGTCTTGGAAGAAACCGCTTTTAGAACAATGTTAATACCGCTCAGTAGATCATCTTTTTTAAATGTCAGCTTCATAAATGTTGATAACTCCTTTGCTGGTTCATGGTCTTATATGGAAAGAAAGAAACAGATCTTTTTCGTAGCAATCGTAGTAGGGGCTGTGAATTTGTGTAAAACCTGGAAATCATTCTGAAATATGGGAAAAAGTGGTGTTAAGAACCATGTGGAAAAGGTTCATGATAAGTCCCAAGTTCAGAATGCTTATCCACAATGGGGATTCTCACAAAAAATCTCAAGGGGTTATCCACAAAAATTCAACAGGTTCTCCACAGCCTATTGTGGGTTAAGTTTCTTCTTTAATATCTCAATGGTATTGGCAGTGGTCTCGTTGGTCTTAAGGTCAGAAGCGATCTTATCCCTGCCGTGAATGATGGTGGTGTGGTCCCTGCCGCCCAGGAGCCGTCCGATCTCCTGAAGGGGTGTACCCGTAATCTCCTGGCAGAGATACATGCAGATCTGTCTGGGATAGGCGATGTTTTTACTCCGCTTCTGGGAGGCGATATCAAGGGGGGTCAGGCCGAAATGGTCCGCCACTACCTGGATGATGGTATCTGCCGTAATTTTACGTCCCGCATTTGGAGAGATAATGTCCTTTAGCGCTTCCTCCGCCAGGGCGATGGTGATCTCCTTGTTGTGATCCAGTTTGGACAGGGCTACGATCTTTGTCAGGGCTCCTTCCAGTTCCCGGATATTGGACTTGATGTTGGTGGCAATGTATTTGATGACTTCATTGTCAATATTATACCCTTCAAGATCCTCTTTTTTTCGCAGAATAGCCATTCTCGTCTCATAATCCGGAGACTGGATGTCCACGGTCAGGCCCCACTCGAAGCGGGACCTGAGCCGTTCCTCCAAAGTCTCGATATCTTTGGGCGGTTTATCGGAAGATATGATGATCTGCTTTTTCGATTCATATAATGTGTTAAATGTGTGGAAAAATTCCTCCTGAGTACTTTCTTTTCCGATGATGAACTGGATATCGTCGATGAGCAGCGCGTCGTTGTTCCGGTATTTTTCCCGAAATTCCGTGGTGGTGATGTTGTTTTTATTACGGATGGCGTCAATCAGTTCATTGGTGAATTTTTCCGAAGAAACATACAAAACCTTGGCGTCTTTATTGTTTTTCAGGATAAAATGGGCGATGGAGTGCATCAGGTGGGTCTTTCCCAGCCCCACGCCCCCGTAGATAAACAGGGGATTGTACACCTCTCCCGGTGATTCGGCCACAGCCAGGGCAGCGGCGTGGGCCAGATTGTTGTTGGCGCCTACGACAAAGGTATCAAAGGTATACCTGGGGTTTAAGTTGGCGCTTTGGATGGCAGTCTGGCTTAAATCCGCTGAGTTGGTGTGGATCAGCTGTTTCTCGTTTTGGGACTTGTCCTTTATGGAATCCTCGGTAAAAAACTCCACAGTGCAGGCAAATCCGGTCACTTCCTCGATGGTCACCTGAAGGAGCAGCCCGTATTTTTTGCGGATATAGGTGACAAAGCTGGCATCCGGGGCCATAATGCCTACCGTGGTCCCATCCACAGAATATACTTTTAGGGGCAGAAGCCATGTTTTATAGGAAACATCCAAAAGTTCGTGTTCCTCTTTTAAATGAAGCAGGATTTCATCCCATTGTTGTTGTAGTTGTTCCAGCATAATTTGTCTCCTATCGTGTAATAAAGGCAAAACCGCATATTTGCCCAATCTAGCCCTATTTTACAATAGGAAGGGATTTTTTTCAATGAAAATAGGAAAATAATGTGGATAAGTTGGAAACTATGTGTGTAAGTCATGTGAAAAAGCGGTGGACAAGCAGGTTTATCCACAATATGGGGAAAAGCATAAGATTGGTTATGAACAGGGGGGAACTATATGCAAAATCAGGAAAAAATGGGGGATGGTGTGAAGAAATCCAGAAGAATCCAGGGAGTTATCCACAAGTTATCAACATTTTGTGGATAAGTGGGAAAGATTAAAGTGGAAATGTGGGATATTAACAGGGAAATGGGATCTTTATAAATAAAGTTGACGTACAACTTAAAGTTCTATATAATTTTTATGTCGGAAGACAGAAACTATCAACGCATTGTATCTTGAAAAAGAACAGTAGCAGGAGGTAAAAGAAAGATGAAGACAAGAAAAAAAGACACTCGTTATCTGACCAGTGTTGCACTTATGGCGGCCGTGGTCATCCTTTTGGCCAATACGCCGTTGGGGATGATCCATCTTCCCATCATCAAGGCAACAACTGTACACATTCCGGTGATCCTGGGAGCCATTCTTTTGGGGCCGGGGGCGGGAGCGATCCTGGGGGCGGTTTTCGGCGTGTGTTCCATGATCAGCAATACCATGACGCCTACCCTGTTGTCCTTTGCCTTTTCCCCTTTTTTGAGTATGACGGGGATCACAGGGGCGGTGAAAGCGCTTTGGATCTCTGTGGGATGCAGGATCATGATCGGGGTCCTTTCGGGGTGGATGTGGATCCTTTTGAAAAAGTGGAAGGTGCCGGCTTCGGCGGCTCTGCCTGTCACGGGATTTTTCGGGTCTATGGTGAATACGGTGTTTGTTATGGGCAGCATCTATGTGCTGCTGGCAGGTGAGTATGCAAAGGCCAGGAGCGTGGCTATGGACGGGGTTTGGGGACTGATCATGGCTACCATTACAGGGGCCGGGATCCCTGAAGCTGTGGCAGCCGGAATCATAGTGGCTGTAGTGGGGAAAATATTGATTCACACGGTTCCATATTTGGTGAAAAGTGCTTGACTTTGGGGGATTCCTTCATTATAATTGAAATGATGTTTTTTAGAATAGTCCTAATATGCTTATGTAAATAAGTTGGGAGTGTCCTTTTTGGGACAGGCCCAGTAAGATTGGATAAAGAGGAGGTGCTGCTATATGAAGATGACGTTTCAGCCGAAGAAGAGACAGCGGGCTAAGGTCCATGGCTTCAGAGCCAGAATGAGTACTCCGGGCGGAAGAAAAGTGTTAGCTGCCAGAAGAGCAAAGGGAAGAGCAAGATTATCTGCTTAAGCAGTCAGGCCGCAAGAGATTGTGGCCTTTTCTTTTCTGTAAATTGTATGTTAAATTCAGGCAGATCCTTTGGTGAAAAGTCTGCAGGCAGGAGGGACGTTTATGAAAAGATTTCCTTCTATTAAAAAGAACAGTGATTTTCAGGTTGTGTACAAGAACGGAACGTCCTATGCCAACAAACTGCTTGTTATGTATGTATACCCCAACGGAGGGGATGAGACACGCATCGGGATCTCGGTCAGCAAAAAGGTGGGAAACAGCGTGGTGAGGCATCGCGTGACCCGGCTGTTGAGAGAGAGTTTTCGATTGAACAGAGAGCATATGGATTCTGGACTAGACATCATTGTGGTTGCCCGGGCGGCGGCTAAGGATTCGGATTACAAAAAAATGGAGAGTGCATACAGGCACTTGTGCGGACTGCATAACATTATCAAAGAATCGAAGTGATAAGAATGATAAGAAAACTTTTGATATGGTGTATTCGGGGATATCAGATTTTTCTATCGCCCTTAAAGGTAAGATATCACTGTATTTACACGCCTACGTGTTCTCAATACGCCATTGAGGCGCTTAATAAGTACGGCGTGGTGAAAGGTCTGTGGTTGTCCATCAGGAGGATACTGCGGTGTCATCCCTGGGCAGAAGGCGGTTATGACCCAGTTCCGTAATGACGAGGAGGTAATTCATTGGATTTTTTAGTACTGACAAAAGCAGGCGGTATTTTAGGGCCTATCGCCCAGATCTTGGGATGGATTATGGAGGCGCTGTTCCGGTTCACCGGCACGTTCGGGGTGATGAATATCGGCCTGTGCATCATTCTGTTTACCATAGTCATGAAGCTTCTGATGCTGCCGCTTACCTTAAAGCAGCAGAAGTCCAGCAAGCTTATGGCGGTTATGCAGCCGGAGCTGCAGGCGATACAGAAAAAGTATAAAGGGAAGAATGATAATGACTCCATGATGCGGATGAACGTGGAGACAAAGGCTGTCTATGAGAAGTACGGCACATCCATGACAGGCGGATGCCTGCCGCTTGTGATCCAGCTTCCCATTATGCTGGCGCTGTACCGGGTTATGTACAATATCCCCGCATACGCTGGCACAGTCAGAAAGTATTTTGACCTGATCATAGAAAAGCTGCCGGCCGGATTTGCTTCTTCCGAAGTGTTTACCGGTCTGGCTGAAACACATAAACTTGGTGGTATGGATTATACCAATATGGATAAGGTGGTGGATCTGCTCTACAAGCTGACGGACAAGCAGTGGGAGGAACTGGCGGCTGTATTTCCCGATATTGCCACCGTGGCCAATTCAGCCGGGGAAAATGTGATCTCCGCTATCAACGGGATGCAGCAGTTTTTGACTATCAATATTGCTTACACGCCCTTTAATGTGCTGAAGGAATTTATAAGCGGCAGCTCTGAAGTGACCATTGTGATGGCATTCATCGCGCTGATGATCCCGGTGATGTCCGGTCTTACCCAGTGGTACAGCACCAAGCTTATGAGTTCTGCCCAGCCTCAGGCAGGCGATGAGGAGAATCCCAGCGCTGCCATGATGAAGTCCATGAACATTTACATGCCGATGATGTCGGTTGTGTTCTGTTTTTCCTTCCCCCTGGGGATCGGACTTTACTGGGTGGCCAGCAGTTTGCTGCAGGTGGTGCAGCAGATCGGCGTCAACGCGTATCTGAACAAGGTAGATATTGATGAGCTGATCAGGGCTAATGTGGAGAAGGCAAACAAAAAGAGGGAGAGAAAGGGGCTTCCGCCGCAGAAAGTGAACATGAACGCAGCCGAGACGCTTAAAAATATGCAGGCTGCGGAGGAGAAAGAGGAGGCAGCCAGGAATGCCAAGCTGGAAAAGACAAAAGCTATCGTAAAGGAATCTACGGATTACTATAATAAGGATGCCAAGCCCGGCAGTCTGGCGGCAAAAGCGAACATGGTGCAGAAGTATAATGAGAGGCACAAAAAATAGGAGGGGTACCTATGAATATGATCACCGTAACCGCAAAGACTTTGGATGAGGCCATTACAAAGGCTTTGATCGAGTTGGGGACCACCAGCGATAATCTGGAGTACACGGTTATTGAGAAGGGAAGTTCCGGATTCCTGGGGTTGTTTGGGAAAAATGTGGTAATCCGCGCCAATAAGAAAAAGGAAGATGATGACCTGGAGGCGTTTTTGGCTACCGGCAGGATCGACAGCAGTTCACTTGAGACTGTGAAGGAGAAAAAAGAGGAGAAGAAGGAGATCGCAAAAGAGCCTCCCAGGGAAACTAAGAAGGAAAACCCGAAAAAGAATCCTCAGAAAAATCAGAAGAAGAATCAGCAGAAAGAGGCAAAAGGCCAGGCACCGGCAGAGAGCCGGGAGGAGATAAAGGCTCAAAAGCCGACCAAAACCCTTAAGATACCGGAAAATCCTGTGGAGGAAAGAAAATCTGGGGAACCCGGTATGGATGGTTTGGCTGCAGAGGAACAGGAAGAGAGAAAGCCTGCTAAAAAGGTTGATGTGGAAGCTTGTGAGAAGGCGGCCAAGGAATTTTTGGGACAGGTATTCGGCGCCATGGGCATGGAAGTCACGGTGACCGTGTCTTTTGAGGAGAGGGACAAGGAGTTGATCCTTGACCTGGCAGGACCGGATATGGGGATCCTGATCGGTAAAAGGGGACAAACCCTTGATTCTCTCCAGTACCTTACCAGCCTTGTGGTGAACAAGGAGTGTGAGGGCTACGTTCGGGTGAAGCTGGATACGGAGAATTACAGGGAGAGAAGAAAAGCTACTCTGGAATCTCTGGCAAAGAATATTGCTTATAAGGTAAAGCGCACCAGAAGGAGCGTGTCCCTGGAGCCTATGAATCCCTATGAGAGGCGCATCATCCATGCGGCCCTCCAGAATGACCGGTATGTGGTCACCAGGAGCGAGGGCGAGGATCCGTTCCGCCATGTGGTTATCTTTCTTAAGAGAGAGGGAAGGGAGAGAGACCGCAGGGACACAAGGAGAGGTCACGGCCGCGGCCAGAACCAGGAGAAAGAACAGGTAAGTGAATAAGTTGTGGGGAAGGCGGGGAGATGAATCCCCGCTTTTTCTGTGACAGCCGACGAAACTGATGTTGTGTTTAGGATGCATGGACGGGAGATGGATGATATGATAAATGATACGGATACGATAGCGGCCATCGCGACGGCTGTGAGCAGTTCGGGGATCGGGATCATCAGGGTCAGCGGTCAGGACGCGTTTTTGGTCGTCAGTAAGATATTCCGAATGGGCGGAAACAGGGAGATTGATCTTAGAATGGAAGACTGGGATCGCAGGGTTTTGTACGGCCATATTTGTGACGGGGAGGAAGTGGTGGATGAGGTCCTGATCCTGGTCATGAGGGGGCCTCACAGCTATACGGCGGAGGATACGGTTGAGATTGATTGTCATGGCGGCGTGGTGGTCATGAGGAGGATTTTGGAGACTGTGATCAAATACGGGGCAAGGCCGGCGGAACCGGGAGAGTTTACGAAGCGGGCTTTTTTAAACGGCCGTATAGATCTGTCCCAGGCTGAGGCGGTTATGGATGTGATACAGGCAAAGAACCAGTATGCCCTGAAAAGTTCTGTGGGCCAGCTGAAAGGGAAGGTGTCAAAGCGGGTAAAGGCGCTGCGGGAGCGTATCATTTATGAGATCGCCTTTATTGAGTCGGCTTTGGATGACCCGGAACATATTTCTCTTAACGGGTATCCAAAAAGGCTGAAAGGGATCCTGGAATCCGTGGCCGGGGATGTGAGAAAGCTTCTGGAATCCGCGGACAGCGGGCGTGTTATGACAGAAGGGGTCAGGACCGTGATCCTTGGTAAGCCTAATGCGGGAAAGTCTTCTCTCATGAATGTGCTTGCAGGGGAGGAGAGGGCCATTGTGACGGATATTGCCGGGACTACCAGGGATATTTTGGAGGAGCAGATCAGGATTGAGGGGATCAGCTTTCAAGTGGCGGATACGGCGGGGATCCGAAGGACCGGGGACGTGGTGGAGCAGATCGGCGTTTCAAGGGCAAAGGACGCGGCAAAGGACGCGGATCTGATCCTCTATGTGGTGGACGCCTCCGTTCCCCTGGATGAAAATGATGAGGAGATCATTCGGATGATACAGGGGCAGAGGGCGGTGGTGCTTTTAAATAAATCGGACCTGGAGAATGTGATCACCGCCAAGGATCTGGAGATCAGGACAGGGAAACAGGTAATCGCGGTTTCCGCAAAGGAGGAGACAGGGATCGAGGCGTTTGAACAGACGGTGAAAGAGATGTTCTACGGGGGGGAGATCAATTTTAACGACCAGGTGTTTATTACGAACGCCCGGCATAAAAGGGCATTGACGGAATGTCTGGACAGTCTTATGATGGTTATGAACAGTATTGACGCGGGGATGCCGGAGGATCTTTATTCCATTGATCTGATGGATGCCTATGAGAAGCTGGGACGCATTATCGGGGAATCAGTGGAAGATGATCTGGTCAATGAGATATTCGGAAAGTTTTGTATGGGAAAGTGACATTAAGTTGACTTTAGATTTAGAAATCATGGTTTAGGCTGAGAATGTACTCTCGGAATCTCTCTTGCACCTGCCTTTGTGGATGATTTTCCGTCATATGCACATCTGACAAAAAATCATCTCACAAAATCAGGCACAAAGAGACTCCGAGAGTACATTGAGAGATACAGGAGGAAATGGGGATATGCCGTGTTTGGAGGAAATTTATGATATCGTGGTAGTAGGAGCCGGTCATGCGGGCTGCGAGGCGGCTTTGGCATGCGCAAGACTGGGGCTGGAGACGGTGATGTTTACGGTCAGCGTGGACAGCATTGCTCTTATGCCATGCAATCCCAATATCGGGGGAAGTTCTAAGGGACACCTGGTAAGGGAACTGGATGCCCTTGGAGGGGAGATGGGCAAAAATATTGATAAGACGTTTATCCAGTCTAAGATGTTAAACGGATCCAAGGGGCCGGCTGTCCATTCTCTGCGGGCTCAGGCGGACAAGCAGGCTTACACCGGCATGATGCGCCGGACTTTGGAAAATACGGATCATCTGACTATCCGTCAGGCGGAGGTGTCGGATCTGGTGGTTGAGGATGGGGTGGTAAAGGGGGTAAAGACGTTTTCCGGGGCTGTGTATCACAGCAGGGCGGTGGTGCTGGCTACGGGTACGTATCTTAACGCGCGGTGTATCTATGGGGATGTAAGCAATGCCACAGGGCCAAACGGTCTTCAGGGAGCCAGCCATTTGACGGATTCTTTAAAAGCCAACGGGGTGGAGATGTTCCGATTTAAGACAGGAACGCCTGCCAGGGTGGATAAGAGGAGCATTGATTTTTCTAAGATGGAGGAACAGTTTGGGGATAAAAGGGTTGTCCCGTTTTCTTTTTCTACAGACCCGGAATCGGTGCAGAAGGAGCAGGTGTCTTGCTGGCTGACCTACACCAATGAGAAAACCCATGATATCATCCGGGCTAATCTGGACAGGTCGCCCCTTTTTTCCGGGGCCATCGAGGGAACAGGGCCAAGATACTGCCCGTCCATCGAGGATAAGGTGGTGAAGTTTCCGGACAAGGAGCGGCATCAGGTGTTTATTGAGCCAGAGGGCCTTTACACCAATGAAATGTATCTGGGAGGAATGTCCAGCTCGCTTCCCGAGGATGTGCAGCATGCCATGTACCGGACAGTGGCTGGGCTTGAGAATGTAAAAATAGTGAGAAATGCTTATGCTATCGAGTATGACTGTATTAATTCCAGGCAGTTAAAGCCTACGCTGGAGTTTAAGGCCATTGAGGGATTGTTTAGCGGAGGGCAGTTTAACGGCAGTTCCGGTTATGAGGAGGCGGCGGTCCAGGGGTTTATGGCAGGCGTCAATGCGGCTATGAAGGTAATGGGGAGAGAACCCTATGTTTTGGACCGGTCACAGGCATATATCGGAGTTTTGATTGACGATCTGGTGACAAAGGAAAATCATGAGCCTTACCGAATGATGACTTCCAGGGCAGAGTACCGGCTGCTTCTTCGGCAGGACAACGCGGATCTTCGTCTTAGAGCCATCGGCCATGAGATGGGGCTGGTCAGCGACCAGGAGTATGAACGGACTTTGCGGAAGGAGAGGGATATTGAGGCGGAAGTGGAACGGCTGGAACATGCCAATATCGGCGCTAATGCAAAGGTCCAGGCGTTTTTGGAACGCCATGGAAGCACGCCTTTAAAGACCGGGGCTACTTTGGCCGAGCTTGTACGAAGGCCGGAGCTGGATTATGGAATGCTGGCGGAGCTGGATGATAACAGGCCGCCTCTTGGGGAGGACACGGCGGAGCAGGTTAATATTAATATTAAGTATGAAGGGTATATCAAACGTCAGAAACAGCAGGTGATCCAGTTTAAGAAACTGGAATCGAAACGGCTGGACGCGGATCTTGATTACAGTAAGGTAAAAAGCTTAAGGAGGGAGGCGGTCCAGAAGCTGAATCTGTATAAGCCTGTGTCTATCGGTCAGGCTTCCAGGATCTCCGGGGTGTCTCCGGCGGATATCTCGGTGCTGCTGGTGTATCTGGAGCAGCAGCGTCATGGCGGAAAGAAGGACTGACTGATCAAAAGGAGTAGACATGGAAGAGAGATTCAGAGAGTTGATGGAACAGGGATTAGAGGAATATCCGATTCGTTTGTCACAGATGCAGATGGAGCAGTTTTATGATTATTATCAGATGCTTTTGCAGTGGAATAAGGTGATGAATCTGACGGCGATCACGGAACTTGAGGAGGTGGTGACGAAACATTTTGTAGACAGTTTGTCTCTTGTAAAGGTGATGGACAGGGAGATGCTGGAAGGGGGAAAGGCGCTGGATCTTGGTACAGGAGCAGGGTTTCCTGGGATCCCCCTTAAGATCGCCTTCCCTGGCATGAACATGGTCTTGGCGGATTCTCTGAACAAGCGGATAAAGTTTTTGGATGAGGTAATCGGAAAGCTGGGGCTTTCTAATGTGCGAGCTGCCCATGGAAGAGCGGAGGATCTGGGAAGAGATAAGGAGTATCGGGAAAGGTTTGATCTGTGTGTGTCCAGGGCTGTGGCTAATCTGGCTACGTTGTCGGAGTACTGTATTCCGTTTGTGAAAATAGGCGGGTATTTTGTCTCCTATAAGTCGGGAAATGGACGGGAGGAGACAGAACTGGCAAAGGGAGCTTTGAAGCTGCTGGGCGGCAGACTGGATGAGGTAAAGGAGTTTGTGCTGCCTGGTTCGGATATAGGCAGGACTTTGATAACGATTAAGAAAATAGAGGGAACCGCGAAACGGTATCCAAGAAAGGCGGGGATGCCTGGGAAGGAGCCTTTACATTAGGAGAGAAGAGGCGGGTAGATGAAGAGATATCACCTGCATCCCTTTATGAGGAATTTTAGGTAGTCTTTGAGTAATTCCATTCTGCAAATATGGTTAGGAAGTAGTGTCAGCTAAGACAAGGAAGCTGTATGAGATCAATGTGGTATCAAAAGGCATAGACAAGTACATGTCTGCGGTGATCTTGGCGGATGATACGAAAATGCATAAACCTTATCCGGAGTTGCTGCTGAAGCTAATATAGAAAAAATAGGAGAAGCCGTTACATCCTTGTGGTGGATGTAACGGCTTTTGTCTGTTTTGATATCTGTTACTGGGGCTTGTGTTTATTAGGCAAAATATTGTTTCATAGGGTCAAGGATAAAAAAACTGAGAAAGTATATCAGGCAAAAAAGGTGGTAAGGTTGGATAAAAATTCCGCAGGCTTTTCTAACTGGGGAAGGTGGTTTGTGCTGGTTACTATGGAATATTCAATAGCCGGATTATGGCTTATATATTCTTGCATTATTTCTTTGATCTGCGGTTTGTTTTCCCCTCCTAGAATACAGATGCTGTTGTCAATCTTTTTGAGGGCATGGGTAATGTTACATTTAGTGTAGTTGCATCGTACACATGCGTATACGGATTTTGGGGAGAAGCCTAAGTGGGCGGATTCGTAGTAGGCGTCAATGGCGGCTTCTTTTAGAAAATCCGGCTTGGCGTAGTAGGAATTAACAAAGGTGTCTTTTAATGATTTTTTGCTGACTGCTATGTGGTAGAGCAGAGTTCCGGTAATAGGAAAATCTAAAAAACGTTTGTAGTATTTGGAGTAGATACCCGGAAGATGGCTGCAGGAACTTATGCTTTCAGGGTTTATGAGCATAAGGCGGTTAAATAAATCGGGGGTATTGGAACAGGCCATGATGACAAAGGACGAGGAACCTCCTGTGGCGATCACGTCTGTGCGGTGGCCAATCTTTGATTTAATAAAATCGGATATTAGCTGAACATACACATAGTTGGTGTAGGTAAGGCATGGTTTTTCTGACTGGCCGCAGCCTAGCAAATCCAGGGTGTACACCGTATAGTCTTTAGATAAGGACGGGATTATCTTGTGCCATTCGTAACTACTGGAAGCGGCATCCAGATCATGGATTAAAAGCAATGGTTTTCCAGAGCCTGTCTTTGTATAGTGGATATCCCCTAACCTCCAATGAAAAATACTTTTTAAAGATTCTGCTGAATTGGAGAGAATGTTTTTGGAGACAGCAGACATTTTTATATATTTATTAATAAGGCTGGTGATAATGATCGAGCTGGTGGATAGGATTGAGGCGGTGATCAGTTTATTTTTTGTTGTCATAGTCAGGCTCCTTCTGGGATTGTGTTTATATGGGTATTATACCCATTATTTGGGGCTGTGACAATCATTTTGGGATTAAATTATTATTAAACTTGGGAAAAAACTTGGAATGTTTCACGTGAAACATTAAAAAAAACTCATTTTTTGGGAAAAGCCATAGGAAAAAAAATAAAAGTGTGTTATACTAACTTTTGTGTCAGAAAGGAAATATTATGGGAAGAATAATTGCGATTGCAAATCAAAAAGGCGGAGTCGGAAAGACGACTACTGCCATTAATTTATCTTCGTGTCTGGCAGAGGCTGGGCAGAAGGTTCTACTGGTGGACTGTGACCCTCAGGGCAATGCTACCAGCGGCGTGGGTTTGGAGAAGGGATACATAGATAAGACGGTATATGAGTTGCTGATCGGTGAATGCAGAATAGAAGAGTGTATTATTAGAGAGGCCCTTGATTATCTGGATGTGCTCCCATCGGATGTCAATCTGGCAGGGGCAGAGATTGAGCTTTTGGATTTTGAGGATAAGGAGTCTATATTAAAGACACATTTGTTATCTGTGGAAAAGTATTATGACTATGTGATTATTGACTGTCCTCCTTCGCTTAATCTGTTGACAATTAATGCATTAACTTCAGCAGACACCGTATTGATTCCGATCCAATGTGAATACTATGCATTGGAGGGTTTGAATCAGGTGTTGAAAACTGTGAATCTGGTGAAGAAGAAATTGAATCCGAGTTTGGAGACAGAAGGAGTTGTTTTTACCATGTATGATGGAAGAACAAATTTGTCTCTGGAAGTTGTTGAGAGTGTGAAGAGCAATTTGAATCAAAATATCTATAAGACGATCATACCAAGGAATGTTCGTTTGGCGGAAGCGCCAAGTCATGGGATGCCCATTAATTTATATGATTCAAGGTCTACAGGAGCGGAAAGTTATCGGTTGCTGGCAGCAGAAGTAATGAGCAGAGGAGAGGATATTTGATGGCAAAAAGAACTGGTTTGGGGCGAGGGTTAGGCGCGATTTTCGGGGATGATGTAGTAGAGAACATTGATGGGGAAAACAAAAATGTTTCACGTGAAACATCACCGGAAGAGAGCAGCGAATTAAAAAAGGAAGAGCCTGGAAAAGAGTATATGATGAAGCTGTCTGTCATTGAGCCAAATCGGGGACAGCCGAGAAAGGATTTTAATGAGGAGTCCATTGGCGAGTTGGCAGACTCTATTAAGAAGTATGGAGTTCTACAGCCTCTTTTGGTCCAAAAAAGTGGAGACCATTATGAAATTGTAGCAGGTGAGAGACGATGGAGGGCTGCCAAGGAGGCAGGATTAAAGGAAGTCCCTGTTGTGATCAAGGAATACACCAAACAGCAGACAATGGAGATCGCACTGATCGAGAATGTGCAGAGGGAGGATCTGAATCCTATTGAGGAGGCACAGGCGTATCAGCAGCTGATGCAGGAATTTGAACTGACTCAGGAGGAGATCGCTGAACGAGTTTCCAGAAGCCGTACTGCTATTACCAATTGTATGAGACTTCTTAAATTGGATAAGAGGGTTCAGGATATGCTGATACAGGGACAGATATCCAGTGGACATGCAAGAGCCTTGTTGGCTTTGGAGAATCTGGATGCTCAGTATCAGCTTGGGTTAAAGATCATTGACCAGAGATTGAGCGTTCGGGAAGTGGAAAAACTGGTAAAGTTGCTGGGAAAACCTAAAAAGCAGGAAAAGCCTAAGGAAGAGGAAAAGGATCTAAGCTTTATTTTTAAAGATCTGGAAGAGCGGATGAAACAGGTTATGGGGACAAAGGTGATAATAAATAAGAAAGACAGGAATAAGGGGCGTATTGAGATTGAGTACTATTCGGAGGCAGAGTTGGAAAGGATTGTCGAACTGATCGAGTCGATTAAATAATGCTATAAATTTGATGTAAAGTGAGGAAATATCATGGTAACAGAGAGTATGCTAAATAGCTGGCCTATTGATCCGGCTATTGTGATCTTAAGTTTGGGAGTTATTACAATTCTTCTCTTAATCATGGTTGTTATATGTGTAGTGCAAACGAACCGGCTGTACCGCAAATATGATCTGTTTATGAGAGGGAAAGATGCGGAATCTCTGGAGGATATTATTGTTGACCAGATTGCGGACATTACGGAATTGAAGATCCAGGACAAGGCAAACAAGGATATTTTGAAATCATTGACCCGTGGTGTCAGGAGTTCTTATCAGAAATTTGGAGTGATAAAGTATAACGCGTTTACAGGCATGGGAGGAAACCTAAGTTTTGCCTTTGCGCTTTTGGATACCAATAATACGGGTTTTATATTAAATTCGGTTCACAGCAGAGAAGGCTGTTATCTCTATATAAAGACAATTGAAAAGGGAGAAACGGATACACCTCTTGGAAAAGAGGAAAAGGAAGCGCTAGAGCAGGCATTGGGGTATTAATGCCTGCTTTTTCATTTTTTTATTGACGTATAAAGTATGAGTTGGTATAATGTCAAAGTAACGCAATAAAGTGTAAAAAAGAGAATGGGTTGGAAAAGGAGGAAATTTTTATATGTCTTATGTTGATGAGATCTATGCCAAGGTAGTGGAGCAGAATCCTGGTGAAAGTGAGTTTCATCAGGCGGTTAAGGAAGTCCTGGATTCTTTGAAACTGGTCATTGACGCTAATGAAGAGAAATATAGGAAGGCAGCTTTGCTGGAGCGTCTGGTGGAGCCGGAGAGGATCATATCATTTCGCGTTCCGTGGGTTGATGACAACGGGCAGGTTCAGGTGAACAAGGGATACCGGGTACAGTTTAACAGCGCCATTGGGCCGTACAAGGGCGGATTAAGGCTTCATCCCTCTGTGAATCAGGGCATTTTAAAATTTCTGGGTTTTGAGCAGGTGTTTAAAAATTCTCTGACGGGACTTCCTATTGGAGGAGGTAAGGGGGGCTCTAATTTTGATCCCAAGGGCAAATCGGACAGGGAGGTTATGGCGTTCTGCCAGAGCTTTATGACCGAACTCCACAAGTATATCGGGGCGGATCAGGATGTTCCTGCCGGGGATATCGGCGTTGGCGGAAGAGAGATTGGTTTTATGTACGGACAGTATAAGAGGCTTACCGGGATGTATGAGGGCGTTCTCACAGGCAAGGGACTTACGTACGGCGGTTCTCTGGCTCGGACACAGGCAACAGGATACGGTCTCATCTACATCCTTGACGAGATGCTGAAACACAACGGGAAAGAGCTGGCAGGCAAGAAGGTGGTTATCTCCGGTTCCGGAAATGTGGCTATCTATGCTACGGAGAAGGCTCAGCAGCTGGGCACTGTGGTTGTGGCTTTAAGCGATTCTAACGGTTATGTGTATGACAAGGACGGCATTAAGCTGGATATTGTTAAGGATATCAAGGAGGTTCGCCGGGGCAGGATCAAAGAGTACGCAGATGCGGTTCCGGGAGCCGTGTACACGGAAGGAAAGGGCATCTGGACCATCCCATGTGATATCGCCCTGCCGTGCGCAACGCAGAACGAGCTGAATCTGGAGGATGCGAAAGCACTGAAGGCAAACGGATGCTTTGCTGTGGCAGAGGGCGCGAATATGCCTTCTACAAGGGAAGCGACAGATTTCTTCCTGGAAAACAAGATGCTGTTTATGCCGGGAAAGGCAGCCAATGCAGGCGGTGTGGCTACATCAGCTCTGGAGATGAGCCAGAACAGCCAGAGACTTGCCTGGACTTTTGAGGAAGTGGATGCTAAGCTTAAGGATATTATGGTGAATATCTACGCAAAGGCAGCAACAGCGGCTGAGAAGTACGGCGTTGCCGGAAATTATGTGGCAGGAGCAAATATTGCGGGATTTGAGAAAGTGGTAGAGGCTATGATGGCGCAGGGAGTCGTATAGGCTTTGGGAGAAAATTGATTTTTATTAGATGCATGTAACAGTTTGTGGAAGATTTGACTCTAATGAGGGGAAATATGGCGCAAAGTGGGGCGTGTATCGGATGTGAATGTATGTTCTAACATGTGCTAATGTTAGGAAAAGGTTTCGGAGATCAATTCCGGAACCTTTTTTGGAAGATGTAGAGGGATAAGGGAAGAATTTGGATGAAAAAATCTTGTTAAAAACTATGGAAACAGGAAATTATATTTTTGTTGGATAAATCCCTGTTAAATGGATTGACGAGGTTGCAATATGGAATGTTATCGGTTATAATAAGAAAGCTTTAATACCAAGTGCTTGATATTTGTATCAGTGCAAGGCGGAGGAAGGAAGCGATGCGGTGGCATCGTTGACTGACGACAACGTGTCAATGATGCAAATAGCGAGTGATTGGTATATGAGAAATTAAAACACGCTCTAGTACTACAGCGAACACTATCTGCTCTGTATTTTTCTGAGAACTGTTTTAGACAGATTTTACAGGAAAACAGCTGATATTCTGCTATATCATATGATTAATTTTGTTCGTAGTAGACAGATGAATTTAAAGTGTTCGCTGTAGTACTGGTATATCGCTGCACTAATTCTCAAGTAAATAGCACTTGCTATCCGTAGGTTCCACTACGCTGTCGCTTCGCAGACGCACAGCTGACACGAATATCAAGCACTATTTACTTCAAGATTAGTGCAACGATGTACTAGGCTAGTAGTCTGTCCTTAAAATGCTTGTGTGTATAATTGACGTATAGTATAATGGTTGTATCAATATTATTCAGGAGTACACAACCATGGGCAGAAATAAAAAATACGGCAATATAACATTAACAGACGAAGACAGGG
>CAJTGF010000064.1 GCA_910575585.1 Clostridiaceae bacterium
GCGAATTCTGCTTTTGCCCGGGAGGGAAGGCAGGCTGTGTGCCGGGCGGGTGAATCTATGCCATGGAGATGAGACCAGGGAAACAGGAGGGCTGATACCCGACTGGTTCCCGTTTTGGGCTCATCGGAATGTCTGGCATATCTGAACCCGAACGGCACACAGCCTGCCTTCCCTCCCGGGCCTCACGACAATCCCCGCCCATTGCTCACTCAACAATACAGCAACATAACGAATTTAAAGTTCCGGTTTATCCGGGTTAGGTGTGGAGGGCTCTGTAAAGAGGGCAAGCCCCACAGAAGCGGTATTTCTGGAGGTGGGAGACTTCCTAGCGGACTTTAATTACGAGATGACAGACGGGACCTGGAAACATCTGGAGTTTGAGAGTGACATTCTGTCTGTGGAGGATTTGCGCAGATTTCGAGCTTACGAGTCAGTCATCAGTTACAAGTATGGGGTTGATGTGAGTACCTATGTGGTGTGTACAGCAAAAACAAAGGTCATAAAAAGCTGTTTGGTACAGGGGAAAAGTACGTATCGGGTAGAGGTTATCCGGATGAAGGATTACAATGCGGATGACATCGTCCAGGCGCTGGAGGAGAAGCAGAAAGCAGGGGAAAGACTGGAGAGGAAGGAACTGCTGAACGTACTTTTGACTTCGTTGATGGATGGTGAGATGAGCCAGGAGATTAGGGTGAAGAGAAGTCTTGGGATCTTGCAAAGAGAGCAGGAGTATGTGGATAAGGGACAGATGTGCCGATGCAGTCGGTGTTGTATGCCTTGGCTATGAAGGTTCTGACGAATGATGAGATCAAAAAAGTAAAGGAGATGATGACTGTGACGTTGCTGGGACAATTGTTGGTGGAGCATGGCGAGTTTAAAAATATGCAGGAATTGATCCGTGACGGCCTGTTGTCCATGGAGACAGCCGCCGTCAGAAAGCATATGACTGTGGAGGAGTTTCAGGAAAAGCTTAAAGAGCTGAATTTGAGTTAAGGAATATTTCCAAAAACAAAGGGGTCCTCTCTTTTATCTGTCAAGAGAGGACCCCTTTTATTAATTCTATTACTTCTCGGCTTCAGCCATCTTCATAGCCCGCACCTTTAACGGAAGTCCAAACAAAGTGATAAATCCGTCGGCGTCGTGATGGTCATATAACTCTCCGGTGGTGAAGGAGGCCAGGGACTCGCTGTACAGGGAGTAAGGTGAGGTGGTTCCGGCCTTGATGATGTTGCCTTTGTAAAGCTTGAATTTTACCTCTCCGGTCACATACTGCTGGGTGGATTCCACAAATGCCTGGACAGCTTCCCGCAGGGGAGTGAACCATTTCCCTTCATATACGATCTGGGCCATCTTGTTGCCCATGTCTTTCTTGGTCTCCATGGTGGCCCGGTCTAATACCAGCTCTTCCAGCTGCTGGTGGGCTTCCATAAGAATGGTTCCGCCGGGAGTCTCGTACACGCCCCGGGACTTCATGCCCACCACCCGGTTTTCCACGATATCCACGATGCCGATGCCGTGTTTGCCGCCCAGCTCGTTAAGTTTGCGGATGATGTCGGAAACTTTCATCTTCTGGCCGTTGACGCTGACGGGGATGCCCTTTTCAAAGGCCATGGTCACGTACTCACCCTCATCCGGAGCCTTCTCCGGGGTTACGCCCAGAACCAGGAGATGGTCGTAGTTGGGCTCGCTGGCCGGGTCTTCCAGTTCCAGTCCCTCATGGCTGATGTGCCATAAGTTGCGGTCCCGGCTGTAGCTGCTGTCCGCGGAGAAAGGAAGGTCAATGCCGTGCTGTTTGCAGTACGCAATCTCGTCCTCCCGGGACTGCATGGTCCAGATGTCGGTCATACGCCAGGGAGCGATGATCTTTAAGTCGGGAGCCAGGGCCTTAATGCCAAGCTCGAAGCGGATCTGATCATTGCCTTTGCCGGTGGCTCCGTGGCAGATGGCGGATGCCCCTTCCTTGCGGGCAATCTCCACCAGCCGCTTGGCGATGGCGGGACGGGCCATGGAGGTGCCTAACAGGTATTTGTTCTCATACACGGCGCCTGCCTGGACGCAGGGGACAATATAGTTGTCGCAGAAATCGTCTACCAGGTCTTCGATGTATAATTTGGAAGCGCCGGATAATTTGGCCCGCTCTTCCAGCCCGTCCAGCTCGCTTCCCTGGCCGCAGTCGATGCAGCAGCAGATCACTTCATAGTCAAAATGTTCTTTTAACCACGGGATAATGGCCGTGGTGTCAAGGCCGCCGGAATAGGCTAATACTACTTTCTCTTTCATAATTGGTATCCTCCTGAAATTTTAATAATTAGTAAGCTGTATAGTGGATGCTGAAACATTCATTTTTAGACTTTCATTACTATAAACCATATTGAGAAAAAATGCAAGATGTAAATGAATAAAAATTAGAATTAATGTATATTATGCAGAGCCGGATGTTTTCCATGGAGGGGAAGGGGGTTGCTGTCTTGCGGCTTTTTTGGTAAAAGCAGGGTTTTATTATGAGGGAAAGGCTTTATGTATAAAGGAAAGGCTGAATGGGAAGGGACAGATGACGGGCTTGGAATGACATGTTGCATAATATGCAAATATAATGTATAATTATAAAATATTATTGTAGAAAAAGCCACTTTTCAACAGAGGAAAAACCTACTATAATAAGGAGACACCATATTGAAGAGCATTGGCGAAGACCGAGGAGATAAGAATATGATCAAAGTTGGGATTATCGGTTCCACCGGATATGCGGGAGGGGAACTGGCACGGATTTTGCTGCAGAGGGATGATGTGGAGATTAAATGGTTTGGCTCCAAAAGCTATGTGGACCAGAAGTATGCCTCTGTTTATCAGAATATGTTTCAGATTGTGGATGATGTGTGCATGGAAGAGAATATGGAGAGGCTGGCTGAGATCGCGGATGTGATCTTTACGGCGACCCCCCAGGGCCTGTGCGCTTCTCTTGTTAATGAGGAGCTGTTGTCGAAAACAAAGGTGATCGATCTAAGCGCGGATTTTCGGATTAAGGATGTGGCGGTGTATGAGAAGTGGTACAAGCTTACGCACCCGTCGCCGCAGTTTATCGGGGAGGCCGTGTACGGGCTGCCGGAACTGAACCGGGAAGATATTAAGAAGGCCAGGCTGGTGGCCAATCCGGGGTGTTATCCTACCTGTTCCACATTGGCCATCTATCCTCTGGTTAAAGAAGGGCTTATTGACACGGACACCTTGATCATTGACGCCAAGTCCGGGGTATCCGGGGCCGGAAGAGGGGCTAAGGTGGATAATCTGTACTGTGAGGTCAATGAGAGCTGCAAGGCTTACGGGGTAGCCGGCCACAGGCATACGCCGGAGATCGAGGAGCAGCTGTCTTACGGGGCGGGCAAGCCGGTGACGCTGAATTTTACGCCTCATTTGATCCCTATGAACAGGGGGATCTTGATCACGGCTTACGCTTCCTTAGTAAAGAACGTGTCTTATGATCAGGTAAAAGCAGTGTATGATAAGTATTATGGAGCGGAGCGGTTTGTGCGAGTTTTGGAAAAAGATGTGTGTCCTCAGACCCGATGGGTGGAGGGGAGCAATTTTGTGGATGTGAATTTTAAGATTGATGAGAGGACCGGACGTATGATCATCATGGGGGCTATGGATAATATGGTAAAGGGCGCCGCAGGGCAGGCGGTGCAGAATATGAACCTGATGTTTGGGCTGCCGGAGGATGCGGGACTTAGACTGGTGCCGGTGTTTCCGTAAGAAGAGCAAAATCAAACCAGGAGGGAACGATCATGAGCGTTAATATAATTGAAGGCGGCGTTACGGCTGCAAAAGGATTTCAGTCCGCGTCAACGGCGGCAGGCATTAAGTATAAGGACAGACAGGATATGGCATTGATCTACAGTGAGGTTCCCTGCGTGGCGGCGGGGACATTTACCACCAATGTGGTGAAGGCGGCTCCGGTAAAGTGGGACCAGGATCTTGTGTATAACAAGCCTGTGGCCCAGGCAGTGGTGATCAATGCGGGGATTGCCAATGCCTGCACGGGGGCGGAGGGATACGGATACTGTAAAGAGACGGCAGAGGCGGCGGCTAAGGTTCTGGGGATTGGGGAGGACTCGGTGCTGGTGGCTTCCACAGGGGTGATCGGGATGCAGCTTCCCATAGACCGGATCTCGGCAGGGGTTAAGGCTATGGCTCCGAAACTGGATGGGAGCCTTGAAAGCGGGACGGCGTCGGCCAAGGCCATCATGACTACGGACACCAGGAAAAAAGAGGCGGCGGTTGCGGTGGAGCTGGGAGGAAAGACGGTGACCATCGGGGGCATGTGCAAGGGTTCGGGGATGATCCATCCCAATATGTGTACCATGCTGGGATTTCTTACCACGGACGCGGCTATTTCTAAGGAGATGCTCCAGGCTGCCCTCAGTGAGGATGTGAAAGACACTTACAATATGGTGTCCGTAGACGGGGATACTTCCACCAATGACACGGTGCTGCTTTTGGCCAACGGCATGGCGGGGAATCCGGAGATCAGGTCGAAGAACCAGGATTATGAGGCGTTTAAGGCTGCTCTCCATCAGGTCAATGAGACTCTGGCAAAGATGATTGCAGGGGACGGGGAAGGGTGTACGGCTCTGTTTGAGGTGAAAATTGTGGGAGCAGAGAGCAAGGAACAGGCGGTGACTCTGGCCAAGTCAGTGATCACTTCCAGCCTGACCAAGGCGGCGATTTTCGGACATGACGCCAATTGGGGGCGGATCCTCTGCGCTATGGGGTATTCGGGGGCGCAATTTGACCCGGAACAGGTGGATCTGTTCTTTGAGAGCAAGGCAGGGAAATTGCAGATCATTGAAAATGGAGTGGCGGTGGATTACAGCGAGGAGGAGGCCACTAAGATCCTTTCCCAGCCGGAGGTGAAGGCTGTGGCGGATATAAAGATGGGAGACGCCCAAGCTGTGGCCTGGGGGTGCGATCTGACTTTTGATTATGTGAAGATCAATGCGGACTACCGGTCGTAAAGGGCAAAACGGCCCCTGGAACAGGGAGACGGCTGCGGAGGCGTAAGCGGCGTATGGCAAGGCCGATGGAACAGAGAAAGGGACAGACGGAGAGGGAGGAAAAGAGAGATGAATTTAGATCCGGCGATTATGCAGAAGGCGGAAGTGCTTATTGAGGCGCTTCCCTATATCCAGCGTTTTAACAGGAAGATCATTGTGGTAAAATACGGCGGAAGCGCTATGGTGGATGAGAATTTGAAACGCCATGTGATTCAGGATGTGGTGCTTTTGAAGCTGGTTGGGTTTAAGCCCATCATTGTCCACGGAGGCGGCAAGGAGATCAGCCAGTGGGTACATAAGGTTGGCATGGAGCCCAGGTTTGTAAATGGGCTTCGGGTTACGGATGAGCCTACCATGGAAATTGCGGAGATGGTGCTTAACCGGGTGAACAAAAGCCTGGTGCAGCTGGTGAATGAGCTGGGCGTCAAGGCGGTGGGCATCAGCGGCAAGGACGGCATGATGCTTAAGTGCGACAAAAAGTACGCAGGCGGCGAGGATATCGGGTTTGTGGGGGATATTAAGGAGGTGAATCCCAAGGTGATCTACGATCTGCTGGAAAAGGATTTCCTTCCCATTATCTGCCCTATTGGATTTGACGATAATTATTTAAGTTATAATATTAACGCGGACGACGCGGCGTGCGCCATTGCCAGGGCGGTGAAGGCGGAGAAGCTGGCTTTTCTGACAGACGTGGAGGGGCTGTACCGGGATTTTGAGAAGAAGGAGACCCTGATCTCTGAGATGGAAGTGGGGGAGGCCCAGGCGTTTGTGGACAGCGGAGCGCTGGGAGGCGGGATGCTGCCGAAGCTGCAGAACTGCGTGGATGCTATTAAAGACGGGGTGTCCAGGGTGCATATTCTGGACGGAAGGATCCCCCACTGCCTTCTTTTGGAGATCTTTACCAATAAGGGGATTGGCACGGCGATTTTAAATTCGAAGGAGGAGCGTTATTATCATGGGAAGTGAGGGGAAGGAACTGGAGAAGAACAAGGCCGTTGACAGGGCAGAACAGGTGCTTTACAAGACGTATAACCGCTTTCCCGTCATATTTGAGCGGGGGGAGGGTGTCCATCTGTACGATTCCCAGGGAACGGAATACCTGGATTTCGGGGCGGGTATTGCCGTGGCAGGGCTGGGATACAACGATCCGGAGTACACAAGGGTATTGAAGGAGCAGGCAGAAAGACTGCTGCATATTTCCAATCTGTTTTACAACCAGCCTGCCATTGATGCCGGGGAAAAGCTTTTGAAGGCGTCCGGAATGGAGAAGGTGTTTTTTACCAACAGCGGCACCGAGGCCGTTGAGGGAGCGATCAAGATCGCCAAGCGCTGCGCGTTTAACCGGGACGGCCACGGGGGCCATGAGATCATTGCCATGAGGCATTCGTTCCATGGGAGAAGCCTGGGGGCTCTTTCCGTTACAGGCAATGACCATTATCAGGAACCGTTTGCGCCCCTGCTGCCGGGGATCAAATTTGCGGATTTTAATGACTTAAACAGCGTGAAAGAGCTGATCAATGAGAATACCTGCGCCGTCCTTATGGAGACCATCCAGGGGGAGGGCGGCATTTATCCGGCTTCGGAGGAATTTTTAAAGGGTGTGAGAGCTCTGTGCGATGACCATGACATGCTCCTTATGCTGGATGAGATCCAGTGCGGCATGGGACGTACCGGATTTATGTTTGCGTGGCAGGAGTACGGCGTGAAGCCGGATGTAATGACCGTGGCCAAGGCTCTGGGCAACGGCGTGCCGGTGGGGGCGTTTTTGGCACAGGGCAAAGCGGCATGCGCCATGAAGCCCGGGGACCATGGAACTACCTACGGAGGCAATCCTTTTGTGTGCGCGGCGGCGGATACGGTGCTGCGGCTGTTTGAGGAGAGGAAGATGACAGAGCACGTAAGGACCGTAGGAGCCTATCTGTGGGAGAAGCTGGAGGGATTTGCCCATAGCCATGATTGCGTGGTGGGACACCGGGGCAAGGGACTGATGCAGGGGCTGGAGTTTGACCGGCCTGTAGGTGATATGGTGAAAAAGGCGCTGCTGGAACAGCATTTGGTGCTTATCAGCGCCGGGACCCATGTGATCCGGTTCGTTCCGCCGCTGGTGATCACGAAACAGGATGTGGACGAGATGATCGAAAAATTGGGTGAGACATTATGAGTCCGGCAGACAGTTATGAGAAGCAGAAGCGCAGGACCACATGGGGAATCGTGTCCTCGGCCCTGGTCCTTGGCCTTTCCTTAAGCATTGCGCTGGCCGGGTGGTTTTTCTTTCTGGACGCTTGGGGGCAGGCCCTTAGGGCGCAGCAGCGGGAAGTGTGGTTTGACCCCTGGGCGGATGGCGGTAAGATCCAAAATTCTTATAAGTGCTGGAATATGACCGGGCTGTCAGAGGAATTTGCGGTGGATTTTAAGGAAACCTGTCATTACTGTTTCGCCTTTGGCCAGACAGGGGTTCCTATGATTGTGAAGATGGAAGGCAGTCTGGAGGGATTTCAGCCTTACAGGGACGCGCTGTACGTAGAGGGAGCCCAGATGCCGGAGTCTTTTTTGCTGCGGGGAGTGGCGGCGCCTATTGAAGACGATATCCGGGAGTTTGCCATTGAAAGTCTGAATATTCTGTATGACGATGAGGTGGTTTCGGAGGATGATTTTGAGGATCTCATAGGCGTCAGCTTTTTGGATACTACCAAAAAGCCTATGGGAGGGGCCGACTTTGCGATGGGGACAGGTTGCGGACTGTTTGGTCTTGTCTTTAGCGGCATCGGGATCTTTTTGCTGATTGTGAATATTAAGAGGCGAAAGAACATAGGGCTTTTGCAGGAGCGGGAGAAAGAAGCCATGAGGCAGGCAGCCATGTGGCAGAATACCGGTTATGACAGGGCTCATGATGCTTCCTCCTATGGTACGGATTACGGCAGGACTTATGATTCTTCTGTCTGGGGCGATGAAAGGCGCCGGGACGGCCAGCCGGCAAAAGGAGCGTCTGCAGGCGCCGGCGTAAGACTGGAACCTGTGAAAAAGAGCAATGTGTTTTTAGGGATTTTGGGAGCCATAGGCGGCTCCCTCCTTGGCGTGGGACTTTGGCTCCTGATCAGTTTTGTGGGATTTATCGCCGGCTTTGTCGGGTTCGTGATGTTAAAATGCGCTTTGAAAGGATACGAAGTCCTGTCAGGAAGGCTGGATAAAAAGGGAGCGGTGATGTCTCTTATCATAACGGCCTTTATGATATTTTTTGCCAATGGGCTGGAATATGTCATTGCGCTGTGCCGGGCGTTTTTTGAGCTGGATGCCAGTTTTGATACCATCTGGTATGTGGTGATGAATTTTGGGGAACTTATGACAGAGACACAGTCCTGGGGCGGGTTTTATATGAATCTTGTGCTGGGGTATGGGCTGTCGATTTGGGCCAGCTACAGGGTGATCTGGAGTATCTTAAATTATAAAGAGCAAGAACCGTTTTTCTAAAGCCCAAAAGGAAACGACAGAGCCCAGAAGGAGGGAATGAAGTGGTTATGACGAAACAGCAGACGATCAGTGAGTTTTTAGACGCGTTATCTTCTAAACAGCCGGTTCCCGGCGGCGGCGGAGCGTCGGCTCTGGCCGGGGCTTTGGGGACTGCCCTGGGGCTTATGGTGGGCAATCTGACTGTGGGGAAGAAGAAATACGCCCAGGTGGAGGCAGAGGTGGTCTCCATGATGGAGCGGCTGACCAGTATGCAGCGTGAGATGATGGAGCTGGCGGATGAGGACGCGAAAGTATTTGCGCCTTTGGCAGCGGCATATGGGCTTCCGGCAGGGACCAAAGAGGAGAAAGATCACAAGGCAAAGGTTATGGAGGTTAATCTTTTGGCGGCCAGTCTGGTGCCTGTGAAGGTTATGGAGTTGGCGGTGGAGAGTCTTGGGATCTTGCAGGAGCTGGAACAAAAGGGCAGCGCTATGGCTGTCAGCGACGTGGGGGTGGCGGCGCAGTTTGCCAGGACCGCAGTGACGGGAGCGGTGATGAATGTTTATATTAACACAAAGTCCATGGCTGACAGGGATAAAGCCAGGGAGATCAACGACAGGGCAGCCGCAGCGCTGGAGCGGGGAGCTATGCTGGCGGATGAGATCTACGGCAAGGTGCTGAACAGACTGAAAGGGGATCAGAGCATATGATCACATTAAAAGGATCAGAGGTATCTGCAAAGATTAAGGAACAGGTTCAGGAATTGGCGGGCAGTCTGGAAGGAACCATCCCCAGACTGGCCATTGTCCGGGTGGGAGAGAGGCCCGATGATCTGTCCTATGAGCGGGGAGCCGTGAAAAAGATGCGCGCTTTCGGCCTGGAGGTCCAGTCCTGCGTTTTTCCCCAGGATATTGCCAATGAGGAATTTAAAGAACGGTTTCGGGAGATCAACGATGACCCCCAGATCCACGGGATTTTGGTCCTGCGGCCCCTTCCGCGGCAGATATGCGAAAAGACCATTGAGGAGATGATCTGTCCGGATAAGGATGTGGACGGCATTTCTCCCGTCAATATCGCAAAGGTGTTTTCAGGGGATCCGTCGGGATTTGCCCCCTGCACGGCGGAGGCTGTGGTGGAGGTGCTGAAAGCCAATGATATTGAGATGGCAGGAAAGCGGGCGGTTATCGTAGGGCGCAGTATGGTGGTGGGAAAACCTTTGGCCATGCTGCTTATGAAGGAAAACGCCACGGTTACGGTGTGCCATACTAGGACAAAAGATCTGTCGGGAACTTGCCGGGAAGGGGAGATTCTGGTGGCAGCGGCCGGGCGGGCCAAGATGATAAACAGCGATCATGTGGGCCCGGGGGCCATTGTGATCGATGTGGGGATCAATGTGGATGAGAACGGGAAACTGTGCGGGGATGTGGACTTTGACAGTATCCAGGAAAAGGCGTCCATGGCTACTCCTGTGCCGGGAGGCGTGGGTGCGGTGACTACGGCTGTGCTGGCGAAACATCTGGCGCAGGCGGCCGGATATAAGCAAGGGGGCGAGCATGTTTCAGGTTGACCTATGGAATTAGATACCGTGTCAGAGAAATGGGTTGAAGAAAAAAGGAAGGCAGACGCCGGATGGCATAGTCATCAGGCGCCTGCCTCCTTTTCTTCTGCGGCACTGCAATCGAGTGAATAAAAATGAAGCAGGTTAGGGACAATATCTGCATCAGAGATGTGACAGGCAGCTCTTTGGCCGGGCTTTGGGCTTTGAGGATGTCTGGCTCGTTGAGGCAAAGAAAGGAGTTTACATGCCATGTGGGGTATTGTGATCGCGTTGGTCTCCGGCGCGCTGATGAGTATTCAGGGAGTGTTTAACACGGAGGTGACCAAGCAGACCAGTATCTGGGTCTCCTCCGGGTGGGTGCAATTGACCGCTTTTTTAACGTGCCTTGTGATGTGGATGTGTACCGGAAGGGAGCAGATAAGCGGACTGGGGCAGGTACAGCCCTGGTACATGCTGACGGGAGGCGTCATAGGAGCGCTGATCACCTACACGGTGATCAAAAGCGTGGGAAGCCTGGGGCCAGCCAGATCGGCGCTGCTTATTGTGGTGGCCCAGATAATCGTGGCTTATGCCATTGAAGTGCTGGGGCTGTTTGGCGTGGAAAAAGCGGGGCTGGAATGGAAGAAACTTATCGGCGCCGCAGTGGCTGTGGCAGGAATCGTCATTTTTCGATATTAACCGAAAAATGTGCTTGTATTTAATCGGGGAAATGGTTAGAATAGAGGTAGGCTGAAGATGGTATTCTCCAAAAAATGAGTATAAGAGGAGGATCACCATGAAAAAACAAAGGATAAAGTATTTGCTGACTGTCATATGTATGATGAGCGCAGGCATATGTTATAGCTGCGGCAAAGGGACAGACCAGGTGGATTTGGACGGCCAGGCTTTGGTGATGGATCTGCAGGATCAGGAGACATCCCAGGAGGCAGGCGTACAGAACGGACTGATGTGGGCGAAGACGGAGGCGGAAGAGGAATCTTTCGATGAACCGGAGGTGGGATCCGGGGAGGAGCCGCCGCCTTGGCAGACAGGATCGGTCCGTTTCTATGTACATATTTGCGGGGAAGTGGTGAGTCCGGGCGTCTATGAGATGGAGCCGGGGAGCCGGATCTTCCAGGCTGTGGAGGCAGCGGGCGGATTTACCCCCCAGGCGGCAGCGGATTATCTGAACATGGCCCAGGAGACGGCGGACGGGATGAAGATCACGGTGCCGTCCAGGGAGGATGTAGAGGTTTGGATGGACTTTTTGGGGGACACAGGGGAGAGTCTGGCAGCAGGCAAAAGTGAAAGCGGCAGCCATAAGTTTTGGACCGATCCGTGGATCCAGGCGCCGGATAAAACCGGTGAGGGCCCTTTGGATCAGCCAGGGCAAACAAAGAAGATCAATCTTAACACGGCCACAAAGGAGGAACTGATGACGTTAAAGGGAATCGGGGAGGCCAAGGCGGAGGATATTATCCGCTACCGAAAGGAACAGGGGCCGTTTCAGACCATTGAAGAGGTCATGAATATATCCGGGATCAAGGAAGCGGCTTTCCGGAAGATAAAAGACGACATCACGGTATAGGGAAGAAGAGACAGGGGAAGCATTACATGGCAAGGGAATTAGGAAGAGGTGGGATTATGGCAAAAGTTTTAGTTGTTGATGATGAGAAATTGATCGTCAAAGGGATCCGGTTCAGCTTGGAGCAGGACGGGATGGACGTTGATTGCGCATATGATGGGGAAGAGGCGGTCAATAAGGCCAGAGATACGGAGTATGATGTGATTTTGCTGGATGTGATGCTCCCCAAGGCGGACGGGTATGAGGTGTGTCAGAGCATTCGGGAATTTTCGGAAGTCCCTATTATCATGCTCACCGCCAAGGGGGGCGATATGGACAAGATCTTGGGGTTAGAGTACGGGGCGGATGATTATATCACGAAGCCGTTTAATATCCTGGAGGTGAAAGCCAGGATCAAGGCCATCTTAAGGCGTAATTCCAAGAGAGGGAAGCGGGGCGGCGCGCCGGAGAACCGGGTTGTCACGGCAGGGAGCCTTAAGATTGACAGGGACAGCCGCAGGGTGTTTGTAGGTGAAAAGGAGATGAACCTGACGGCCAAGGAATTTGATCTTTTGGAGCTTTTGGCCTGCAATCCCAATAAGGTGTACAGCAGGGAGTCGTTGCTTGGGTATGTGTGGGGCAACAAGGCCATGGACTCCGGGGATGTGCGGACTGTGGACGTGCATGTGCGGAGGCTTCGGGAGAAGATCGAGCCAAGTCCCAGCGCGCCGCAGTTTGTCCATACGAAGTGGGGCGTGGGGTATTATTTTCGTGCCCAGGGGTAAGGAAGACGGGAGCAGACGGAGAGCGGTCTGCTGCGGATGTGGATGATGAAAGCTTTTCGGTTTGGCTGTTTGGTTTTTTGCAGGAGACGGCAGAGGGCGATATCGAGGAAGAACAGATAAAGGAGAGTGGCGAAATGACGGACCGGATCAGACAGGTGACCATGGAGGATCTGGACAGGGTGACCCAGGTGGAGGCGGTCTGTTTTCCGCCTGCAGAGGCTGCGGGGAAGGAGGCTTTCAGGGCAAGGATCGAAGGATTTCCTGAAAGTTTTTTTGTGGCGGAAAAGGACGGAGCGATTATCGGATTTATTAATGGGGCTGTGACAGATGAGCGGACCATAAGGGATGCGATGTTTGAGGACGCGTCGCTCCACGATCCGGAGGGATGCTATCAGAGTATTTTCGGGCTGGATGTGGCGCCGGAGTGGCAGCATCGGGGGATTGCGGGAGAATTGATGAGGCATATGATCAAGGATGCCAGAAGGCGGGGGTGCAAGGGGCTTATCCTTACCTGCAAGGACAGGCTTATTGGGTTTTATGAAAGATTCGGGTATAAAAGCCTTGGGGTGTCGGCGTCGGTTCACGGCGGCGCTGTGTGGTATGATATGATTCTGGAGTTTTCGGAATGAGGATCACCGTGGTGGCAGTGGGAAAGATCAAGGAGCGGTTTTTTGAGGACGCTGTAAGGGAGTATGAAAAGCGCTTGGGGCGGTACTGCAAGCTGGAGATCATTCAGGTGGCTGATGAGCGGACGCCGGACGGAGCCGGGGAGGCTTTGGAGCGGCAGATCAAGGAGAAAGAAGGGGAGCGGATCCTGGCTCATATCAGGGACGGAGCCTATGTGATCGCTCTGGCCATTGAGGGGAAGATGCTGGATTCGGAGGAACTGGCGCAGAAGCTGGGACAGCTGGGAGTAGGCGGCGTCAGCCAAGTGGTGTTTGTCATAGGCGGGTCTTTGGGGCTTTCAGGAGCAGTGCTGGAGCGGGCGGATTACCGGCTGAGTTTTTCGAAGATGACGTTTCCTCATCAGATGATGCGGGTGATCTTGCTGGAACAGGTGTATCGGGGGTTTCGGATCTTGAATCATCAGCCGTACCATAAGTAAAGGCGAAAGAGGACGGATGTTCTTGGGAATAAAAGAGAATAAGAGTTGTAATTTTAACCCCATGGGAGTTTGAGGCTTCCATGGGGTTTTACTATTGGTTGTGTAGTTCATCTGGTGGAATATATTCTATCAGGTCGTGCAAATCACATTCCAGGGCATAGCATAATCTTGATAGTACAGCAATATCCAGACGCTGAACCTCATTTTTACAATACTTTTTCAGTTGTGTTCTTTGCATTTCAGCCCTAAAAGATAATTTATTGATAGAAATATTTCGCTTTTTCATTAACTCTTCTAAATGTATCTTAACAGTACCAAATTCAAGGTCTTTCATACATCATTCCTCCATCCTATATATTTCTATGATATTTTATGTAACTAGGTATTGAAATGAGTAAGAAAATATAGTATATTTATATGAGTAGATATATACTCAATCGAAATTAGTTTTTTCTATAAATTGGGTTTACTTCTTATAGGGAGGGCTTTATGAATACAAAAAAAGATTATCTTAGTAAAACAATTACGGTAAATACAGAGGATGCGCTAAAAAATGCCGTAAAAGTTGGATATGGCATTATCTATATTCAAGGAGATTATGCGAATAAAATTGCAGGAAAAATGAGGAATAGCGATACTGGAAATTTGTTGTCTAATGCAGGTCTTGCGATTGGCTTTTTCTTTTTTACACCTTTGTTTTTGGCAGGGCTTGTGGGGAAGATTCTTACAAAGGATATGTCAAAATATAAAATTGTTGCAGTTGGAGATTATGAGGTACAAATCAAACATAAATCAATTAAAGAATAACAGGGAGGATATTTAAAATGGGATTATTTAAGAATTTAGCAGGAAAGGCACTGGATTTAATGACAGAAGATACCGTTTATTCAGCTTCACAAAGAGATTATGATTCGTCTTATGAATTACTTCTTAAAGCATCAGACAATAATTACTTGGATTACGTTTCTGCGTATGTCAATCTTATAAATAAGAAAAAATATCCAGGGGGAAATTTTTATAGAGCAATAATGGATACTATTAATGATAGACCATCAAATATTCAGAATAAGGCGAGGCAGCTTCTGAATTCCGCAAAAAAGAAGTAATTTGCGTTTGTATCGAAATCGTAAATATATATTATTACCCTGAAATCATGTAGAAAGGGGTGATATATATGCAGGCAGGAATCTTTATCAATGCATGTGTCATAACAGTAGGTGTACTGGTGGCATTAGAGCATGTAACCGCATGACAACAGAACCACACAATGGAATAAGGGCAATCAGCGTAACAGTTGATTGCCCTTATTTTTTTATGCAAAGGAGCAGTCAGATGGAGAAAAACGTAACAGATAAGTTTGTAATGGAACGAAAAACTATTTTCGACAAGGCAAGAAAAAAGCGGTTTGAGCTTACTTTTCAGATTCAGGGAGAGAAAGAGCAGAAAAAAATTCTGGTAATCGGCTTGAATCCGGCCAGTATGGATATAAAAGTGTTGGATACCACAACCACATTTATTTTAAATAATCTGCTGCCCATGGGTTATACAACGATTACTATATGCAACCTGTATGCAGACCTGTGCAAGAAACTGAAACCCTCCGAGATTGCCAATAACAGGGAAAACCGGGCATATCTTCGGGATGTGTTAAAGCGTAAATTTGACACAATCCTTATCGGCTTTGGAAATACATTCACCGGAAATAAATTTGTGTCAGAGGAAAAACGTTATTTAAAAGAACTTTTAAAGGATTACAAGGACTGCAGCATGGATTTGGTGGATGAAGCTGGAAAATACGCAAGATTAAGGGCAACACATCCGTTAATGGCTGGAAGGTATTATCCGGGACAATGGAAATTAAGGCCATATCAATTTGAGGAAGTGAAAAAAGAAGCAAAAGAGGAGGCTCCAGGTGGAACAGATAAAAACGGTGAGAATCAGGAACATCAGCCAGTTGTACCTGCTAAAGCAGATTAATTCCTGCTTAGGAAAACGGGAAATTCCCAAAGAGGTTATTCACAGAATGTTCCGCATTGTCCATTCAGGGAAACTTGGAAAAAAGGGCTTTTTGGTTTTGTGCCCGAATAAGATAGAAGATGATTATTATGGCATAGAGGAGGCCGTTGGTATGTATCCAGGCCGGATGTGGCTGGATGAGAATATGGGAACTATAGAGGTAAAAAGTGGCTGCCGGAAGAAAGCCGACTGGTACATAGCCTATGCGAAAGTAAACGGCCAGAGGATTTATGTTCTTTATCAACTAAAGGAACGGCATAATTAGGAGGGATTATATGACGGGTGTAAGATTTAAAGACTGGGAAACATTTTTAAGATATGTTGGGAGTCAGGAGAAGATGAAGCATAAGGAAAAATGGAGGAAAGCCACAGAATTATGGGACATGGACGACCTGGAACCGGGAGAGTGGAAGGGCATGGAAAAGATATTGTCACCCTCTGACTATGAGGAATTAGCAATGTGTTTGGGGACTGTGGAAGTAAGGTCATTCCGGTTGCCTTTTGAATCAGACGAAATGATTTTCTATGCCGCAGGGAAGGAAGAAGGCGACGGAGGTTATTTCTGTATGGGCTATGGAATTGTGAATGAATCAGATATAGAAGACAAAAATAACCGGTTTAGGCCAATGCCGGAGGAATCGAACAGGGAGAAGGATTATTATTATATTGGAACGGAACGGGACTACTGGGAAACTTATCCGGTTCTGCAAACGTATCTGCCGGAAAAGATACTGGAATACCTTGCTTCACAGGTTGCCATATTGGACAGCAATTATGGAGCGGACAGAGATGTGCAGGGCGGCATGGGCGGCTTCTGCGCTGTTATCCCGAAACTGGATGAAGCCGCAAAGAAAGCCTACCGACAGATACTGGAGAAGCATTATATCCAGGAATCTATGTATGAATATCTTGATACGGTCACGGTCAGCGGCACAGAGTGGGTAGAAGCCCTGTATCTTACCAACAATGATTATGGAATCATATTGATTTACCGGAAAGGAGTCGAAGCATGATTTTAGGATTTTTAGCGGCTGTGGGAAGTACCATAGCATCCACCGTTATTATTGAATCCGTGACGGCAGGCGTTGGACTGGGAATTTCCATCTATACAGCGTCAAAGTGTGCGAAGCAGAGCGGCAGAACACGGAGAAAGTAGGGGCAAAAAGAATATGTGGGGATTGGCGGTCAATCAACACATATTCTTTTTTTGTTGATTTAAAATATTACCATAAATTTAATTTGGTATCAAAATCATCTATACTTTTAAAAACCTTGAGATTGTCAAAGTCAATGGATTCTTTGTTCTCATCTAAGATATATAGAAATAATTCTTTTGCTAATTTTTTAAAATCGATATGCTTCATTTTCATTATGTATGGAAAATTGCTTCTTGTGCTAAGTGTACATAGCTTTAAAAGAATACTGCGAATCTGGAGTATGCGCATTTGCTGTGCCGATGGAAAGTCAGAAATTCCGGCATGAATAATCTGGGCGAAAAAAAACTCCACATCCTGAATCGATGAAGAGTCATAATATTTTAAAACGTTTCTGATTTTATTATAGGTAATTTTATCTGAAGTATAATAATTGGCAGTTAAGATAAAAATGTTACAAAAATATGGTGGGCATTGATAGCGGAATTTTCCAGGGGCTGTAAAAAGGATAAATTGTCATTATCTTTTTTTGTGATTTCAAAAAACAACTGGAATAAACTTTGTTTCCATTTATTATTGCAGCCTTCATCTGCAGTTTTGCTACTATTAACTTTATGGTAAATTTCTGGGCTGTTAAGAAGTTTTTCCTTACTTATAAATTTTACATTTGGATTGTTCATCTTCAATCTTCCTCCTTAAAAATGGATAAATTGTTAATGGTGCTATAATGTATTGTTCTGAGATGAGAATTAAATGTTAAATGACATGGAATAAAGAACAATAAAGAACGTGTTAGTCAAACCTTCCCCTTTTTTCTATAAAAAAGTGATTTTTGGGTAGAGTATTATGCCTTTGGAGGCTGTAAAATAAAGCTACAAAAAATAACAGGAGGAAAATAATGAAAGATTCTAATATACTTCACAGCGAAGTGAGAAAAACATTTGAAACCCTGATAGAGTCAGGAGTATTTACAGAAGTGAGAATATTAAATACCAAACAAGGAACTCTTTCAGGCTATTACAATGATGTAGATAAGCTGATTGAGCATATTCAGCGTTATGATGGCAATTACAATATTTACATCACAATGAACGCTTTAAGCGAAGGAATCGAGGCCAGAGGCAAGAACCATCTAAAGAGTTATGCGAAGAATACAACCAGCGACAAGGAAATCCGCTGCCGTAGATGGATTCTCATTGACTTAGACCCGGAACGTCCGGCCGGAATTTCCAGCACAGAGCAGGAGTTAAAGCTGTCTGAGGAATTGGGCAGGAAAATTCAGGGTTATTTAACAGACTGTGGATTCCCGAAGCCTGTAACCGCATTAAGCGGAAACGGCTTTCATCTTTTATATCCTGTGGAACTTCCCAATACACCGGAAATGACAAGTCTGGTAAGGGGCTTTCTTGGCGCATTGGATTCAAGGTTTTCTACAGAGCAGGTAAAGGTCGATATAACAACCTATAATGCGGCCAGAATTACAAAGCTTTATGGTACAGTTTCCTGCAAGGGAGATTCCACAGAAGAACGTCCACACAGGCGTTCCAAAATCCTGTATGTACCGGAGAAACGAGTGCCGGTAGCGATTGAGCTGTTACAGCAGATTGCGGCGCAGTGTGTGGAGAAAGGGAATAAAAAGAAAACAGTGAATAGAAATGAGAAACGTGAGCCTGCCAGAAGCATATCAGGGAGCAAGATGGAGTTTGATTTGCGTTTATGGCTGGAATCCCATGAGATTCCCGTCGCAAGGGAAAAGCAGGTAGAGAATGGCATGTGCTATGTTTTGGAGTCCTGCCCATGGAATCAGGAACATTCCAAGGACAATGGGGCTTATGTCATACAGTTTGATGATGGTGGGATTGCGGCTGGCTGTCACCATGATAGCTGTAAGGAAGAAAACTGGGAAACCCTCTGGCGTATGCTGGAGGGTGAGAAGCCTATGCCGTCAGTGAAAAAAGCAAAGACAGAGAATCTTCCGTCAGCAGAAAAAGAAAGCCCGGTGGATGTTCTTTTAAGACTGATAGAGGAGCAGGGTCATATTCCGTTCCGAAGCACAGAAGGGGAGGCTTTTATCCAGATTCCAAACAAGGGCAGTTTTGTGAATTATCCGCTTAAATCGGAATATTACCAGATGTGGCTGAGGAATTTGTATTATCAGACCTACAACCGGGGCAGTCGGAATGATATGATTCAGGCAGTCATGGAAACTCTTGTGGCAAAAGCGCACTGCCAGGGAAAGGAATATCCGGTATACAATCGGTTTGCTTTCTATGAGGGCCGCCTGTATTATAACCTGGCGAACGAAGATTCCGCAGTGCTTTGTGTTGACGAGTCGGGAACGAAATGCTGCAATGAGCCGCCGGTCAGGTTGATAACAAGAAAAACCTTACGCCCACAGCCTATGCCGCAAAAAGGGGAATCGTTTAGGAAACTGATGAGTAAATATTACCATTTTGCCAGTAAGTCAGACCGGATTCTCCATAACGTTATATTGGTTGTCAGGCTCATAACAGGGATTGAGCAGCCTATCGTTATCTACAAAGGCGGCAAAGGCTCCTCAAAGACCACTTCCATGGAAATGGATAAACGCTGTCTGGATATATCCAGCAACAATGTAACGGTCATGCCGAAAAATGAAGAGGACTTTCTGCTTCTTCTGGAATCACAGGATATTGTCTGTCTGGACAACATGGATTCCATTACAAAAAGTCAGGCAAATATTTTCTGCCAGGTAGTGACGGGGGCAACAGCGGTTAAGAGAAAGAAGTATTCAGACAGCGAATTGTGCGAAATCAATATAAAGTCTGTTGTGTATATGAATGGAATCCATCTGCTTTCCGACCGTTCCGATTTTCTTGACCGCTGTGTATTTCTGAATATGAAAGCCATATCATCAGAAAAACGCAGGAGCAAAAAAGACGTCATGGAAGAATTTGAAGCGGATAAGCCTTGTATCCTTTATAGAATGTTTGAGTGTCTTTCCAGAGCTATGGAAATTGAGCCTTTGATAGAAGTAAATATAGACGACCGACTTCTTGATTTTTTAAAATGGGGGTGTGCCGTAGCAGAGGCTATGGGGTATGGACAGGAGAAATTTTTAGAGGCATATCAGAAAAACCGTACTCGTCTGAACGAGGAGCTTTTGGAAGAAGATGAGGTTGCCGGGGCGGTCATGGATTATCTGGAGGAATCCGGGAATTTTGAAGGGACAATGAGCGAACTAAGCGCAGAATTGTTTGATATGCTCTATGAAAAAGGAATGTATGCCAGCAATAAAATCAAACAGGCGAACCACTTATCAAGGAGATTAAAAGAACTGGAGACCGGACTGCACAATGTTGGGATTTCCGTGGAGATAGGGAAAAACAACGGAAAACGTTTTGTAAAAATCAGCAGAGAGAATACAGAATAAGACGATAAGGACAGTAAGGACGATAAAAAACAGAAAAAAGGTAGAGAAGTCTATCGAAAAAAAAGAGCATTGCTAAATATATAAAAATTTTTTTTGATAAAAAAACCGTCCTTACCGTCTTTATTGTTCCGCTTAAAAAAATCATGCCTGTATATTGGAGGAATCTGGAAGATGAATGAGTTAAAACAAGAGGAATGGCAGGAAACGCTTATGTCAATCCTGTCACAGCTTATTGTTGAGTTCTATTTAAAAGAGAAGGAATCGTAATTACATAAGAAAAATACAGACTGGGAGTTTCAGGCTCCCGGTCTGGAAGGATAGATAGAATATATATTATAGATTTGAAATATAAGATAGAAAGGCAGGGACAACAAATGTCTGACACAATGATAAAAAAAGTAGCAATTTATTGTCGTGTATCAACACAGGAACAGGCAGAGGAAGGGTATTCTCTTGAGGAACAGCAGCGTTTAATCCGTGAATATTGCCAGCAGAAGAATTATGAAGTGGCAATGGTTTATGAAGACGCCGGAATCAGTGGAAAGGATATCCGCCACCGACCGGCCATGCAGCAGCTTTTGGAGGACGCCTCTAAAAAGAAGTTCCATCTGGTCATGAGCTGGAAGATAAACCGAATCAGCCGGAAATTATCAGATGCCATTAAAATTGTAGAAACGTTAGAGAAATATGGAATTGGCTACCAATCTTATTCAGAACCTTTTGAGTCCAGCACGCCAGCGGGGAAAATGCAGTTTTAGATGATGGCGTTGGTTGGCGAATTTGAACGAAATACCATTGCCCAGAATGTTAAAATGGGCATGAGAGCAAAAGCCATGTCCGGGGAATGGTGCGGTGGGATTCCACCATTTGGATATTGCTGGGTGACAATGGAGGGGACGGAAAACCATGGAAGAAGAAAATCAAGACTGGAGGTGGTGGAACGAGAGGCGGAGGCAGTGCGCCTTATGTTCCAGCTCTATGCCTCCGAAAAGGGATACAAGGCTATTGTGGGACGGATTAACAGGGAAGGCTATCGAACTAAGTTGGATAACGCTTTTTCAGTGGCACAGATAAAATCAATTCTCACAAATCCGGTATATATTGGGAAGGTGCGTTATGACGTAAGGAGAGACTGGAATGAAAAACGAAGGAACAATATCAATCCCAATCCTATTGTTGCAGACGGAAAACATGAAGCAATCATACCGGAGGAGTTATGGGAACAGGTTCAGTTTATGATTTCCCAAAAGAATGGAAAGCCAGCCAGAATCTACGACGGGGAATATCCGCTGACAGGTATTCTAAAATGTCCTCAATGTGGCGCAGGCATGGTGATTTCCAGGACAACGAACCGAAACAAAGACGGCAGCAAACAGAAGCTTACCTATTACGCCTGCGGGAACTGGAAAAATAAAGGAACCACCGTATGCCACAGCAATATGGTCCGGGTAGAAAAAGCGAACACGTTTGTGTACAATCAACTGGATAAACTGTTAAGCGATGAGAAATTTTTTAAAGAGGTTGTGGGCAGAGTTAACCGGGAGCATAGAATCTTAAAGGAAAACGCCATAAAGGAACGGGGAGTCCAGGAAAAAAAACTGGAAAAAATCAAGGTTCGCCAGCAGAGAAACCATGAACTTTACGAAGACAGCGAGATTTCCAGGGAGGAATTTTTAATACGCAGGGAGGAATTAAACCAGCAGCTATGTGAACTTCGTGAAAAACAGACGGAAACATCCATGGTGATTCTGGAAGAAGGGAAAAAAGAAATTCCCAAAGAAACTATCCAGGAGATATTAAAAAATTTCAGCAGGATTTTGTCCAGCGACATTGACCGTACCATCCGAAAACGTCTGTTACATCTTTTGATTTCAGAGATTACAATCGACCAGCACCGGAACATTGATTCCATTAAATTGAAGCTATCAGATGAGCTGATTCAGTTTCTACAGGGCTATGGCGGCACACCTCCAGACGGTGCGCCGTCTGTTTTTGTGTTTCGGGAACTGGGGATTAAGACCATGGATTTGGAGCTTGTGTTATCATAAATAAATTTAATCAGAAAGAAGGATGAAAAGGTGATGAAAAACAATTTGAACCGGTATATTGCGGCAGAATATGAAAATTTGAAATCAGAGCTGGAGCAGAGGGAGTTTGTGGAAAAAATAAGGTTCCTGATGATGGCAAAGGATAAAGATTTTACAGATTACTATTCCAGCCGAACCCTGACAAAAGAAGAATTTTATTCGGTGGCAGATACACTCTATGCACTGAACAACCTGTGGATGTTGTCAGGATTTATCCGTCAGAACAGACAGGTCTTGTTTCAGGAAGTCCGAAGTAGCATGAACGGCCTGAAAAGTCCGGATTTCACGGAAACGTGCAGATTTGGAAAGGAAACCATGCTGTCAAGAATGTTCCAGGTCATGGAACGATTTCAGTTAAATAACTGTATGGTGGCAGAGGATGCGGGTTCGGGTTATACTGTGGCTACCCGGAGGATGAAAGCATACTCATTTACAACAAGGAGTGGGAAAAATGTGCCGCAGATTATCCTGCAGGGGAACTGGGTGGGGCAGTGGGGCTTTGAGATTGGCTGCAGCGTGTCTGTGGAGTGTTACCAGAATAAGCTGGTTATTTTAAAAGACTGAAAAAATATTGTGGTCTGTTCGTATGAAATATGATAAAATATCAGTAAGAGCAGGAGGTGAGGCCATGAATACAGATACTACCATAGCGAAAAACATCCGTGTGGCTGATGAGAAAGCCAGCTATGATGCGGCCTGCAAGCGGCTGCTTTCGGAGAAGATTATTCTGGCATGGATTATGAAGAACTGCCTGGAAGAATACCGTGACTGTGATGTGGAAGAGATTGCGGAAAAATATATTGAAGGTACGCCGCAGGTGGGAGAAGTGGCAGTTGCAGCGGATGAAACCAACCGTGTTTCTATGATACAGGGAATTGGAAACGAGGACACTTCTCTGACGGAAGGGTCAATTACCTATGATATCCGCTTTTTCGCGATAGCTCCTGTATCCAGTGAATTGATTCGTTTGATTATCAATATAGAAGCCCAAAATGATTTTTATCCGGGTTATCCATTGATAAAAAGGGGAATCTATTACTGCAGCCGGATGATTTCTGCCCAGTATGGAACAGAGTTTACAAATTCCCACTATGAGAATATCAAAAAAGTATACAGCATATGGATTTGTATGAATCCGCCAAAGAGCCGTGAAAACAGCATTACCCGTTATTACATTGCGGAAGAAAATCTGGCGGGCAGTGTAAAGGAACGGAAAACGGATTATGATTTGATGGCGGCTGTCATGATTTGTCTTGGGAAAGAGGGAGATTCGGGTACAGATTTATTGAAATTGTTGAATGTGCTTCTGTCCACGGAGACAGGTTCACAGGACAAGTGCCAGATATTGGCGGAAGATTTTCATATCAGAATGACTTTAGCCTTGGAAAGTGAGGTGTCGCTTATGTGTAATTTAAGTAAGGGTGTGGAGGAGAAAGGAATTCAAAAGGGAATTGATAAAGGAATAACAGCTATGATTTTAACACTGAAAGAGCTACAAATATCAAGAGACGTTATTCTGAAACAAATCTGTGAAAAGTTTGGTCTGACAGAAGAAACAGCAGAAACGTACTTAAAAGAAATATGTTAAACATTTCAGGCAGAGCATTTTTGGTGTTCTGTCTGAAATAATATTACGAGATTTTTCGCACTTAGGTATGTTATGGACAGCTGTACCATAAGCCAGGATGAGACCAATTTTCATATACCACATAAATGCCAGATATATTGTCGCCATATTCAAAAACACAGTGGTTTGTCAGGCCGGAATGTGATAAAATACAGACAGAATTATGAAAGACATTAGAATTATTTTGGAGGATGCCATGATACTTGTCACAGGGGCAAATGGATTTGTCGGCCATAAAATAATGGAGATGCGCAAAGATACAGCTGCCGCGCCGTCTCTTCGCAATGCAACACAGGAAGACATGAATCGCATCATCGGAGAAAGCGATGCGGAGGTCATTATCCATACGGCGGCTATTTCTGATATAGGAGCGTGCCAGGCGGATCCGGATGCCTCTTATTATGCAAATGTGCAAGTCCCGCTTTTTATTGCAAGAGCATCAAAGGGCCGGAAATTGATCTGCTTCAGTTCCGATCAGGTTTACAGCGGCTGCAGTGAAAAAGGGCCATATTGTGAGGATACGGTAAAACCAGGAAACGTATATGCAGAACACAAGTTGGAAATGGAGCAGAGGGTATTGGAAATCGATTCTGATGCAGTTATGCTCCGCGCTGAATGGATGTATGATTACTATTTGAAACGCTCCAACTATTTTATGAATATCCTCAATGCAAAAGAAACGGTCTCATTTAGCTCCGCACAGTTCAGGGGTATTACATATTTGAGAGAAGTGGCGGAAAACATGGGAAAAGTAATTGCATTGCCAGGCGGCATATATAATTTTGGAAGCGAAACAACAAAATCCATGTATGATATTACTCAGGAATTTATTGATTTATTGGGCAAAAAAGTGAGATTAGAAGATGCTTCTCCAAGACATAATCTGTGGATGAATTGTGATAAAGCTAAAAAGTATGGTGTGAAATTCAGTACTGTGACAGATGGTTTGATCAAATGCGCGAAAGATTATAATTTGATTTAAATCTGTGATAAGTTTCAATTAACTGAGGAAACAGCAAGGACGTATTTGTCAGAAGCGTTTTAACGGTTTTGGTTTACGCGGGAACAGCACAGAAGAACAAACAGGAACCGAAGGACATGGGCAGAACACAGGATGAGGTTCTGCCCTGCTTGTATTAAGATTTAAAATGAGGCAGCCATTAAAGATGCTGCAAAGGAGACTTATGGTACATCAAATTGAGTATAAAGACGGGAGCAATGCGGTATCTTGCTATCTGCCTGAAGATTTGGGGCCGGATAAAAACGCGGCGGCGGAGCTGCGCCGGCTGACAGAGCTTAAGGAGACGGTGGAAAGGCTGTCGGCGGCGCCGGGGTTTTTTGCAGGCGGCGGGCAGCGGGTTGAGCGGATTATCTGCACGCCGGATTTTCACAAAGGTTCAGGGATTCCCATCGGCACGGTCATGATGACAAAAGGATTTGCAGTCCCACAGGCGATGGGGAATGATATTAACTGCGGTATGCGGTTTTATATCACGGATTTGTCGGAAGAGAAGATTCGGGAAAAGCTTCCACAGCTGAAAAAGAAGATCCGCCATATCTTTTTTGAGGGCGGCAGGCAGATTCCCATGACAGGAAGGCAGCGTCAGGCCATGTTCTGCCACGGCCTTGAAGGGCTTTTGGAGACCAGCGGCGATGGCAGGGGGCAGGGATTGTGGCGGTATTATGAGCGGGAGGTCCAGGAAAAGCAGCTAACCCGCACTGTGTTTCGGGGGAGTCTGAAGGCGGATGATACGGAGGGGCTGGAGGATTTTATGGGCAGCTGGGGACAGCTGACGTATGACGACCAGATTGGGACCATTGGGGGCGGCAATCATTTTCTGGAGGTGCAGAGGATTGCCCGGATTTATGACGGACAGACCGGAGCTGCCTGGAATCTGAAGAAGGGGGCTGTGGCGGTGATGCTCCACACAGGCTCTCTTACGATTGGCCATCACAGCGGGCTTTTGAACCGCAATCTTTGCCGGGATATCTACCCGGATGGGGTTATGCACCCGGAAAACAAGATTTATGTCATACCGGAGGGTTGTGAGCGGTCGGGGGCGTGGAGACGGTTTTGGTCGGTGTCCGGCAATGCGGCCAATTTTGGATTTGCCAACCGGATGTTTCTTGGATTTATGATTCAGCAGGTTTTTGACAGCGTACTGGGGGAATGCAGGATGGAACTTTTGTATGACGCTCCCCATAATTATATCTGGAAAAGACGGATTGGCGGTGAGGACTTTTATATCCACCGAAAGGGGGCCTGCTGTGCCGGGGGATGTGAGGACATGGCAGGCACGGAGTTTGCCTATTACGGGGAACCGGTGATGATTCCCGGCTCCATGGGCAGTTCCAGCTATCTGCTGCGGGGACTGGGAAATGAGGACTGCCTTTGGAGCGCCAGCCACGGCGCCGGGCGGAAAAAGTCCCGGGGAGATGCGGCTAAGGGGAATGATGAGCAGTTTCGGCGGTTTATGGAGAGGTTCCACGTTATCACGCCGGTTGACCCGGAACGCAGCGACTTAAAGGGGAGATGGGATATTTTGAAAAAATGGGAGGAGTCGGTGCGGGCGGAGGCGCCTTACGCCTACAAAGATATTGATAAAGTGATTGCGGTCCATGAGGAGCACGGCATGGCGGCGCCGGTAGCCCGGATGGATCCGATTTTTACGGTGAAAGCTTAAGGGGTGTGTGGATAGCAGCGGTTGCCGCAGCCCTTTTGCGCTGCGGGGATTTTCGGATTATGGGGCGGTTTTTCTGAGTTGTCATTTTCCCCTCTTGTCCCACATATATTGAAAGAAAGAGGAGGGGACAAAGGTGGAGAGAAATGATGAGGTAATCCGTATTTTCGCAAAAGAGATTCGCCGGGTTTTGGGGCGGGCGGGGGTTGATTTTAGGAAGGTGCAGGAGATACGGCTGCGCGTGGGGGCGCCGCTCCTTGTGGTTTATGAAAACAGGGAGTATTTTGTATCCCGGGGCGGGGAGCTTGGGACTGCAGGCAGGGACGCTCACCTGGTTACCAGGGACGAGCTTAGGGAGACCATGGAGTATATCAGCAGCTATTCTCTTTATGCGTTTGAGGAGGAACTGCGGCAGGGGTTTATTACCATACAGGGCGGCCACAGAATAGGGGTGGCGGGCAGGATTGTGGCGGAGGACAAACAGGTCCGGGCCATGAAATACATATCGTTTCTCAATGTGCGGCTGTCTCACCAGATACTGGGGTGCGCCGATGCGGTGATGCCGTTTCTCTATGACGGTCCGGCAGGGCAGGTGCGCCACACGCTGATTGTGTCGCCGCCCAGATGCGGAAAGACCACCCTTTTAAGGGATATTATCCGCCAGCTGTCCAACGGGAACCGGGGGCGGGCAGGGGTGACTGTGGGGGTGGTGGATGAACGGTCGGAGCTGGGGGCCTGTTACCAGGGAGTCCCCCAGAATGATTTGGGAATCCGGACCGATATTCTGGACTGCTGTCCCAAGGCCAGGGGAATGATGATGCTGATTCGGACCATGGCCCCTCAGGTGATTGCGGTGGATGAGATTGGCAGCCGGGAGGACATGGAGGCCATAGGGTATGTGATGAACTGCGGCTGCAGGCTGGTGGCCACGGTCCACGGAAGCTCTTTGGAGGATATCCGTCAAAAGCCGGTTCTGCGGGAAATGGCAGGGCAGCGGATGTTTGACCGGTATGTGATTCTGGGAGCCGGGAGCCGGGCCGGCTGTGTTGAGGAGATTGCTGATTCCCGGGGAACCAGGCTTTGGGGTTTGGAAGGGATGGCTTATGGTGCTTAAAATAGTGGGGAGTCTTCTGGTGACCTGTTCCTGCGGGGCTCTGGGTCTGTGGAAGGCGGGGCAGTGGAAAGACCATCTGGGGATGCTGGAACAGCTTCGAAAGATGATTGTGCTTTTGAGAAGTGAGATTCTTTACGCCCACACGCCTTTGGGGGAGGCGCTGGGCCATGTGGGGAGGAAGTCGGAGGGCGTGCTGGCCGGCCTGTTCGGGGCTGTGGAGGAGAGAACCATGCAGCAGCAGGGGGAACTGTTCTACATCATCTGGCGGGAGGAAGTGGAGAAGCGGAAAAAGGAGATGCTCCTTTCGGACCGGGAGCGGCAGGAACTGATTGCCTTTGGGGAACACCTGGGGTATCTGGATTTGGAAATGCAGGAACATACCGTGGCCCTTTACCTGGAGCAGCTGGAGATGAGCATCCGGTTTTACAGGGAGCATGAGAGGGAGCAGAGCAGATTGTATGCCAGCCTGGGCATCATGGGCGGGCTGTTTCTCTCAATTATGATGTGCTGAATGATGGGCTGGCAGCGGGGCTTGAAGGAATGGTGTTGGGGCAATGTGGTAGGGCAAAGGTTAGTTTGGATTTATCCGGGGCGGGGAGGATTGCAATGGGAGTCAATCTGATTTTCAGAATTGCGGCAGTGGGGATCCTGGTTTCTGTTATCTGTCAGGTATTAAAGCACAGCGGCAGAGAGGAGCAGGCATTCCTCACCAGTCTGGCGGGTCTGGTGCTGGTGCTGTTTTGGATCGTGCCGTATATATACGATTTGTTTGAGACAATTAAGAAACTGTTTGCGCTGTAGCAGGCGTTTGTTTGGCCGAAAGGGGTTGCAGGGCAGCATAGGGCTTGACAAAGACAACGAGAGACGAGGAGAGGGGGAATGGCAGTGACCGTGGTGTCCATTGCGGTAATAGGGCTGACGGCGGTGGTTCTGGCCGTGCAGTTGAAGGCCGTGAAAGGGGAATATGGGATCTATATGGTGCTGGGGGCCGGGGTGGTGATCTTTTTTTACGCCCTGTCTAAGATTGAGGCAGTATTGGATGTGTTAAGGCGGGTTCAGTCTTACATCCGGATTGACGGGATGTATCTGGAGGCGCTGATGAAAATGATCGGGATCACCTACATTGCGGAGTTTGCGTCGGGGATCTGCAAGGACGCAGGGTACGGCTCCCTGGGGGGCCAGATCGAGATGTTCGGAAAATTGTCCATGCTGGCTGTGAGCATGCCCATTTTGCTGACATTGATGGAGACCATCCGGGTATTTATGAAATGACAGAGACAGAGCGTGAGTTTTGGAAGCGGAAATGGGCCAGGGGCCGCGCCGTGAGAAAAAGGCGGTGGAGGCGGCTTTCCGGGTTTGGGACAGACTGTTACAGGGGGGACCTTAGAGGCAGGAGAAGGGACCGACAGGGGAAATGGATATGGATCATGATCGCGGCCGGATTTCTGGCGGTCATGATCTTGGGCATTCTGCCGGATGAAGCCTGGGGTGCTTTGGTGGAAAATGAGACGGAGATCTTCGGACTGGATGATTTTGATTTTTCCGATGTGGACCAGTTTCTTCAAAAAAAGAACGGGGATTTTCCGCTGACCATGGAATCCGTCATGGGGGATCTGATGGAGGGAGATTTTGGGACGCTGCTGGGGCGAATTGCAAATGGGTTAAGACAGGCTTTGTTTTCGGAGATCTCTCTGGGCAGCCGTCTGATGGGACAGGTTCTGGCTTTGGGGTTTGTGGGGGCGGTGTTTACTAATTTTTCCACGGTATTCCAGGGGAGTGAGATTTCGGAGACAGGGTTTTTTATTACGTACATTTTGCTGTTTACCTTTCTGGCGGCTTCCATGATGGAGAGCATGGCGTTGACGGCAGGGGTGGTGGAAGATGTGCTGGAGTTTATGAAGATCCTGATGCCGTCCTATTTTCTGGCGGTGGCGTTTGCGGGGGGAAGCGTTTCGGCGGTGGTGATGTACGAGTTTACCCTTTGGGTCATGACAGCGGGGCAGTGGTTTTTAGGGGCGGTAATCCTTCCTCTGGTGAAGATTTACGTGCTTTTGGCCATGGCGGGGAATCTGGTGAAAGAGGAGTTTTTGTCAAGGCTGACTGAGCTTTTGGGGCAGGCGGCGGGGTGGGGGCTAAAGACTGTGCCTGGGCTGATGCTGGGGTTCCATCTGATCCAGGGGCTGATTCTGCCTTATGTGGATTCCCTGAAACAGGGGGCCGTGGAGAAGGCGGTTTCCATGATACCGGGTATCGGGCAGGGAGCGTCCGCTGTGACGAAACTTTTAGTGGGCTCCGGCGTGCTGATTAAAAATACCATCGGAGCGGCGGCAATGGTGATTCTTATGGCGCTGATCGCCGTGCCGGTGTTAAAGCTTGCGGTGCTGCTTGTGATGTACCAGTGTGTGGCGGCGGTTATGGAGCCGGTGTGTGACAAACGGCTGGTCAACTGCGTTATGGCTGCGGCAAAGGGGCAGAAAATGATGGTCCAGGTGGTGGCATGCGCGGCTCTCATTCTGGTGATCACGGTTGCCGTGGTGTGCGCGGGGACCAATGTGACATACTACGCGTAACGGTTGGGGAAGGGTAAAAAGCAGAGGGAGAGGGCAGATGGACGGGCTGTTAGACTGGGTGGGAAATATCCTGTTTTTTCTTGTGCTGATTACGGTGGCGGAAAATCTTCTGCCCGGGAAAAAGTACAATAAATACATACGCCTGTGCGCGGGGATGGTGCTGATCCTTCTGGTGGTAAGGCCGCTGACGGCAGGATTTCACCTGGAGGAGCAGATAAACGGGTATTTTGAGTCATTTGCGTTTCAGCAGGACGCCAAGGACCTTTCCAGAGAGATCCTGGGGATTGAAAAGCAGCGGCTGGGGCAGGTGATCGACAGTTATGAGCAGGTGGTGGAAACGGATCTTGAGGCCATGGCGCGGGATATGGGGCTTGTGCCGGCGCGGACTGCGGCTGTTATCGACCGGGACCAGGACAGCGCCAAGTACGGGCTTGTGGTCCGGGTGGAGATGGAGGTGCAGAGACAGGACGAAAAAGGCAAAGACGGGGATGAGAAGGGTTACGCGGTGCAGGCGGTAAACCCGGTAAGTCCCGTGGAACCGGTAAATGTGGCCGTAAGGGAAAGTAAAGAGGACAGGGAGCCGGAGACCGGGAACAGCGAGGAATCTGTGTCCCGGGAGGAGACGCTGGAACAGCTGAGGCAAAAGGTGGAGGAATATTATGGACTGGAAGCCGGGAAGGTGGAAATTAAATTTCAGGGGAGGTAAGGATAAATGGCTGGTGGCGCTGGCTGTGGGGCTGATCTTTCTTATATTGGCATTTCCGGCAGGAGGCAAGGGCGCAGGCAGCGGCGGATGGATGCAGGGGCAGCCGGTAGAAGGGCAGGATGGACAAAGTTTGGAGACAAACGGAAAGGATGCCAAGGGTGACGGGGCTGACGAAAAAGATTCCGACAGCCAGGAAAGTTCTGCCAAGCCTGCCGCCTCCAAAGGAACGCTGACCTATGAGCAGCAGCTGGAGGAGCGGCTGAAGGAACTGCTGAGCCATGTGGAGGGGGTCGGACAGGTGGAGGTGATGATCGTTCTGAAAAGTTCGGAGGAAAAGATCTGGAGGGTGGACAGAAATACTTCTTATTCCAGCACCCAGGAAACGGACGCAAACGGCGGAACCAGGGACATCCGCAGCCAGGAGACAACAGAGGGGACCATCTTGTCGGGACAGAGCGGCGCCGAGGGGCCATTGTTGGAAAAAGAGATGCGGCCGGAGATCAGCGGCGTGGTGGTGACAGCCGACGGAGGAGGCAGTCCCACGGTCCAGGCAGAAATTTCTGCGGCAGTGGAAGCATTATTTGACGTGCCTTCACATAAAATAAAAGTATTAAAGAGGGCAGAATAAAAAGGAGTGTCGTGCATGAAATTTAAGAGGGACTTAAAAAGCGTCAATATGAAAAATGTGAACATGAAGAACGTCAATATGAAAAAACTGTTTCGGAGAAACCAGATCATTGTCACCACGCTGGCAGTGATGATCGCGGCGGCAGGGTATTTGAACTACACGGGAAAGAAGGATCTGGAGGCGGGAAATGTGATCTCCGAGGCAGGGATGATGGATATTTCCGATGAGGATATTTTGATGGAAAACCAGGGCATCCTGGATACTCCGGGGAAATACGGGGAGATCTTAAGCCTCGATCAGGATCTTGACCAGATTGAGGAGGCGGAGAGCCTGGCAGAGGGAGCCGCAGGAATTGGCCAGGATATGCAGCAGGTTGCCCAGGCGGAGACTGTGGCAGACCAGGCAGGCATGGAGGCAGGAGCCCAGGCCGGGACAGCGGGAGACGGGACGGCGCAAAGCACGGCTCAAGGCGGGAGTCAGACCGGAAGCGCTGGGGACGGGACAGATGCCCAGACCGGATATGAGAATCCGGGGGAGGCTATCCTTACCAGCGGCATGAGCGTGTCTGATTACATAGCGGGAGTCCAGTTGAGCCGGGAACAGGTGCGGGCGAAAAATAAGGATACCTTGCTTTCCATCATCAATAATACCAGCATTGAGGAGGCGGCGAAGCAGCAGGCTATCCAGGATATGATCCGTCTGACCGAGGTGGCGGAGAAGGAGAACGCGGCGGAGACGCTGCTTTTGGCCAAGGGATTTTCTGACCCGGTGGTGAGCATTTCCTCGGATAAGGTGGATGTGGTGGTTAATGCGCCCAGTATCACGGACGCTCAGAGGGCCCAGATCGAGGATATTGTGAAGAGAAAGGCGGAAGTGCAGGCGGAGAATATCATTATTACGCTGCTGAATCTGTCGGAGTAGGAATTGGGCGGTTGGATGAGAAAAATGGCATGGCTGATGAGGCTGTGCCATTTTTTCTTTTTGGTTTTGGTGATTTATTGTGTTTAAAGAGGTCGCGCCTTTTGATACCTAAATCATTGTATATTGATATTATATACTCAAACTTCGCACTTTAATAAGTGCCTATGCATCTTGAAAATACAATAAAAACTGGCAATTAAATAGCATGAAACCGTCTGGTTTGGTATAATTGAGTTGTCGAAAAACAATTAAAAC
>CAJTGF010000065.1 GCA_910575585.1 Clostridiaceae bacterium
TGATAGGAATTAGGCTTCAAACGAAGCCCTCACATTGAACCTACTATCTTGCTAAAGATAGATTACAAACAAGCCCGCGCGGAACAAATGGGCTCCGCTTACGAGCGCACCGCAAATTCATCCATCAAAAAATGCACATGGACGGGGAGCCTGCCGCCGTGCTTATGGTCGGCAAGGTAAAATAGCTGCTGGAATAACTGCGTGTACAGGATGGATACCAGAAAGTTGTAGCTGGTATCATTGTCTGGTATCAGTGCAAACAACGCCACTTTCTTCTCCCCCAGTGATGACAGGTCTAAATCGTCTGTGGCTGTCAAAGCCGCAAGGCTGGAGAGATTGAATTTCTCCAACCTCGCCGCAAGCGTGATCTGGATGGATTTCAGTGTTTTCGCACTTCCTGAATGGTAGTCCTTATAATATTTCACTGCGATATGCTCCGGCTCCCGCATTTCCAGACGCTCAAATAATTCGTCAAGCGGGGACTGGTATTCATCGTTGTCCTCCCGGACTTCCCCTGCCCGTAACAGCTCCATCACCATCGGGAAATTCTGCTCATCCTTTGGTGCCTCGTACTTTAAATAAAATATCAATGCGAGAAGCAGCATGGACGCCGCTGTGTCCCAGAAGGGATCGTTTGACTGGCTCCCCTTCGGGGTGGTTGCCTTAAAAAGATTCGTCACAAGCCGCTGCACGTCGTTGTCATCCTTTAAATACATAAACGGATTATAACAATGGCTCTTTTCCATGTTGATTAAGTCAAGCACACGTACTTCATACCCTTTTCCCTCCAGAAGATGCCCGGTGTCCCGCAGGTTCTCTCCCTTAGGGTCAAGCACGACAAATGACGTGTTCGCCTGCATAAGATTCGGCTTTGCATAAAACCTTGTCTTTCCGGCTCCGCTCCCGCCCACCACGATGGTGAGCAGGTTGCGGCGGTGCCTGCGGCTGTCATAGCTGATCCGCACGTTTGACGTCATAATCTTGTTGGCTCCAAAATCTTTCTCGCTGTACTTCTGGTTGACCGCCCGTGCGTTGCCCCATGCGGCAGAACCGTGTTCCTCGCCCCTCCGGTAGTTCCTCCGTGTGGATACATAAATGCCAATCCCCATCCCGTATATCAGCAGGAAAATGAGGACAGCCCTTAAGCTGTCCCCACATAAGCGGATAGAAAACGGATGGTTCATGGCGTCCGGGAATCCCCGTATAACTTCAGGCAGACCTCCCGCAAGGTATGGCGCTGTCAAAAGGGCAAGCCAGACAACGGGAAGGATGCCGAAAGCCGCAAATACCCACGCCGCCTGCTTCTCACCGTTCCTCATGGCATCTGCGCCCCCTTTTCTCTTTCTCCGGCGGCTCCTCAATCAGCTCAATGACTTTCAAAAGCACATCGTCCACTGCGTCGCTCGGCCTGCCCTCCTTTATCATCTGGTTGCGCTCGTCTTTCAGGGCATGGAAGATTACGCCGTACTCGTATTTGTCCAGCTCAAGGGTTTTCTTTTCCCCGCTCAAATTCACCACCTCCGTCTACCGTTCCTGTTCTCTGCTTTTTACCTTATAATCCCGGATGGGCATTTCCCCGTATGCGTCAAGCAGGCGGTCAACTTTTTCGGATTCCGCATAAGTCGTGCCACGGTACAGCGGGTAAACAACTCCTTTTACCTCCACTTTGCCGCCTGTCGGTTCAAGATTGATATGGGATAAAGATTCTTCCGGGAAAAGGTTGAAACTATATCCCGCCTTCACTGCCCTCATCTTGCGTCCTCCCGGTTATGCTGCGCCTGCGGCTGCTGCCTCTGGTTCTGGCTCCGGTTCGGTTCCAGCACTTTCGCCATGCGGGAAGATATATCGCCCGCTGCGTCACGGACTTTGGACAGCTCCCCACGGACTTCCTGCGGCTCCATGCCCTCGAAAAATTCCGGCGCATGGGTGAAATCAAACCCCTGCGTGTCCACGCCATATTTTTTGCAGAGCAGGTAGGACGCACAATAGGCGTGGAAAGCGTCCTCGTTGCGGTCGTAATTCTTATCCCCGTCCGCAAACCCGGCAAGGGCAAGCTCCGGCGTCACGCTCCGGAAGATTTCCTGTGCGCTCATGCCTTTTCGCACATAAATGCAGCTCTCCTCCGGCTCAAACAATGCCCCTTTGTCCTCCGGCATCTGATCCGGCTCCGCCGCAACGATGGCAACGGGCGGGTTGTTCACCACTGCCCGCACAAGCTGTGCGTCCGTGATTTCCGGCTGCGCCTGCTGTAACCTGTCCCTTGCGTTGGTCTGTGAAATGTCATACACCTTTTTCGCATTGTAATAGGTTCCGGTGCTTCCGTCCTCACGCTCATACTCCTTCCCCGGCTCCATAATCAGGATGGGGTTGTTCCGCTCCTGCCTTTTCACATAGGCTCCCTGATCCCTCCAGTAGCCGTAATCGCCAATTTTCTGTGCCTCCGGCTTCTGCGCCATAATCAGCAGGGCATTGTTTGCGGTGTAGCGGTCAAAGCGGCTCTGCACGTTAAGGTACTGTTGAAACGCTTGCCCGTCCGTGGCCACCGCCGCCGTCATCTGCTCCGACATTTCATAACAGCGGCTCCGGTTGTTCTTGCTCTCTGCGATAAATGCCGCCACCCGGTCATCCTGCGGCACGGCGGATACATTCAGTAAAGAATCAAGGCTGAAATTGTTGTCCATACATCTTACCTCTCTTTCGATTTTTTCGGTTTTGTTTTTGTCTGCGGCTGTCTATGCTGCAATGGCTTCTGGTTTTTCGCTTTGGTGTCCTTTGCAGGCTCACTCCGGCTCCCTGCCTCCGCTTCTTTCTTCCTCGCTGCCTGAATCTCCTTTAATTCCTCCCGCACGGACGGTTTTTCCGGCGTGGATGGCTGGTACAGCTTAGAAGTACCCTCTGCGGTTGTCCTTTGCTTCCCTGAGATAGGCCCGGACTGACGGGATTTCGCAGCCCTGCCCGAAGAGGGGTTTTTCTGCTGCCCCTCCTCCTTCTGCGTGGGGCTGCCCAGCAGCTCGTCTACCAGCAAATCTTCCTGCGACTTCCCCGGCCTGTCCTTCTCCGGCTCCGGCTGTGCCTGCGGCTTTCCCGGTGAAGGTTTCTCCGGCGTTGTTTTTCCCGTTGGCGTTTTTTCTTTTGGCGGCTCTTTCGTTTTCTCCTTTCCGGGAGCCGCCTTTGCCTCTTTCGCATTGCTTTTCTCTTCCCTCGACTTCTGGATTTCCGTCTTAATCTGTGCCGCCTCCGTAACGGACGCAAATTTGAAGCGTTCCACGATGCGGTTGATGCGGGGCGCATCTTCTTCCTTCACCATAATGTCCACCATCCCGTCGCTGCTCCCTTTCGGGTCACGGACGGCGCAGTAGAGGATTCCGTACCGTTTCGCCTCCTGCACAAATTTTTTCAGGTCGCTTTCCTTTACGGAAAATACGGTGAGCGGTTTCCCGGAGCGCACTAAGGTTTCCAGCCTCGCCCTGCCTCTGGTCTTTTTCTGCTCCTTTAAGATGGCGTACAAAAGCACTGCAAGCTGCTTTGCCCCCTCGCCGGAGATTTTTAAGGCCGCTTCCCCCACTTCCATCGACATACGCACCACCTGGTCAGCGGCTTCGCCTGATGTGTTCATGGCCGATTCCCTCCTTTTCTTTTCTGGTTTCCTGCCGCACGGCTTCTAATTTTTCTTTCATTGCGCCGGAACGTGCGGCTATCCCGTCGCAGAGTCCCACCTCCTTTCGCAGCTCTCCAATCTGCTTTGTCAAGTCGGAGATTTCTTCTTTTATCTCTGACAGCTTTTCACTGTCTTTGACGCTGCGGCTCTGATACCGCAAATGTTTCCTTGTATCTGCAAGCTCCGCCATCTTCCCCTGCAAATCTTCCTTCAACGAAAAAAGCTGCTCCGTGGTATCAATCCGATAACGGCAGAGCAGCCTTGTTTCCTTTGAAATCTTATCCAGTTTTATCAAGTCCTCCCGAAACAGCATGTGTACCTGCTTCGGGTCTACGGACGGTCTGTTTTTTGGCAGGATTCCCAACAGGTAGCAGTAATGCAGGTACAGCCCACGGAGTCCGCCGATTTTCCTTGCACTTTTTAAATTTCCATGCACCCTTATGACATAGGTTTTCTTCTCCGGCGATGGGGCAGGCGGCGCAGGCTTTTCTATCTTCTGCGTGAGTATCCGCCTGCGGATGGATTCTAAGGTGTATTCCTCCCCTAAGTTCCTCGCCAGCTTCATCCCCCGATCCCTGCCCTCCGCCCGTACCGTGACGTCCTTCCCGAATTTGATGGAATACCCTTTCTCCTTCAGGTAATGGAAAAACTGCTTTTCCGTCCTTGCCTTTGCAATGGCTTCGTCCACGTCCGCCTTTATCATCCCTAAATAGGTCGGCCTGCCCTCCTGTTCCGCCCGCCACTCGCCATAATGCTTTGCCCTCTGCTTTGGGTTCTCTATGACGGATAATCCGTATTCCCGACATAACCTGTCGGAAGCGTTACGCATATCCCGGTAGTCCTGCTTGCTGCGGTGATACCGCAAACCGTCCGCAAAAGAAACAGAGTTTACCACGAAATGATTATGCAGGTGGTGCGCCTTGTCCAAATGGGTAGCGACAACCACCTGAAAACGGCTCCCCCACAATTCCTCCGCCAGCTTCACGCCAATCTCATGCGCCATCGCCGGGGTACATTCCCCCGGCGCAAAGGACTGGTAGCCGTGGAACGCCATAATGCCCTCGTCCTTCCCGTACCGCTTTTTGACCGCCATCATTTCTGACCGGGCGGTGGTCGGGGCGCAGTTGACGCCGGACACATACTGCTCCATGACCTTCTCGTTTTCATCATCTATGACATCCTCCGCTGCCTCTGGTTTCCCCCTCTGTCTGGTCTTTTCCGCATTGACCGCATAGGCGATGACGTCGGACAGCCCCTGCGTTTCTGTTTCCTCCATGCCGGACAGCTTCGGCAGCTTTGCGATTTCCGGGCTTTTTGTCTTATCCGGGTTCTGCACATAGATGACGACTTTCCCCAGCCACCCTTTGACGCTCCAGATAGATGTGGTTGCCATTACCCCGTCTTTTCCGGCAGGACTACCGCCTCGGTAATCAGCCTGACCGCTTCGTCAAACTTCCTCATGTCGCTGTCATACCGCTGCACGTCAATCACGTTCAGCGTGTGCGCCTTCTGTGCGATCTGGTTTAAGTTGTTCCCAATCTTATGCAGCTCCCGCATCATGGAATAATAGTCGGGCGGCGGTGCGTCCCTCGGCGTCTTTCCCGTGATTGCCTGACGCACATAGGCTTCCTGGCTGATTCCGCTTTTCTTTACCCTTTCCCTGAATGCGTCCGCTTCTTCTTTATTCAGGCGGAACAGAAACGGGACGTCCCTCTTTCTCATCTGCCTACCTCCGTATCTCTCCCGTGCAGGCGGTTAATCTGCAACAGGCACATCATCACCACGCCCACAATGCCGCCTACAAAAGTTCCACTCAAAAATGCCAACATACTGCTCCACTCACCTTTCCGTCATGGTGCGCTGTCACCATGCAACTTGTCATATCTGGCGGAACCTCCCGGCTCCGCTAAAAAGGGGTATTAGGGGATTTTCCCCTAACAAGCTGCCTTCGGGTTGCCGCATGGCAATCCAAAGGCGTTACTTGCTGGTATTGTGTATCACCCCTGCGGCTGCGTACCGCCTTTTGGCGTCGGCTTTACCACCTTCCGAAAACAGAGGTTTCCTGATACGATATTTGGCATAAATCTCACTCCCTTCTCTGCCCATGACTGGATACTTCTATAGATTTTTTCACATATCCGGGCATAAAAATAACCGGGTGATTTCCATTCCTGAAAACCATCCGGCTATGTAATATTCATATTTCTATGGTGACTTACATTCTTAATCTTTTATTACCCAACTCCGTATCATCGAATAATTCATACGAACAAGTAACAAAATTCATTTGACGAATCTCTACACTTGGATTATATACATCCCTCCAATATTTAATCCAATGCAAAAGATTATTATCAAATCTTGCACCCAAAAAAATAATCTTAATCACATTAGAATCTATATTTAAAAATTTATCACCTTGGCTTATAAAACGCCACTCCTTCTCATATGACCACGATGTTTCTTTATGTGCAGCTAATTTAGTATAATTATATAAATCTGTATGCGATACTTTTATAGGACTATCAACATATCTCACCTTTTCCAAAGTAATTGAATCTGTATTTACCCAATCCGAAAAATCAAATGCAATACAAATTCCTGTATGGGATGCTGCATAGTGCGCCCACATTAAGGAAGATCTCTGTGTCTCTGATAATGAAAAAATCCTTGTTACATTTTTCCTATTTCTTTCTTCAAGCATGTTTCCATACTCTTTCAGCGGATTATTGATTTGTATTTCTGCAATGGATTCATTGGGATCATTTAATGATTTTAGTTCTGGTAAATATAGTCTTTGATTAACAAATATGTCTTGTGTATTTATAAATCCTTCTCCAGATATATCCCTATACTTATATAAAAGCATTCTCTTACCTCGCTCTTTTTATTAAATATTTGAAACATTTTTATTGTTCAACTGGATATGTATGCACTTTTGGTTCAATACTTTGATGAGTACCATTAATATGCACAACAATACAATCCTTTTGAAAATAATGCGCTTTATGATCGGTATCCCAATAATCAATTTCAATATTGATTACAATTTCCACCATTTTTTGAGTATCAATAAGAAAATAAAAGTTTACGTTTTCCTCTTTTGCAATCACTATTTTTGCAGGGAAACCGTTAATAACAATGTTTACATCTATGGCACTGCCCAATCCAATATTTCTTATTATATATTGCAAATATACAAATCCAGCATCTGATTGCCTTACTCCAATTAAATGTTTATCTGACTCGGTAAAATTATAACGTATTTTTCTGACTGAATTTCCCTCAATCTCAACTATCCTATCATTTTCCTCAGTTTTTGCATTTTGGTTAAAATATTTATGGCGTGTATCTAAATATGGCTTAATAAATAACTTTCTTTGCTCTAATGCGGCATCTTTTTCTGCCTGTTTTTGATTTTCCAACTTTCTATTGTTATCTAGTATCGTAATAAATACTGCGGCTAAAGTAGCAATTCCACCTAAGTAACTACCCAAAAACCCCGCCCATACTTCGTTTGAAATATTGCTCGGAATATTATTTCCAAAAATAAATTTATCTATAAAAGCTGGAATTAAAATAATAAATATTGCTACTCCCGCACATTTTAGCAACTTTTTCATAAACTATTTCAACCTCTCTTTCACAAAATTCCTAGCAGAAATAACATTTTTTCATCTTTTGGGGGTAAACATTTTAATAATACTTGTATTATTAATCTTAACTTATATGTCAGCATACCACACATTTCTATTTTTTTCTACTTATACAAATTATCCTTACTTGCAAAACTATTTATTTTTCATCTTTTCAACATCTCAAAAAAATTATTTTAATTTCATTCTTGAAAACAAATATGCTATGCAACACTCAGATTTCCTCTAACATCCGCAACAGTTTAAAGATATGGCTGCATCCCAAAAGGTACATTTGTATGCTTTCTGCCCTTGCCTTATCATACTCCAACGTGAAAAATCTGGACAGTGCCTTTGTTTCCCCTGCAGTCAGCTCCATAGGTTCCTCCACACCCCCGTCATCTGTCAGCCTTGAAATAAAATCGTGTTTATCAAGTATCCTGTAACGCTCTTCTGTAATCTTGCTGTAAGATACGGAGCTTCTCAACGCCTCCTCGCACAATATGTCTATCTCCTCTATGATGTCGCTGAACCATTTGGGCAGGTTGTAAATGTCGATGTTCCTTATGTCCATAGCTATGGCTCCTTTCTGTTTTTCTAGAGAAATATAGCAGAAAGCCAACGGAGAATCCACCGTGTGATTTTTCATCTCGCACATTTGATTTATGCTTTTCTCCGTTATGTAGCACGGCATCGGTTCCCCGATACCGCAAAAACACGACTTACGTCTCTATATCTATCGCTTTCGCAAGGAAGGAAACATCCGTCACGTCCCGGTTGGAAAAATCTAAGATATTGGTTTCGCTGTATATCTTTTCCACCATCTTTGCGGCGGTTTCCGCACTCTCCGCTGAGATTTTCACCCTCTTTTCCGAGATGGCAACCAGCGTCATTTCATACTGCCTCATGGCAAACGCCTCCTTTCCTACCGCCCTATTCCTTTGTCCCGGACGCACTCTCTCGCCTTAAAATCAGCCCCCACAAAATGGTCTGCGTCCAAAATATACTGGCTTCTGTTCCAGTTATCCTCTGCCATCTGCTCCGCTTCCGCAAGGCTCTCCGCCTCAATGGGTACAGTCATTTGCAGGGTTTCCGTTATTGTTACGTCATACGTTTTCATCTCTCATGGCTCCTTCCGTTATTCTTTTTTGCCCGCTCCGTTATCCCGATTCCTAACCGGATACAGAGAAAATCGTTGCAGTCCTTGCCCTTTGGCGGCGGCTTATCCCGTGTCCGGTACTGTTTCGGAAGCACGGTCTTGATCGCCTCTGAGGCCAGCCTGCCTGCCCGGTCATTGTCAAGGTGCAGCTCCACTTCCTCAACCTCCGGGTAGTCTTTTAAAAACCGTGTGAGCGCTGCCGGAACCTTGCTGCGCCCGATTTCCTTTGCTGGCTGGTACACGCCCGCAAGGGATAAAAGATGTTCCTCCCTCCAGTCCTGACCGTCCATTTTTTGCAGGGTGGCATAGGACAGCAGGTCAATGGCGGATTCAAACAGGTGGACTTTTATGCTGTTTCCCTCTGCCGGGATAGAAAAGGAATAGTTTTTGTCGCTCCCGTTTGCGTCCCCGATGAAGTTCGTCCCGATTCCACGCAGGGCGGCATACCGGGGTTTCCCTCCCTTGTCCATGCCCACAAATACAGCGTTGTGGTAGTTCTCGCTCTCAAAAACCATTCCCTTTTGCAGACAGAATCCAATGATGTCCGTGTCAATCCCACGCCTGTTTAGATAGGAAACAACCTGCGTCTGGTAGCGGTTGGGTTTGGGTAAGAGCAGTTTCTTTTCTGTTATCTTTTCGGCTGGTAGGGAAACAGGCGGCGCAACCGCCGCCTGCCCTGCAATCGTCTGTACCGCCTCCATAAAGGTATAGTCCCTAACTTTTATCAGGTAATCAACCGCTGACCTGCCCCCGATTCCACGGCTCCACCACATCCATTTCCCGTTGGAAATTTTCAGGCTGTCATGGCTTTTCGTGGTGTAGGTGTTGCCCGAAAAATGCACAAGCTCATAAGGCTCATAGTTTTTCAGGTACGTCAACAAGTCCATCCGCTTTGCCTCCTGCACGACTTCCGGTGCGATATATGGCATAAATCTCAGCTCCTTTCCTGCCCGTGATTGGATATTTGCAAATGAATTTAAGAATATCCGGGCATAAAAATAGCCGATTGATTCTCGTTTTTGAAAACCAATCGGCTATGTAACATATAAACTATTTAACACAATAACAATCTGAACGCTGTCAAAATGTAACCTTCTTATATCTATCAGAATGGTTTTTATTTTTCTCATTCAAAAATTCTTAGCATACATCACTGATTATGTTTAATACCACCATAGAATTATTTGAATCAGAACACAAGCGTTCTCGTTCCCTGCGTCCCATATATAAAAAATCCATGACGTCATTGAATTCTTGAACCTCTGGTGTACTTCCTTGAACCCTCCCTGCTTGTCTATAATATGGTAATGCACTTTCAAAATCCGAATATGTCAAACCGTTGCTGCGAATTGTTGCTCCTACTTGATCTATTTTATCCTTGCATAATTGGTACATATTTGGCGGTGCCATATATTTTAATATCTCTGCCAAATTGGGATCTTGTTGAGCGATTTCACTATTAAACTCCTCAGAATATGCATTCATTTGAAGCAACGATTCTTTGTTATCTTCAATCCATTTAGTTGCCGTTTCAGCATCGCAAGCCTTTAATGTTGCTAGTACCAGCTTATCAATAATAAAGATATTATCGGGATATTTCTTGTATAAGAATACTAAAACCTTATATCGTATTATTGGGGGTAAAATTGAAAATGAAAACATAACACTTTCGTTTGTACCAAATTTGTATTTCTCAAAATAACTAATGAGAAGATACGACAAAAGGTCAAATAATCCATCTATTGCTATGTTAAACTCTTCAAGCGTAACCTCCCCACGATATTTAGTATGTGTAGTTTTATTACCTTTCTTTTTTAATTTATTAACTGATTTTTCTACTACTTTGTAGTTTGGCAACATTCGTATACTTTTCCTTATATCTTCATCTCCTAAAGTTATTTCTTTTTGTGGAACAATATCTAAGATTTTGCGGACAATTATCTCAGCATATTGCCTTAATGTAGAGATTTTCCCCCTATAAGATGTCGATGTGTAAAATATATCTCCAATAAGATCAGATGCCAATGTTTGGTATTCATCATTATTGAAATGAACCATCTTAAATTTCCTCCTCTCTTTGTAAATTTGTCGCTATAAATTCAAATTTTATACATTAGTATATCACATATTCTTGAATGTTTCTACAATGACAAAAGCCAACTGATTCTCTTTTATAAAAATCAATTGACTATGCAAATTAGAATACCATCATCAAATACTACCTAAAAACTATCTGTTAAACCCTTCCTATTTTCTTCAAATAAGCATACCCGTCCGTATGTCCCCGGAAGTAAATCTGCTTTCTCTCAATGTTATCTTTTTTCAGACTAAGCCTGAAATACTCCACCAGTACCCTATGTTCTTCTGCTGTCAAAGAAATCTCTCCCTCCCCCTCCGTCACATTCAGAATGAAAGGATAGTCCCTTTCCATATCCCCGATCTGCCTGCAAAGTGCCAGATAGCTGTCATCCTGCTTTCGCAAATCTACGATTATATCGTTGTCTATCTCCATAAATCCATGTTCCATACGCTTGACTAAATCATTATATTCCTCTGTTGCTGCGCTCATTTCAATTACCCTTTCGTTTTTATTATAATATACCCATTTTTCACCGCAACAACAAATATGCGAACCGCCCTTCGTTTTGCCCGTCCGCTATGTAAACGGTACTGGTTGCCCAATACCGCTTTTTTCACCGTTCCCGGTCTTTGCTGCCTTTCTCCGGCTCCGTTTCTTCTTCCTCCGGCTCAACGTCCAGCACGATATTTTCTTTCTTGTCCATATCAAGCAGGGCATTTAATTCCCCCAGCCGGGCAGTCTTTTCCGCTAACTCCTGCTCCTTTGGAAACTCTTTGACTGCCTCTATCTTTGCATTTTCAAGCTGCACTTTTAAAGTTTCCAGATGTTCCTCACACCGGGAGAGGTTATCGCCAAACTTCTCTATCTCATTATCCAGACGGGTAATGTTCCCGTGGATGTCCGTCCCCAACGTCACATGGTACGCCCGTTTCCCTTGCAGGGTGATGACAAAATCCTTGCTGAAGGTGCTGTAAGAAAGCTCCATCGCAAGCCCACGGTAGGCTCCCAGCGGAACCGGATCGGGGGAAGTCATGGCTTTGCAGGCCGCAATAATCGCCTGCCCGCCTCCTTTTTCTCCCCATAGGTCACGCCGTTTATCTGCATGGGCGGGAAGGTATCCCGGTCTGGCGGCGTGTGCGCCTTCACCTGCTCGATGTCCTGCTGGTACTCTACAATCCACTGGCTCTGCCTTTTAATCTCCATCGGATAGTATTTCGTCACCTTATCCTCCATCTCGTAACGCTGGCTTAGGAAGCTCTGCTTTAAGAGTTGCAGCTTCGACACCTGGATGTCTAAGTCCATCTTTTCCTTTATATACGGGTTCCCGGTGGCAAGGGCTTTGATTTCCGCATAGGATAAAGCCACCTCGTCAATGTCCTCGATGGTGCGTGCCGGGCTTTTGGACGTCATGATCTGGCTGATAAATTTCTGCTTGTTCTCAATCATCTGGTACATATAAGCGTCAAATGTCCCCTCGGTCACATACCGCACGATAAATACTTTCTTGTTCTGGTTGCCCTGTCGGATGGTTCGACCGCCCCTCTGCTCTAAATCTCTCGGACGCCACGGGCAGTCTAAATCGTGGCTGGCAATGATTAAATTCTGGACGTTTGTGCCTGCCCCCATCTTAAACGTGCTGCCCATTAAGATGCGGACGGCTCCCCTGCGTACCTTTGAGAATAGCTCCTTTTTCCTCACCTCCGTGTTGGCGTCATGGATAAATTCAATCTCCTGCGGCGGGATTCCTTTTGCAATCAGTTTATCCCGCACGTCATTATAAACGCTGAATGTCCCGTCATTCTTTGGCGTGGACAAATCGCAGAACAATAACTGTGTTAATTTCTGCTCCTTCCCCTCCTCCCAAAAGCGGTAGACTTCGTTGACGCAGGCATTGACTTTGCTCTCCGGCTCGTCCGGCAGCATTTCATTCGTAAGCCGCTGGTCTAACGCCAGCTTGCGCCCGTCATTGGTAATCAGTAGCATGTTGTCCTGCATGGGGTTCACCATGCCGTTTCGCACACGCTCCGCCCGTTCCCCTAATGTCTGTACCATATCCTTTTGTATCTCGCTGGGCTTTACCGCCACCACCTTGTATTCCGCTTCCGGCACGGGCAGGTTCAGCATATCGGCGGTCTGGATGTCCGCCACTTCCCGGAACATCATCATAAGCTCCGGCAGGTTGTAGAACCGTGCAAACCTCGTTTTCATCCGGTAGCCGCTGCCCTCCGGGGCAAGCTCTATGGCGGAAACAGTTTCCCCGAAGGTGGACGCCCATGCGTCAAAATGCTGCAAATGGTTCCGCACAAGGGTGTTGTACTGCAAATACCTCTGCATGGTGTAAAGCTCCACCATTGAGTTGCTCACGGGGGTTCCGGTGGCAAATATCACGCCTTTCCCTCCCGTTATCCCGTCCAGATAGCGGCACTTCATGAACATATCGGATGATTTCTGCGCCTCCGTCTGTGCAATGCCGCCCACGTTCCGCATTTTTGTGTAAAGGTAAAGGTTTTTATAGCCGTCCGCCTCGTCCACAAACAGGCGGTCAACGCCCAGTTCCTCAAAGAATACAACGTCATCCTTGCGGCTCTGGTCGTTGAGTTTTGACAGTTTGGTTTGCAGGGATTTCTTTGATTTCTCCATCTGCTTGATGGTGAACCTGCTCCCTCCGTTGCACTTTGCCTCCGCTATCCCGTCTATGATTTCCTCAATCTGCTCCTCCAACATACGCTGCTGCCTCTCTGTGCTGAGCGGCACTTTTTCAAATTGACTGTGGCCGATGATAACTGCGTCAATGTCGCTGGTCGCAATCCTCGCACAGAATTTCTTCCGGTTCTTGGTTTCAAAATCCTTTTTGGTAGCTACAAGCAGGTTGGCGGCAGGGTAAAGCTGGAGCCACTCGGCGGCAAACTGCTCTATGATGTGATTTGGAACCACAATCATGGATTTGTTGCAGAGTCCCAACCGCTTGCACTCCATCGCCGCCGCAACCATCGTATAAGTTTTCCCAGCTCCCACCACATAGGCAAGCAGGCTGTTCCCCCCGTAAATGATGCGGGCAGCCCCGTTTTTCTGGTGCTGCCTTAACTTAATCTCCGGGTTCATGCCATAGAAATTTAAATGGCTCCCGTCATATTCCCTCGGCCGGATGGCGTTGAAATTCTCATTGTAATATGCCGTCAATCTCTGCCTGCGCTCCGGGTTCTGCCAGATCCAGTCCTGGAACGCCTGCTTGATTAAGTCCTGCTTGCCCTGCGCTATGGCGGTTTCCTCTTTGTTCAGGACTGCCTTTTTCTTCCCGTCCTCGGTGGGGATATAGTCATAGACACGGGTGTCACGCAGGTTTAACGTATCCTCGATAATCTTATAGGCGTTGGCACGGTGCGTCCCGTATGCGTTGTTCGCCTTCGGGTTCCCCTTGTCATTGCTCTTTCCCTCAATGTTCCATTCGCCTGTGAACTTGGAGAAATGGATTTTGATATTCCATCGGTTGTAGTTGGGCGTGTCCAGCAGCTGGAACATAAATTCAGACACGTCGCTGATGGGAATCCATGTGGCTCCCAGCCGCACACTGATTTCCGATGCGGTCAAGTCCTTCGGCTGTACCTTTTCCAGCGCCTCCACGTTGCTTTGATAGGCTTCGGACGCCAGTGCCGCCAGCTTCGCCTCTTTCAGCTTTTCCCGGACATTGCCGGATAAATATTCATCTTCCGAAACAAACTCCGGCTCCCCTCCCGCCACATTTGGCAAGCGGAAAATCACGCCGGACAGCTCCCGCTCGATTTCCTCCGCACTTTTTCCGGTCAGGGAACACATATAGTCCATGTCCACTCTGGCTTTCTCGGACAAAGATAACGACAACGCTTCGCTGGCCGTGTCCACCTTTGTCACCGCCTGATGCGGCTTGATGGTGCGCTTATGGAACATATCGGCTTTCCGTGCGTGTATGCCGTCCTCTGCCACAATCTCTAAAGAGCAGAGCAGCGGATAGCTGTTATCGTCCGAAAAGACCATGCTGTTCGCCCTGGCATTCAGTATCCCGTACTTCTTCTGGAACGCATCGTACAGTTGGTTTAACTTCCTCTGCTGTTCTTCGATGACCGTATCGGCGTACCCTTCCGTCTGGTAGGCAATCAGCTCCCGCACACAGTCACGGATGGCAGCCATGCCCTTTACCCGGTTTGCGGCGGTCACGGACAGCTCCACGGGCTTCATGCGGCTGTTCTCCCGGTAATAGATTTTCCCGTCATAAACGGTGAAGGAGAAATTGGCAACGGACGGATCGGCGGGGATAGAGTTATCTTCTTCCTCCACTAATTCGTCCGTTTCATACTCCGCAATCTCCGCCTGAATGTTTTCCACCGCCCCCGCAAGCAGGGTTTCAAGGCTGGCGTCCTCATACGGGCGGCAGGCGCTGTCCATGCCGTACTTCGTGCTTTCCATCACCATCTCGCCCAACACCATCTCCGGATGTTCCACAAAATAGCGGTTCTGCGTAATCCCGTTTTCATCAACATCAAGGTATAACCAGTCCGGCTCCGTTTCCACCATGCGGTCACGCTTCTGCAAAAATAAAATATCAGAGGTCACTTCCGTCCCCGCATTTTTCTTAAACGTATCGTTGGGAAGCCGGATGGCTCCCAAAAGCTCCGCCCGCTGTGCGATATATTTGCGTATCGCCGGGTTCTTCTTGTCCATCGTCCCCGATGACGTGATAAACGCAATCACGCCTCCCGGCCTGACTTTATCCAGCGTTTTTGCAAAAAAATAGTCATGCACAAGGAAGTTGTTTTTGTCATACCGCCTGTCGGATAATTTAAACTGGCCGAACGGGACATTGCCGATTGCCACGTCAAGAAAGCTGTCCGGCAGCTCCGCTTCCTCGTACCCCTGCACGGCAACCGTGGTTTTCTGGTAAAGCTGCCCTGCAATCCTGCCCGATATGCTGTCAACCTCCACGCCGTATATCTTGCAGTCTGACAGGCTCTCCGGCTTCATGCCCATGAAGTTGCCTACCGCACAGGACGGCTCTAAGATGTTGCCGGATTTCAAGCCCATGTTCTCCAACGCCTGATACATGGCACGGATGACAACGGGCGGCGTGTAAAATGCGGTCAGGGTTGACTGCCTTGCGGCGGCATATTCCTCCGGCGTCAATACCGTTTTCAGTTCAAGGTATTCATAACCCCATGCGGATTTGGTTTCGTCAAATGCGTCCGCAAGGCCGCCCCAGCCCACATACTTTGATAGGATTTCCTGCTCCTCCGGCGTCGCATACCTGTCCTCGTCCTCGCACTTTTTCAGAAGCTGGATGGCGGCGATGTTCGCCCGGAACTTCTCTTTTGGCGTCCCATGCCCCAGCTCGTCATTTGTAATTTTATACTGGCTCCGCTGTTCCTGCGGGATTTCCGGGTGCAGGTCAAAGCCCCGTATCCTGCCTGCCGGCTTTTTCTTCTCCCACGCTGGCGCAAGGTCTGCCTGTTCACTGCTTTCTTTTTGCGGCGTGTCAACCTGCTCTCCGCTTTCTTTTTGTGTTGTGTCTTTCTGCCCCTGAATTAAGTCAAAAACAAGCTGAATCGGCTCGCTACGGAAAACCGGAAATCCTGTGCCGATCTGGAATGTGAGGTCTTTTAAGCTGACGGTTCCATGTTCCATATCCACGCTGTCAACGGAGAACCTGCGGCCATCTATTATTATCTCTGTACCGATTGGGACGTCACTTTCTGAGAACTGTTTTCCCTCTTTTTCCGCATTGGGTGAAGCGGTTCCCTGCCCGTCCCCTGCGGGAAGGGGTTCTGTATTTTTCTTTTCGGCTGGTGGCTCCGGCAATGGCCGTTTGGTTTTCAAATGGTCATTTGCCGGGTTTTCACGCAATTTACGGTCAAATTCCTCACGGGGCATATCCTTCGTGAAAAGCGGGTAGGTGAGGTCGTGTAATACAACCATGCTGTCGGTCATGGTGAGGATTTCATATTTCTCCATGCCGATATACACCACGGTTTCCGGCTGAAGGTCATAGGGCGGGTTCATGGCTGGCAGTGCCTGCACTTCCTCAATCAGCCCCGCAAGCTCCTGATATGCCTCCACTCCCGGCTCCGTTGCCTGCTGGACGCTGATAAGGTAGTCCAGAATCGCCATGACTTCATCCGGGTTCGAGAGCTGCTTTTCAATCTGTGCTATCGTTTCCTGCTCGGATTCCCCCTGCTCTATATTCGCCTCATACGCCCGCAGGTCGGTTTCCTTATAAAGCTCATTGAGCCTTTCTGCAAGACTGTCTGGCTCTGCCTTATCTTCCTCTAAGGGTATGGGCGGCTCCGTTTCCGGCAGGGGCGGCGTTTCTGTTTCGGCTGGTATAGGCGAAATCAGACTGAATTTCCCGTCCCGGTAGTCCGCAAGGTCACGGTACGCCTTCTGCATGAATTTATAACGGTTGTCAAAATCTGCGGTATTGTTCAGCACTTCCGCCATTACGCTTAAGATTTCTTCCACACGCTCCGGGCTGTCAATCTGCGGGCGGATTGCCTTCACGCCTGCATGATACTCTGCACCAATCGGGTACGGCCGCACCACTTCCTCCGGCAGTTTCGTATAAAAATGGTAGATTTCAGCCACAAGGACGCTCTTTTCATACTCCGGCAGGTACTCCATTTCTTTTTCCGTCATATACCGCCCTGCGGCAATCAGCTCGTCAATGCGCTTTGCAACCTTCCCCCATTTCAGCAGGATTTCCGTTTCACCCTTTGTGATCCGCATCCCCTCGCTGCTGGCAAGCATGTCAATCCCGGTTCCGACAATGACCGGGTATGCGCCGACAAAGCCATACGCATCTTTGAGATAGTCCGCTTTTTGCTGGCTTGTACGGTTTTTCAGGAAGTAAACATAAATGCCATATTTCCCCGGCTTTACATCGCTGCTGGTCTTGATGACGGTATCAATGATTTCCTGTGAAAAAGAAAAAGCAGAGGTCTTTTCCTCTGCCAAATCTTCCAGCAAACTAAGCTGCCCTTCCACGGTCGGGAGCGGGTTCATGCGGTCTTTTAATTCCCCCAAAATCCGCATACCCTCAAAATACCCTGCGATTACGCCCCAGTCAAAATAGGACTGCGACGTACGGGAAGCATAATTCCCTTCCCACATATGAAGCACGTTCTGGTAGGTCTTGTAGCCTACACGCCGCCCGTCCTCCAGCGTGATTTCCGTCTGCTCGTTATTGAATATCCCTTTGATATACTCCGTGCGTTCTTTCTTATCCTCATGGCTTTCCAAAAATGCCCGGATTTCCTCTTTGCCTGCTTTCAAATGCGGGGCAGACAAAAGCAGCGATTTGATGTCCTCATCCTTATGGAAAAAAGGAAGAGAGCTGTCCTCGCTGCTTCTGTCGTGCCATTCTAACGTTTCCGCAGGCTTATCTTCTGCCTGCGTTTTCCCGTCTGCCTGCGGCTCCGGTTCCTGCTCCTCCGGCTCCCCTTCCGCCTGCGGCTCCGTCTCTTCGGACGTTAAGCGTAAACCAGCTCGTTCATCACGATTTCCTCCGCCGCCTGCCGGATGTTGTTCATCAACTGGAGCCACATCATAAGAAGGGACAAAGTTTAGTACAAACAGCAAAATCGGCGCAAAAACAGCAGGCGGCACATAACGGTGCGCAAACCTGCTGTTTTTCATTCTCGCCATTATTCAAAATCCCGTGAGTTGGAAATGCACCCTCGCTTATAAATTCGGATACCAGCGCAGCAGATCGCCGCGCCCTTCGGCCTCGATCCGCTCCACCGCATACCGGAGCCACTCCTCCGGCGTGGGTATCTTCCCCGCGCGGGGTATCCTTTCCCATTGCGCCCGCTTCTCCGGGTCAGGGTCATTCATTCCAGCCTCAATGCGGGTCGAGATAATCGCCCGCATTTCTTCCACCGTGATATTCCTTTCACGGGCCAGCCTTTCAAATACAGTTTCTTCTTCCATAGCAGCCTCCCGATTTTTTATGAATAGTATACCCGCCTGTCTACCACGCTATAACAGAACAATTCCCTTTTGGGAAATAGTCTGTCTACCGATTGTGACTATTATAGCACCCTTTTGGGAATTAGAATAGATACTGATAGGCAGGTGATGGCATGGATGCGCAGAAACGCATAAAACAGCTCATGGAGGAACGGGGCTGGACGGATTACCGCTTGGCGAAGGAATCCGGCCTTTCCCATTCCACCGTTACAAATATGTTCAACAGAAATAATGCGCCGACTCTGCCGACCTTAGAGGCGGTATGCAGGGCGTTTGGTATAACTTTATCGCAATTCTTCTCCGATGGAAACGGCCCGGCGGAATTTACTGAGGAACAGCGCATCCTGTTTTCAAAATGGAGTACCTTAAACGACGAGCAGAAAAAAGCCCTGCTCGCTCTTATCAATACCATGTGAACGACGAAAAGCCCGCAGGCTCCGGAATAGAACCTGCGGGCCGTTTTCATTATGCCGCTTCCCATGCTTCCCTTTTTACAGTTATCTTTTTTCCGTCGCGGAAGGCAAACACCATCCGCCCGTCTTTATATACCGTTACGGAATCCACTGTGGAATACCAAAGCTCCTCGTCAAATTCTGTAACCAGCTCGCTGCACCCGGTGAGCCGTTCAAGGAACATGGCCATTTTTGTCCGCTTGGCATTGCGCTCCAAGCGCAGCTCCTCGATTGCCGCCATACGCTGCCTTGCCTTTTCATACCTGTTATAATGCCGGGTATATTTCTTCTCATATTCTGCCTGATCCATAGCCTTCTGCGCATTGTCCTCTATGACCTTTCGGATCAGGCCCATCACTACTTCACATTCACTTTGAAGCTGCTCCCGCTCGGTATCGAGGTCGGTGGTATCGGTCAGCGCCTCCATGACCTCGTGGTATGCCTCTATGATTTCTTCCCGCTTCCCCAAAATGCGGTTAAAGGCAATGAGGAAAGCGGCTTGTATATTCGCTTCGGTCAAATGCGGCGTTTTACAGTGCTGGCCCCGGTTCTTCTCGTTGCATTGCCACACCAGTGTCCGGTTCGGCGTATTTGAGTGCCATACCTTACTGCCGTAAATGCCGCCGCACTCCCCGCAGATTATTTTCCCTGAGAATGGATAGGCGCAGCTTGTAAAGCGCCCGTCCTGTTTGCGCTGTTTCAATTCATACTGCACAAGGTCGAACAACTCCGGCTCGATAATGGCCGGATGGCTGTTCGCCACATAATACTGCGGCACCTCGCCCTCGTTGATTTTGCTTTTCTTCGTGAGGAAATCTATTGTGAATTTTTTCTGCAGAAGTGCGTCGCCTTTATATTTCTCGTTCGATAGAATACTTTCAACCGTCTTGCTCCGCCAGATGGTCTTGCCGCCCGGCGTTTTGATCCCTTCGTCGGTAAGGTAGCTGGCAATCGCCGAGGGGGATTTCCCATAGAGGAACAGCCGGTATATGAGCCGGATAATGGCGGCCTCCTCCTCGACGATCTCCGGCAGGTCATTTTCACCCTTCCGATAGCCGAGGAACCGCCCGTATGGTATGCTTACCTTCCCGTCTGCAAAGCGCTTGCGCTGGCCCCACGTCACATTTTCGGAAATGGAACGGCTTTCTTCCTGCGCCAGCGAGGACATAATGGTGATAAGCAGCTCGCCCTTGCCGTCGAGCGTTCGGATATTCTCTTTCTCAAAAAATACCTCAATCCCTTTTTCTTTGAGCCTGCGCACCGTGGTTAAGGTATCCACCGTATTGCGGGCGAACCGGCTGATCGACTTGGTAATGATAAGGTCGATTTTTCCGGCCAGCGCGTCGGCCACCATGCGGTTAAAGCCTTCGCGCTTTTTGGTATTCGTTGCGGAAATGCCTTCGTCGGTATAGACCTCCACAAATTCCCACTCATCCTTTGCCCGGATATAGCGTGTATAATAATCCACCTGCGCCTCGTAGCTGGTAAGCTGTTCTTCATTGTTGGTGGATACACGAGCATAGGCCGCCACCCGCAGTTTCGGGGTTTCATTATTTAATACGTTGATCGGCAGCCGGTTTTTCTTGGCAGGGATCACCGTAACCTTTGCTGCTACTGCTGGCATGACTTAGCCCTCCTTCCATAACGGCAGTCAAGATTTTCCCATGACCGCTCTATGATACGCCCATCAAAAAATACAAAGGAAAGAATACAGTTATCCTGCACCTGTATCTCCTTTATCTTTGCCCGGAAAACGGCCCCGTCAAATTCCGGCAGGCCCATGACCTCGGCGGTTATCGGTTCCAGTACGCGCTCCTGTATGATCCGCGCGTCACATACCGCCTTGCCTTTCTTGTTATATGTGCTGCATAGCCACGCATAAGGGGCATCTCCCCGCAGGCGGTGAACATATTTTCCTCCACATTTCCCGCATACAATGCGGCTGCAGAACGGATAGTCTCCGTGGCGGCGTGGCCCTTCGGCCTTCCGCCGCGCGTATTCCTCCAAAACCTTCTCGTAGGTTTCCCGGTCAAGGATTGCCTTGTGGCTTCCTTCCACATAATACTGCGGACGCTCCCCGGTATTCTTCCGGTTGTTCTTTGCAATCGGATCGTCTACAAAAGTCTTTTGCAGAACCATATCCCCGGCAATCTTCTCATTGCAGAGGAGCTTCACGATATGGTCGCCGGTAAGCCTTCCGCCACGCCTTCCAACGGCTCCGGCCTCTGCAAAGGCCCTTTCCAAATCCAGCGGGTTCGCCCCGTCCAAGTACATCTTGGCCGCCATGCGCAAAAGCTCCGCTTCCTCCGGTACGATTTCCAGCCTGCTGTTTTTCTGCCGGTATCCGAACATTTCAACGCTCCATGCAAGCCCCTGCCGGAAATTCGACTGGACGTGCCAGCGGATATTCTCGGATACGGAGCGGGCTTCCTCCTCCGCATAGGCAGCGAGAAGGGTAAGTACAAACTCGCCCTCCTCGCCTAATGTGTGGATATTCTGTTCTTCAAAATACACGTCCACGCCTGCCTGCCGAAATTCCCGGACAGTCTGCAAGGTCGTGACCGTATTGCGGGCAAAGCGGGAAATCGACTTGGTGATAACCAGATCAATCTTTCCTACCCGGCAGTCTGCCAGCAGCTTCTGAAATTCCCCACGGGTATCCTTCGTGCCGGAAAGGGCCTCGTCCGCGTAAACGCCGACGTATTCCCAGCCGGGCGTTTTCTGTATCAATGCGCTGTAATAGCTTACCTGCGCAGATAAAGAATGAAGCATAGCGTCCCTGCCGCAGGATACCCGCGCATAAGCGGCCACGCGCTTTGCCGTAGGGGCCTGCTGTACTGCCGCCATATTTACTCGTTTTATCGTGCGTTCCATAAATACGCCCTCCTTTCAGGACACTGATGTTATAGGAAGCCGCCCGAAAAAGAAAGCCTTTTCGGTGCAAAAACCGCATATTTCCGGGCTTTTTCCCATGCAGGGGCCGTCCGCTCAGACTGTCTCCCCGTCGTTTTCCGTCTTTCCAAATCGGGCCGCGATATAGCAGGGATGGGAGCAGTATTTCCTTTTCTGGTTCCCGTAGCTTTGAAATTCCTCCCCGCAATGCGCACAGGTCAGCGTATAAAAAGACTTGCGGTATACCAGATCCGGGTGTTCCTTCCACCATATCCGGCGGCAGGCTTCGGAGCAGAATTTCCTTGCCGGGCGCTTCGGTTCCTGCGCCAGAGGCTTCCCGCATTGCCTGCAGGTCTGCCTGTCTTTCTTTTCTGCAATGCCGCCCAGCTCATTGCGCCTGCAGAAGCTCTTAACTGTATTCAGGGAAATCCCAAGACGGGACGCTATGGCGCGATAGGCAAAGCCCTCGCTGCGTAAAAATCGGATATTCTCTTTTTCTCTTTTTGTCATAAGACCACCTCCTAAAACACTGATGTTACCCAAACCACGCCGGAAAGGAAGCCCTTTCAGAATAAAAAGCCGCCCAAGACCGGCTTGAATTTATCTTTTAACCGGGCCTCAATGCGCAGGAAATCCTCCTCATTTATCACGCCCTGCCGGAGCATGGAACGGGCCACGGCAAGGGCCGCCTGATACTTCTTCTCCCGGTCAAACTGTTCCTTTGTCATATTCCGCCTCCTTCTAAAAAAATAAGGCGGCCCCGCAGAGCCGCCCATCCGCTTAATCCGGGATTTTCAAGACCTGCCCGGCATAGATCACGTCCGAGGTCAGGCCGTTTAATTTCTTGATTTCAGGATACCGGGAGCCATTCCCCAGCTTCGCCTCCGCAACGGCCCACAGGCTGTCGCCTTTCTTCACCGTATAGGTGGCATAAGCCGCCTTGCCGGTATAAACTGCCTTGCCGCTCTCGTCAAAGACCGAATACCCGGCATTTTCGTCAGCGCAGCGTTTGGCGTTGTCAAACACCTTAAACGCGCCCTTCTGCGAAGCCTTGTCGGCCCAGCTTTTGCGTACCCGGTACAGGATGCCGGAAGCGGAGCCGCCGCCATCGCCGCCGGAAGTACCGGAGAGCCTTTCCCTTACCGCCGCCCGGAAGGTGTCCATGTTCTTCCCATGCTTCGGGAACCAGTGCATGACATCCCCATGATTGGAGGCAATGCCCTGCGCATGGCCCTCGCTGTGGCAGATGATATTTTTCTCGTTCAGGCCGTATTCCTTGCACAGGTAGGCGCAAAGCTCCACCGCCTCGTTGTAAACCTTGCCGAAATAGGAAGCGTCCGCCAGATTGTCCTCGCATATCTCAAAGGAGATATGGGTATCATTTCCGCTCCCTTTGGGGCCGGAGCCGCAATGCCAGCCCCGGTGGTTCCACGGGAGCGTCTGGTAGGTGGCGACGGTTCCGTCGGCCAGCTTCCCGATAAAGGCGTGGACGCAGACCTGCCGCCCGCCGGGCCGATCCTGATTCCAGTGGTTGTTGTACTGGTTCTTCCCCAAAAGGCCGTCGTCCGGGCCGACATAGCGTTTCAGGCTGGGATTGTTGGCCCCGGTAGAATGAACCATGATCCCCTTTGGGGTAATCGTGCGGCCTGCCTTGTAGCAGGCATTTTCCGTCAGTATCCGTTTGTGCAGATTCATAGAAAAACCTCCTTCGGTTTCTGCCTCAAAAGCCACGACGCTGCCGGTGCCGTATCCATGCACCAGAGCAGCGCCGTCATAATAAAAGGCCAGTATTTTATGATAGGGAACGCCGTTTTTTGCCGCCCACATACAGCCCACCTGCGACATTCCCACGCCGTGGCTCGCCTTCTTGGGGTTCTCCATGCGGGCGGCTTCATCCCACGGGTCGGCTTTATGCACATAATAGGGATAGTCCCGGCTCCAAACCTCGCCGCTGCGCTTGCAGGTGCCGCCGTTGGAGGCGGAATAAAAGCAGTCCACCAGAGCGCCGCCATAGGTGAGCGCCTGCCCGGCGGTTTCCTCTATGGCCCGGCGGCTTCGCGGGCAGGTATCCATGAGGGAAGCCCGGAACGCCTGAAAGCGGGTGGTATCGTCAATCACGGCCCCCGCCGCTGCCCGTTTTGCGGCAAAGGTGCGGGCGGCCACGGCCTGCGCTTTGAGGGCCTCCATGTGGGAGCCTTCGCCGATCTCGGCGGGAACCACGCCGCAGAGGTATTCCTCCAAATCGAAGGAAACCGGCCCCGCGCCGAAGCGGGCCACATTCTCGGCGCGGGTCATGGTTACGCTGATCTTCATTCTCTGTCCTCCTTACCGCCCTTGTCGCTGTCCCGGTCATGGAGCTGCGCCAGCACGTCTTTTAACTTCTGCGGGATCGGCAGGCCGATCCGGGCGGAATTTTCCAGAAGGCTCACGCCCTCGTTGGAAATGTAAAAAAAGATCACCGCCGTGCGCAGCGCGTCCCCGGAGCCGATGATCTGCGCGTCGATCACATGGCCAATCCCCACCATGACGAAGATCAGCACCTTGCGGAAAATCCCCTTAAATCCCACCTCGCTGGATAAGCTCTTATCCACAATGGCGCACATTACGCCGGTCAGGTAGTCGATCACCACAAAGGCGATCAGGGCATAGAAAAAGCCGTCCAGCTCCCCGAAGAACCAGCCCAGCCCTCCTCCAATGGCGGCCATAACCACCTGCATCCAGTTCCATACATTCTTCATGTTTCAAATCCTCCTTCATATTTTGATATTGAAAAAGGACGCACAAAGCGTCCTCATTTCCGGGCATTAAGTTACCTGCTTCGGCAATGCCTCCCACAGCCGCATATCCTCCTGCCCCAAAGACCAGATGGCGATCCCCCGCAGCTTCCACCGGTAGGCCGCCTCGTTGGCCCAATAGACCAGCGAATCCACGTCCTGATAATACAAGATAGAAAAGCCGTCCGCGTCCCCAAGGAACAGCCGGGAAATCCAGACATTTATGTCCCTCGGAACGATCCGCGCCGTATAGTCCTGCCCGCAGGATAAGGCGAGCAGGTGGGAATGGAAAAAATCATAGTCGAGGGAAATCTCCTCGCTTCTGGTGGCGGTTTCCTCTATATCGGAGTTTACCGAAAACACCTGAAATTCTTCGTCCCACGTCACGCCGGAGCGGGCAATGCGCCCGAAGCTGGTCGTTCTCCCATCCGGGTATGCCACGTCAAAACATTCATACGGCTCATAGGCCCAAGCGTCCCCGGCCCGCAGAAGGTCACAGACGATAGTACCATCCGCCTGTATGCCCGCATAGCCGGAGGCAGCGCTCACCGTCGCCGTAAACCGCAGCGTATAGCTGGAACCGGAATATACCCGGACGCGGTTCCCGCGCTTTCGCATTTCCACCGTATAAAGCGTCGGGTCGCTGTGGATGGCGCTGGCCGGGGTTCTGGAAAAGCTGGCCGGGTAGCTCCCCAGCAGGGAGGAGCCTTGATACAGCTCCACCCGCTGGGTATCATAATTTAAGCAGCAGAAGATATTCCCGATAAAGACACCGGCCCGCCCGCCGCCGCTTGGCGAAAAGCCCAGCCGCGCCCGGATATGCAGGTCACAAAAGCCTTCATATTTCCACGCAAGCCGCCCGGAGCCTTCCAGCAGGGAATAGGGGCGGCTCTCAAAATAGCCCTCCCGCCAGACCTCCCATTTCCCGGAGAGCGTCGTCCAGTAGCTGTCCGGCAAAGGCGTTTCGTCCCGGAAGTCCTCATACCACACAAGGGCGGAATCGGGCTTTCGCCGGAGCATTTCACAGGTCAGCTTAAAGCCCTTATCCGGCGTGGCCGGGCTGCCATTTACATCCAAGAATTGCCGGGGCGAAAGGGCAAAGGAAGCCTCCCCGGCGCTGGCAGATTCGGAAAAGCCGCTGCATACCCGGAAGCCGTAAAACTGCACGCCGGGAACGCCGCCGCTAATCATCAGGGTATGCGCCCCCGCCGAGAGATTCAGGCCGGAAGCAAAGGAGAGCCAGCAGGTGCGCCGCCAGTAGGGCCACCATAACCGACTCTCCGAGAATGTCTTTGCCTGCCCATCCACCGTCACCCGCAGGACGTTCTTATCCCAAAAGGGGAAACACAGCCTCACCGCCAGATCATACGTCCCGCTTTGCGCAATGGTAAAACGGTAGGTGGCGGAGCTTCCTTCCCCCAGCACCGTCATAGAATCGGAAACCGACACAATGCCAGAATGGCTGTCCGGCGTGCCGCCGCCCCGGTCAAGGTACACGGTGCCAAAGGCGGCCTTCTGCTCCTTGCCGTAAGCGGTCAGATAATGCCTGCGGTTATAGGTTCCAGAAAGCAGCGGGTATTCAAAGCCTGCCGCGTCCCGGCCCTCCATGTAATCATAGACCTGTGGGAGCGCCCACGGCACCTTGTCGTAATCGTCCCAATAGGCCACAATGGGAATAAAGGGCTGGGGCGGCTTGTCGTCGGTAAAATTGTAGCCGCCGGTCATCCACAGCTTGGCGGCATAGTAGGTGTTGGAGGTTCCCCGGTAGGTCTTGCCGAGGTTCTCCGGCGTGTCGTATATCTGCCAGTTCCAGCCATAGCCCGGCAGGCCCATGAACAGCTTCTCCGGGTTCATGGCCCGAACCGCATAATCATAAATGCCTTCCAGCCAGCTCCGGGGCGATACCGGGCCGGGAGCGCTTCCAGCCCACGCCATCCCGTAAGACATAATGGAAGCCGTGTCGCAGTAAGCGTCGAGGTCGGTATAGACGCACCAGTTCTCACCGCCCACGGAGCCTTGCACGCCGGTCATGCCCGGCAGGCAGATATTGACGCGCTTGGCCGGGTTGTAGGCTTTGACGGTCTGGTAAATATCCCGGAACAGGGCATTTGCCGCCGCCCGGTTTTCATACCCACCGCCGCGCTCCAAATCAATGTCGATCCCGGCGCACCACGGGTATTTTTCCATGATACGGACAATCTCGGATAAAAAAGTATCCTTCGCCCCGCCGGTATTATTGCGCAGGGCTGTAAAAATGCTGGCCGTCCCGTGGTTCATAATGGTAAGGAGCCAGTGGATATGGGGCCAGCGGTTAATGTAGGTCATCATGGAGGAAATGCTGGTGCCGGTTTCGGAGATCGTGCCGGAGGCGCTCACCTCAAAGGTGAAAATCCCCACCGTATCCAGCCGGTCGCCGTAGTCCCGCAGGGCCTGATACATCCGGGAATTTCCCATAAACGACCAGACCATGCACCGCTTGCCTTTCACATAGTCCCTCATAAAATATCACCGCCTTCCTGCATTTCCTGAAACCGGAACAAAAGCCTTGCCGACTTTTTATCTTCCAGCCTGACCGGATGTTTGCTGTCCCCGGCGGCGCTGTACTGGAAAAATCCATGCTTACAGGCAGGCTGCCCGTTCCTCAGACATTCCCGCGAGGAAGCTAAAAGGGCCACTTCGTCCCCGGCGGCGAGAGCCATAGGGAACGCCGCCTTATGCGCCCCGGCCCCGAGGCCCACGGACACGCTGCCCGCCGCCATATCCTGCACCGGGTACAGATAGCAGTCCAGCCCCGCCGTATCAGCGCCGAGGTTAAACAGCACCACCGTTTCCGCCGAACGCACCACGCCGTTATAGAACCGGGGCGGGACAATCGCCCCGTCCTCCCGGTATTTTTGCAGCAGGGTTTCCGCATGGATCACATAGCCCGTCAGCCGGTCGCCTTCCTGCACCATAAGGTCGGTGAAATAGATCGTGCCGGTACAGTCGGAAACGAGGGGCTTCACGGTAACGCTCACCACGCGCCGATCCTGCTTTGTCAGAATGGTTTCCGAAAACCTTGTGAATTTTGCCGCCATGCCCGCCTCCTTACCCGTCCTGCGTCCACTGTATCTCGCTCACATGGCCCACCCAGCCGGTGGCAATGGAACCGCCCTGCAGGAGCATATCCGTGAAATACACCTGTCCGGTACAGTCGGTGACGCAGAGCCGGACGGTAATGGAGCGCAGGCGCTCATAGCCCTTCGGGGACACGTCGGCGGCCACCTGTGAAAAAAACACCATAGAAAGCCTCCTGTCTTAAAAGAGATCGATAAACCGCGTTTCCGTGGAGCCGTCCTCATATTCAAAAGTAACCTCGATCCCCACCTGCCCGGCAGGGCCTTTCTTCAAATCCTCGGAGGCGATCTGCGCCGAGAAGGTATAGCTGCGACGGCTGGCCGGGTAGACGGTCTGCGCAAGGCTCTTTGTCATGCCAAGCACGCCCGCCGCCTTAAAGCAGGCCGTACCGGAAACGCCGTTCTCCGCGTCCACCTCAAATCCGGAATTGAGCCAGTAATTCATGCCGCTGTCCGCGCGGGAATTGCGCAGGTGGTTGAATGGCACAAGGTCTTTTACCTCCTGCCGGTCGATCACGTCGGTGGAAGCCAGCACGTCGGCGGCCTTATCCCATTGCGCCGAGGAATCCCCCAACTCCCGCAGAGTCGTGGATAACTCCAGCACCGTTTTCCACGGCTCCTGCAGGTTGTACTGGCGGCGCACCACGCGGGTTTTCACAGATAAATGCAGGTCTTTGTCGTCAACCGTCACTATATCGCCCAAATCCCACGCCTCATGCTCATAGCCGGTTAAGGCCGACAAGTCCATAGCCGACAGCACATAGGAAATCCGGGGCTTTGCGTACTGCGCCAGCCGCATCTGCGTAAATTCCAGCATCTGATAGGGGTTCGTGAAGTTTGAGCAGTCCAACGTGGAAATGCGCACCTCGTTTGTATAGGTGAAATCCTCCACATACTCCCGGTTATTGTTGATAGAGGCAAAGGTCATGCCGTCCTTGCCGCAGGCATAAAGCCGGGTCACGAGGCTCCTCGTATCCACCACCCGCTGGATGGATTTCAGGTTTTTCTTGTAGGCGAACAGCGCCCCGGTATCCCTGCCGCCAAAGTTCAGCAGGTGGACGAGGCGGTTCGGGCAGTCAAAGATCAGGTCGCCGCCGTGGATATTCTGCGTGGCCCGGAGGATGGAGAGGGCGTTTTTCTCCGTACACTGCCATGTGCGCTTTGTGGCGACGTTCACCGTCCCCACCGCCCAGCCGGTATGTTCCAGCGCGTGGCGCATAGGGGCCTCGGCGGTGTCCGCATTGAAGTCCACGGTTCCCTTTTCCTCCGAAAAGGAAAGGTCATAAAAGGCCGCCTCCGCATACGCCTGCGTCACAATGCGCCCGTCGCTGTCTTTGGTATCCGTCAGGGTTCGGATTCGGTAAATGTCGTTTACGATCTGCACCTGCTTCTCATTATCCAGCATGGCCCGCTTGGGGTCATGGAAGGGCAGGGAAAATTCCAGCGTATCCGAGCCGTTGACCTCGCTCGTCACCACAATGTCAAAGGCATTTTCCAAGACCGCTTCCCACGCGCCGCCCTGATCCAGCACCACAGGCCGGGCAAAGCCCAACTTTTCATAAGGGGCCTTCGGTATATCATGGAGCTGTATTTCCAGCACCTTCGGGCTGCGGGCCGTATCCTCTGTGGCAAGCGTCACCCGGAACCGGATATACTGCCGGTTCGGGGATTGCAGCTCACCGTTCACGCCCACCGTCTGCCACGCCGACCATTCTTCCAGATCGTCCGAGGTGGCCGTTTCGATTTCCGCAATGGAAGTCACGCCCGCCGTATATTCGCTGGTGACGGATACCCGGCCTGTGCCGGAAAGGGCGCAGGGCGCGGCCTTCGTGACAAGCTGGCCGGTGGCCGGATACGCCCCGTCTGTATTCTGCCGCAGGGTAACGCTGCCCGGCTCCATAAGCGCGTCCACCGCACCGCCCATATCGCCGCCGTTGGCGGGAAGGGAGGCTTTGAAATATTCTGCCAGCTCCTGCGCGGTAAAGGAAGAATCCGTATCCAGAAACCAGTCGTCGAAGCCGCCCGCGTAATAATACTGCTCCGCCTGCATCCCCATCACCAGATCGGCCACGCAGGAGCGGTTTAATTCCCCCGTCCATGAAAGGGCGGCAGAAGTCCATACCGTTCCGCTTCCCCGGTCGCCGACCACATAAAAGGCCCGCTTATTGTCCGGCTCGATCACCGCCGCGATAAAATACCAGCCGTTGTTCACAAAGGAGAAAGGCGGCGTGACCGATTCATCCAGTATCAAAGAGCCGGAGGCATTATAGAGCATGAGCCTCGGCTTCCCCCGGATCAGAGAAAGGTAAAAAATGGGCTGGCCCGGCCCCTGCCTTGTATTAAAAATCGGGCAGTAGGTATTCCCCACCGAGTAGGTGGTGGGGTTCATCCAGCCGCCCACAATGAGCCGCGCTCCTAGCCGGGCAAAAATGGAGCCGTCATTGACCGCCCGCAAACAGGTTTTCTCACTGGCAGGGTTGGAGATATTCATGCGGAAATACCGGCCCTTCTGGCCCTGCCGCATACTGGCCGTGGTGCCGCTCCAATGCACCACCGTAAAATCCCGGCCATTGCCGGAGGAATCGGCCAGCCGGTCATTGTTATCCGGGGCGGCCTCATTGAACCGCCAGAGGCCGGAAGCCGCATATTCCGCCGGAAATTCCCCGGTAAAATCCTCCTGCGCCGTCAGTATTGTTTTCACCGCCATAGCCTCACCTCCATCTGCTCTTGGCCTGTATGCGAAGCTCGGAAAATACCGCACTCCCTGCCGTCCCAATCTCCACCACGTTCAGGCCCCGCCGCAGGACAGGAAAATTCAGCTCCTGCAGGCAGGGCAGGCCGTTCCTTAACGTATTCCCGGCGCTGTCCGTCACTTTCGCCGTTACCAGCCCCGTGTCGATCACCAGCACTTCCCCGGCGGAAAGCGGGCCGACAATGCGGAGCTCCTCGCCGTTTGTCTTTATGGAAATATGACCGGAGGCAACCGCCCCCTGCAGTACATAGACCGGCTCCGAATCCGTATTCCCCACCAGCCGCACGACCTCCTGCGCCCCGGTTCCGGTCAGTACAAAGGCTTCATCATCCAGCGCGTACCCGTAAGGGTCGGGGCACAAAAAGCGCAGGGAAAAGGAGCCAGCCGCCCGCAGGAGCCGCTCGCAGTCCACCGTATCCGACAGCCGCGCCTGAAAATACCGGTCGGGAACGTCGTCCAAGATAAGCTGTTTCAGCCCCTGCGTGGGGTCGAGCCATGCGGATACCCGGTCTAAGACGGATACCAGCGCGGCGAAGGTTTTCTGCGGGAAAACATTGCAGCTTATGTCAATGTAGCGCTCCCCGCTGTCGGCCCCGAAATCGGCAAGGCCCGGCTTACCGGGGACGGTTTCCGTATTGCTCCGCACCGAGGGCGAAGCCTGCCAGCCCGTCAGGCGGGCCTTGACCTTCATGGATTGCGAAGATACTCCGCCATATTGAAAGCCCATAAAAAAGCCCTCCTTCGTCGTCACAAACTACATATCGCTCACTTCCGCACAAGTGCGAAAGCTCACTCATTCCGTTGTTCCTCCTCTCCCCACAAAGCCTTCCGGCTTTGCGGGGTTCCCCTAAGCAGTGATAATGCGGCCCTGTGCGCGGGAGCCGGTCTGCATGAGGTTATAAAGCTCCTGCGAGATTTTCCGTATATCTTCCTCGCTGCGCACGATCATCTGCTGCACCATGACGAGTGGGCCGCCGCCCGCCATGAAACCGGCCCCGCCGGATACGCCGCCGGACACGTTGGCGTTTGCATTGACCGAAAAATCCGTCGGGATCGAGGTCTGCATATCCTCGGCAAGCTGGTTCATCACGCCGTCAATGTCAGCGCTCATTTTCTCGGCGGCAGAAACCGCGTCCTTCCCGTTGGTGTCAATGGAACCGGCAAGGCCCTTCACCATCATTTCACCGATCCACGCCATTTCCGTGGACGGGGAATGGATACCGAAGAAGTCGCAGATACCGTCCCAGATTGACGAAATCCAGCCGGACACCTTATCCCAAATCCAGCCTGCAAGGCTCTGGATGCCAGACCACAGGCCCTGCACAATGTTTTTGCCAATCTGTACGATAGACACCGCCGCTTGGCCGATCCCTTTCAGGATAGCCGAAACGATCTGCGGCAGGGAGGCCACCAACTGCGGGATGGCCCGCACCAGCCCCACGGCCAACTGCACCACCAGCTTAATCCCCATCTCCACGATTTTCGGGAGGTTGTTTGTGATAAAGCTGATAATGGACGTGATAATCTGCGGCAATGCCGCAACGAGCCGGGGCAGCGCGTTCAGAAGGCCCTGCGCCAAGCCCTCGATAATAGAGAAGGCCGCCGCTAAAATCTGATCCATGTTGTCGAGCAGCGTAGAGCAGAATGAACCTCCCCGGGGCAAGCCCTCAAGTACTGTGCTCGGCCCCTACGTCGCCGCTCACAGTACTTGCCTTTTACATCTGCTTACGCATCTGTAAAAGCGGGGTATCGGGAATTCCTTGTCTCAGCCACTACACAAAGTCAGAAAAGCTTAGTTGTCCTTCTACCATTTCTCCCTG
>CAJTGF010000066.1 GCA_910575585.1 Clostridiaceae bacterium
AATTTTATGCAGTTTCGGGAGATTTCTCGAAACTATTAAAAATTGTTCTGCCTTAATAAAGGTCGTAGAAGACTACATTTTATCAGGTTTTAGGAAATTTCAAAAGTTGTAAACTGGTGTAAAATATAAAAGTTATGTTTTGTATAATTTATGTAAAATACAGGTTTTTTAGGAAAACTGCACCACATCACTTTTATCTTGCTGAAAAATAATCTGTATAACCGTTCCTTGCCCCAGGCTGCTTTGCAGTTCAATCTTGCCATTCAAGTATTGTACAGCATGTTTTACAATAGATAGTCCTAATCCCGTTCCACCTGATTCCTTAGAGCGGCTCTTGTCTACACGGTAAAATCGTTCAAAGATTCTTGCCTGATGTTCCGGCGGTATGCCGATTCCCGAATCCTTCACCGTAATCGAGGCACTATTTTCCTGACTGCTTATAACTACTTCTACCGTACCGCCGTTCTTATTATACTTGATAGCATTATCACAGAGGTTAAAAATAATTTCTGTTAAGAGCCGCCGGACACTTTTAATATAAACCTTTTTTCCTGTTAAAGCCACTTCAATATCTTTTGCCGCTGCTATATCTGCCAGTCCTGCCATCACCTCAGATGCGATCTCACATAAATCAACATTTTCAAACGGCATATCGCATCCCTCGTCTAATTGGGATAAACGGATAATATCATCAATTAATGTTACAAGCCGCCCTGCCTCTGTGCGGATATGCCCTACAAAACGTGTCATATCCTCCGATTTTACAAGACCGTTCTCCATTAACTCCGCACTCCCCATTATGGATTGCAGCGGAGTTTTCAATTCATGTGATACGTTGGCAGTAAACTCCCGTCTGTTCCTTTCTGCGAAAGCTGCTTCTGTTATATCAAAGGCAAGAACAACCGCCCCAATTACAATACCGTTAGATTCAATGCGGTTGACATGGATCTGATACTCTTTTCCCTCACGTTCTATGCGGATTTCGCTGTGTCCACTTGAAAATGCGTCCTGTATGGCGTGGCTCACATTATGGCTTCTCTCTACTGTCAGAAAATCTTTACCTATGCTGGAACGTTTCGTATGAAACAGCTTCAGCGCGGCAGGATTAATGTTCAGAATTATATTTTTCTCATTCAAAAGGACAAGCCCTTCTGTCATGCCATATGTAATCTGTGCAAATTCATCATTTTTCCTTTGGAGTTCCGACAACTGCATATCAATCTGCTTATGCTGTTTATTGATACGGTTTAATAGGGGAGCCAGCTCCTCATAAGTATCGTTTTCCAGCGGTTTTTCTAAATCAAGTCTGTTTAACGGCTCCATGATATGTTTAGAAATACGGCTTGCTAATACTCCTGATAAAATGAGTGTTACAACAACTACAATTAAAATCGGCTGTATCATCCCCAAAACAAGCACCCATATCGTAACGCTGCTGACAGAAATCCTTAATACTGAACCATCATTAAGCCGCCTTGCACAGTAAAGTGTTTTTTCTAAAAGAGTCGTGGAATAACGTGAGCTTTTTCCCTCTTTATTCCGCAGGGCTTCTTGAATTTCTTCCCTGTCCGCATGGTTTTCCATACTTTCCCCGTCAGACTGTGTATCATATATAACATCTCCATTTTCAGCAACCCATGTCAGACGGTACTCCCTTGACTGTAATTCCTCCAGATAGTTCCGTCCATCCTTTTCAACGGCTATGGCAGCTAAAGACAGTTCATCCTCCAACTGTTTTCCCTGAACATTACTGAAATAACTGTAAAGACATCCCATGATGATAACAAGGCTTGCAATCAGGACAGCCCCCGCTACAACCATAATTGATTTAAAAATTTTCTTTGTCATGCCTGCACCTCTAACCTATAACCAACACCACGCACTGTTTCAATCATTTTCCCATAATCCCCCAGTTTTACACGCAGAGTACGGATATGCATATCAACCGTTCTCGTTTCACTGACATAATCAGCTCCCCATATGTCATTAAAAAGCTGGTCACGGGAAAATGCGATGCCCGGACGGGAAAGGAACAGCCGGAGAAGTTCAAATTCTTTTAAGGTAAGCTGTATTCTTTCATTATCAATGGAAACTGTATGTTCGTCCAGATTGACAACAAGCCCCCCGGCTTTCAAAAGATGTTCTACCTCTGTAGGATTGCACCGGCGGAGTACCGCTTTCACACGGGAAACCATCTCCATCATCCCAAAAGGCTTTACAAGATAATCATCCGCACCTAAATCAAGGCTCTGGATTTTATCATACTCCATGCCTTTTGCAGTTGCCATGATGACGGGAATCCTGCAAGTGTCAGGGCTGTCTTTTAAAAATTTCAGCAGTTCCACGCCATCCTCTCCGGGCAGCATAATATCAAGAATTATCAAATCCGGCTTTTCCATAGATAAAGCGTCACGAAAGGCTATTGCATCCAAAAATCCTTTTGCTTCAAAATCAGTGGAATTAAGCGTATATACCTCAATATCCCGGATACTGTCATCATCTTCCACACACCATACTTTCATAATCATGCTCCTTTATGTTCTCCTGTCACGGAAAAAGCCACCCACTCTGCAATATTTACCGCATGATCCCCGATACGCTCAAAATATTTGGCAATCATCAGTAAATCCAGCGCATATCCTCCGTCTGTCGGTTTTTCTGCTATCAGCTTAATCAGAGATGACTTGACCTGTAAAAACAAATCGTCAACCACATCATCACGGTCAATCGCCGCACCAGCCAATACTACATCCTGTTTTACAAAAGCGTCAATGCTTTCTGTAACCATCTGGCTCGCCGCATCTGCCATAAACCGGATCTGTTCACATTCCCCTCCAGTCCTTCCGTCAAGAAACGTGATAATTTCGGCAATATCCGCCGCCTGTGTTCCAATACGCTCCATATCAGTAATCATTTTAAGGGCTGCAGATATTTGCCGTAAATCCCTTGCTACCGGCTGTTGCTGTAACAGCAGTTTCAAACACAGTGTTTCGATTGTGCGCTCCATCCGGTTAATCTCTCCATCAAGGGATAAAACCTTGTCTGCCAGCTTTATGTCGCCCATAGTTAATGCTTTTGAAGCAGCGGCAATCGCTTCCTCACACATTGCCCCCATTTGGGTAAGCTCTTTATTCAGCATAACAAGCTGTTCATCAAAACGACTTCTCATTATCCAAACCTCCCCGTAATATAATCCTCCGTCCGCTTGTCCTTTGGTTGCTCAAACATCTTTTCCGTATCTCCATACTCAATTAAATTGCCAAGGAGAAAGAAAGCCGTATTATCGGAAATCCGCACAGCCTGTTGCATATTGTGCGTTACGATGATAATAGTATACTTTTCTTTAAGTTCCATTGCAAGTTCCTCTATTTTAGATGTGGAAATAGGGTCAAGTGCGCTTGTAGGCTCATCCATCAGAAGCACATCCGGCTCTACCGCTAATGCACGGGCAATGCAGAGCCGCTGCTGCTGACCGCCTGACAGTCCTAATGCCGATTTTTTCAGCCTGTCCTTTACTTCATCCCAGATTGCCGCCCCACGCAGAGAGCGTTCTATTATATCGTCCAATTTTGCCTTATTTTTCACTCCGTGTGTCCTCGGCCCGTAAGCAATATTGTCGTAAATGCTCATAGGAAAAGGATTCGGCTTTTGAAAAACCATGCCAATACTGCGGCGAAGCTCATTGACATCGACATCTGCATCAAAAATATTATCGCCCCTATAATACACTTCTCCTGTAATCCGTACACCAGCGATAAGGTCATTCATTCGGTTTAACGATTTAAGGAAAGTAGACTTCCCACACCCGGAGGGGCCAATCAGTGCCGTAATGCTCTGTCCTTCAATCTCAATATTTACATCTTTCAAAGCCTGTGTACTGCTATACCACAGGCACAGGTCTTTTACCACCATGGCAGGATTTTTGTCATGATTCATTATATTATTCATACATTTCTCCTTTTTTGGAAATATCTGCTCGCCAGTGTAGCCGACAGATTGATGAACATGGTCAAAATCATCAGGATAGCGGCAATTGCAAAGGCTATACCAAATTCCCCGTTTTCTTTTGCATAGACATATAATGCGACCGTCAATGTTGCCCCTGCACTGCCAAGCCCTTCAAGAATCCCGTTCAGGGCATGGGCAAAACCAGCCGTAAAAAGAAGTGCCGCTGATTCTCCCAAAATTCGCCCCACTGACAATATACAGCCTGTTATGACTCCATCAATACAACCTGGAAGCACAACGGTATAAATCACACGCCACTTTCCAGCTCCCAGCCCAAAAGCACCTTCACGGTAACTTTGCGGTACTGTTTTCAGGCTTTCCTGCGTTGTGCGCATAATCGTAGGCAGATTCATGATTACCAAAGTAAATGCCCCCGCTAAGAGGGAAGTTTTCATACCAAAAAACTGACAGAAAAACAGCATACCTACAAGTCCATAAATAATAGACGGAATCCCTGATAAGGTTTCGGCTGCATACTCAATCATTTCTACCAGTTTCTTATTTTTGGCATATTCTGTAAGATAAATCGCCGCACCAACTCCAAGCGGGAGAACAAATACCAAAGTTGCCGCTACAATATAGACTGTGTTAAGAATATCCGGCAGTATCCCGATCCGGTCAGACAGATAACTCGGTTTCGTAGTAAGCAGCTCCCAAGATACATTCGGCAGCCCTTTCCACAATACATAACCAATCAAAAATAATACCAATGCACAAGTAATGCATACGGAAATCCCCATCAACACACGCATGGCTGTAATATATGTTTTCCTTCTAAGGGAAATTGATTGTTTTTCCATCTATATTTACTCCTTGCTTTGTTTCAAAAAGAAATTTAATACGGCATTTATCAGCATGATAAAGAGGAATAAAACCAACGCAATCGAAAATAATGCCTGTTTCTGTAAACTTCCGTCAGCCGCATAAGACATTTCACTTGCCACAGCGGTTGTAAGGAAACGGACGCTCTGAAAAATTTTCGGCATATTTGGGGCGTTCCCCGCCACCATCATAATAGCCATAGCCTCGCCGATAGCCCTGCCAACGCCTAACACAACAGCCGCCGCAATGCCGCTTTTTGCCGCCGGAACGGATACACGGAAGTATGTTTCAATCGGTGTCGAACCAAGCGCAAGGGAAGCATCCTCATATTCCTTTGGAACAGCTTCTAATGCCGTAAGCGACACTTTAATGATTGAGGGTAATATCATAATTGCAAGTACAATGATAGCAGCAAACAGGCTGGCTCCATCGGGGATATGGAAAACAATCCGTATCCCTGGCACAAGCACCATCATTCCCACAAGCCCATAAACTACCGACGGAATGCCAGCCAATAAACTTACCGCTGTTTCAATAACGGTTTTTATTTTTAACGGCGCAATCTTAGCAAGATAAACTGCTGTCATAAAGCCAATTGGCACTCCAAGTACGATTGCGCCAGCCGTACCATAAATACTGGTAAGGATAAACGGAAAAATCCCATATTGCGGCTGTGCTGCTGTAGAAGCCCATTTCTTCCCGAAAAGGAAATTCAAAACTCCTATTTTTCGGATAGCCGGAATCCCTGATATGACAAGGTAAACAGTAATCAGGAGTACACAGCCAACTGTAATCAGACCAAGTATCAGGAATATGCCATGTATGGCATTCTCCATGAACTGTTTTTTGTTCATTTGACTTCACCTTCCAAAACCTTTCATAATCCGCCGGATTATTTATTTACTGGTACTGCACCCGCAGATGAGATAATCTCACCTGCTTCAGATGAAGTAATATAATCAAAGAATTTCTGTGCAGTTGCCGAAAGCTCTGCGCCGCTCTTTGTCACTAACACAAACGGACGCTGCACCACATAGCTACCATCTTTTACCGTTTCCTCCGCAGGTACAATACCGCCGACAGAAAGGGTTTTTACCGTATCCTTTACAGATGCAAGGGAAGCATATCCGATTGCCGCCGGATTGCCTGCCACCGTTGTAATCACATCCCCGGTAGATGTAAGCTCCTGACGGTATTTGCAGGCATCCTCCGTGTCCGTAATGGATTCAAAGCCATCTCTTGTACCACTCCCGGCTTCACGTCCAATCAGGACAATTTCCAGATCATTGCCGCCTATATCCTGCCAGTTTGTTATTTCCCCTCTATAAATCCTGCTAATCGTTTCAAGGTCAAGGTCATTTACCGGATTATCCGGATTTACAATGACAGCAATCCCGTCAAGCGCAAGCACCGTTTCAGTCAATCCCTGCGCTTTTTCTTCTTCCTTTAAGTTACGGCTGGAAAGACCAATATCGCAGCGTCCTTCTGCCACAGCCGTAATTCCGGAGCCGGAACCGGTAGGGTTATATGTAAAGGTTACACCGGAATTGTTTTCCTCAAAAGCTTCGCCCAAAGCACCGATTACTTTTTCCATAGAGGTTGAGCCATCCGTAGATACTGTTTTGCTGTCCGCCTTCCCGCATCCGGTCATAGCTACGAGTGCAAGTGATAAAGTGGCAACAAAAGTAACAATTTTTTTCATAATAATTTTCTCCTTTTTTCTTTGTGATATTTTCTTCTACGCTTTTTATCATAAATACTGCTTGTAAAATCAAAAACATAACTTATGTCAAATTTTTGTAAAATGAACAGACTTGCCATAAAAACTGCATCATGGAAATGTGCATAACTGACTATTCCGTCACGGATAACTCTATTCACAGGACATGGAAAAGCAAAGTGCAGCTTTCCCACATCCTGCAAACAGGGTTACCCACAACTCCATAAGATAGCCAGTTATACGACATTTCCACAATGCCGATTACGGCGAAATCCCACTCATTCATTCCATTTTTTCATAAAACACAAATAAGAAAAGCTCTGCATCTCACAGAGCCTTTCTAACCTTTGATTATTCGCCAACTACCGTTCCATTTTCCTCACAAAAACAACATTATAGATATATCTCTGCCGCTTTTGCAAAAGTAGCTTTCCTCATGATAAGTTCCGACTGTTTTTCTTCCGGCAAACCCTCAAACACACCTTTATAGCCCTTCTCCAGCAACGGTGTGCCTTTTGCCAGTAAATACAGTTTTGTATTCAGCCATTCTTCCCACAAATCTTCAAATAGTTCCACACTGTCTGTAAAAGTTATGGCATCTTCAAAACCATGTGGCAGATTATAATATTTTAGCATTACAAAGCCATACCTGCCTACATCAAGCACTACGATATTCTCCATCTCATACAGCTCTGCAAACGCATCTGCCACCTTTTGACACTTTGTCCGTTCTTCCTCTGTGATATAAATTTTCTTTTCCATATAGCCTTACCTCGTTTCTTATAAAATTTTACCATATTCATTTTATAAGAACCACCTGCACACCAGCTTTTCTTCCACTTGTTTTTGGCAAAACCCACTTTACTAACAATTCACTTCACTTAACAATATTGGAGGGCATAAAAAGACCGTATTTACGACATTTACAGGCTCTGATAACACACTTTATGACTGCCTGGCTAAACAGATAACCAGCTTTGCCCCGATAACGATACACCGACCGTTACTGCCGATAAAACAGCCGCCATTCCGCCACAACGTCGAACCCGCGACCCTACCGGAAACACCTTGCGTAAGCAAATGTTGGTCAGCGAATTCTGTTTTTCCAGGCAGAGAAGGAGGGATGTCCCGGCAGGGTGAATATATGCCGTGGAGATGAGACTAGGAAAGCAGGAGGGCCTAACCCCGACTGATTTCCGCTTTAATGGCTCATCGGAATGTTGGGCATATCTGAACCCGGACGGGACATCCCTCCTTCTCTGACTGGCTCACGACAATCCCCGCACCAACTTTACTCACTCATTTAAACAGCAATTCCATTATTTTGCCATCTTGCGAAAGAAATCGCTCTTAAGGGTCTAACATATGGCGAATATATTCTCTCACCCCTTCCTCCGATCCTACCCCATAGACTTCATTCACACTCTCATAGTATTTCCGGATGCTGTCTTTGCTCACCAATTCGCTGGACGGAACCTGATCCCCATACCCTTTTCTGGCGCTTTTCCAAGGCCCCTCATTATGCGTGATCCTCTCCAAAACCTTCCCGCCATATATCCCAAATGTATTGACTACACGGTCAATAACGTCCCTCTCTTCCTCTGTCAGAACATCATCCGTCCCTTTCAGAAGACCAAAACGCACATCATCAATGGGATTATATTTAAAATCCCTGAAAAGAGTATACACCTCCGGATAAACAGGCCCATGAACCCATGCCCTGCAGTCTTCCTCAAACAAAGGCTTTCCATATAACGCGGAATAAATCCCCTGGATAAAATACAGCAATTTCTGAAGCATCAGCGGAGTTACCTCCTCAAGCTCCTCAAAAATACAGGCAATAACTCCAAGCATCTTCTCCGATACACAGAAAAGGACTTCCAGCCCCTCTGCCGCCGCCATGGCCTTTTTGTACGCCGCATCCGTCAGTTTCTCCCGATTCCCGGCAAGTTTCTCTCTCATAAAAGCCGGAGAACTAAGAGCCGACTTTATGATATCCGAATATTCCTTTGACGGAATCTGCCCCTCCAGATATCTGGGTATGGTCACCTCCCCGAATCCAAGGGCAAGGGACAAAGGCCCCTTCCCAATCTTATAAAGCTTCATCAGCCTCTCAATATCCTTAACGGTAACAATCCCTTCCGTCTCTCGGTACTGCTCATCAATCTCCTGCACATTCCTGTCAATAAGCCCGGGAATGCTCATCTCCTCCCCACATTCCGAACATATAGCCATCGTAATCTCAAAGGAATATTCCCTGTCTCTGATCATCCTTACGATCCTTCGCTTCTGTAACACGTACTCCGTCTCGTTCCGACATTCAATACAAAAATCCGTTCTCCTTCTTTCTGCCAAGATGGACACCTCCGTCTTCTCTCCTGATTATCTGAAATAATATGTAAGCGGATATTTCTGTTCGTGAAATGAAATCACGATAACAAAACAGTTTTCCAGCTTGTTGAACTTCATATATAAGGAAACCTGCTTCTCTGCTGATCCGCTCCTTTCCAAAAGAGTTACATCCTTGCCAAAAACATAGAGCCTTTCCTGTTCATATCCCTTATGCTCATTCTGCAGTATTCCTGAAAAATCATATGGTGTAAGACTTAAAATAATCTCCTTTGCTTTCCCTTCATCAATAACATAGTCCAGAAACAGCCTGATCGTATCCTGCCTCTTAAAATTTCTTTCAATTCGGTACCTGTTCTTCTTAACTGCATCCTTTAAGTCAGAAAGATACCTCTCTATTTCCTTTACTTCAATCTTCAATATCCTTTCCTCTTTAGAGAATATGATTGGATTTTATAATTTTCCTATCACTATTTTACAGGAATGATTGGATTTTGTCAATATCCTATCCTACGCCGCCACCGCATTCCCATTGATCCTGTCGATCACCTTCCGGATTCCCATCCAAACCGAAAGGTCAGTAAAGATATCCGCCAAGCTTCCCTTATCTGTAAACGGCGGCTCCTGCAAAACAGACAGATCTTTCATCATCCCGTTTTTCACAATATACTCCACAATCTGATTCACAAAATAAATCTGTCTTCCATCCAGATTCGCGCCGTCCAGATACTCCGAAAACGCGTCCTTCGCCGCCCGCATATCCAGTCCCACGATCCCGCGGACAAACTCTCCCAGTGGCTTTTGGCCAATCTCCTGTTCATAATCCGCCTTTGTCCCAATCTCCTTCCACAAAATTCCCTCCAACAGCTCCACATCCTCAGCGGTCAGCGGCTCATTTCCTCTCAATTTTGCAATAACCCCATGATCCTGGTGCTGCCTGATATAGAACTCCGCCTTTTCTTTATAATTTTTAAGCTGATCGCTCTCCAGCTCCGACTCCTTCCAGTCAACAGACAAAAGCGCATCCTCAAAATTCGTATCATACCGCTGATACTGTTTCGGTATATACTTCATAAGCCCCCGAAGCTTCTCACGGATCTCCTCAAATTCATGGATCCCCCCGCGGTCCACATAATCCGTATCCAAAATCCTGCTGATCAGATCCTTCTGGGCCTGTATCTCCGGAATATTAGCCACCCCGGCAATCCCCGAAACACGTTTCCTCAAATCCCCTCTGGCCCGGGTATACGGTTTTCCCATAAGATACGCCAGCTCAATCCCGTACATAAGCGCGTCAAAACGGACTGCCCCCGCCTCATCCTTGTCCGGCAAAATAAGCGGCGCCAGCTCCTCCTTCACTGTCCGCGTATCTTCATAGGTCAAACGCTGGTAATTCACCTCCACAGAATACAGATCCACATACTTTAAATGCTGCCTCACCGCAAAATTATCCCTTGGCAGTTCCCGCACCTTCTCACTCATCTCTTTCACAAGCCCATTGCGGTAGGTGATCAGACGGTCGGCCTGAAGATCAACATCCTGCAGCTTATAGGAAATCTCAAATTTCAGGTTAAACACCGCCTCCTGCAGCGCCATCCCGCTTCCCGCGGCTTTCCCCTTATTCATACGGAAAAAGTCAAAATTCCCGCAGAAATCAAAAATGTAAAATCTGTCCTTGTCCTCCCCGTCCAAAAGCCCCGGACACAACCTAGTCCCCCGCCCGATCATCTGCCAAAACTTGGCCTTGCTTAGAACCTTCTTAAAGAATACAAGATTCACCACCTCCGGCACATCAATCCCCGTATCCAGCATATCCACGGAAATCGCAATCTGGGGCATCTTCTTAGGGTCCGAAAATTCGTCAATGACGCTCTGGGCGCAGGAAATACGATTGTCTATAACTTTGGCAAAATCCGGCAGATGAGGATACTCTCTGTGAAACACCTCCAGAATCTTCTCCGCATGGTCATGCCGTTTGGCAAAGATAATGGTCTTCCCCAGCTTCTGACCGTAATCCACCTTAATCCCATTGCTCATCACCACATCCAGCACCTGCCGTATGGTGTCCTCATTGAAAATCCAGGTATTCAGCGCAGAGGAATCAATCCGCTCTGGTACCTTTCCGTCCTCATTTTCAAACGTATCCTCAAAAGCCTCCTTGTCCTCCTTTGACAACTGGTCATACACAATCCCCTGCTCCATAAACTTCAGCCTGCTCTCAACGGAAACGTAATCAACCAGATACCCGTCTTTCACCGCCTGGGCCAGGTCATACCCATAGGTGGGAACGCCGTTTTCCAACTCAAAGATTTCGTAGGTATTCTTATCAATCTCATCCTTGGGCGTAGCCGTAAGCCCGATGAGAGGCGCATCAAAGTAGGTGAAAATATCCTTATATTTGTTGTAAATAGACCTGTGAGCCTCATCACAGATCACCAGGTCAAAATGACCGCAGGTAAAAATCTTCCCCTCCCTGTCATTGACAGAATCAATACAGTTGATCATGGTCTGGTACGTGGAAAATACGCAGTGGGCATTGTAGTTGTCCTTCTCCTCCACCAGATTGGTGCAGGACAGACTGTTAAGCAGATTCACAAAGCTTCTCTTTGCCTGGGTCACCAGAGAATTGCGGTCCGCCAGAAAAAGGATATTCTTTACCCACCCGGCTTTTAAAAAAATGTCGCATAAGGCGATCACGGTTCTGGTCTTCCCTGACCCGGTAGCCATAACAAGAAGGGCCTTTCTTCGGTTCTTCTCCTCAAAACTGTCACACACAGCCCTGACAGCCGCCTCCTGATAATATCTCCCCGCGATATCTTTTCTCACGGAAAACGATCGGAGACTTGTCCGCATGCTCAAAAGATTAAACCATTTCTCCAGATCCCTCTTGGAATAGATGACAGCGCACTCCCTCTCCGGGTACTGCCCGTCAATAATGCGTGTCTCAAAACCATTGGTCAGAAAAATCACAGGACGGCGCTTGTATTGCGCCTCCAGCAGATCGGCATACAGTTTTGCCTGCTGCCTCCCCTGTGCCACATCCCCACAGGTGCGCTTTGCCTCAATGATGGCAAGGGGCCTGTGCATGTCATCATAAAGCACGTAATCCGCGTATCCTGACCCGGATTTATTGGGCATGCCGGAAAGCTTCACCTCATTGAGCCAGTCCTTCCCCAGTGTCCAACCGGCGTCCTCCAGCATCGCGTCTATGTAAAGCTTTCTGGTGGAGTATTCCGACAGATCAAGGGGCTTTGGCACATAGGTCGGCTGTCTCTGCTCCCTCCTGGCAGTCAGCTCCTCCTTTAAAGAGGCGTTCTCCTCCATAAGGGTCTTTAAGTCAAGTTCTTTCTTGGCCAGCTCCTCCTGATGTATGGCCAGCTGCTTTTTGGCCTTCTCCGTCTCCTCCCTGGACTGCTTGATCTGCTCCTGGCGTCTGGTAATAAGGCTCTTATCAAAAATATGTTCTTTGTATTGTTTGGAATAGCAGCAAGCAATGAAATCCAGATAGATCGCCAGATTCTCCAGACAGAGCATGGCCTCATCCCTGCCAAGCTTTTTGCCGGAATGGGCTACGCGGTTTCCGCACTGACGGATGTAGTCCATCCGTTTCCACAAATCCTTTCCCACCATCTGGCGGTATTCCTCTGTACTCATAAGGCTGTAAAGGTTATCCTTATAGGGCGTTCCCAGCTTGGCCTCCACCGAATACATCCACTTTAAAGCAAACTCCATAGCACGTCGGCAATTGATGATACATGCCTCCGGGTCTATGAGGATAAGTGTTTCGGCAGAAATGGCGACGGAGGAGAAGGGGGCGAATTTGGGTTCGGATTTTAGATAGTCGAAATTGGTGGGCATGTAGGGAAGACCTCCTTTGTGAGAAATTTTTGTATTTTTGTTTGATTTTCTTTATTTTCCGCAATACTTTTACATTCTGTTGTCTGTGTTATCTTCTAAAAGCTTGAACTGAGTTTAATGCCTGAAATATGTCTTGTTTCGCTTTTTCGTATTTATCTGTTGGTTCGATTCCCAATGTTGGTTTATAATAGTTCATAATGGCTTTCCTTTCATCCAAAATATTGCTGCATGAGAGACTTTTGGAAAGTCTGTAGCTTGTTTAATCTTTTTTGAACTGTGGATTTCGATTTGTCGATCTGGTGGACGAAATCGGAATAACGATGTTGCATCTCCATCGGAGGAAAAATATATTCCATCTGCATAAAGGGTTTTTGAGTAATTTTTTTCAAATCCCCTGCATCTTGGAAACGTGTAAAGTTAATATGCTCCATCAAAGCACACAGAAAAATAAGGTCATATTCATCCACATGAAATTTACTGATATACATAGCATTATCAGTGACCCAAAGGGGGGCATAGGCCAAATGCACATTACCGCTTTGAAAGCCAACGCGCCCTACAACCAGTGTATCTTTTTCAAAAAGCACATCGTCTGTATACCAGGAAATTCCGTTACCGCCATAAGCAGGAATGCCAGTCTGTTTTCTTTTCTTCGCTGATATTGTCTTACCGTTTGAGAGTTTGAAAAGGTTTTCCCCTATAATCGTTTCAAATTGTTTATCATTTTGTATAGGATCTCCAAACATCTCTATAAACCGTGATTTGATTAACTCATCAAACTTTATAATTTGGTTTCTTTGTAGTCTAATTATCTCATAAAGCATATCCAATCTCTTACATTTAGCTCTTTGTCTTTCAATGTCAATTTCTTTTACCTCATATTTTGAAACATAATCATCTGTCTTTAAGTTATGAAGTCCTGTTGTCTTATTTTCATATGCTTTCGTTCCCCCCTTTATATAATTAAAAAAGAGTGAATAAAATATATATTTGGGATCCCATTTTTCTCTATCTTTAACTCTTAGCAAACCAGTAAAATTATTAAACAAATACATATGTTCAGGACCATCATAAAAAACCACTCTTCCAACAGGCTGTTTATCACTTCCACCTGATTTTTCAATAATAATATCCCCAGTTTTCAAGTATTTCTCTTCAATATTCTTTTTAGCAATTGTTCTGCTCACAACATTTTCATAACTAACAATTCCATCATTCGTAAAATTAGTTGTCCTTAGAACAGGTATTCCTGTCCCATCAATATCATCAGTTCCCCATTCTCCTGACAACGCCTTTCCTGTAATCTCTATTAATTTCGCCATAATTCATCCCCGCAAATTCTGAATTTATCATATTGCTTTTACCAACTCCTCATCTCATCCAATCCAAACAGTCCTGACAGTTTCTCACCCTCATAATCTCCTTCTTAATTTGTGCAGCAAACCGCATCACAATTAGATTACTCCAACTCTTTTTCAATCTCTTCAACAGATGGAAGACTGCTTCGCAGTTCCTCCGGCAATATTTTAGCAATTTGATTTTTCCACTCCGCTACGCCGATTGGATTCTGATATCCTGCCAAAGAGTATTCTACTACAGTCTCATTCTTTCCTTTTACCAATAAGAGCCCTATGGTTGGCTTATCGTCCGGATGCCGTAAAACATCATTGACTACATTTTGGTACATATTTAGTTGGCTGACAAATCCCGGCTCAAAATCGCATGCCTTCAGTTCAATCACAACATAGCATCTTAATTTTAGATGATAAAACAGAAGGTCAATATAAAAGTCATCGCCTCCCACTTCCAAATGCACCTGTCTGCCAACAAAAGCAAATCCCTGTCCAAGTTCCAGCAAAAAGCTTTGTATGTGCTCTGTCAGCTGCCGCTCTATCTCCACCTCTCTGCGCGGCATATCTGTTCCAAGAAAATCAAACAAATATGGATCTTTAAATACCTGATTCACCATATCAGAATCTGCTGGAGGAAGGGCAGCCGGAAAATTGTTCACGCTTTTACCTGAGCGCTCCATCAATCTGCCCTGAATCTGCAGATCCAGGACATTACTGCTCCAGCCATTTTCTATAGTTTTATATGCGTACCATTTACGGCTTTTCTCTGAATCCAGCTTATCTATCAATTTAAGATTTGTTCTCCACGGAATTTGTGCAACAACCTGCTGCACAAATTCATAATCCGGCCAGCACTCCGCAAACTTTCGCATGTATTTGATGTTTCTTGGTGAGAAGCCTGACATATCAGGAAAGCTGCTTTTTAAATCTTTAGCCATACGGTCTATAACCTTTGCTCCCCAGCCTTCTTCCTTCTGCTTTTTCAAGATTGCGCTGCCAATATTCCAGTAAAGACAAATCATACTGGAATTTGCATTCAATACAATAGAAATCCTTTGCTTTTGGATTTCCGCCTTCACTTCTTTCATAAAATCCAAGTAGGTATCACTCATTTCAGAAAGATTTGGAGCAACAGGAAAAACGACTCCGTCTTTATCTTTTCCCATATGTTTTCGATTATCCAATCCCTAGCTCTCCTTTTAATCAATATTAAAACTCATTCCATCCATCATCCAATATACAGCCATTTTAAATCGCCTACAGCGCCATCCTATCCCCTGCTCCCACTTACATTTTCCTACAGTCAATGCACCAAACGCTCACACCTATTTAACCCCTTCTCCCTATCTCCCACCGCAATCCACGCCACCCTCAAATCATATCAACAATTCCATTATACCTTCACCCCAACCATGTTTCAATCCATTTCAAAACATCCCCTAATACAAACTTTTCTTTTCCAAACATGCCCTTCCCACAGCCCCCTCAAACCATAATACACATTCCCGCAAAAAATCACTGAATTTATCCCCACTTACCAGCTCTCCAAACCAGAATCCAATTAACTCCCACTCACTTCCAGAATATAATCATCTAACAGTTTATAGATCCAATCTTGAAGTACTGAAAACCGAAATCCTAAATCTCCTGCCTTTTTCGTATTAATACTATATTCCGATGCTCCATTGTACGGAGCCCTTTCTCCCGCCTTATCAACAACCGCCTTTGTACCTGTCATCCTTTCAACATACTCAATGATTTCTCTTATGGAAATCGTTCCCTCAGAACATCCATTAACTGCGCCCCTGATATCCTTATCAACCAAAAAAGCCATCATTTTTCCGGCTTCATCAGAATGGATAAATCCCATCTGAGCATCCAGATTGTCAACATCCATCGGGATAGATTTCATGGTGTGTTCCACATAAAATAACAATCTTTTTGTATAATCATCCTTCCCCACTACAAATGGATATCTTACCGCAATCCAGTTCCTGTTCCCATATTCCTGCCACAAAGCGCGCTCCGCCTGCCTCTTTATCTCCCCATATGAAAAATCATTCCTGCCGCACCATATCAGTTCTTTAGAAACACCGTCAAAATCAGATTCAACCATATTCATGTGCATAGGTTCATAAACGGCCGTGCTGGACATATGGATATATTTGCCACAATTAACGGCTTCCATCACATACTTTATATCATTTGAACAATACGCGATTTTATCAATCACAACATCATAATATCTGCCGCTCAAAGCATTTTTCATGCTCTTTTCATCCGTTCTCTCAATGATGATGCGGCTTACTCTGCTGCCATATCCATCCATTGCGTTTCCCCGTGTGGCGATGGTAACATCATGACCTTTTGATAAAAGTTCATTTACCATATGTATGCCGAAAAACCTGGTGCCGCCTATTACCAAAATCTTCATCGCTTATCCTCCCGCCATTCTGCCATTTCGCTGTTCCCCATTTCACTCTTCCCCATCTATCCCCAACAACCGCTCCAACTCATCCATCCCCGCCTTAATCTCCCTCTCCAACTCCCTCAGCTCCCGCATAATCTCTTTCGTCGGCGGATACTCCACCGCCACATACTCCGTCTCCTTATACTTATTAATGCTAAGGTCATAACCGTTATCCACAATCTCCTGTTTCGGCACAAGAAACGACTTTTCCGTCCGCTTCCTCCCCTTCTCCTGCTCCACGCATTTAAATCTCTGGATGATATCCGGAATATCATTGTCACTGACCGGAACCCTTTTATCATCCAGACTAAACCCGTCGGCAGTCATATCATAAAACCAGACCTCATCCGTCCCGCCATGGTCCGTTTTCGTAAAAATAAGAATAGCCGTGGACACTCCCGCGTAAGGCTTAAACACCCCAGACGGCATGGAAATAACCGCCTGTAATCTCTGATTCTCCACAATCTCCTTCCGAATCGCCTTGTGAGCGCCCGACGACCCGAACAGAACCCCGTCCGGAACGATACAGGCACATCTTCCGCCGATTTTCAGCACCCGCAGAAACAGCGCAAGAAACAAAAGCTCCGTCTTTTTCGTCTTGCACACCTTCAAAAGGTCCCCGGATACAGACTCCGCGTCCAAACTCCCCTTAAACGGCGGATTCGCCAGCACCAGCGAATACATTTCCCTGTCACCGTTCTGGTCCGACAAACTGTCCCTGTATTCAATCGAAGGATTCTCAATCCCATGGGTCATCATATTCATGGCGCCGATTCGGAGCATGGTCCTGTCCATATCATACCCGTGGAACATACGGTTCATATAATGTTCCTTCTTCTCCCTGTCATAAAAAATCTCATCCCTGCGCTTCTCCTTCAGATACTCCCCCGAAGCGACCAAGAATCCGGAAGTGCCGCAGGCAGGGTCACAGATTACCTCATCCGCAGCCGGTTCCATCAGCTCCACCATCATGCGGATAATATGCCTTGGGGTGCGGAACTGCCCGTTTCTCCCGGACTGGGCGATTTTCGACAGAAGGTACTCATACACATCCCCCCTGACATCCGCAGACTGGCTCTCATTCATCAGCTCATAGATTCCGTCCAGACAATCCACCACCTTTGACAAAAGCAGCGGTGTGGGCAGCTTAAAAATCGCGTCGCCCATATACCTGGAATACGCGCTGTCCCTGTTGCTGTGCAGGCCCTTTATAAACGGAAACACCCACTCCTGCACAATCCCATACATTCTGTCTGCCGGAAAATCCCGAAACACCGACCACTTTAACTGCCTTCCGTCTATAACCCGCTCCCCAATCCTTACCTCATCCCCAAACAGACTCTGAAAGGGCAGAGAAAGCATCTCACTCTCCTTCGCCCTTTTATTATCCGAATCATCCAGGTCACGGATAAACATCAGATACGTAATCTGCTCAATCACCTCCAGAGGGTTCACCAGTCCCCCCGCCGCAAACATATCCCAAAGCCCGTCAATCCTGTTCTTTAACTCTCCTGTAATCATCCCGCTTCACCTTTCAATCTGCTAATCTGCTAATCTGCTAATCTGCTAATCTGCTAATCTCCCAATCACTCCACGCCCCTGTCACTCTGTTAATCCCTCACCTGGCCCACCTCAAGTTCCTCACAAAGATACCGCAGATCCGCACTCCGAAACTCCCCTCTCCCCAAAACCTCTTCCAGATCCCTTCTGGCGCTCTCATCATCCCCCACCCAATGGAAGCGGTACGCCCGGTCCACCTGATAGCTGTCCCGGTTCTCTCCGTCCAGTTCCATCAGCCTGGTCAGATCCTGGATATGCCGCTTATACCGCGACACAGTGGCCGTAACCGGGCATCTTGCCCGCAAAGCCATAATATTATCCGGTTCCAGCTCCAAAACCTTTGTCAGATCCCGGTCCATATCCGGCCTGCGGCTCAATCCCATCTTTATCCCCTCCATCTGATTCCAGCAAAAAGCTCTAAGAAGGTAGAGCACCGGGTTATCCTGGGCAGTCCAGACCGCATCCGTAATCAGAGACACCGCGTTCTCATACTGTTTTCTTTCAATCATCCCCGCGATCTCTCCATACCTCTCTCCAATTTCCCCGGCCCGCAATAAAACATATGCCCGGTCTGTAAGCGCATTAGGCAGAACCGTCTCCTCTCTGGAATCAAAAACCTGGCCGGAAGGAGACTCCCATCCGCCATCCGACGGCTCCTTTACATCACCGGCTAAAACCTCGCTGCCCTCGCCTTCATCTCCGGAATCCCATATCTGCTGCCCGGCATCATCCTTCGGACAAAGACAATCGTAATCAAACCCCAAAGCTTTCATAAAATCCGTGATCTGCCAGCAGTCCCCTATGGCAGCCTCATCCCCGTCATAGGCATAGCATTCCGTCTCTCCATCCATGATCTCCTCATCCCAAGGGATCAGATACTCCTTTACAGCCTCTGCCTCCACGCCGAAGCATCTCCCCACGGCTTTGGCATTTCCCGGCTTCTTAGGCGGCTCATCCTCCCCAAAATAATCCCCAAGGCTGGAAAAGCGATCGATCTCTCCCCCATTCTGCCACAGACTGTACCCCCACAGATCACCATCATAGATGTACATAGCCATCACCGGACATCCCACCTGCCGGGACAAGTTCTCGCCCATATCCTCATACCCGCAGCATCCGTCATTTAAAAGCACACCCGGCCCTTTCTCAAACACATGCCACCGGCACTCCTTCTCCTCAATGGAAAACGCTCCTGCGTCGCTGCATTGCCTGACAGCCGCCTTGCATGCCTCTTCCTCCCCTCCGGGAAATAAAACCGTCTCCAAAAAAACTCCCATCAAATTACCCCCTTACAATTTGATCCAATACCTTTCAATGATCCTCGACTTGCCCATTCCCACCGAGTCTGTCACTTTCGTAGGCAGCTTTCAGCCTTCCCTCTCCTCCCTTTTCCCACTTGCCATAGTCAAAAAACGTTTCTCCCCATTCCAGACACCCTGCAAGCCATTTCCCTTCCCACGCCTCATACTCCTGCCGCAGGGTCTCATAGGCATCCCCATCCCCCCAGGCTTCCCCGTTCCAGAAAGCCTCCGATTCCTGCCATTTATCCTTCATGGCCTCCATCATCTCCCAGATCCGTTCTGCCTGCCTTCTGGCCCCGGCCATCTTCTCCCCGGCCAGCCGAAGCTTCCATTCCCCATAAGCTTCCTCCTCCGGGATCTCCCGGAGCCTGTGCCGCTCCGCCTTGGGCACGGCCCGGATCCCCGCTACCAAAGCCTGCTCCTCAGCCCGGATCTGAGCCCCTATGGACTCTCCATCTTTCGCCTTTTGCTTCCTCTCCAGATAATGCTCATATCCGAAAGGATAATACATCACCGCCCCGTCCGCCAAAATCAGCACCGCGTCCGCCACCTGCCGGACAAAATACCGGTCATGGGACACAAAGAGGATCGTCCCTGTGTAAGCCTGAAACGCGGACTCCAGCGTCTCTTTGGCGTGGATATCCATGTGGTTGGTAGGCTCGTCCAGCACCAGAAAATTAGGTCTGCTCTGGAGGAGTTCCGCAAGAACCAGCCTGGCCTTCTCCCCGCCCGACAAACTGCTGACCCGCTTTGCGCTGTCCCTCCCTCCAAACAAATAATTCCCCAGGATCCCCCTGGCCTCCTTCTCCGTCAGCCCCGGAAACAGCTGATGAAAATGTTCAAACACCGTAAGCTCCGACTGGATCTCCCCGGAATGTTGGTCAAAGTACCCGAGCGTAACCCCGTTTCCCAGAGAATATTTCCCTTTAAGCGGCGCCAAAATCCCGGCTATTGTCTTTAAAAACGTACTCTTCCCCGCCCCGTTAGGCCCCAGGATGCCGATCTTCTGCCCCCTCCGCACCCGCAGTCCGATCTCGAACAGCGGCTTATCATACCCTATGTGCAGTTCCTTCGCCTCCAGCGCCCACTTGCTGCCAGGACTTAAGGGGGTGATATCCCCGGTAAACAGATGGGCCGTGTCCTGTCTGGGAGCCTCGATCCTTACCATCCGCTCAACCGCCTTTTTCTTGGACCTGGCAAATGCCGCCTTGGTAGGCTTATGTTTAAACCGCTCGATCACCTGGTTCAGCCGCTTGATCTCCTCTTGCTGCCGCTCGTAAGCCTTCCTCTGGAGACGGATATTTTTTAGCTTCTCCTGCCGATAATGGGTATAGTTGCCCGGATATCTGGTCAGCTTTTTATCCGCCAGCTCATAAACCACATCCGCCGTCTGGTCCAGAAAAAACCGGTCGTGGGACACCATAACCACAGCTTTCCGATATCCCTTAAGATACTGTTCCAGCCACTCCACCGTCTCCACATCCAGATGGTTGGTAGGCTCGTCCAAAAGAAGCACATCCGGCTTCTCTAACAGCAGCCGGATAAGCGCGATCTTCGTCTGTTCCCCGCCGGAAAACTCCGACAGCCGCTTCCTCTTCTCATCCCGCCCAAAACCAAACCCGGTAAACAGCTTGTCATACTCCTTCTCATAGGCAAACCGCTGTGGGCCAAACTCCTCTTTCTCCGGACAGGATGCCAAAAGCTCCTCCTCCACCGTCCGGGACAGATCCCCAAAAGCCTGCTGCCCCAGCATCTCCACCGTCAGCCTTCTGGAGGCGAAAATCCCCGGCCCCTGGCGCTTATCGTCCCGGTCCAGTTCCAAGTCACCGGCCAAAAGCCGCAAAAGCGTAGTCTTTCCTGCCCCGTTGATCCCTGTTACCGCGATCTTTTCCGTCCCTTTTATCTCAAAATGAATATGTGACAGCACCTCCGTTCCTCCCAGAGATACGGTGCCGTCCGATATCTGATACAGCATATCCCTACCTATTTCCTTTCCTCAAAAACCTGTTCACATTTCCATTGATTCCCCACCTGTTTTCCTCTATACTAAAGAGAAGCAGTTTTTATTGATCATTCCATTCCACTGCTATCGAAAAATAAGGAGGCACACACTATGTACAGCTTTACCAACGACTACAGCGAGGGAGCGCATCCCCGCATTCTGAAAGCCATGATGGAAACTAACCTGACCCAGAATACCGGCTACAGTCAGGATATCCATACAACCCACGCCATTGACCTTATCCGAAGTGAAATCAAACAGCCCAATGCAGACATCCACATCATCGCAGGCGGCACCCAGACCAATCTCATCACCATTTCCGCCGCCCTCCGTCCCCACCAGGCCGTCATCTCCGCTGTCACCGGACATATCAATGTCCATGAGACCGGAGCCATTGAGGCCACTGGACACAAAGTCCTGGCCATGGAAACAAAAGACGGCAAACTGACCCCCAATCTGGTCCTGCAGGCCCTGGAATTTCACACCGACGAGCACATGGTCCAGCCTAAGATGGTCTACATCTCCAATTCCACGGAAGTCGGGACCCAGTACACCAAAACAGAACTGGAAGCCCTGTCCCATCTCTGCCGCCAAAAAGGTCTTTACCTTTTCATGGACGGAGCCCGCATGGGAGCCGCCCTTACAAGCCCCATCAATGACCTGACCCTGGCTGACATCGCAAGCCTTACGGATGTCTTCTACATCGGCGGCACCAAAAACGGCGCCCTCTTCGGAGAAGCCCTGATCATCCTCAACGACGAGTTAAAACCGGATTTCCGCTTTATGATCAAACAGAAAGGCGCCATGCTGGCCAAAGGCTGGCTCCTTGGGATCCAGTTTGAGGAGCTGTTCCAGAACAACCTGTTCTTTGACATGGCCTCCCACGCCAACGCCATGGCCGGAAAGCTTCGGACAGCGCTCACAGACAAAGGCTTCTCCTTTGCCTACGACTCCCAGACCAACCAGCTGTTCCCTGTGTTTTCCAATGAAATGATCGCAGAACTGGCGAAAGAATTTACCTTTAACATGGATAAGAAAATAGACGAAACCCATTCCAGCATCCGTCTGGTCACCTCCTGGGCCACTACAGAAGACGGGGTGGAGGAATTTATACGGTTTTTGAAAAAATATTAGATTTCACAGAGCTTTCCTAATGTCAGGAAAGCTCTGTTCTTTCAAAAAATATAAAAATTATCACATCTTCCCGCTATCATACACCGCCCTCTCCCCGCCCACAAACTTGGCTCTGGTCCTGGCGCACACCACATGGGCTTCCCCGATCCTCTTTACGGCAATCCGCACCGGCACCGCCACATCCCTAAGATGCATCCCGATCAGCGTGTCCCCGATATCCATCCCCCCATGGGCCCGGATATGCTCCACTGCCACCGGACAGTCGAAGGCCGCGTAAGCCGCCGTGGCAAAAGACCCGCCTGCCTTAGGCTGCGGCACCACATTAACCTCCTCATACCCATACCGCTCCGCTGCCTCCCGCTCCAGAATAAGAGCCCGGTTCAGATGCTCACAGCACTGGGCCGCCAAATACACGCCCCTTTCCCTTGCCGCCTGCCAGATCCCCTCAAACACCGCCTTTGCCGCATCGGGGCTTGAAGCCGTGCCGATCCTGCCACCGCAGACCTCGCTGGTGGAACACCCCACCACAAACAGCTGCCCCGCCTTTAAGTCTCCGGCTTCCAGAATCTCCCTCGCCGCGTCAAACCCCTGCTGCCTCAAACGCTCCAGCAGTCCTTTTTCCATCTCGACCATATTCCAAAAACCTCCCTCTCTCCTTCCTCCGGGATCAAGGCGCGGACGCCGCAATGATCTTCTCAATATTATTTTTCATCATCTCAAACGCCACCGGATTCTTTCCGCTGTTGATCACAATATCTGCCAGCGCTCTGGTAGGCTCCACGTACAGATAGTGCATGGGTTTTACCGTGGTCAGGTACTGACGGGCAACGCCCTCAATATCCCTTCCCCGCTCCTTCACATCCCGGATCACCCGCCGCAGGATCCGCTCATCGGCGTCCGCCTCCACATACACCTTAATATCCAAAAGCTCTCGCAGCTTCTCATCCGCCAGCACCAGGATCCCCTCCAGAAGGATCACCCGTCTGGGCTCCACCAGCACGACCTGGTCTGACCGGTTGTGCTGGGAATAATCATACACCGGACAGTGGATGCTCCTTCCCGCTTTCAGCTCCTCCAGCTGCTTTAACAAAAGCTCTGTCTCAAACGCGTCCGGATGGTCGTAATTTACCTTTTTGCGCTCCTCAAAGGGGATCTCGTCCTGAGACCGGTAATAATTGTCATGATACAGCACCGCCACATCCTCATGAAAGGCTTCTCTCAAACGGTTAGTAAACGTAGATTTTCCGGACCCGGTCCCTCCCGCGATCCCAATGATCACTGTATTCATCTTCCGTCCTCCTGCCAGGCATCCTAACTCTTTCCCTGCTTTTTCTCCTTTAAACTCTTGCCGATCATGCCAATAGACTCCGTCACCAGCTTCTCAAACAGCGGCGCCACCCTGTCAGCCGCCTCCTGCACCTCCTTGTGGCTCAAAGGCTCATCGGTCATGCCGCAGGCAAGATTGGAAATAAACGAGATGCCGCAGATCTTCATCCCCATATGATTGGCCGCCACAGCCTCGCAGGCAGTGCTCATGCCCACCGCGTCGGCTCCCAGAAGCCTGCACATGCGAATCTCCGCCGGAGACTCATAAGCCGGCCCTGTAAGCTGCAGATACACGCCCTTTTGAAGAGGGATCCCCAGTTTCTTCGCCGCTTTTTTGATCAGGACCCGCAGTTCCTTATTATAAATATCGCTCATATCCGGAAAACGGGTGCCCAGCTCGTCTATATTGGGCCCGATCAACGGAGACGGGACAAACGAGCTTATGTGATCCTTAATAAGCATCAGCTCCCCGGCGCTAAAATCGCTGTTGACACCCCCGGCCGCATTGGTCAGAAACAGCACCTTAGCTCCCATCATCTTCATCAGACGGACAGGAAGCACCACATCCGCCATATCATAGCCCTCATAGTAGTGAACTCTTCCCTGCATGATGACCACAGGAACCTTTTTCACATACCCGAACACAAACCTCCCCTTATGGCCCGGAACCGTGGAAACCGGAAAACCCTCGATATCCGAATACGCAACCGTGGCCTCCACCTGGACCTGCTTCACATAATCCCCCAGCCCTGACCCTAAGATCAGCGCCACCTCCGGCTTAAACTTCACCTTTTTCTTCATGCTCTTGTAGCATTTCATCAATTTGTCGTAGGTTTGGCTCATAGTTTCCTCCTTTGGATACCTTCCTATATTCTTAAATGTTATCACCAGTTTACCACAAATACCATTCCTCCGAAAGGGGATGCACGGAAAAATATCATATAAAAAGCAGCGGTCCTCTTCTCATCCCGCTGCTTTTCTCTTTATGATCCACAGTTGTCACTTTACTATACTATCACTTCACAGTCAGCATCCACTTTCCTGCACGCCGCCACTGCTTCCTTCACGATCTCATCAAACCTGTCGTCATCTCCTTCAATGACCAGCCTCTGGGTCATAAAGCTGACCGTAGCCTCCTTCACGCCCTCGATCTTGTTAATAGCGGCCTCCATCTTTGCCGCGCAGTTGGCGCAGTCCAAATTCTCCATCTTAAATTTCTTTTTCATAAGGCATACCCTCCTGGATCTATCCTATACGGACTTTATATGAATAATTGTTCATATATTGGATTATACACCTTTTTAGAAAAAATGCAAGCGGATTTGCAGCCGCATCCGTAAATTTTCCTCACATGGCCATTTCGTCCCTGCCTTAACCTTCTATGTCTTCTGCCGCTCCCTCCTTTGCCGGAGCTTTCAAGATCTCCATAAACTCTTCCCCGCTGATGGTCTCCTGCTCCAGAAGATACTGGGCGATCTCATGAAGCTTCTGCTCATTGTCCTTTAAGATCTCCATAGCCCTGTCATAGGCTTTCCCCACCAGCTTCACAACCTCATCATCAATAACCTTAGCCGTCTCCGGTGAGCAGGCCAGAGACGTATCCCCGCCTAAATACTGGTTCGTCACCGTCTCCAGAGCCACCATGCCAAACTGCTCGCTCATGCCGTACCGGGTCACCATTGCCCTGGCCAGCTTCGTAGCCTGTTCAATATCATTGGCTGCCCCCGTAGTGATGGACTGGAAGATCAGATCCTCCGCCGCCCTTCCTCCGGTAAACGTGGCAATCTTGTTAAACGCCTCATCCCTGCTCATGAGATACCGCTCATCCTTATCCACCTGCATAGTATAGCCCAAAGCACCGGAAGTTCTGGGGATAATGGTGATCTTGTGTACCGGGGCCGAGTTGGTCTGACACGCCGCCACCAGGGCGTGGCCCACTTCATGGTACGCCACGATCTTTTTCTCTCTGCCCGTAACGCCGGAATCCTTTCTCTGATATCCGGCGATGACCACCTCCACGCTTTCCTCCAGATCCTGCTGACTCACCACGCTGCGCCCCATGCGCACCGCCCGAAGAGCCGCCTCATTGACGATATTGGCAAGCTCCGCGCCGCTGGCCCCGGAAGTAGCCCTGGCCACCTCCCCGTAGCTTACGCTGTCGTCCATCTTCACATTCTTCCCATGAACCTTTAAAATAGCCTCCCGCCCTTTAAGGTCCGGCAGCTCCACAGGAATCCGCCTGTCAAACCGCCCCGGGCGCAAAAGCGCAGGGTCCAGGGACTCCGGCCGGTTGGTGGCTGCCAGAATCACCACGCCCTTGCGGCCGTCAAAACCGTCCATCTCCGCCAAAAGCTGGTTTAAGGTCTGCTCCCTCTCATCATTGCCGGAGAATCCGCCGCCGTCCCGCTTCTTGCCGATGGTATCGATCTCATCAATGAACACGATACAAGGGGCCTTTTCGTTGGCCTGCTTAAACAGATCCCGCACCTTGGCCGCTCCCATGCCCACAAACATCTCCACAAACTCGGAGCCGGAGATGGAGAAAAACGGCGCCTTAGCCTCCCCGGCCACCGCCTTGGCAAGCAGTGTCTTACCGGTTCCTGGAGGACCCACCAACAAAGCGCCTTTAGGCAGAGTGGCGCCGATCTCCGCGTACTTCTGAGGGTTGTGGAGAAAATCCACGATCTCCTTCAAAGCCTCCTTGGCCTCCTCCTGCCCTGCCACGTCGGTAAAGGTCTTGCCGGTCTCCGACTCCGCATAAATCTTTGCATTGGACTTACCGAATGTCATGGCATTGCCGCCCATCTTTTTCTGAAGCTGCCTGGACAGAAACTGACCGATGACCACAAACAGCACAATGGGAATGATCCATGATACCAGGACCGACACGATGGGCGAGGTAGGCTCTATGATCTCCTCTGAAAACGCGATGCCGTTATCCCTTAAAACCTGAGTCAGATCTTCATCGGGCCAGTTGCCCGTCTTGTACCAGCGTATCACATCGTCCCCCAGAGGATTCTTCTCCCCGGTCTTTGCCAGAAACGTGATCTGCTGCTCGTTTCTTCCCACCTGGGTCACCACGCCTTCCTCGATCATATCCCGGAACGTGTTGTACGGAACCTCTGTAACGCTTTTCCGCTGCACACTGGGCATAAGAAACAGATTAATAGCCGTCATGATCAGCATGACCATGGCATAGTAAAAAATAAACGGCTTCCTGTTATTGCCCGGCTTTTGCTCTTTCACTCCCATATCAATGTCCCCTTTCTTTTTTCAAATTAAAAAACTCCCGTTTCCCCTATGATCTCCTCCACAAACATCCTGGCATTGGCCAAATCCCTGCTGTCCGGGTGAAGCATAGCCTCCTCGCAGGACTGGATCATCTGCCGGATGCGCGGAGAATCCTTTTGCCGCTGCATCATGCGGTACCGCTCCAAAACCTGAGGAACCATCTTCCCGGAACAGAGGAAAGACCCAAGATACCGGTTGTCCTCCGGGATCAGCGCTTCCACCCGCTTTGACACCTGACGGCAGTACTCCGGGTCTTCCCCCATGCCGCAGGTCCCGAAGATAGCCACCTGCTTTCCGTGAAGTCCCTCCAGAAACTCCATGATCTCGCCGCCGCATATACCTTTATCATTCCAAAACCCTACAAAATAAGTATCCGCTTCGCCGCTCTGCTCCTCCACTCTCTGAATATCCTTAGAATTCCCCGGAAGAGCCTCGAAAATCTCCATGGCAATCTTCTCCGTGTTGCCTGTCCTGCTGCTGTATATCACCAGATATTTCATGTCGGATCCGCTCCTTTCCTGGAGTACTCTTGTCTTTCACCCTAAACCATATACCAATCAGCCGGACTTTTCAAGACATATACCGAAACCTTTATACTAATTTAGAGGATTTTTAGATTTGAAAATAGAATCTTTATCCAACAAAAAAACCAGGGCCAATCCTCCCCGGATTCCCCTGGTCTCTTTTTATTCCACAGAAACATCCCGCAAAAACCCCAGACATATGGCCGGATTTCCGTCGCCCGTCACAAAACCTTACTCAAAAAGTTCTTAAGCCTCTCATTCTTCGGATTGGCAAAAAACTCTGCCGGCGCGTTCTCCTCCAGAAAATACCCGCCGTCCATGAACATGACCCTGTCAGCCACCTCCCTGGCAAATCCCATCTCGTGGGTGACCACCACCATGGTCATCCGCTCCCTGGCCAGATCCCGCATAACATTTAAGACCTCCCCCACCATCTCCGGGTCCAGGGCGGATGTAGGCTCGTCAAAAAGCATAACCTCCGGCCGCATGCATAAGGCCCGCACAATGGCGATCCTCTGTTTCTGGCCACCCGACAGCTGGCTGGGATAAGCCTGAGCCCTGTCCGCAAGGCCCACCCGCTCCAAAAGCTTCCTGGCCTCCGCCTCCGCCTCACTCTGGCTCCGCCCCTGAAGCTTCATGGGACCAATAGTAAGGTTTCTCATAATGGTCATGTGAGGAAACAGGTTAAACTGCTGGAACACCATGCCCATTTTCTGGCGGTGTTTGTCAATGTCCGTCTTAGGGTCCGTGATATCCACGCCCTCAAAGAAGATCTTCCCGGAGGTAGGCTCCTCCAGGCGGTTTAAACACCGCAGAAACGTACTCTTACCGGAGCCGGAAGGCCCAATGACGCACACCACGTCGCCCTTGTGGATATCAACGGTGATATCCTTCAAGACATCCAATTGCTCAAAGCTTTTTCCCAGGTGCTGCACCTGGATCAGCGCATCATTTCCATTAGTGGTCACTGCTCCTCAGCCTCCTCTCCAGCCTCTGTACAAAGTAAGTAAAAATCATCACCATCACCAGGTAGATCACTGCCGCCGCCATAAGGGGCATAAACGCGCTGTATGTACGGCTTCGGATAATATCCGCGCCTTTAGTCAGATCCTGGATGGCGATATATCCGGCCACAGACGTCTCCTTTAGCAGCACGATAAACTCATTGCCAAGAGCCGGAAGCACATTCTTAAATGCCTGGGGCATGATGATGTAGAGCATGGTCTGGGTGTAATTGAACCCCAGGCTGCGGCCCGCCTCAAACTGGCCGTTGTCAATGGACATAATCCCGCTTCGAAAAATCTCCGCCACATAGGCCCCGGAGTTGATGCCGAAGGCCAGTATGGCCACCAGAGACTTGTCAATCCTGACAGAACCGAACACCACGAAGTAAATAAGCAGAAGCTGGATCAGCACCGGGGTTCCCCGGATAACCGTCAGATACACCCTGCACAGAAGATTTAACAGTTTTAACTTGCCGGTCTTTTCAAAAGTGGAACGGATGATCGCCACCAAAAACCCCAGGGCAATGCCCAGAAGCACCGCAAAAAGCGTAATCTTAATGGTATTGCCCAAGCCGTTTACAATGTATTTCCAACGGTCGTCCTCAATAAAATTCTGATAAAAATCAGCCCTGAACTTTTCACTCATGGTATTCGTTCCCTATTCCTTTATTCTGCTGAAATGTATTTGTCAATGATCGCCTGCAGTTCGCCGGACTCCTTAAGCTCAGCCAGTGCCCCGTTTACCTGATCAAGAAGCTCTGTGTTGCCCTTCTTGATGGCAATGGCGTACTCTTCCACAGTCAGCGCCTCGTCCAAGATCTTGATCCCCTCATTCTGGGAAACAAACACTTTTGCCGGCTCCTGGTCGATCACTACGGCATCGATCTTGCCCTGCTGCATCGCCTGAACCGCCTCAAATCCCTTGTTGTAACGCTCAATAGTAGAACCGTCGGCCTCATAATCAGAAGCGTAGATGTCGCCGGTGGTCCCCAGCTGAACGCCGATATGTTTGCCCTTCAGATCATCCGGCCCTGCGATCTCGCTGTCCTCTTTTACAATAATTACCTGGGAAGCCGTTGTGTATGGGTCTGTAAAGTCCACGTTCTTCAAACGGTCCTCATTTACGGTCATGCCGGCAACGCCGATATCCGCCTTGCCGCTTTCCAGCTCCGGAATGATGGAGTCGAAGGCAATATCCTCAACCTCCAGGGTCATGCCCAGCTTCCCGGCAATGGCTTCCGCCACCTCAACGTCGATTCCTACGATGTCGCCGCCGTCGTGATACTCATAGGGCGGGAACTCCGCGTTGGTAGCCATAACCAGGACTTTGCCCTCCCCGCCAATTGCCGCCGTGGTCTCTGCCCCGTCTTCTGCCTCAGCCTCGGTGTCGGTCTCTGCCGCCGTATCCCCTGCTGTGGTGGTCTCCGCCGCGGTGGTGTCCGCTGCTGTCGTCGTGTCCGATCCGCCGGCTCCGCATCCTGCCATGGCGCCAACCATCATGGCTGCTGTCAAAAGTGCTATTACCTGTTTTTTCATAATAGTATCCTCCTCATATATATGCATAGCAATGCATAAACTCCACATTGCTAGTAATACATTATATAGTATTTTTCAGATTTATCAAGTAAAATTTTTACCAAATCCACAGTCAAATCCCTGCATTTCCACATCCTTTAGCCCCTTTGCCGCCGAAAGCCGTTGAATCTGCATAACATATGGGGTATACTTTTGACGACTGTAATGCGATTTGCGGATTCGCAGCTCTCAAAGACCGCCAAGGAGGACCCTGGCCATGACCAATGCCATGATACAAACAAACCTGTTGTCCCTGCTAAAAAAAACCGCATGGCCCATGACGCCTCCCGCGCCCTGGTCTGCCTTTCATATTATCTTTACGCTTTTAGGGCTTAGCGCCGCCTGGTTTCTGGCTGCCTGGCTTGCCGGACATTGCAAAAATAACGAAACCCGCGCCTGCCGGATCCTGTGGATCTGCGGCATCATCCTTGGCGTCAGCGAATTATACAAACAGCTTTTTATTTATGAGGTGGTCAATCAGGGGCGCTATGACTGGTGGTATTTTCCGTTTCAGCTGTGCAGCACTCCCATGTACCTTTGCCTTGTCTTCCCCATGCTGCCTGCCGGCCTCCCAAGAAGGACCGCCGCTTCCTACCTGGCATCCTTTGGGTTTCTGGGCGGGATCATGGCTCTGGCGGAACCCTCCGGGCTGATGCACCCTTACTGGATCCTGACGCTCCATGGACTTTTATGGCATATCCTTCTGGTCTTTATGGCGTTTTTCTGCGCCCGCTTTGGTCTTGCCGGCAAAACCACACGGGATTTTCTGTACACCATCCCCCTGTTTTTTGTGTTCTGCCTCATAGCCACCGCCGTCAATGTCCTTACTGCCGGAAAAGCGGATATGTTCTACATCTCCCCCTACTATCCCATAACCCAGGTGGTATTTCACCAGATCTCTCTGGCTCTGGGCGTGGCGCCGGGAATTGGGATTTACCTTTTGTCTATCTGCGCAGGGGCGTTTCTGTGCTATAAAGGGTTAAATGCCCATACTAAGCTTTAAAACCTTCTGTGTATCCCGTTCAAGGCCAACGTTGCTATCCGCCGCAGACCGGTTCCGTTAGACCCTTAAGAACGATTTCTTGCGCAAAATGGCAAAATAATGGAATTGCTGTATTGTTGAGTGAGCAAAGGGGCCGATTTCGTCGTGAAGCCAGTCAGAGAAGGAGAGATGTCCCGTCCGGGTTCAGATATGCCAAACATTCCGA
>CAJTGF010000067.1 GCA_910575585.1 Clostridiaceae bacterium
ATTTTGTCAGCGTATTTATCCGTAAGTAACATGAACACATCCTCCAACGTTTTTCTTTATTGTACTTGAAATGTGGAGGAATTGCAAAATCTTTTCCGGTTTATCCGGGTTAGGAGATTAGCGGCAGTCAGGGTGAAAGGCAGGGATTGGGGATCATGGTGGCATTGAAGGTGGAGGATATCAAGCAGTTTACGTCAGGATTATTTATCGGGACAACGTTTGACAGATTTTTGGTGAGAGAGGCGGATATTGTGACGTTTAACGCGTTTCATATGGACGGCCGTATCCGGCCCGGGTACTATACCCAGGAGGAGATAGGGGAAAAGGGCATTGAGGAGTATTCTCCATGGGGGACCATGAAGCCGGTTTGTTTTTCCCTGATCAAGGGGAAACGGCTGCCGGGAAGTTTTCAGATCGTGCTCCAGCTGGACAAAAAGCAGACCCAGCGTTTTCTTACAGACAGGAATTTGTCGGTGAGAGCGGAACAGGTGGGCGGGCTGTATCTGAATATCCGCTATGAAAACGGGGAACTGTACTGTGTGACAGGGACGTCGGTGAATTTTTTTACGCTGGATAAGTCATTGGATGGAGCGTGGGACGAGGCGGTGAAACAATTTTTTAAGAAGAACAAGATTCCGGTGTCGGTGTAAGATAGCGGGCAGAAACATAAAAAGGCAGGTTAGAGAAGTGGCAAAATTGTATTTTCGATATGGCGCTATGGGAAGTTCCAAGACAGCCAACGCGCTGATGGTGGAGTATAATTATTTTGAGAGAGGGAAAAAAGCCCTGCTGGTGAAACCCAGGCTGGACTCCAGGGACGGGGATTACTCGATCCGCTCCCGAATGGGCCTTGAGAAGGAGGGGATCCTTTTGGAGGAACTGACTGCCATGGAGGATCCGGCTATCCGGGGATACGACTGCGTGATCGTGGATGAGGCCCAGTTTGCCGTCAAGGAGCAGGTGGAGTTTCTGGTACACATCGTAGACGACCTTGGGGTGCCGGTGATCTGCTATGGGCTTCGGACGGATTTTCGCCGGGAGTTTTTTGAGGGCAGCCTGTGGCTGATGGCGTGGGCGGATGTGATCGAGGAGATCAAAACCGTGTGCTGGTGCGGCAAGGCGGCTACGTGCAACGCCAGGATCGGGGAGGACGGCAGGATGATCCAGGCAGGGGAGCAGATCCTTATGGGAGGAAACGACCGGTATACGGCTCTGTGCAGAAAACACCACCGTCAGGGGGATCTGGGGCCGAAGATCATAGGAAGCGCTGCGGTACCCGGATAAATGGAAAAGAGGGCAGATAAATGACTATGAAGAATTTCAGTACTCTGTGCTATCTGGAGCGGGACGGAAAGTACTTGATGCTCCACAGGACCGTTAAGAAACATGATGTGAACAAAGATAAATGGATCGGTGTAGGCGGCCATTTTGAGGAGGGAGAAAGCCCGGAGGAGTGCGTGGTCAGGGAAGTTAAGGAAGAAACGGGATTTACCCTTACCTCGTTTGCCTACCGGGGGCTGGTGACTTTTGTGTCGGGAGACGGGGTGACCGAATACATGTCGCTGTTTACGGCCGACGGCTTTGAGGGGGAAATGACTGCCTGCGATGAGGGGGAACTGGAGTGGGTGCCTGTGGAAAAGATACAGGATCTGAACTTGTGGGAGGGCGATAAGATTTTCTTTTGTCTGCTTAAGGAACAGGCGCCGTTTTTTTCTCTGAAGCTGGTGTATGACGGGCATGGCCATTTGGAGAACGCTAAGCTGAACGGCCAGGATCTGGTGCTTTCGAAAGGATAAGGAAACGCCGGCGGACAGACTGGAAAAAATACCTGCCGAAGTTTCTTGTTCCTTAAGGAAAAAACAGTTATAATAGAAACAATGATCTGTGGAGAAGCGTTGGAACGTGGATAGAGGGGACGGCGTGCAGTGTGAGATTATGAACCATGGAGGAGGGGAGGAATGGGAATGTACGAGTCGGGGGAGAACTATCTGGAAACCATTTTGATCTTAAAGGAAAAGCAGGGGGCAGTCCGTTCCATCGACATCGCCCGGGCGTTAAGCTTCAGCAAGCCCAGCGTCAGCAGGGCTATGGGGATCTTGCGGGAGGAAGGGTACATTGTGATGGACCCGGGAGGCCAGATCGAACTGACAGAGAAAGGGCAGGAGAAGGCGGAGGGGATTTACGAGAGACACCGGCTTTTGACGGAGTTTCTGCAGAAGGTCAGCGGGGTGGATGCCAATCTGGCAGAGGAGGACGCGTGCAAGATGGAACATATCATCAGCCATAAGACTTTTCAGGGGATCAAGGAGTTTATGAAAAGGATGGAGTGATGTGGCAGATTGGCAGATTGGCAGATTGGCAGTTTTTTGCAGCTTGGCGGCGGATATGACGGTGCGGCTTGGCGGCCTTGTCTTGGTTAAACCTTGACTTTGGATGGAGTTTGTGACAAAATAGACACTTAGAAAGAAGGGAAGATTATGACAAAGATTGATATTATCTCCGGTTTTTTAGGGGCCGGGAAGACAACGTTTATTAAAAAGCTGCTGGAGGAAGCTATTTCCGGTGAGCAGGTGGTGCTGATTGAAAATGAGTTTGGCCAGATCGGTATTGACGGAGGATTTTTGAAGGATGCGGGCATTGAGATCCGGGAGATGAATTCCGGATGTATCTGCTGCTCTCTGGTAGGAGATTTTGGGAAATCTCTGGAGGAGGTGCTGACCAAGTACAAACCGGACCGGGTTATCATTGAGCCGTCAGGCGTGGGCAAGCTGTCGGACGTGATGAAGGCGGTGCGGGATGTGGCGGCTACGGTGGATGTGGAGCTGAATAGCGCGGTGACGGTGGTGGACGCGTCGAAATGCAGGATGTACATGAAGAATTTCGGCGAGTTCTTTAATAATCAGGTGGAGAACGCCGGGACTGTTGTGTTAAGCCGCATGGATATGGTGGACGCCGGGAAGGCGCAGAAGGCGGTGGACCTCCTTCGGGAGCATAATCAGTCGGCTTCCATCGTGACTACGCCTATTAGCCAGCTGACAGGGGAGCAGCTTCTTGCGATCATCGAGAAGCCGGATACCATGGCGGAGGATCTGATGAGGGAAGTGGAGGAACGCCGCCGTCATCACCATCATGGTGAGAGGTGCTGCCACGAGGGTCATGGACATGGCCACCATCATGGGGAAGCTGGCGAGGGGTGCTGCCATGAGGGGCATGGCCATCATCATGGTGAGAGCGGAGAAGGGCGCTGCTGTGAGGAACATGGACATGGCCATCATCACGGTGAGTCTGGAGAAGGGCGCTGCTGTGAGGAACATGGGCATGGCCATCATCACGGTGAGTCTGGAGAAGGGTGCTGCCGCGAGGGTCACGGCCACGGCCATCACCATGGAGAGACTGGTGAGGGATGCTGCTGTGAGGAGCATGGCCATGGGCATCATCATGAAGAGTCTGACGGAAGCTGCTGCAAAGGTCATGGCCGCCATGACCATGAAGAATCGGATGAAGCGTGCTGCTGCGAGGGCCATGGTCACGAGAACGGTCATAGCCATAGTGAGGGCTGCGGCCACGATCATCATGACCATCACCATGGCGGGGACGGGGAAGGATGCTGTCACGGCCATGAGCATGAACACCATCATGATCACGACGGCCAGTGCGGCTGCGGCTGTCATGACCACGACCACCACCATGCGGACGAAGTGTTTTCCAGCTGGGGTATGGAGAATGTGGGGCGGTGTGAGAGAAAGAAACTGGAGGAGATCCTGGACGAGCTGGCCAACGGCAATGCCTACGGGGATATTTTAAGGGCCAAGGGCATGGTGCCTGGGGAAGATCCGGAGGAGTGGTACTATTTTGACCTGGTGCCTGACGAGTTTGAGATCCGCTCCGGAAAGCCGGATTATACAGGAAAAGTCTGCGTGATCGGCGCAAGGCTTCGGGAAGAGGAACTGAATAAAGCATTTGGCAGGAGTTGACAGACATGGGACCAGTGATTGAAGATGATATCATGCCGTTGTTTTTGATCAACGGCTTTCTGGAAGCGGGGAAAACGGAATTTCTCCAGTTTACCATGGAACAGGAGTATTTTCAGACTGAGGGAAAGACCCTTCTCATCGTCTGTGAGGAGGGGGATACGGAGTATGACGAGGAACTTCTAAAGGCTACCAGGACAGAGATGGTGACCGTGGACAGTCTCCAGGAGCTGACGCCGCAGAAACTGACAGAATTGGAACTTCTGCATAATCCGGAGCGGGTGCTGATGGAGTGGAACGGCATGTGGAACCAGGATGAGTTAAAGCTTCCAAAGGACTGGACGATCTATCAGCAGGTGACCATCATAGACGGTTCCACCTTCGATCTGTATGTGAAGAATATGAAGCCTCTTTTGGGGGCTATGGTGCGGGGATCAGAGCTGATCATCTGCAACCGCTGCGACGGGATTGAGGATCTGGAGGGATATCGGCGGACGCTTTTGGCCATGAACAATAAGGCGGAGATCATCTTCGAGGATGAGGAGGGAGAGATCTCCCAGGTGTCCGAGGCGGATCTTCCCTACGATATGACGGCGGAGGTTATTGAGATCGCGCCGGAAGCCTATGGTATCTGGTATATTGACTGTATGGATAAACCGGACCGATATCGGGGGAAAGTGGTGGAATTTACGGGCATGGTGCTGAAATCGCCGGAGTTTCCCAAAAACTACTTTGTTCCCGGACGCATGGCCATGACCTGCTGCGAGGCGGATATGACTTTTCTGGGATTTGTGTGCAAGGCCCGGGAGGCAAGGCATCTGGAGACGAGGCAGTGGGTCCGGGTCCGGGCCAGGATCGAGTATGAGGAGTGGCAGGATTACGGCGGTGTGGGGCCGGTGCTTTATGCTATGTCGGTGAAGCCGGATAAAGGGATTGTGGAAGTAGTGCAGTTTTAGGAGAAATATCCAATGAGCGTAAATTTTAATTTTTGGAAGTACAAGGAAAATGCAGCGCATGACCATGGAGCCGTGTATCAAACAGCGTGTTGTGATGGAGAGGCAATGGAAGAATTGGAGATTCTTCCAGTTGACGAGATTTTGAAAAAAGTGGCTGATTCTTTTTCCGACTGGACGATTTACGATGGAGGCAAGGATTTTGAAAAAGAAGGACATGGAGCGTTTCAGATTTTTACGACTTCACAAATCGTAAGATTTGACTGCTATGGTATGCAAGAGGTCGCGATAAATGCTCTTATGGATATTTTGATTGATTTCGGCTGCCCTTTATATGACCCGCAAATTTCAACAAGATTTGATTCTTGGACAGATAGATAACGATTCTTATTTATCAGGGAGATAGAAAAATAATTTTGGGCGTAACGGGCGTATGGCTTGCGGTTTTGATGGCGGAAATGATCATCATGATCGCAGCGCTGGTTTTTCCTGAGCGGAACAGGGAAAAATATCACTATGCATAAAACGAGGATCCAAAAAGGGCGAAAGCAGCGGACTGCTTTCGCCCTTTTTCTCTTGATGAACGGGGCCTTGCTTTTTGTATTTTGCTGTGACCGGGCATCACTCCCAGATCACAGGAGTGGGCCGGTTGGAGGAGAATACATCCTCAGCGCGGAACAGATCGTCAAGCTTGCGCTTGGAGGTATCGGAGCCCGCCTCGATATCCATCCACATGCGGAACCCGTCCAGGTTTCGCCGTCCCTGGCGGAGGAAATCATCTCCTATCTGAACCCAGTACTGGCTGGAGTCCACGTTGCAGAAATAGGAGAAACCAAGGTTTTTAAGATACCGGAACCGCTCGTTGTCATTTTGGTAAGGGTGCCAGTCGCCTACGTCGGCTCCAAAGGGGAACAGGATGATGTCTGTGGGGCCGATAAGGGTCCTGACTTCGTTGTCCCATTTGTCGCAGTCTGCTTTGAATTTATCCCACTCAATGGTCCCAAGATCCCGGTGGCCCCAGCTGTGGGAGGCCAATTCCCAGCCGTTGTCACGAAGGCACTGGGCTACATCTGCCGCCGTCTGGCGGTCCTGCTCATAAGTAGGAGACTGGCTGTAGGATGCGGCCGTGCGGTAGCCAAGGATCCCCTGGTATCCGGTGAAGGCGATGACAGCCCTGGCTCCCCGGTAAGAGAAATCGGGGTGTTCCTTGATGTACTCTTCCAGGATAGGGACTAAGTCAAAGGCTCCCCTTTGGACGGTGCCGTCATCCATCGTCATCTCGCAGGTAGGCTTTCCGTCGTCCCCGATGACCATGCGGGTGGCAAAACCGTCCCCGTCCATGTATTCATAATAACACACATCGTCCTGGGACATAACAAAGGGCTTTTTGCCCTCGGGCAGAAGGATGGTCTTGCGGGTCATCTTTGTGCCGTTTTCCCCGGCGGTCATCTCCGCCATGTCATGGAGACGGACCAGAACGTATCCTTTCTCATACATGGAATCCAGGATCTTCAAAAACTCGTCTTTGGTGGTCATAACCTGGTTATAACCTGCTTCATCGGAATCCCCGTCAAAGGCTTTGGCCTCGTCGATGACCAAGGTATGGAAAAATACGTGCGTAACCTGGGAGATATCGCAGGGCTTTAAATTGGCCTTGATGTTCTCATACTCCGCGATAGCCTCGTCGATACGGGGGTCGCTGCCGTAGTACGGGGATGCTTTCAGAGTCTCTATGGCCCTGTCGTAGTCATAGCCTGCGGCAATGAGTCCGGCTTCGGCAAGGAGGTTATCGGACGGAGTCGTTACGTTGGCGTGATCCGGTTCTGTGAAGATCTCGATATCCGTGGTGGTCTCCGGGATGACAGCTGCCGTGGTCTGGTCGCTGCTTAGGTCGGAAAACAGCCCTGGCGGCGTATCTTTGCCCAGAAAGTGGCGGACCAGCATCCAACAGAAAACGGACAGGAAAATAAGCAGCAGGATGATGATAAAAATAATGGGAAGTCTGTGGAAAATATATTGCTGCCGGCGTTTGGACGCGCCGGGACGGTATTGTTTGCGGTTTATGCGCTGATTCATAAAAGACACCTCTAAACTATATAATGAACGCCTTTATGCAGGCGGATGTAATTGTGATGGTATGTACAAAAAATAGGTTTCAATGTGATTTACAGTATACCACAGGCAGTCGAATTATGTAAATGGGAATGTGGCAGATTCTTGAAATATAATGGAATTCTAATAAAAAGATAAAAGATGATTAAGAATTGTAATACACAGGCAGAGGAATGTAATAATAGGGTACAGGAATGTAATGAAAAATAGAGGAATGTAACATATGCGGAAATAGTAATAGAAATCGGCAGAGGAACCATACATTAGTAGGAGAAGAGAGGATACCGGCCTTTGGCCGGAATTTTCGAAAAATGAGCGCCGGAAGGTGGAGGTTGTTATATGAAGCAGATGAAACGGTGGATAAGCGCATGGACATTGGCCGGGGTTTTGGTGTGTTCTTGTCTGGGACCCGGAGTCAGGACCTGGGGGTCGGAGCCGGTTATGGTGGCCGGCAGCGGCATGGCAGAGGCGGTTTGGAAGAACGGGGCAGAAGAGCGGGGGGAAGGTCAGGTTACGGGGGATGCGGGTGTTCAGACGGATGCCGGTGGCCAGAGTGGGGAAGCTGATGGGGGAGCTGCAGGGGGGCAAGCAGCCGCGGGCGGCCAGAGCGCGGCAGATAATGTGGGGACTGTGGGGGTTCAGACAGCTGCCGGTATTCAGACCGACGCGGGTGATATGGGGGATTGGACGGTTCCGGTGGAGGCAGAAATTGCTGCTGCTTCCTCCGACTCCCAGACAGGGCCGGATATCCAGGCTCCCTCGGCGGTACTTATGGAGGCGTCCACCGGGCAGGTGGTCTATGAGAAAAACGGCGACGAGCCCCGGAGTCCTGCCAGCATTACAAAGATTATGACATTGATCCTTATTTTTGACGCGCTGAAAAGCGGGAAGATCAAAATGACGGATGAGGTTACCACCAGCGCCTATGCCAAATCCATGGGAGGTTCTCAGGTGTTTTTGGAGGAGGGTGAGGTGCAGACGGTGGAAACGCTTATTAAATGTATTGTCATTGCATCGGGGAATGACGCCAGCGTGGCCATGGCGGAGTACATAGCGGGAGATGAGAAGACATTTGTGGATATGATGAATGAGAGAGCCCAGGGTCTGGGGATGACGGCGACCCATTTTGAGGATTGCTGCGGCCTGACGGAATCTAAGACCCACGTAACGTCTGCAAGAGATATCGCCGTCATGTCCAGGGAGCTTATTAATCATTACCCGGAAATTCACAATTACTCTACGATCTGGATGGACACCATCACTCATGTGACAAAGCAGGGGACCAAGGAGTTTGGGTTATCCAACACCAACAAGCTTTTAAAGATGGCGACGAATTTTCAGGTGACCGGGTTAAAGACAGGTTCCACTTCCATTGCCAAATACTGCCTGTCCGCCACGGCGGAAAAGGATGGGGTGCGGATGATCGCTTCCATCATGGCGGCGCCGGATTACAAAGCCAGGTTTTCGGACGCGGCGGCGCTTTTGAATTATGGTTACGCAAACTGCAGGCTTTACGAGGATAAGGAGCCTTTGACGTTACCGGGGATGCCGGTGGAAAACGGCGTGGCTGACACCGTTGACCTAAAGTATGACGGTATGTTTTCTTATCTGGGACTCCATGGGGAGGATTTCGGCGCTGTGGAAAGGAAGCTGCAGCTGCCGGAGTCACTGCAGGCCCCGGTGGAGGAGGGGCAGACAGCGGGTGCTGTGGAGTATTACCTTGGGGGAGAGAAGCTGGGAGAGGTGTTGGTGGTGACGGCAGGGAGCGTGAAGGAAGCAAAATTTGGTGATTATATGAGAAAGATGGCGGGGGCGCTGTTTATGGGAAGAGGATCTGCGGAAGATGATATGGGGGAGGATGATGTGACGGGGAGTGAGAATGATGGATAGGGGAGGAAGATGTGATGGGGAGTGAGGAAGATGGATGGGGGATGCTGCGATGGGATGTGAGGATGACAGGATAGGAGAGATGAGCTAAAGGCACAGGATATTGAAGATGTAGAGACTGGACCGTGACGGATGATGACAGATCCAAGAAGATCGATTGGATGAAAAGCAGGATGTAAAAGTCCATATTCTAGTATAACCCGTTTTAAATACCTTTCTGTTTCGGCAAGGATACTTTTCCGAGAGTGCAGAGGGAAAAGCGGAGGCGTAGTGGGGCTACGTTGAGCATTTTCCCTCTGTGCTATCGGGAAAGTAGACTGGTGAAATGGAAGGTTATTTAAAACGGATTATACCGGATGCCTATAAGGAGTATGAGCTTTCTGTATGGGCATGCAGCTATGTTTACAGGGGCCTGAATCGTAACATTTGATCAAAAACAGGCTGATTACAGGCTGATCACGGAAAAAAACGCTTGCATTGGAAATATTTCTGTGATATGATTTCTAAGTTGACAAAAATCACGTCTGCTGATTCTGCGGGTGGTGCCTGTTAAGGTTCCCAAGGAAGCGCGAGACGCAGACGGAAGAAAAACCAGCGGAGGTAATAACATGAGCGTTATTTCTATGAAACAGCTTTTGGAAGCCGGTGTGCATTTCGGCCACCAGACGAGAAGATGGAACCCCAAGATGGCTCCATACATTTACACGGAGAGAAACGGCATCTACATCATCGACCTGCAGAAGTCTGTGGGAAAGGTGGACGAGGCTTATCAGGCAGTATCTGATATCGTGGCCAACGGAGGCACCATCCTTTTCGTGGGAACGAAAAAGCAGGCTCAGGATGCGATCAAGACAGAGGCGGAGCGCTGCGGCATGTTCTTTGTAAATGAAAGATGGCTTGGCGGTATGCTGACCAACTTTAAGACGATCCAGAGCAGGATCGTAAGACTGAAAGAGATTGAGGCTATGGCGGAGGACGGCACATTTGATGTACTGCCCAAGAAGGAAGTTATCCAGATCAAGAAGGAATGGGAGAAGCTGGAGAAGAACTTAGGCGGCATCAAGGAGATGAAGAGGATCCCTGACGCGATCTTTATCGTTGATCCGAAGAAGGAGAGGATATGCGTGCAGGAGGCCCATACTTTGGGTGTTCCGCTTATCGGTATCTGCGATACCAACTGTGATCCGGAAGAACTGGATTATGTGATCCCAGGCAATGACGATGCTATCAGAGCTGTGAAGCTGATCGTGGCAAAGATGGCAGATGCAGTAATTGAGGCAAAACAGGGTGAAGCAGTTGATGTCTATGAGGAAATTGCAGAGGCAGAAGATACTGTAGAGATGTAAATTCCGGTAATGCTTCAATCTGTGAATAACGGGTTGGAGCATTTCTGATATTATCTGATAAATTAATTATAAGAACGGAGGAAATAATCATGGCAGTAACAGCAGCAATGGTAAAAGAGTTAAGAGAGATGACCGGTGCCGGTATGATGGACTGTAAGAAGGCTCTTGGGGCTACTGACGGCGATATGGATAAAGCGGTTGAGTTCTTAAGAGAGAAAGGTCTTGCAGGCGCAGCTAAGAAGGCAGGCCGTATTGCGGCAGAGGGTATTGTGGTCACCGCTCTCACAGACGACAGCAAGAAGGCAGTTGTGGTTGAGGTTAACGCCGAAACGGACTTTGTGGCAAAGAACGAGAAGTTCCAGACCTACGCGGCAGACGTGGCAGCTCAGGCACTGGTTACAACCGCAGCGGATATCGACGCGTTTATGGGTGAGACATGGGCTAAGGATACGTCCATGACCGTTAAGGAGGCTCTGGCTTCCCAGATCTCCATCATCGGCGAGAACATGAACATCAGAAGATTTCAGCAGGTTGTGGAGGAGAATGGCTTTGTGGCTTCCTATATCCACGGCGGCGGAAAGATTGGCGTTTTGATTGATGTTGAAACGGATGTTGTTAATGACGCAGTTAAGGAGATGGCCAGGAATGTGGCTATGCAGGCCGCGGCTTTGAAGCCGATGTATACAGACAGAAGCGAAGTAAGCGAGGAGTTTATCGAGCATGAGAAGGCAATTCTGATGGCTCAGATCCAGAATGATCCCAAGGAGGCTTCCAAGCCGGAGAAGGTGATCGCCGGCATGATCCAGGGGCGTATCAATAAGGAACTGAAGGAGATCTGCCTGATGGATCAGGTATATGTGAAGGCAGAGGATGGGAAGCAGTCTGTGGAGCAGTATGTGAAGGCTGTGGCTAAGGAGAACGGGGCAACTATTAAGATTAAGAAGTTTGTTCGGTTTGAGACTGGCGAAGGATTGGAGAAGAAAGAGGAGAATTTCGCTGAGGAAGTGGCAAAACAGATGAATCAGTAAACTTTTGAATGAAATTGATTCACGAACCCCTGAAAATCCCATAGAATGGGCATTTTCAGGGGTTTTTTGCGTTCTAAGGAGAGGTTCATAAATTATCGCAAATTACCGTATTTTGAGTGCCGATTTGGGGGATTTTTGGGGGAAGAATTGGGGGAAGGGGTATCCCCCAAATGGTGTGTGAAAGTTTGCCTCATTCTTTTGGGAAAAGGGGAGAAGTTTGCTTTGTGTTTCTTTTTGGGGGATAGCACTATCTTCCAAATTTGAATGTAAAAAGGTGTATCTTCCCTTAAATTATTATAAGTTATCATATGGAAAATATGGATTGATGAAAAATATGAAATAATTTATAATGTAGGAAGGGTAAAATGAATACTCGATAGAGTATTTTGTGTCATAAAGTGTTTGAGATAGTTAAAGGACGATATTTGATGCTCTTGAGCGTTTTTGTATGGATTTTCTGGATGGAATAGCATGGAAAGGGTTAGATGACACCAGATGAATAAATGGAATTTTAGTAATGGGGTGGTATAAGGAATCCATAATGGTAAAGGAAAATTTTAAAAGAATATGCTGGCTAAGGAGATGAAGGACATAATTATTGGGGAAGGGGATATAATTAGGTAGAATGAAAAAGGAGATGATTAAAAATGCAGGATAATGTCAATACCTTAAATAAAGAATTAATTGATGCTAAAATAGCATTAGATAAAATATTTTTAGATCCAAATAATCCGAGATTTACGTCACTTAAGTGGGATGATATTTCAGATAATCAAATTTCTGATGAGAGTATTCAAAAAGCTACGAAAAGGAAATTAGAAGAAGGTTTTTCTATTTATAAATTAGTTGATAATATTCAAATGAATGGTTTCCTTCCAATAGATAGAGTTATTGTAAAACAATTTGCAGATGAGAAGTATGTGGTACTAGAAGGTAATAGAAGAATATGTGCAGCTAAAAATATAATGGAAATGTATGAATGTAATCATGGTTCAGTTGAAGAGTCGGTTGTTGATTCTTTAAAGGAGATAAATTGTTTAATTTATACTGGTTCAGAAAGACAACCTTCATGGGTATTTCAAGGCTTGAGACATATTATAGGTATTCAGGAATGGCCAGCATATAATAAAGCACGATTATTAGTTCAGTTAATGGAAGATGAAGATTTAAGTTTAACAGAGGTAGGAAAAAAATTTGGATTAACGGCATACGGTGCGGGACAATGGGTGAGAGGATATTACGCATTTATGCAAGCAGCAGAAGAATCGGATTATACACAAGAAATTGATGAAAGAGCATATCCTTATTTGCAAGAGATATTTAGTCGTAGTAATCCTATTTTTAAAGATTGGTTACATTGGAATGATACAGATTACAAATTTGAAGATAGTTTGAAATTTAATGAATTTTTATCGTGGCTTTATCCAAGAGATGAAGAAAATATTTTGGATGGAGTAGAGGTAAAAGGGAACTGGGATAATCGTTTAATAAAAAGGAGCAATGATATAAGAATTATATCATTTTTGTTAAGAGAATCTATTACAGATTTCGATATGTTTAGAGCAGATGGAGATTTAGAAAAGGCACAGAATAGTGCTAACACAAGAAAATATTTGGAGAGCCAAGATCCATCTACTGAGACATTAGAAAAAATTAAGTCCTGTACGAAAGCTCTTGATGACATTCCATTTAAGTTAGTAATGTCAAGAAAAGATGAATTATCAGATTTATTAGAGAAACTAAATGAAAAAGTTAGAGAGATACTGGAAGCATGCCAATAACTGAAAATAAAGAGATATTTAATGGAATGTATCGGATTAAATATGATGATAAAGAATATTATTTTGAAGAAATTCTAAAAAAGGCTATTCTCAAAACCGTAACAAACGATACATTAAAAGCCGAAACTATGGCTGGAAACAAAGTGAATAGATTATGGAATCAATACCAACAACAACATTTGGAAGATATATCTAATGGAATTACACCTCTATTTACTATTGTTAATGGATACGAACGAAAAGTAAGGTGGATAGGGGAAAGTATTGTTTCAGATATAAGACGTGAATATTATAAAATAAGACCAGCCCTATATAAATATTTTGATATCTTAGATGATAGAGAATATGAAGTAATGGCATGTGTAATATGTGAATTGTTAGGAGCTGATAAAATTAGTTTAACAGCTCCAGGAAACGAAGGTGGCGTTGACTTTTTTGCTAGAATACCATTTTCAAAGAAGGCTCATTTTCTATTTGGGATAAAAGGCCCAATAAGAATAGTAGGACAATGTAAAAAATATGCAAATAAAGATAATATTGGACACATGAAAGAGTTTGTTACAACTATGAATTATGTGTATAATAAATCATATAGAGTAGGGGAAATTCTTCCAGATTGGTTTAAATTAGAAAAGGGAGATATAATTGGATGGCATATAGCAAATGCAGGACATCAGTCAGGGGCACTTGATATAGCAAAAAATTATGGTTTACTTGTATCAGATACTAAGCAACTTATAGAAATAATATGTACTTCTAAAACTATAAGGAAACAGAAAGAACCTATTAAATTTTTGAAAAGTTATATGAAGGAAGAAAATTATACATATTAATTTAAATTTTTCACCCCAAATTATATTGAAATGGAAAGCAGGAATGAATATTATTTAGTAAACAATGATCTGTTTATTAGGAATAGATGTTGTACTGTATAAAAATATGGGGTAGTTGATTACATAGCCGATTGATTTTCAAAACGAGAATCAGTCGGTTTTTTTATTGCCCAAAACCCATACATAGCCATTCTGTCTTATGCGGAGTGGCTATTAAATTTTTCAGGAAAGGAGGTAAACTGTGATGTCTAAATGTAAGGTAATTGCCCTTGCAAACCAGAAAGGCGGAACGGGCAAGACCACGACAGCCGTAAACTTAGGGATAGGGCTTGCAAACGAGGGAAAGAGGGTGCTGCTTGTGGACGCCGATCCGCAGGGGGATTTGACAACCTCTTTGGGCTGGGCAGACCAGGACAATCTTTCTGTCACGCTGGCAACGCAGATGGAAAAGATTATCCGTGACGAACCGATGGAAGCGGACGAGGGGATTTTGCACCATGACGAGGGCGTAGACCTGATTCCGGCAAATATTGAGCTGTCCGGCATGGAAATCACGCTTGTAAACGCCATGAGCCGGGAGTTCACCATGAAATCTTATCTAAGTGAGCTGAAAAAGGATTATGACTATATCCTGATTGACTGTATGCCGAGTCTGGGTATGCTCACCATCAATGCGCTTGCGGCGGCGGACAGCGTAATCGTTCCGGTGCAGGCGCACTATCTCCCCTTAAAGGGAATGACGCAGCTTATGAAAACCATAGGCAAAGTGCAGCGGCAGATTAACCCCGGTTTAAAGGTGGACGGCGTGTTATTGACGCTGGCAGATATGCGGACAAACCTTGCCCGTGCAACAGCCGACAATCTAAAGCAGAATTACGGGAGGGTAATCAAAGTGTACCAGACAGTTATCCCCGTTGCAGTGAAAGCGGCGGAAACCAGTGCCGCAGGGCAGAGCATTTACAGCTATGACAAAAACGGTGCGGCGGCAAAGGCGTATGGAGCATTTACGAGGGAGGTGATACGCAGTGGCGAAAGAAATAAAAATGCCGCTTCCCTCAGCCGCTGACCTGTTCAGCACACAGGAGGAACGGGACAATGAAAGCCGGGAATCCGTCAGGGAAATCCCGTTGGGGGAAATCAGCGATTTTCCCAACCACCCGTTTAAGGTGAAGATGGACGAGAGCATGGCGGATATGGCAGAGAGCGTAAAGCAGTACGGCGTTCTGGTGCCTGCCCTTGTCCGGGAAAAGCCGGAGGGCGGCTATGAAATGATAGCCGGACACAGGCGTAAAATGGCGAGCGAGCTTGCGGAGAAAAAGGAGATACCGTGTATTGTCCGTAACTTGACAGATGATGAAGCCATTATAATCATGGTAGATTCCAACCTGCAAAGGGAGCAGATATTGCCGTCAGAGAAAGCATTTGCCTACAAGCTGAAATTGGACGCAATGAAAAGACAAGGACAGCGGACTGATTTAACTTCTCGACCAGTGGGCGAGAAGTTGTATAGCGTTGAAGTGTTAAGTAAAGATGTCAACGATAGTGCCAGACAAATTCACCGATATATCCGCTTGACCGAGCTTATCACACCAATTCTGGATATGGTTGACAGCGGCAAGATTGCCATTCGCCCAGCGGTAGAGTTGTCTTACCTGCCGAAAGAGCAACAGACTATTCTGCTTGACACCATGCAGTTGGAGGACTGCACACCGAGCCATGCACAGGCAATCAAAATGCGTAAATTTGCAGATGAGGGGAGGTTGAACGAAGATGTGATACTCTCCATCTTGTCAGAGGAAAAGGGGAACCAGAAGGAGCAGTTTCGTATGCCGAAAGAGCGTATCAGCAGATATTTTTCACCGGGGACGCCTGCGAAACAGATGGAAGATACGATTGTAAAGGCACTGGAGCTGTACCGGAAACGGGAGCGGAGTAAGGACAGGGAACGGTAACAATGAGGCTCTCCGCCACGGGGCAACTATGCCCTTTTGCGGATAGCCTTTTTTACCGTTTCCCCCTTCCCACACCCTACCCCTTTCAGCTACCAGCCGAATACCAGCCGAAAAAACAATAAGGAGCCGGTGGCTATCCTTTTTCTGGCTGGCACAATAGAACCAACAGTTTACCAACCCTGCATACCGCAGGGATTTTTTTCGTACAGGAAACAGCGTTCCTTGCACGAAAACCCTCCGGGGGATTGCACTGCGGCGGAGCGGAATTATGTTGCTGGCGCAACCCGCCGCAGGCAGGGAATCCTGCCGGAGCAGGATTCTAATATAAGTCAAAAAATAAAATGGAGGTAAGTAGATTGAAGAAGTTAAAAGAAAGATTGAAAAGAGGGCTTGCCCTGATGATAGCGGCGGCAGCCATTGTTTCCGTCCTTCCGTCCATGAACGTGTCGGCGGCGTCGGAAACGGCGAAGATTACCTTTGCGTACTGCCATGACGGGGCAGGCAATGTCATCAAATACCAGCAGACTGTTACCCATGACGGGAGGGTATGCGGCGAGGCAGGGGAATCAAGAACCCGTATCTATGCGGACGGGGAGCCTGCCTTCTGCATCCAGCCGGGAGTGCCGCTTCACACTGGGAACACTCTGCGGGCAAATGCGTCCGACACATGGAACGCCTTAAGCGGGAGCCAGAGGAACGCCGTGAACCTTGCGCTTTTATACGGTTCTCAGGGCAGCATGGGGAGCCTGCCCGGTTCCGAGGACGAAAAAGTGGTTGCTACGCAGATGGTCATATGGGAGATCGTGACCGGGTGCAGGAACGCCAATGCCCCGTATAACCAGACGGATAGCAAGTTCTACAACAGTATCTGTGCGAATGGGGCGAATGGCGGCGTGTCCGCAGCGTACAGCCAGATTGTGGCGGGTATGCAGGAACACGGGACAATCCCAAGTTTTGCATCCACTAATCGAAATGATGTTGTAAAGGAGCTTTCATGGGACGGGGACAAGTACGTTGTGAAACTGACGGATACGAATGGGGTTTTATCAAAATATAACTTCACTTCATCCAACAGCAATGTATCCGTGAGTGCGTCCGGCAATACCCTCACTGTCACGTCCAAAAAGGCGGTGACGGAGGACGTGCTTTTAAGCGCAACCAAGAGAAGCCCGGCAGTTAGCGGCACACTGGTAGCCTATGGCGATGCGTCCTTGCAGGACGTTGTTGTGGGCGTGGAGAGCGCAGCCGACATTACGGTATATCTGAGCGTGAAAATCCCATACGGCCATGTGCAGATTGTGAAAACGTCCGAGGACGGTATTGTGGAGGGGCTGCGGTTCCGCATTACGGGCAACGGCATTGACAAGACAGTGGTTACGGGGAAGAACGGGAAGATTAAGGTGGAGAAGCTGAATCCGGGAACCTATACTGTGACCGAGCTGACAGAGGAACGCTATGAGCCGCAGAAATCGCAGAAAGTGACTGTTTCGGGCGGGCAGACTGCAAAGGTGGAGTTCTCCAACATCTTAAAGCGTGGGGATTTAAAGGTAATCAAAGGCTCCGAGGACAATCTGGTGGAGGGCGTGAGGTTCCATTTATACGGGACAGCCCTTTCCGGCGCAGCCGTGGATGAATACGCAGTGACCGACAGGAACGGCGTGGCGATGTTCTCTAACATCCTCATTTCCGGCTCCACACCGTACACCCTTGAGGAAGTGGATACCGCAGTCCGCTATGTCATCCCGGAAAAGCAGAGCGTCACAATCAAGTGGAAAGAAGTCACCAGCGCAACCGTGACCAACATCCTGAAAAAGTTCCGTGTTAATGTGACAAAGACAGACAGGGAAAGCGGGGAGCCGCAGGGTGACGCAACGCTGGCGGGCGCAGTGTATGGCATTTATGACGGGGACACCCTGATTGACACCTACACCACCGACAGCGAAGGGAAATTCACCACAAAGTATTATATCTGCGGCTATGACTGGAGTGTCCGTGAGATTACCCCATCCGAAGGGTATCTTTTGGATGAAACCATATACCATGTAGGGGCGGAGCCGGAGAATTATACGATTGAACTGAACACCACTTCCAATGACGTGACGGAGCAGGTCATCAAAGGGCGCATTTCCATCATCAAGCACACCGATGACGGCAGCACACAGATTGAAACGCCGGAGGAGGGCGCAGAATTTCAGGTATATTTGAAGCGTTCCGGCAGCTATGACAACGCGAAAGAGAGCGAGCGGGACATTCTTGTATGCGATGAGTACGGCTATGCGGAAACAAAAGACCTGCCTTACGGCGTTTACACCGTCCACCAGACCAAAGGGTGGGAAGGCAGCGAGCTGATGAAGGACTTTGACGTGTATGTCAGCAAAGACGGGGAAATCTACCGCTACCTGATCAACAACAGGCCGTTTGCGTCCTATATCAAGATTGTGAAGAAAGACGCTGAAACCGGGAACACCATCCCCCTTGCAGGCGCAGGCTACCAGATTTATGACAGCGCAGGGGAGCTTGTCACCATGAAATACACCTACCCGGAGGTGACGGTGCTGGATACGTTCTACACCGGGGCGGACGGATACCTGATTACGCCGGAGGAGCTGCCTTTTGGGGATTATACTATGGTTGAAGTGCAGGCTCCCTATGGCTATGTGCTGGATTCCACACCCATCCCGTTTACCGTGACGCAGGAAAATTCCACCGAGGAAAGCGGCGTCACCGTTGTGGTGACGGAGCAGAAGAACGTGCCGCAGAAAGGAAGAATCCTTGTGTCAAAGACCGCCGAGGAGTTTGCTGGCGTGCAGGTTTCCGGTGACGGCTTCATCGACAAAGACGGGGATTTAACCGAGGACGGCAGCATCTATACCCCGGTCTATGAAGTGGCCGGGAAAGCGGGGGCAGTATATGAAATCATCGCCGCAGAGGACATTGTGACGCAGGACGGAACTTTGCGTGCAGGCGCAGGGGAAGTCGTGGACACCGTTACCACCGATGAGGAGGGGAACGCAGAGACGAAAGAGCTGTATCTGGGAAAATATAAAGTCGTGGAAGTGACTGCGCCCGATGGCTGTGTGCTGAATATCGAAGCCCATGAAATTGATCTGGTCTATGCGGGGCAGGAAGTTTCCGTGACGGAAACCGACACCGCCTTTTACAATGAGCGCCAGAAAGTGACGGTTGACTTAACAAAAGCACTGGAGCAGGACGAAGCCTTTGGCATTGGGAACAAAGGGGAAATCCAGAATGTTGCCTTTGGGCTGTATGCCGCAGAGGAGTTGACCGCTTCCAATGGCGAGATTATCCCGGCAGACGGATTGATTGAGATTGTATTCTGCAACACGGACAGCATGGCATTTTTCGCAAGCGACCTGCCTTTTGGCAATTACTATGTGAAAGAGGTATGCACCGACCAGCATTATATCCTTTCCGATGAGAAATACCCGGTGGAGTTCTCCTATCAGGGGCAGGATGCGGCACTTGTAAGCATCCATGTGCAGGACGGGGAACCCATTGAAAATGAGCTGCTCCGTGGAAGAATTGAGGGAATCAAGGTGGATACGGAGGACAAGCCGCTGGAAAATGCCACCATTGGCCTGTTTTCGGCAGGAACGGAGGAATTTACCGAGGAAACCGCCCTGCTTGTGTCCATAACCGGAAAGGACGGGGCGTTTGCCTTTGAGGACGTGCCGTTTGGAACCTATATCGTGCGGGAGATTGCGGCACCCACCGGGTATGTGCTGAATGAGGCACTGCACTATGTATCCGTGACCGTGCATGAAGAAGTGATTGAGGTTAAAATTACGGATAAGCTGATTATCGGCAGCGTCCGTCTGACAAAGGTTGACGCAGACTACCCGGCAAACAAGCTGACAGGTGCAGTCTTTGAGCTGTATCAGGACACGGACGGGAACAAGAAGTTTGATTCCAAAAAGGACACACTGATTGCCGAAATCCCGGAAATCTCCGAAGGCATTTACCAGACGGACGGGTTATTGTATGGCGGTTACTTTGTAAAAGAAAAGACAGCGCCGGAAGGGTTTGTGCTGGATGAAAATGCTTATTTCTTTGAGGTAAACGAGGACGGGAAGATTGTGGACGTGGAGAATGAGGCAGGCGTCGGGTTCATTAACAAGCCGATTACCGGAAAGCTGGAATTGACAAAGACGGACGTATCCGACGGGAAGCTGCTCCCCAACGCAAAGTTCCGCATCAAGGATGAGGACGGGAACGTGGTTACAACGGGCGTGACCGACAAAAACGGGCTTGCCACCTTTACGCTCCGCTATGGGAAGTACACCTATCAGGAATATGACGCACCGGAAGGCTACCTGATTGACGAGAGGGAGTTCCCGTTTGAAATCAAAGAGGACGGGCAGGTTGTGAAAGCAGCTATGACCAATGAGAAAAAGCCCGTGGAGATTATCACCACGCCAAAGACGGGCGATGAGAGCAACGTGGGATTGTGGATAGCCTTATCTGCATTATCCGTGGCAGGGATCGGCGTGTTCGGCGTTTTGGCGGCAATGAGCAGGAAAAGAGAAGGACAGGAGGACTAAGCGTATGAAAGTAAAGACAGGAATCAGCATTGCACTTGTGGCGTTTATCGTTGGTACGGCGGTATTCTTGAAAATCCGCAGGAAGAAAGCGTAAAACAAATCCATGCAGTCACTAAAGTAAATCTATGCAGGAAGCGTTACGGGGCGGCGATAAGCCGCCCCTTTACATACCGGAGGAAAGGAGGTTTTAGACAGTGCAGAAATTCAATACCGGGATTGCAGAAAGGTTCGGCATAACCGCCGCCCTGCTGTTGGAGCATATCTGGAAAGAGGTGAAAGAAAACGAGTTCCACAATAGATACTGCTATGAGGGGAACACATGGATGAGATGCAGCAAAAAGGCGTTTACCGTGCATATGCCCTATCTCAGCAGGGGCATGGTCAAGTGCGGGATTGGCAGGCTGAAAAAAGCCGGGATTCTGGTGCAGGGCGAACACAACGAGAGCCGCTTTGACCGGACGGCGTGGTATGCCTTTACCGAATATGGGAGAAAGGTCATGGAAGAAAGCGAGGACAAGGAGCATGGGCGATAAACAGGAAAAGCGTATGGTGGAAAACTATGAGATTACGCAGAGCATCCCCATCGGGGATAAAGAGGTTGTCTTAGGCGTGGATGAAAAGGCGGAAATGCCGTACCTCTGCGCCTTTTATACCAGCAATGAGCTTTTCGGCTCTTACACGGACTGCATGGTGGCAGATGACTATGTGGAGATTGTGGAGATGTTTGCGGAGCGTGTGAAGGCGCAGTGCGTGAAGATACGGGAGGAGCAGGCGAAAGTGACCGTGCCGAGGGAGGTTATTACAGCCGATATGTGCCTGCCGCTTAAAAACGATGACAGTCTGGAGGGGAAGGTTGCCGCAGTCAGGACAGACAGCATCCGGCCGGAGTACCGTTCTGCAGAACACCAGTTAGTCTTAGTGACGGGCGGCAACGGGGCGAGGGGTGGCGCACGGGGGAGTGCCTGCTTCTGCACGAACCTTTACACCGGGGAGAGGAGCAGGTGGGAGCGGTACGACATGCAGGGCGAAGTAAAGCCGGAGTGTCTGCCGGGATGGGCAAAGGAACGCTTTGCCAAAATCCAGAAACAGGAGGCGGCGAAAGCTGCCCCGAATCAGAATCAGAATAAAAATAAGGACATGGAGGTGCGTTGAATGGACAGTTTCAGAACCAATGCGGGGTTTGTCATCACGACATCCATCCCCGTGGGAAATGCGGAGTTTGTTTTGGGCGTAAACATGAAGAACCCCAATTCCTTTGTCACATGGGAGTGCAAGGGACAGACGGATTACTTTTGGGGGCATTATACGGACAGCCTTTTAAAAGCGACAAAGGATTTGTGCCAGCGGGCAATGGACGAGGTTTTGTATCTGGAGCAGAAGGAGGAAAAAGCGGCGCAGAGGAACCCGGACAGCGGCTATCGTCTGGCGGCAACCGTAACATACGGGGACAGCAGCGCAGCGATCCAGTTCCCGACGCAGGAATTGGCGGATGTGCTGGGGAGCATAGGAATCACGCAGCCACCGGAAAAGGTCTATATCAAAGGATATTCAGACATAAAAGTGCAGTTGCACAACGGTGAGGGAAAAGTGGCGGACGCACTGGTGAGGCTGTTCCGGGATGACAATTCGCTCCGCATGGTGAACGAGGTTGCAAAGGCGGTGTTCCATTCTGACTTCCGGGTGTATGAATGGGTGGAGAAGAACCTGCGGGATGGCCGCTACCAGTCCGTGGAGGACGTGCTGCGTGACGCAGTGGACTATGGGAAGTATTTAAAGGATATTTCCCACAAACAGAAAAAAGCAGGCGGAAGGGAGGAACGCTGATATGGAAATCCGGGCAATGGCGCAGGAGGAACAGAAATACACCTACAAACAGAGTATGCAGATTCAGGGGCAGACCGGGAGCATCGGGTATCTCCGGGGCGATTTTGGGAGCCGGGGGAATGAATTTCACACCACATGGAATGAACACAGGCAGACGCTGAAAACAGGGGAATTTCAGGTGGAGTTTGACGATGTGATTAACGCCCTGCGCTCTGAAGAATACGGGCTTTTGGAGAGCCGAAGTAAAATGAGCAGTTATGCAGGAAATTACCCCGACAGCGCATTTCCGGGGAATTGTGGTACGGAGTACGGGTTCCGTGTGGATACGGAGAAACACGCCTATCTGATACGGTGCAACCCTATAAAGGGGGATTATAATTTCTACTGCTTCTGCTATGTAAAAGAATGGCTGGACAGCCACATGAAAAAGGCAAGGCAGGGCATACGCTTTATTGACCCGCACTACAAAGAGCTGTTCCGCATCCCGGACGGGGAAAAGATTCTCATTACGACCGGATGGGGCGAGAAGAATGAGCGTGTTTGCAGGTTCATTGACGAGTACCATAGCGAGATTGGCAGTAATTTATATCATATCTGCGAGTTTGCCGAGCGCATGGAGCAGAGCGGGGCAACCTATGAGCCAGTGCAGGCAGAGCCACAGAAAAATAAAAATATGGAAAGGTAGGTAAATTTATGGCGCAGATGAACAATAAATATGTCCGTTCCCTCTCAAAGCTGATGGAGGCGGGATTTAGCGATGAAAAAGCAATCCTTGCCATGACGATGGACGATATTCTGGCACTGCCGGGCATTTCCGTGGCGGAGATTGTGATGATAAACGGGATTCAGAAAGCGGTGAAGGCAAACAAGGTTATCACGTTTTTGGGCGGCGGCGAGGTATAGAGGGAAAGGCAGGTGCAGTTATGGCGAGATATAACGCAATGGAGGAACATTTTGAGGAAATCACGGTGCTTGACAAGCCTGCGCTGTTCACGGGCATCCGCATAGAACGGGAGACGGTGCCGAAAGGCTTGTATCTGTATGAGGTGCGGGGCGATGATGACGGAGGCGGCGATCCGGTGCAGATTGCAAGGGGAATCATGGTGAACCACTTCGGGAGCATTATCACCCATGAGCCGATTAAGCTGCCGCCGGACGGTAAAGGAATTTCAGGAGAAATACCCGCCAGCAAGGAAAAAGGAAAAGGAACGGGAAAGATAGGGGGAGAGGCACGTTGGCAAAAAAGAGATTTGACGTTATCACGGAGCTGTACGCAGAAGCCGTAAAGGAAGTGACGGCAACGCCGGAAAACTGGATGGCGTTCCTTCGTTCCTCCTGTCGCAATTACCGCCTGCCCTTTGACGAGCAGCTCTTAGTCCATGTGCAGCGTCCCGACGCTGCCGCAGTCTTGCAGATGGAGGACTGGAACCGGAAGTTTGGGCGTTGGGTGAAGCGGGATTCCAAAGGGATTGCGGTCATTGACAAAAATGCGAAAACCATGCGCCTGAAACACTACTTTGACATCTCCGACACGCAGGAGGGACGCTACCGCCGACTGGTGCGCCCCGTGCCTTTGTGGGAGGTAGGGGAGAAATACAGGCAGGACGTGCAGGAAACCCTTGCAAATGCTTTCGGCGTGTCCGGGGAAATGTTAGACTTTGCGGGAACCATACTGGAGGCGGCGGGGAACGCAGCCGATGACAACATCGCAGACTATTTAAAGGATATATTGGATTACCGAAAGGACAGCTTTTTAGAGGAACTGGACGAGTACAGTGTGGAAGTGCAGGCAAAGAGCCTTTTATCAAGCAGCATTGCCTATATGGTAATGGTGCGGTGCGGCATAGACACGGAAACCTATCTGGATAAAGACGATTTCCGAAATATCACGGACTTCAATACGCCGGAGCTTGTGAACATCTTCGGCACAGCCACCAGCGACGTGGCGGAAATGGCGTTGGGGGAAATCTCCGACACCATCCTGAAACTGCAAAAAGAGGAAAAAAGAAGGAACCGCACATTTGCAGGGGGAAATGCAGGCAGGTATAATGAAGGCGAGAAAGAAAAAAACAGCACTTCGGAAAGGGGGTTTGATGATGAGAGAGATAGCATACAGCAGACAGGGCGAATACCTTCTGCCGGACATCACCGTGCCGGACGAACCGGAAACACACGTTGGGAAGTACGGCTCACTGCGCCGGAATTACCTGAAGGAGCAGCATTACGGGATATTCTTAAGCCTGCTGACGCAAGGGAAGATGAACCAGCACCTGAAGGAAACGCAGGAGGAGGCGCAGGGCAGGATGGAGCAGATCGTGTCGGAGATGGCAAAGTCGCAGGAGGTGACGGAGGAACTGAAAGCGAAAGACCAGATGTCAAAAGGAACAACATTTCATACAACATAAGCCTTCCGGTTTGGAGGGCTATTTTTCTGCCTTGCCCGAAAAAGCCTTATTCTGCGGGCTTTGCCGCCATGCAATAACTTTTCTTATCTGTGGCAAGAAAGCCCGACAAACATAGCTCGCCGCTCGCTAAGATGGGAGCAAGCTGGACTATGTGAATTTGAACACCGTTTTGCGGCGTAAGCGCGGAGAATTTCTCTCCGCTAAAAAGTATCACATGAAAAAACTCTTATTTCATTCAAGCATAGAACAATTTAGCGGAAGCCTCTCGGCCTCCGCCTTTTGTTTTCATGCCCGTTCGAAAGGCTCTCCGCAATCCCCACAGATTACATTGACCTCGCGCGTTGCCCGGATAATGGTGCCGCAGCAGGGACAGACATATTTGATACTGCGGTTCTTGGATTTCTTGCTTCCGCCTTTGGTCGTTCCCAGCTCCTGCAGGCGGCTGGCATTGATACCGGCCTCGCCTATGGTTTCTTTGATCCATGCCTCCGCCTCCGGGGCCAGTGTCGTTACCGTCCAGCCGTATTTCTGGTGCTTTTCAATATGTAGGCCGTGGGCCTCGGCGGTGGCCTTAAATTTCATGTTGTGATAATAGCCGTTGTTGCTTACGTCCTGAATATCATGCACCAGATTGTAAAGGTGGGCCATTTCATGTAAGAGGGTGGCCGCCAGCTCGAAGATGGGCCGGTCAAGGTATTCGGCGCAAAGGTTGATTTCCCGGTACTTCTCGCCGCTGGCGTTCCAGATTTCATTGATACTGCACCAGCCGTATGCGCCGCGCCCGCCGTCCGGGGATACGGTGATGGCCGGGCGGGTTAATTCATTATCATAGAAATGCTCATTAAACAAGTCGAACATTTCCTCGGTTTTCTTTACGATTTCAGATATTTGCAGCATAGTCGCGTCCTCCTCAAAGATATGTTTTATTTCTGTGAGTGACAGCTTACACACCACGGGTGGAAAAGCAAGCTCTAAAATACTTAAAACATATCTTTTTTCTATGGCAGGGGACGCAAAAGCCCCGCCGAAGCGGGGCCGGTATTGCTGTCTTATGCAGCGGTGAAGCCCTGCTTGGCAAGCGCTTCCACTAATGCCTTGTTGTTTTCTCCGGTAAGGGTTCCGTTCTTGTCAATGATGTAATTGCTTACCGCGAAGCCATAGGTCGGGGCTTTCATGTATACCGGAGCCGTGCCGATGAAATTCCCTACTGCGGTCGCCAATTCCTTTCTGCGCGGCCCGGTTACATTGTAGTGGATTTCCATGCTCCCGGTTTCCTCGGCTTCGGATTCTTCCGCCGCCTGCTCGGTGGTTTCTTCGGCTTCCTGCTCTGCTTCCGGTGCAGCTTCCTCGGTTGTGGGCGGCGCGATAAGGGCCGCTATATCGAAGGGCTTTATCTCTGCCAGTGCCGTTACTTCCTGCGTGGCTTCCTGCATGGCCGCCGGGGCGTTTCCTTCTGCCGTGGCTTCCTGCTCGGCGGCGGCTTTCGCTGCCGCTTTGGCCGCTGCCTTTTCGGCCCGCGTCATTTTCGCCCTCGGCTCCGGGAATACCTCCGGCAGTACGCCCTGCGCATAACTGATTTCAAAAGTGATTTTGCCGTCCTCCGGTACATTGAAATGGAAGTCCAGCATTTCCACCTCTTTGAGCATATCTGGCAGGTCAATGTTCTTGTACCGTTTTACTTCCTGTCCCTCTACCATAAGGCATACCGGAACCGCGTCCCTCAATTTTGCTGTAATTTTTCCTGTCTTCATAATGTTTTCCACCTTTCGTTTTGTTTGTGTTTTTGTACTGGCTGCTTGCCTTGTGAGTGACAGCTTACGCATTTTCGGTGTGAAAGCAAGCCTTTTTTGAAAGAAATTTCAGATTTTATACACATATACTTGCTTGCGTTTGTTCGCTTCTCCGTATATAATAACGGTATATCAATGGGAGGTGGCAAATTTGCTTGACTATATTTCTGTAAAAGAAGCGGCAGAAAAATGGGGAATATCTGAGCGGCGTGTCCAAAAACTGTGCGAGGGGAATCGGATTGAGGGTGTTGTACGTTTCGGTCACACATGGATGATACCGCGAAAGGCAGAAAAACCTGCCGATCAGAGACGAATACAGAAAAAAGACAAGGGAGGGAATATTTCATGTATAACCCACAATTAGATACATTTATCCGTGTGGCGGATGCCGGGAGTTTTAACAAGGCAGCGGAGGAGTCCTATATTACTCCAACGGCAGTTATTAAGCAGATCAATCTTTTAGAGGACTCATTGGGTATAAAATTATTTGAACGGACGCATAGGGGGCTGACTTTAACGAAGGCGGGAAAATCGTTATATCAGGATGTAAAATATATTATTCAGTATTGCCGTGATTCCATTACAAGGGCAAAAAACGCTATGCAGGATAATGTGAGCGTCATTCGGATTGGCAGCTCACCTATGACACCAGCCCAGCTCTTAATGCAGCTATGGCCAAAGATACAGGAACATTGCCCGGATTTGAAATTCCAGATTATTCCCTTTGAGAATACGCCGGAAAATGCCAGAGAAATTCTGGCTAACCTCGGTAAGAATATAGATGTGGTTGCTGGTATTTTTGATGAAACCATGCTGGATTTGCGGCACTGTGCCGGGCTTCCATTATCCCGTGAACCGTTCTGCTGCGCGGTTTCTATCCATCACCGGCTTGCTGCAAAAGATAAGCTGAAAATAATAGACCTTTATGGAGAGAACCTGATGTTAATGCGCCGGGATTGGAGTAACTATGTAGACAGGCTTCGGGATGACCTCTGGCAGAATCATAACCAGATACATATTGTAGATTTTGATTTTTACAGTATGGAGGCTTTCAATCGGTGTGAGAACAGCAATGATGTTTTGCTGGCAATTCCGGGCTGGGCTAACGTACATCCGCTTTTGAAAGTGATTCCGGTTGAATGGGAGCATAGTATCCCGTTTGGCCTGCTCCATTCTCCGCAACCATCAGAAACAGTAAAGAAATTCTTGGAAGCAGCACAAATGGCTGTAAATTGAAGAAGAAAAACAGTTATAACTTTTGAGTATAAACTGATGAACAAAGCGAGACTTCTCTTGAGGTCTTGCTTTTTTTATAATATGAGTAGTAAGAGCAGAACGGAGGTGATGGAATTGAAAAAATCTATTTGTACTGTTGCGTTTGTTTGTCTATTGGTTTGCATTACAGGATGCGGTGCAAATAAAGCCTCTGGCAATATTGCGGAGATAGAATCTGGAAAAGAAACAACAGAAAGCCTTTTGCAGCAAACCGAAGGAGCAGAAAGAATTGTGCAGGCAGAAACGAGGATAAATGAACCGTATACAACAGATACAAAAATAGTCGAGGTTATATCTGATCCAGTTTTCGGAGAGTATGGCAGGCTGATTTTTCCAGTAGATAGTGGATATTATAGCGGGAACACTTTGGGGATGCTGCGGCTTACATGGTATAGCAATATTGACCCGGAAAAGACGGTAGAGATTGCGAATTATCTAAGAGATCATGCGGCGGCAGGAGAAACCTGTTTTTATGACATTTATACTGATGAAGAAAAGATGGCTGACCCTGCAAAACAGGATACAGGACTATTCTTCTTCAAAGGAAATCCCGGAGAAAAATTTGCTGTCTGTAATGCAGGCGGGGGATTTGCGTATGTGGGTGCAATGCAGGACAGCTTTCCCCACGCTCTGGAATTATCTAAAATGGGATATAACGCTTTTGCCCTGATTTACCGGCCCGGGGCGCAGACAGCCTGTGAAGATTTAGCGAGGGCAGTCAACTTCATTTTTGAACATTCAGAGGAGCTTGAAGTAGATACCGATTGTTATTCTGTGTGGGGAGGTTCCGCAGGCGCAAGGATGGCGGCGTGGCTTGGCTCTTATGGCCCGGCTGCTTTTGGGGGAAATGAACTGCCCCGTCCCGGTGCGGTTATTATGCAATATACCGGCCACAGCGATTATACAGAAAGCGACCCGCCAACCTTTGTATGTGTCGGGGAAAATGATGGCATTGCAAGCTGGCGGACAATGGAAAACCGTCTGAGCAATCTGGATGCGCTTGGAATCCCCACAGAGTTTCACAAATATCCGGGCCTCGGTCACGGTTTCGGAATAGGAACCGGAACGGTTGCGGAAGGGTGGATAAACGAGGCAGTAGCATTTTGGGAAAACCAGACAGAAAATCAATCATAGAGAGGAGAACAGGAAGATGAACAATTTTATTTTTGAAAACGCAACGAAGGTGTTTTTCGGGAAAGGGTGTGTAAAGGAATACCTGTGCTGTCTGACAAAAGGATATGGCGATACGGTCATGCTGGCATACGGCGGCGGCTCCATTAAACGGAACGGTGTTTATGACGAGGTAACAGCAATTTTGAAAGCAGCGGGGAAAAATATTGTTGAGTTTCCGGGCATTATGGCAAATCCCACTTATGCGAAAGTGCTGGAAGGTGCAAGGCTGGCAAAGGAAAACAATGTGGGACTGATCCTCGGTATTGGCGGCGGTTCGGTTATGGACTGCTGTAAGGCAGTATCCATTGCCGCCCGGTATCAGGGGGATGTATGGGCGGATTTTTGGGCACGTCCCGGTATTTTTGATTTTGATCCTCTGCCGCTCGGTGTGATCGTCACAGTAGCGGGAACCGGGAGCGAGTGCAATGGCGGGGCTGTCATTACCAACGAAGAACTGAAAATAAAGACCGGGCGTGATTATCCGAAATGCAATCCGAGGTTCGCCCTGCTTGATCCGACCTATACTTATAGCGTCCCAAAATTCCAGATGGTATCCGGCAGTTTTGACATTCTTTCGCACATCATGGAAATTTATTTCAGCGAGCCGGACGAGGACAATGTTTCCGACGACATTGCCGAGGCGCTTATGCGGAATGTGATCCGTAATCTGCGGGTGGCCGTTAAAAACCCGGAGGACTACACGGCCAGAAGTAACCTTATGTGGGACGCAACAATGGCGGAAAATCGGATCATCAAGCTGGGAAAGAGGACAGATTTTCAATGCCACCAGATGGAACATCAGCTTGGAGCTTATACAGACTGCAATCATGGCGCTGGGCTGGCGGTACTGCATCCGGTTTATTATCGTCATATCTATAAGGAGGGGCTGGCAAAGTTTAAGCGTTTTGCTGAGAATGTATGGGGAATTTCTGCGGAGGGAAAGACGGACGAGGAAATTGCCCGTGCCGGTATCAATGCGCTGGAAGATTTTATTTTGGAGATTGGTCTGCCTGTGAACCTGCGGGAGTTAGGTGTGGATGAAAACACGGATTTGAAAGCGATTGCAGATTCCTGTGCGATTGTCTCCTGCAGCTATAAGAAGCTGACCCATGAAGAAATATTAGGAATTTTCAAAGAGTGTTTTAATTAACTTGTGAGTAAAAAGTTTTTTGTAAAAAAATAACCCTTCCGTATGGATTTGTGGTATCTTTAAGTTCCTACACTTAAGAAAGATACAAACCACCAGAAGAGTTATTCTGTGTATGAGT